>NZ_JBEPOL010000013.1:0-97294 GCF_040546795.1 Devosia sp. UYZn731
CCCCGGCAAACAGCCTGGGAACGATCAAAACATGGGTCAAATCTCAGTGAAAATTTACGCCCTCAGAGGGTCAGTTCTCAGTGGCAATCAACACCTTTAGCCCTGTGCAGGACGACGCGGCCGGGACTGCGATGGCGGCGGTTGAGCGGCAGCGTCACCGGTTCGGGCGATCCGCGAACCCGATTTTTCCCAATTGCTTTTCCCGGCTTCCATCCCTCTCAAGCACATCACACCAAGGCCGCCTGGAGGCTCGGCTAACAAGGCTTGAAGTTTTTGTATATTATGGCAATATACAGCAATGATCGACTGGCAACGGATCACCGGCTTTGAATGGGACGCGGGGAATGCCCGCAAGAGCGTCGAGAAACACGATGTTAGCCAAGCCGAAGCCGAGCAGGTGTTTTTCAACGAACCGCTGCTGACGGTTCCCGATACCAAGCACAGCGCGGGCGAGGCGCGAATACACGCGCTCGGATGCACCGATGACGGAAGGCTGCTTCATATCACCCTGACGCTTCGGGATAGCGAAACGAAATTACGGGTTATTTCGGCCCGCGACATGAGCCGCAAGGAGCGCAGTTACTATGAGCAAAGCACCTAAGCCGGTTCCGGCTTTCGCAACCGAGGCGGAAGAACGAGCCTTCTGGGAGGCTCATGATTCCACCGATCACATCGACTGGCGCAAGGCGGAGCGGGTTCGGCTGCCGAACCTTAAGCCGTCCTCGACCTCGATTTCGTTGCGATTGCCGAACGCGCTGCTTGAACGGATCAAGGTCGCCGCGAACAGGCGCGACGTACCCTATCAGTCCCTCATCAAGACTTGGCTGTCCGAGAAGATCGACGCCAGCAAGGGCTGAACGTGGGACACTACACTGTACAGCAGCCAGCGCGAGACCTGGGAGCTTAGGCGCCGAAGGCCCGATGGTTCTTTCCAGAGGCCATCCATGTGCGACAAGACTGCCGAAGTCGTCGCGCCTGCTGGAGGTTGATCCAACCTAGTTCCCAAAAACAATCGTGACCGCTAAGACATATTCTGCCTACTGAACAAGCGTTTTAGGTGGATCGATTGGCATCGATATCAACATATGAGACCAAGCATTTTTCTGAGTTAGACCCCTCTGGAAAGAGGCGTGCCCGAATGATGGGTATTGGAATGCCGCTGATAGGGCGATACCTGAGAAATCAGGTTTCAGTCCGATTTAGGTTGGGTGCCATAGACGGCGACTGTCTCGTTGGTTCGGTGATGGCAGTGTATGAGGGACATCGAGGATGGATATCGCGCATTGCAGTTCTAAGTTCGCAACGAGGCACTTGGTGAACCAAAAGCAAGCGCGTAGCCGATTTTGGTGCAGTCTGTTCGGCTTGGTGCGCAATGATAGTCGCCGCGAGAACTAGGCTACTGGTCATACACAACGCCCGTGCCGGTGGCGGGGCAAGGCGCAGGTATCTAATTTGCATCGCCTTGCTTAAAGAAGCCGGGGCAGCCGTTGATATTGTCGAGACACGAAGCGCCGACGAAGGGACGACGGCCGCTGCTTCTGCAGCCAGCACCAAACGCTTTGATGCCGTCATCGCAGCGGGAGGGGATGGGACCGTGCACGCTGTTGCCCTGGGCCTTATCGGCAGTTCCACCCCCTTGGGCATCATCCCAACTGGCACCGCCGATGTCTACGCCAGGGAACTCGGAGTGCCACGCTTCCCCAGCGACCTAGTGCATCTCATCTTGCACGGGACAGAACGTGCTATGCCGGTAGGCGAGGTAAACGGGCGGCCATTTCTGTTTGTTGTAGGTGTGGGACTGGACGCGGACGCTGTGAGACTATTTGAAGAGCGCGGCGCAAGGAGATTGGGTCGACTCGGGCTGGTCTGGCCCGCTCTAACCGCCCTGATGAATGCCAACGGCGCGGTGCGGGTTAAGACTGAGCGTTCCGATGGAGAGGTAAAATGGGTCATTGTCACTCGCGCAAGGCGTTACGCAGCAGGCTTAATGCTGGCGCCTAAAGCGGATTTGGGACGATCCGAGTTCCACGTGCTCTCGATGACAGGGAGCTTAGTAGCGCGCATTGGCCAGCTCTCTGCACTTGCCATAGGCCAAGCGCGAAATGCTCCCGGGGCCACCCTCAAATCCGCTGACTGGGTGCTAATAGAGGGGGATGGGAACACTGCGGTGCAGGTTGACGGCGATGTCGCGGGACCGCTGCCGCTTTGCATCAGAACACATGACAAGTCACTTCGCATTATTCTACCTTACGGCGATCTAGGCGGGCCTTAAGGCAATTGGGTATCTCAATATGAAGCACTGGCAATATCCTGCTTTTGGCGCGGTCGCCCTGCTCCTTGGTGGTTTCGGGATTTTAGCAGACGAAGTGTCGGAGGGTAGCACCTTCGCATTCGACCAAGCCATCCTTCTCTCCCTAAGGCAGCCCAATGACCTGGCCCACCCCATTGGGCCTGCATGGCTGGCGGAAGCCGCGCGTGACGTCACCGCGCTTGGTGGCGTCCCCGTCCTTAGCTTAGTCGTCCTAATCGCGGTACTGTTTCTGACGTTGTCTCACAGGCGGTCGACTGCCATGCTGCTCGCTGCTTCAGTTGCCAGCGGCGCTATTGTGAGTACGATCCTGAAGTTTGTTTTCGATAGGCCAAGACCGGACATTCCGGGCGTGGCGCACATGGTTAGCGCGAGCTTTCCAAGCGGACACTCGGCTCTCTCGGCCATCGTCTATTTGGTTCTGGGAGTAATACTATACGACCTGTCCAAAGACCCAACCGTGCGCCGTGCGATTATCGCTGTCGCGCTGGTGCTGTCGCTCTGCATCGGCCTCACTCGCATCTACTTAGGCGTGCATTACCCCTCAGATGTCGTGGCTGGTTGGTCATTGGGCGGTGCCTGGGCGATTTTGTCCATCTTGGCTCTAGGTGTCGTTAGGAAGCGATATGAGATTCCGACAGAAGGAGCAGGGCCACCGCTGAGGTGATACCAGAACCTCGGCCTGTGTGGCTAATATTGCCTGCGTAACGGTTTTGCATATAAAATAATGGGATATTGGCCGGAATTAGAATTGTTGGCCTCTGAAATTAGACCGGCGCATTAATTGGTGGCCGAAGTCTAGCTCACAATATTATCGGTGTTAACCGATGTTGAAAGCGAAATTACGGACTAACGAGCGCGCCTTTTTGCACGCGCGCCCGTTCCATCGGGAAATTTATTTAGCCCTCGATTCTCCACCATAATGCGCAGTGTTAGCATGGCCGCATTAAGCACGCTGAACACCGCGGCGACCCAGACCAACCCTAACACCATGGGGATAGCGATCATTTCTGCGGCTACAACTAGGGTCAGGACTCATTGATTGAGCCAGAAGATAAAGCTGGCAGCAAAAGCGATTGCGGATAGGAAAGTGTGAGCACATCGATCGTACCAGGTGTGGATGCGCCTCCAATCCTTGAGACGTGCGAACATGTTCTCGATGCGGTGTCGTTGGCGGTAAAGCGTTCGGTCGTGTGAGATCTGTACCTTGCGATTGATCTTTGAGGGGATACAGGGGGCGATGCCGCGTTCGGCAAGCGCCTTGCGGAACCAGTCGGCGTCATATCCCCTGTCGGCGAGCATGGCTTTGGCTGGAGGCAGCGTATCGACCAGCATGGCAGCGCCTTTGTAGTCGCTGGTCTGCCCTTCAGTCAGCACCAGGCGGATGGGCCGACCGCTGCCATCGCAAACGGCATGGAGTTTGGTGGTCAGACCACCCCGACTGCGTCCGATACATCGGGGTAGAGCCCCTTTTTGAGCAGGCTGGCGGCGGTACGGTGTGCCTTGAGATGCGTCGCATCGATCATCAGTCGGTCCGAAGTATCGCTGCCTCCTGCCAGTTCGGCGAAAATCCGGTTGAACACGCCGAGCCGGCTCCAGCCGATGAAACGATTGTAGATCGTCTTGGGCGGCCCATAAGCCGCAGGTGCGTCTCGCCACCGCAAGCCGTTGCGGATCACGAACAGGATGCCACTCAGGACACGCCGATCATCGACCCGCGCAACACCGTGCGACAACGGAAAATACGGTTCGATCCGGCGCATCTGCGCCTCCGACAGCAACAGCAGGTCATCCATGGCGACACCTCCGCCACCATAGAATCAATCCTCGGCAGACCTCGCAACCAATTTAATAGGTCCTGACCCTAGTTTCGGCGTGAAACCGCCATGCCCCATTCTTTCAAAAAGATTCGACATGACCAAAAACTTCGCCGCAGCAATTATCCGGTCGCCAGCTCGGTGCGGGTTCCCTTCTCGGGCAACGCATTACCGTGCAACTGCAACCAACCGTCAAGCCTGTTTCTGCATAATGCCCAATATACGAGTTGTTGGGGACGACAATGCGCGTGCCGAATGCCGGACCAAAGAGCGAGCGCATATCCGTCGCCTCCAGCCATCGTCGCGGCGGCACAGATTATGACAGTCCTACGCCTCATTATGGCTCCTGGGCTCGATAACACAAAGGCAGACGCAACTAACGTCCCGGCGCGGCTATGCATCTCCGCAGTGGCGATTTTGTCGGCAACAACATGGACAGCCTTGATCACAGGCTAGGGCGAAGGATTTTCTGGACCATCACCAACGCGGGGTCGTCCGGATAGCTCTGGGTGGTGAAGCCAAATTCCTTTTCCAGTTGTATCGCGGAGTGGTTGGACCTGCTCTCGAGCGACTGCAGCAGCCGGACGCCTTTGGCCTCGGCGTAGCGCGTTATGTGACCCAGCAGTTCCCACCCCAGCCCCATGTTCCTATGGTCGGCGCTGACGGATATCGCCACCTCGCCGACATCCAGGTTTTCGTCGCAGGCGAGCATCGCTGACGCGATGATCGGGCCTCCGTTGCCCGCAATCGCAAGGAAACTCTCCGTTCGACGATGATCGACGCGGGTCATCGCCAGGAGTTGGTCATGCCCGACCCGCTTTTGACTGCTCAGGAAGCGGAACCGCAAATCCTCGGGCGTGACCTGTTCGAAGAACCGGCCAAGTGCTGCTTCGTCTTCCGGCTGCACGGGCCGCACGTGGAACTTGAACCCGGTGTGGGTGGTCAAGTCTGTGCTCGATTCGGTCATGGTCTCGACCCTCCTCGGATTTCCTTTGCGCGCGACGCTTGTGCCGCTTGAGGTCGCAGATGATCCTGCGACTTCATTGTGCCACGTAGCCGCCATCGACCAAGTGATAGCTGCCTGTGATGAACGACGCCTGCTCGGACAGCAGAAAGCACGTGAGTGCGGCAACTTCCTCCGATCGACCCAAGCGACCGATCGGGTGCAGGCCCGCGATGTGCTTGAGCGCAGCGTCATCCAGGGTCTTGGAGAGCAACGGCGTATCGATGAAGCCCGGGCCAACTGCGGTGACTCGGATACCATGGGCGGCGTACTCGATCGCCGCTGCCTTGGTGAGACCGAGGACACCATGCTTGGCCGCGACATAGGCTGCCGAGCCGGAAAATCCGACCGAACCAAGGATCGAGGCCATGTTGACGATCGACCCGCCCCCTGCCCGTACCATGGCAGCCAGCTCGTACTTCATGCAGAAGAAGACGCTATTGAGGTTGATGTCGATGACCTTGTGCCAACCATCGAGCGGATAGTCCGCCGTGGGAGCGCTTGGTCCCCCGATCCCAGCATTGTTGACTGCCAGATGCAGCCCGCCATAGGTTTTCTCGGCGAAGGCCACCATGGCCTCGACTTCCAGGGGATCGGCGACGTCGATCTCGAAGATCGAAGCCTCCCCACCGGTCTGCTTGATGGCATTGAGTACGTTCCCGGCGCCTTGGGCATCACGATCAGCAAGGACTATCTTTGCGCCTTCGGAAGCAAGGCGGGTGGCGATCGCGGCACCGATGCCGGACGCGGCGCCGGTCACCAACGCAACCTTGTTGGAAAAATCATTGGTCATTCAACGGTCCTTGTATGGTTGTCGAAGCGCCCGGACTTGGATCGGAGCATAAGTCGGCGCATTTCTTCTTTATTTCGGAAGCGGCTCAAGCGACTTCAGATAGGCAACGATCGCCGCGGCCTGGTCAGGGTCAAATTCGAATTCCGGCATTTCGTCATGCGCAGTAACGATGCCTTCGACCAAGGCTTCCGAGAGATTTTCGACGTCGTAGCGCAGGTGCAGGTCGCGGAAGCGAGGGGCGGTGGGGAACGGGCTGTCGCCCGTCCGTTCGGTCGCGTGGCAATCCGTGCAGTACGTGCTGACGAGGTTGTGGCCAGTCGAAACCGGGTCAAACTCGTCCGCTGTGGCCATGCCGCAGAGTCCGGCCAATACAGAGCAGACAGCGACTATCGCCAAACTGTTCGAACCGCGATGCTCATGCTGCCTTGCCCTTGCCACTGACATCCTCGAACTCGGCATCGACGATGTCCTCGCCGGCCGATGCGTCGGTCTGCTCGTGGCCGTTCGATGGGGATGGCCCACCAGCGTTGTCCTCGGCGGCTAGGGTCGTGACCATCTGCTCGATCGCCAACAGTCGCTCCGTCGCCGTGGTCAGTGCCGCAAGGTCACTGCCAGACGCAGCCGACCTCATGCCTGCAAGTGCCGCCTGGGCATCTTCCCGGTTGGCGATCGAAATGATCGAACCGTGTTCACGAAGAGCGGTCTCCACGCGATGGACCATCGCGTCAGCATGGTTCTTGGCGTCAACGAAGACCCGGCGGGCCTTGTCGGACTCAGCGTTGGCCGCCGCCTCCGACACCATGCGCTTGATGTCCTCGTCCTTGAGCCCACCATTGGCCTGGATCTTGATCTGCTGTTCCTTGCCGGTCGCCTTCTCCTTGGCCTGCACCGACACAATGCCATTGGCGTCGATATCGAATGTGACCTCGATCTGCGGCGTGCCGCGCGGCGCCGGAGTAATGCCCGTCAGTTCGAAGCGTCCGAGCGACTTGTTGTCGCTCGCCATCTCGCGTTCGCCCTGCAAAACGCTAATGTTGACCGCGCCCTGATTATCCTCGGCAGTGGAAAACGTCTGGCTCTTCTTGGACGGAATGGTGGTGTTGCGCTCGATCAGGCGGGTAAATACGCCGCCCAGCGTTTCAATGCCAAGGCTCAATGGCGTAACGTCCAACAACAGCACATCCTTGACGTCGCCCTTGAGCACGGCACCCTGAATGGCAGCCCCGATGGCAACCACCTCATCGGGATTGACGTTACGGGCCGGCTCTTTGCCGAAAAACCGTTTGACCACCTCGATGACCTTGGGCATGCGCGTCATGCCGCCCACCAGGATGACCTCATCGATCTGGTCGGCGGTCACGCCAGCGTCCTTCAGCGCCGCCTTGCAGGGCTCCATGGTGCGCGCGATCAGGTCTTCCACCAAGCTTTCGAGCTTGGCGCGCGTCATCTTGATGAGCAGGTGCTTGGGCCCGGAGGCGTCTGCCGTGATGAAGGGCAGGTTGATCTCGGTTTCCTTGGCCGAGGACAGTTCGATCTTGGCCTTCTCGGCGGCCTCCTTCAGGCGCTGCAGGGCCAGTTTGTCGGACCGGATATCGATCCCTTGCTCGCGCTTGAATTCTGCAGCGAGGAAATCGATAACGCGGGCGTCGAAATCTTCTCCGCCCAGGAACGTATCGCCATTGGTGCTTTTGACTTCAAAGACACCGTCGCCGATTTCCAGTACGGAAACGTCGAAGGTACCGCCGCCGAGATCATAGACGGCGATGCGGCCGGTCTTCTTCTTGTCCATGCCATAGGCCAAAGCGGCCGCAGTAGGCTCGTTGATGATGCGCAAGACTTCGAGTCCGGCAATTTTGCCGGCATCCTTGGTGGCCTGGCGCTGGGCATCGTTGAAATAGGCCGGAACGGTGATGACTGCCTGGGTCACGGTTTCCCCCAGGAACGCCTCGGCAGTTTCCTTCATCTTGCCCAAGATAAAGGCGCTGATCTGCGATGGCGGGTACTTCTGCCCCTGCGCTTCGATCCAGGCATCTCCAGTGTCGGCGCGCACGATGGCATAGGGCACCAGGCTCTTGTCCTTGCCCACCATCGGATCATCGAACCGGCGGCCAATGAGGCGCTTGACGGCGTAGATCGTGTTGGTGGGATTGGTCACCGACTGGCGCTTGGCCGACTGGCCAACAAGACGCTCGCCGCCCTTGGCGAAGGCGACGATGCTCGGCGTGGTGCGGGCGCCTTCGCTATTTTCGATCACGCGAACGTCCTTACCATCCATGATGGCGACGCAGGAATTGGTAGTACCAAGATCGATGCCGATAACTTTGCTCATAGCCAGGCTCCTGAAAATAAGGGGAAGGGGTGGAATTCGGTCGTCAGGCCCGCGGCTCGGTCGCTAGAGGCTCTGTTGGCGCTGAAGCCACGAGCACGACTGCAGGACGCAACAGGCGGCCGTTCAGCGTCCAGATGGGCGACACGGTATGGGCAACAGTGCCGGCCGCTTGGGTCGATACCTCGCGCTGGCCGATCGCCTGATGCAAATCCGGAGTGAACACGGCGCCCGTCGGGTCTTCCATCTTGACGCCATTGCGCTCCAGCATGCCCAGAAAGCCGCGTTCGATCTCGACCAGACCAGCGCGCAAACCGGAAAGGCTCGTTGGCTCGTCCGACGTTGCCGGGGGAAGGCTGGCCAAACCCCGCCTGAGGTTTTCCGCTGCTTCCACCATGTCAATGGCGAACTTCTGCATGCCGAAGTTTCGTGCGTCATCGACGTCGCGCCGCGCGCGCGTCCGGACATTGACGATCTCGGCCTCCGAACGCATCCAGCGGTCCCGCATCTCGGCGAGTTGGGACGTCAGATCGTCGCCTTTAGGGTAACCTGCCGGACCGGTCTCGACTTCGGGTTCTGCCGGCTGCTGTTGGTCGTGGGCTGGCATTGATCGCTCCAGAGTTGCGGGTCAACGACGCCCATTGCGGGGAACCTGAAACCCAATCGTTCTGGCAGGAGGCTATCGGGAGCCCGATGAGCACATCAGGGACGGAAACTACTCAAGCCACATTTCCCAGGGGGATGCGGTAGGGTAGTTTTCCCTGCATCCTAGCGATTTCGAGCGGCCAGTTCCTGTAAGACCTCGGCGCGCAGATCGCTTGGGACCGCCTCCTGGATGACTTCACCCAATTGCCGAACATGCCGGCGAAGGTCGTAGAGCTGGTCGATCAGCGACAACACGATGGGCAAAGCGGCGTCGTTGACCTCGAGATCATCGCGCAGTTCGTGGATCAGAATCACCCTGGCAACGTCGATCTCCCCAAAACTGAGGACATTGCCAACGGCTTCGGGCTTGACCCAGTCGTTGCGAACCCACAGTTCCACGTCGGCACGGTTGAGTCCTTCCGTCTGGCTCACCAGCACATCGATGGTGATCATGACGATTCCTCCATTTCTGCGCGGGGATTGAATGGCTGGGCTGGCTTCCAGGTTTTGAGGAACGCCTCAAGGGCCGGGTCCGATGGTCCCACCATGACGCGCAGCGTGGCATGGAGATCACCGGCCGCAGCGCCGCCGTGTTTGGGAACACCCCGCCCCCGCAGCCGAAGCTCGTTGCCGCTATCGGAATGCGACGGGATACGCATCATCACCGGGCCCGCGGGAGTCGGCACTTGCACAGAACCGCCCAGGGCCGCCTCGGCCAGGGTTACGGGAAGCACGAAACTGATATCATTGCCCCGGCGCTCGAAGAACCGATGGGACGCGATATCGATCTCGATGAGCGCATCGCCGCCTGGCCCGCCCGCCACACCGTTGCCGCCCTGCCCCCGGAGCCGCAAGACCTGACCCTGGGCGGTTCCGGCCGGGATTTTGACATCGAGTGTGCGTCCATCGGGCAAAGTCAGACGCCGTGTGGCTCCGTTCACCGCATCCAGGAACGCGGCGGTTAGGGTGTAGCGCTGGTCTTCGCCCGGCCTGGGCCCGTTGTTGGGGCGGCGGCCTTGATTGAACATTGACCCGAATAGATCGCTGAAGTCAGCCTCATTCCAAGCCTGGGACTGGGGACCCGCGCGGCTGTAGCGCTGGCCTGCAGTACTTTCGGCTTGCTCACGATAACTGGGACCGCTGGGCCGCTCCTGGCCAGCGGCATCAAGTTCGCCGCGGTCAAAGCGGGCGCGCTTGTCCGGATCGGAAAGCAGCTCGTTAGCTGCGGCAACGGTCTTGAATTTTGCCTCGGCTGCGGCATTGCCGGGATTGAGATCCGGGTGGTGCTGCTTGGCGAGTTTGCGATAGGCGGCGCGAATGTCGTCCTGGCTCGCATCGCGTTTGAGGCCAAGAGTCACATAGGGGTCTTCCACGGCGTTGCCTTATGTTGACGCAGGCAAACACAGGTAGTGCCAAGCCTGCCCAACCTGCACCCTCGGAATCTACTCAGCTCTGCAAGTCCACCACGGCCCGCCGCGCTCGATTGCGGGGTGAAGTCCCAGACTTGGTGGTCAAGGCTACAACTCTGCGACTATAGATTGCCGGTCTGCATCGCGGCAACAGCCAACTCCTCAGGCCTGCCGCAGACCATCGCCGACAATTTGGGTAATTTCCGATGCTATCGCAGCACCCCAGTTTCGCTCACCTTCAGGTGACTGGCGACACTGGGAGGCGCGTCGCGTCCTCGTTCAGCCAGCAAAATGCCTGGATATGTAGGAAGCGCATCCCGCGCCAACGGACCAGGACTCGGAGCGTTTCAACCATGACGAGCGATAGCGATCTAAAGAAGTCCGTGCTGGCCGAACTGAGTTGGGAGCCCAGCATCACCGCGGCCCATGTCGGCGTTGAGGCCAATGCCGGCGTCGTGACGCTGACCGGCCACGTCGACAACTACGCGGCCAAGTATACCGCCGAAGCGGCGGCCGGTCGTGTCAAGGGCGTCAGGGCGATCGTCGAAGAACTTGAAGTCAAATTGCCAAGCCACGTCAACAAGGGCGACGAAGCCATCGCGGCGGCGGCCGTCGATCGTTTTTCATGGTCCAATGCCGTGCCGCACGACTCGCTCAAGGTCAAGGTCGAGAAGGGATGGGTTACGCTGTCTGGCGAAGTGAACTGGCATTTTGAAAAGGCCGCCGCAGTCCGCGAAATCCGTGATCTTGCTGGCGTGATCGGTATTTCCGACCAGATCAAAATCAAGCCACGCGTCAATATCACCACTGTCAGCAGTGATATCAGTCACGCCTTGCATCGCTCCTGGTATGATCCCAAGACTATCACCGTGCGCGCCGATGGTGGCAAGGTGACACTGAGCGGTACCGTTACCTCCTGGCACGATCGCGAAGAAGCCGAAACCACCGCCTGGGCCGCTCCCGGCGCTACCTCGGTCGAGAACAATCTCGCCGTGGTCTGGTAGCCGCTCCGCCGGGCCGCATTGCGGCTCGGCATACCTGCACACGCAATCGTAACCGGTAATCCGCGCGCCGTTAGCGCAGATCGGACCGTCTCGCCGGTACGCCGCTCGTGCTGCTGGAGCCGCCTCGCACCTGCGGTCCTCACCTTCAAAAGCCAAACGGGGTTAGGATCTGATTGACGGCGTCCAAAACCCGTCATCGAGCACCGCAGATTGGATCTGCAAGCCCCGGTATCCGCGCTGTGGTGGTCCTGCGAAACAGCCGGCATAGTTGCGTTACTAATATCCGCCGTTTGCACTGCTTTGAGGATCGCCACCGGAGATCGTGCGAACGGTGCGGCTCTCCATAGCGCTCGCGATGGCATCGGCGAGTTGGATATCGCTGAACGGCTTCTGCAGCACCACGGCTCCACGATCGAGCGTTTCGGCGACCAGGCTGTCGCCGCTGATGTAGATGTGCGGGACATAGCCGTGGGACAGAATTTTGCTCATCGCGGCGATGCCACTGCCAATGCGCAGCCGGCAATCGATGATAATCAGGTCGGGATTGGATCGATGGGACGCGGCGACTGCATCGGTCTCGGTGCCAGCGTTTGCACACACGTGATGCCCCATCTCGTCCAGCACATCGCCGATGGCCATGGCAATCATCCCCTCGTCCTCAACCACTAGCACGCGCAGGCTCCTCATGAGGGATGACGGCGTTCTGCGCCGCCCTCGTTTCTGCTGAAATCGAGGCGCCGCAGCGGGTCCGCCGAACGCGCAAAGATAATTTCCGAAAGAGAATTGTGTGACGCACGCATTGGTTCAAGCCTTGTCCTGATGCGACGCCGCCGCACGATGGCACCACGCAAATAGTGGCACCAGCAGCGTACGATCGCCCCGTTAGTCAGGCCAACAATAGCGTTATTGGCCCTCAACCAAGTAGGGACGGAAACTACTCAGCCCCACACGTCACGAACCTGCCGTCACGCTTGGACCCTGCCGGACACTGGGTGTTTTCCGACCCTGCCGGAAAGGCGGTCCGCTGCCTAGAACAGCTAATGATCTCATTAGCACTCAAGGACATCGACATGGACTATACTGACGCAACCGTGGCAACATTTGCCGCCCACCCCGACGCTGATGCTGCCATAAAGAAGCTGACGGCGGCCAATTTCGATATCAGGAAACTCAGTGTCGTCGGCAAGGGCTACCACACCGAGGAAAACGCCGTAGGCTTTTACAATACCGGCGACCGGGTGAAATTCTGGGGCTCCCGCGGCGCGTTCTGGGGCGGCCTCTGGGCGCTATTTTTTGGCGGTTTGTTCATCACCACCCCAGTGATCGGACCGGTCATCGCCCTGGGCTATCTCGCGGCAACGGCCATCGCTGCCATCGAAGGCGCTATCGTCGTTGGCGGGCTCAGCGCCTTGGGCGCGGCGCTCTACAGCATCGGGATCCCAAAGGACAGCGTCGTCCGCTACGAAGCTGCCATCAAGGCGGACGGGTTCATCGTCATGGTGCATGGTTCGAGCGAAGAAGCAGCCCGCGCCAAGGCGATCCTCGCGACCGCAAATGCCACGAGCGTGGAGAGCCACAGCGCGATCAACGCCAAGCCGAAAGCCAGCGCTGCTTGATCCAGAGCAACAACGCTAAACCGCTCGTCGGGTAGGATGCGCTGACGGGCCTTTCATTGGCGAATCCCGCGCGGACAATTCAGCACAAAGGTCTGAGCAATGCCGCGTATCTTGTTGGTATTGAAATCAAATTATGACGCCATCCTGCTCAGCATTGCACTGGTCGGGCTGGCCTTCGGCACGACGCTGTTCCTGAGTGGCGCTTCAGGTGCAAACGCTGCCTGGGCGGCGGGCACCGCGCCAGTGCTTGGCGGCTTGCTGTTACAGATTGCCCGCTCCCTCCGGCGCGGAGATGTCGGCCTCGATATCGTTGCCGCCCTTTCGATGTCTGCAGCTCTGGCATTTGGCGAACCTCTCGCAGGCAATGTCGTCGCCCTGATGTACTCGGGTGGCCAACTGCTGGAGACCTTCGCCGCGGGGCGGGCACGTCAGGAAATGAGCGCGCTGCTCGGTCGCGTTGCGCGTACGGCCATGCGCTACGTTGGCTCGACGTTGCACGAAGTGCCCATTACCGAACTCGTTCCGGGCGACCGCCTGCTGATCCGGCAGGGCGAGGTGCTGCCCGTCGACGGGCGTGTGGCCAGTGGCCAAGCTCAACTCGACCTGTCAGCCCTGACCGGCGAGTCGGTGCCCGTCCAGGTTTGCTCCGGCGGCGAGGCGTTGAGCGGGGCTACTTTGGTTGGCGCACCCTTCGATCTGATTGCCACCCGGCCTGCTGCCGAGAGCACTTATGCCGGCATCGTACGTCTCGTGGAGGCTGCCCAAAACAGCAAGGCGCCGATGGCTCGCCTGGCGGATCGCTATGCCATGGCCTTCCTGATGCTCACAGTCGCGCTCGCCGGTGCGGCCTGGGCCTTGACCATGGACCCGATACGCGCGCTGGCCGTACTGGTCGTTGCAACTCCCTGCCCGCTGATTCTGGCCGTTCCTGTCGCCATCATTTCGGGCATGTCGCGCACGGCGCGGATCGGGGTTCTGGTCAAGAGTGGCGGTATGCTGGAAGCTCTCGCTCAGGTAGAGACCGCAGTTTTCGACAAGACCGGCACGCTGACCGGCGGAAATGCCGTCGTCACCGCGATCCATGTGGCATCGGGGTTTTCCGAGGATGAGGTGCTGCGCCAGGCAGCAAGTCTGGATCAGGCCTCAAGCCATGTCGTGGCCGGAGCTCTGCTCAAGGAAGCCGTTCAACGCCAGCTGGTGCTGTCTGCACCCAAAGAGGCTGTGGAAACCGCTGGCGAGGGCATGGTGGGGTTGGTGGGCGATACCGTGTCGCCCTGGGAGGAACCGAATTCGTGAGCGGTACGCTGACGGGTGGCGGGTTCGCGGAGTTGTCCCGGGGTGTGCCGGGCGACGCCATGACCGTCGCCGTCGCAGTGGACGGATCACCCGCCGGACTGATCGTGTTGCAGGACCGGGTTCGCAAAGACGCGCAGCAGTCGCTGGACGCTTTCCGCACTGCAGGCATCACCCGAATTGTTCTGGCGTCCGGCGATCGAAACGATATCGCTCTTGCGGTCGGCACCGATCTCGGCGTCGACTTGGCGTTGGGCCAACTAACACCCAGCGAGAAGGTGTCGGTAGTCCAGCATGAGGCCGTGAACGGACCGGTAATGATGGTCGGGGATGGGGTCAACGACGCGCCGGCCTTGGCTGCGGCCGATGTTGGCGTGGCGATGGGCGCGCGCGGCGCGGCTGCCTCTTCGGAAGCATCGGGCGTCGTTCTGTTGGTAGACGCCTTGGCACCACTGGCGAAAGCCATTCTCATTGCGAAGCGAACGCGCCTCATTGCACTGCAAAGTGTCTTCGTTGGTTTGGGCCTGTCGCTCATCGCGATGGTGGCCGCGGCTTTTGGGCTGTTGCCGCCCGTTGAGGGCGCCCTGTTGCAGGAGGTGATCGACGTTGCCGTCATTCTTAATGCCCTGAGAGCGCTGCGATGAGGCGCCATCCATTCCGTGGACCTACCGGAATAACGAAGGCAGGAAGGCCCTAAGTCAAAGCCAGATAACGTGTTAGGTTCTCTCCAGACAGCTTCGAGCTGATCGGGTCGCACGTTCGATAGTTTCGACAACAGCGTCCCTTGAGCTGCCAAAGGCGCGGGCAGCAACCCTCCGAGAGGGGAAATTATGATCCTCGACCCAAAATCTGCACTGCTCCATGCAACGCCTGCCCGAACGCTCGTAGCGATCGGTGCGTCGGCTGGCGGACTCGACGCCTGCACGCGCTTTGTCGGCGCGATGCCGGTTGGGCAAGGGATCGGCATGATTCTTGTGCAACATCTCGACCCACGCCACGAAAGCCTGATGGTGGCGCTATTGGCGACCCGTACCGGCTTTGCCGTGGAACAGGCCGTTGAAGGTGCCGAGGTTTTGGCGGATCATCTATACGTCATTCCACCCGGCGCCTACCTCACCGTCAATCAGGGCAAGCTGCACCTGCAATCCCCGCCCGACCACCAGGGAGCTCGTCTGCCATTCGATACGCTGCTGGAATCCCTGGCCACTCAACACGGTGAGCAAACATTTGGCGTCGTTCTGTCTGGCACTGGCACCGACGGCAGCGCGGGACTGCAGGCATTAAAAGCCGCCGGGGGTTTTTGCATCGCCCAGGACCCAAAGGAAGCTGGCTATGACGCCATGCCGTCAAACGCCATCGCCACCGGTGCAATCGAAGTGATCGCCACAGCTGCCGCCATACCAGCGGTGATCCAGCGCCATTTAGGAGGCTCGCGACACGCCACGAAAAAGACTGTGGCAGCCCCCGTCACGCCAGACGATTTGCTGACCGACATTCTCGACGCGATCAAGACTGGCAGCACCCACGATTTCAACGGGTATAAGCTTGGTACCGTGCTGCGCCGCGTCGAGCGACGCATGGCGCTGGCAGGGCTTTTGCCATCTGCAATGGCGCAGTATCTCCAGATGCTCCGTTCCCACCCGGCCGAGCAGGACCTGTTGGCGAGCGACCTGCTCATCAACGTCACCAGCTTTTTCCGGGATCCAAAAGTGTTCGACTACCTGGCGGCCAATGTGCTGCCGGGTCTGATCGCTGACTGCCGGGACGGCGAAAAGCTGCGCATCTGGACCGCAGGCTGCAGCACCGGCGAGGAAAGCTACTCGCTGGCCATGCTCCTCAAGGAAGCTATCGATGCTTCTGGCAGGGACATCCCCGTCCAGATCTTTGCGTCCGATGCCGATGAGGATGCGGTGGCGACTGCACGGCTGGGAACCTATGACGACACCATCGCCCAGACGATGGCGCCTGAGCGTCTTGCGCGGTTCTTCATTCAGGAAGGTTCGAGCTATCGTGTACTGCCTGAGCTTCGCTCGATGGTCGCATTCTCGGTCCAGAACGTGCTGAGCGATCCGCCGTTTTCCAAACTGGACCTCATCTCGTGCCGCAACCTGCTGATCTACCTCAGTCCAGAATCCCAGGCCAAGGTAATGTCAGTTTTCCATTTTGCGCTGCGCGCTGGCGGCGTGTTGCTGCTGGGATCGGCGGAGACTGCAGGCAACGCCCCCGGACAATTCGAACTCATATCCAAGCCTGAAAAGCTCTATCGGCAAATTGGCCCCATTCGGCACGGAGACATCGGCGTGACCATCAAAACCAAGGCTGCGTCGTCCGTTAGCAAGCAACCGATGATCGGCATGGCGCGGCAAATATCTCTGTCCGATCTTTGCCGAAGATTGGTCATGGATAGCTATGCGCCAGCCGCCGCGCTGATTGATGCCGGCAATGGCTGTGTTTTTTCGATGGGGCCGACCGACCGCTATTTGCGGATCGCGCCGGGCTATCCCACGACCGACCTGCTGGCGATGGCGACGCCCGCCCTCAAGATCAAACTACGCGCGGCCTTGCAAAAGGCACGCGAGGGTAACAAGCGTATCGTCGCCGATGGCGGCAGAAGTCGCGAGCACGGCACGGCGTTCAAGATTGACGTGCAACCTGTCATCCATGAAGGGATCGACTATTGCCTCGTCTGCTTCATCGACACCATCGCGCCTGCACGGTCGGCCAAGGGCTCGGCAGACCGGACAGACGGGACCAACCAACTTGAGCGCGAACTGGAGGCGACAAAAGCGGACCTGCAAGATGCCTTGCGCGACCTCGAGACTTCCGGGCAGGAACACAAGGCGGTCAACGAAGAGGCGCTCTCGGTCAACGAAGAATATCAATCGACTAATGAGGAATTGCTCACCTCCAAGGAAGAACTGCAGTCCCTTAACGAGGAACTGACCGCGCTCAACAGCCAGTTACAGGAGACGCTGGAGCGCCAGCGCACCACGTCAAATGACTTGCAGAACGTGCTTTATAGCACCGACCTTGCCACCATTTTTCTCGACACCAAACTCAACATCCGTTTCTTCACCCCAGCAACCAAGGCGCTGTTCAGTGTCATTCCCGGCGATGTCGGTCGACCGCTTTCCGATCTCAACGCATTGGCCAGTGACACCGCGTTGCTCACCGATGCTACGGCAGTTCTGAAGTCCAAAGTTCCCATCGAGCGGGAAATCGAGACCCTAAACGGCGACTGGTTCATCCGACGCATCCTGCCCTATCGGGCGGAGAACGGTCAAATCGAGGGCGTCGTTATCACCTTTGCCAATATCACGGAACGCCGCCACACCGCCGAAGCACTCGAAATCGCCGAACGCACTGCCCGCTCCGCCAATATCGCCAAGTCCCGATTCCTCGCGGCCGCCAGCCACGATCTGCGTCAGCCGTTGCAGTCGCTCAAACTGGTCCAAGGAATGCTGTCCAAGTCGATGCACGACGAGGCGGCCAAAAAACTGCTGGCGCGGCTGGATGATACGGTCGGCGCCATGTCCGGTATGCTCAACACCTTGCTCGATATCAACCAGATCGAAGCGGGCACCGTCCAGGCACACAAAACAGCATTTCCCATCGACGACATCCTGCGACGGCTGCGCGGTGAGTTCACCTATGTGGCCCAGTCCCAGGGCCTCAAGCTGCGTGTCGTACACTCAAGCCTCGTCGTCCTCAGCGACCCACAATTGCTCGAACAGATGATGCGCAACCTGCTCGCCAATGCCCTGAAATATACCAGGACGGGCAAGGTCATTATCGGCTGCCGCCGGCGGGGGGATCAGGTCAGCATCGAGATCATCGATACCGGCATCGGTATTCCCAAACGGGAACAGGCGGCCATTTTTGAGGAATACCACCAGCTTCACAACGAGGCGCGCGAGCGAAGTCAGGGGCTGGGGCTGGGTCTATCCATCGTCAAACGTCTCGGCGACCTGCTCGATCACCATGTCGGCGTCCAGTCCACGCCGAACCGGGGATCCTGTTTTTCTATAGCCGTCCCAATGGTGGGTACAGCTGCTGCTGCTCGGCCCACTACCCTCGCCAACACTGCCCCAAAGGCGCGCGTCGCCAGAATTATGGTTGTCGAAGACGATCCCGAAATCCGTGACTTGATGCAAATCCTGCTCAGGCAGGAGGGCCATGAAGTGGAGACCGCCGCCGACGGTCCACTGGCCCTTGACATGGTCGGCAACCAGGGCTTTGACCCACAACTCATCATGGCTGATTTCAACCTGCCCAACGGTATGGACGGCATTGAGGTCATAGCGGACCTCCGTGGCAAATTGCATCGCAAGGTCCCGGCCATCATTCTGACCGGAGACATTTCGACCGGTGCTCTGCAGAGCATTGGCCTGACGGACTGCCTGCATTTCAGCAAGCCGGTCAAGGCCATCGAGTTGGTCGGAGCCATCAACCGGCTGCTCGCTGCTGAGAGCGCGGCACCGGCTGTCGCTAAGGTGGAGGCAGAAGCAAAGGCCGTAGGCTCGGTCGTCTACATTGTTGACGACGAACTGAGTATCCGCTCCAGCTTGCGCGAAGTGCTGGAATCCGAAGGCCTATCGGTACTGGACTTCGCTACTGCAGAAGCCTTCCTGCTCGCCTATTCGCCGACTGGGGATGAATGCCTTCTCGTCGATGCGTATCTGCCCGGGCTCAATGGCGTCGAGGTAATCCACAAGCTGCGGGCGTTGGGCCATGGCGTGCCGACTATCATGATTACCGGCAGTAGCGATGTAACTATGGCTGTCGATGCAATGAAGGCAGGCGCTATGGATTTCATCGAGAAACCGGTTAGCGCTGACGAACTGCTTGCCGGGGTCCGACGGGCACTGGACACATGCCGCGACGCCAGCCGGATCGCGAACTGGCACGACGAAGCGGCCGGCCATCTGGCGGGCCTCACGAAGCGCCAACGCCAGATCATGGACATGGTGATGGCCGGACACCCCAGCAAGAACATTGCCGCCGACCTTAATATTAGTCAGCGCACGGTGGAAAATCACCGCGCAGCCATCATGGAGAGGACCGGAACGAAATCGCTGCCTGCTTTGGCTCGGCTCGTCATCGCCGCAAATGGTGCCGGCTGATCGTGTCCACTATTGCGCTTCGAATTTGGTGATCTGGCCGCGCCAGTAGATGAACTCCCCCTCCGGCAGCACCCAGGCGACCTCACCCCGCCTCGGCAGGCGATAGTTTCCAAACTGAGCATAATCGCGGAAGCGACCGACCCATCGCGTCGACACAAATTTCCCATCGACCACGTAAGGTCGGTCATCGGCTTCAATACCGACAATATCGCCGGTGGTATCGAACAAGTACCTCACCGTCGCAATCCCGCCTGCCGTCGGAGCGGAAACATCCACCGTCTGCGGATCGATCTGATGCCAACACAGTCCGCTGGTATTGAGGATGGCATCGGGGTTCCAGGCCATCTCGGACAGGAACCGCATCATTTCGCCCTTATCGCTTTCAGGTCCGGCCCCCCGTGACACCCGAATGGACCCTGCAAGCCTGGCCTCAAGCAGGCCCGACCCATCAACATAAGAGTCCACGACATGCACCGGCACGATCACTGCGATCATCCCCCACGCGTCCCAGACAAATGCGGGCTGGCGGGTGCCGGACAGCTGGGTCGCCGTGATGGCAAAGTAGGCCTTATCGGGTCCAAGGCGCATTTCTGCACTCTGATGGGCCAGGATCGCCATCGGTCCGCCTATGGTCGCGCCGTTCCGAACTGCAAAGGCGCGCATGATTTCAGGCAGCACCTGGTGATCGCTGGATGTCGGCAACTGCTCGTTCACGGCAGCGCGCCGAAGGCCCTCGATACTGCCAGCAAACTGATTGGACACAATCACTTGCGCCAGGACGATGACAAGAAGAACTGCAGCAGCGCCAATAAGCGGGAGGTTCATGTCAATCTCCGCGTAGAACCGAACACAAACTGCAAGATATTCCCGCCGGTCACGATCTCATCGCTTCATAGCCAGCGACGACATCGAACAATTCCTCGTCGATTTCGTCCTGGCGCAAGCGGTGAAATTTGGCGCTCAGCTCCTCGAGCAGGCTATCGATGTTCTTGTCGGCCCGCTGCATAGCCGCCAGTCGGCTGGCGTTCTCGCTCGCCAACGACGCTGCACATGCCCGAAACACGGACACGAATAGGTATTCACGCACGAACTCGCTGAGCGTTGCTCTAACCTCACCCATCACCTCGGGCAGTGCTTTGGTTGGCCACACAACCTTCTTGAGATCGCTGCGCCACGTCTCATCCAGCGGCAGCAGCCGTTGTGTCACTGGCTCGTAAACCGCTCCGGCGGCAGGCCGGTTATAAACCAGGTGCAGTTGCGAAACCTCGCCCCGACTGAGGGCTGCCTCATAGTCGACGAGGATCTGCCCCACCAGCGGCGTGATGCCCGCCACCGACAATGGAACGCCCAGCAATCCGGCCATAGTCAGGCCAGCATCCTGCAAGGGCTCACTTACTCGCTCTCCCACGACCCAGACCTCGGCCTTAGGCATGTTGGCTAGCATGGCGATGGCGTGATCGGCCACGATGTCGTTAAAGCGCCCAACAAGACCCTGATCGGAACCGAACACCACTACCTGGGCTCCGCCTCCGCCTCGCTCGTCGGGCAGGACACCGCTGCCTTCAGTGCGGATGCAGACGCTCAGGCCAAGTTCGACCGTGCGATAGTAGTCATCGAGGGCGCTTGTCGACTGCTCGTATTGGGCAATGCTGGACGCGGCGAGCGCCTTCATGGTGCGAACGACGGAATGCAGATCCTCTGCGCTGCCGATGGTCTTGCGAAGGTCCGCGATGGACGCGCTCATGATCCCTGACTCATGCTGCGCCAGAATTGGCTGATGCCAACGACTGCACGGCCTTGCGGGCCATTGCGATGATTGCGGCGCGATCGGCGTCATCGAGTTTGTTGGCGCTCTCAAGGCGAGCCTGCAACTCGCCAGGCATCGTCGCCGCGGCCCTGCCCAACGCACTTTGGGCCTCCCCCATCTTTTCAACAGGGACGTGATCCAAAAGACCCTCACTCAGTGCCAGCAGGATTGCCACTTGCTCGGCTACAGGGACCGGACTCAGCTCATTCTGTTTCAAACAGGCGCGAATGCGTTTGCCATGTTCGATGGTCGTTCGCGTCTCCTCGTCCAGACGCGCCCCGAACCGGGCAAAGGTCTCGAGTTCTTCGAACTGGGCATAGGCCAGCTTGAGATCGCCGGCCACAGCGCGAAAAGACGCGCGTTGCGCCTTGCCGCCAACGCGCGACACCGAGCGGCCTACGTCGACCGCAGGCAGCACGCCCAATTCGAACAACGAGGGCGAAAGGTAGATCTGCCCATCCGTTATCGAAATAAGATTGGTGGGAATGTAAGCCGCGATGTCTTGAGCTTCGGTCTCGATGATTGGTAGAGCGGTCAGAGACCCACCACCCAGCCCATCGCGCAGATGCGTCGAGCGCTCCAGCAGTCGCGAGTGGATGTAGAAGATATCGCCTGGAAATGCCTCGCGCCCAGGCGGGCGTCGAAGCAGCAATGAGAGTTCGCGATAAGCGCGCGCGTGTTGGGTCAGATCGTCATAGACGATTAGTACGTCGCGCCCTGCTTCCATGAAGTGCTCGGCGATGCTGGTCGCGGCATAGGGCGCGATATAGGTCAGGCCCGGAGGGTCATTGCCTTCGGCCACGACGACGACCGAATAATCCATCGCGCCATTTTCGCGCAGCTCATCGATCAGCTTGGCAATGGCCGAAGCGCGCTGACCGATGGCGCAATAGACGCACACCACATCCTTGCCCCGCTGGTTGAGGATGGTGTCGAGAGCAATTGCGGTTTTGCCGGTGCGCCGGTCTCCCAGGATCAGTTCGCGTTGGCCGCGCCCAATCGGAATGAGGGCATCGATGACTTTGAGGCCGGTCTGCAATGGCTCGACAACCGGCGCCCGATCCATAATGGCCGCTGCCGGGCGCTCGATTGGCAACCGTGATGCAGTGAGAACGGCACCCTTGCCGTCGAGTGGCCGGCCCAACGGATCGATGACGCGGCCAAGCACGCCGTCGCCAACGCCTACATCGATGACGCACCCGGTGCGCTCGACCTCGTCGCCCGCACGAAGATGCGCATAGTCCCCGAGCAGAACGACGCCGATTTCGGTTTCATCAACATTGAACGCGATGCCAAAGGCCCCTCCGGGAAAGGCAAGAAGCTCCTCCGAGCCCACACCGTTGAGCCCCGAAACCGAAGCGATACCAGTCGACACGCTGATGATCTGCCCCGTCTCACGCGGGACAAATTGAGGGGCAGTACCTGCCAGCGCTTCGCGGATTGCCGAAAAAACGGGCTCAACGCCTAGCTTGGCCAGGTTGCCAATCGTCTTCATGCAGCACCCTTGGCGTCCGATGTCTTCAATTTTGTGAGTTCCGTCACGCCCTTTTCCAGCGTCTTGAGGTAGTCCGAAATGCTCCACGCGAGTTTCTGTCCACCTGCCACCAGTTCAATGCCGCTTACCAGTTCTGGCGCGGTCTCGAAGCGCAGATTGACCGCGCTGCCAAAGGCATCGTTGATCGCCTTCTGGATCGCCGCGTGCTGTTTGGCCGGCAGGTCAAAGGCGCTGCGGATGGTCGCCGGATCGGTCGGCGACCCCAGCATCTTGTTGATCGTGGCCTTTGCCGTGCCCTTGAGCGCGCCGAGCTTACCAATGAACAGCGCACTCATTCGCTCTTCCAGCTTTTCATCGGCCAAGTCCGCCAGAGCCTTGCGCGCGATGGCAAAGACTTCCACCTCGGCCCGACGGCTGATCTCGACGCCGAGCGCTTTTGCATCACTGGCCAGTGCCCTGCGCTGCTTTTCCTTCAGGGCATCGGCAGATTTGCGCGCGACTTCAGTCAGCCGCTTGCCCTCCTCGTCTGCGGCCTGCTTTGCCTTTGCCAGCAGTCCAGCGCGTGCCTTGTCGAAGGCATCGTTCTTGGCCTGCAGGGCATCCCGTTCGGTAGCAGACTGTGCCTTGCTGGCCGCCGCGTCGGCAATCGACGCGGCGATGCGCTTTTCGCGCTTGTCGATTACATCAAGCACGGGCTGATACAAAAAACGCTTTAGCAACCACACCAGCACCAGAAAGTTGAGGATCTGAGCGCCGACGGTGAACCAGTCGATGACCATGAGCTACTTCCCCGCTGCCTGAGCGGTCGCAAGCGTCAGGGCATAGCTCCAGAATGGATTGGCGAAGATCAGGATCATCGAAACGACGAAACAATAGATCGCCGTCGATTCGATCATGGCCAGGCCTACGAATAGCGTCCGGGTGATGGTTGGCGAGGCGTCCGGCTGTTGCGCCAATGCCGTTAGTGCAGTTGACACCGCTCGCCCCTCGGCGAGCGCCGGCCCCATTGTTCCAAAACCGGTGGTGATGCCGGCCATAGCGATCGAGACAATTGCGATAAGTCCGAGATAGTCCATGACATATTCCTTTCTTCAACCGCGGCGTGTCAGGCTGCAGCCGGCTGTTTTGTTTTCGGGATCGGCCTGGTTTGGGACTTGCGCGCTGCGGCAGCTATATAGACCGCTGCCAGGATGGAAAAAATGTAGGCCTGCACCATGCCCGTCAGCAGCCCGAGGGCTGTCATGACGATGGGAAACAGCAGCGGCGTGATGCTGATGAGGATGCCGACGATCATCGCGCCGCTCATCATGTTGCCGAACAGGCGAACCGCCAGCGCCAGCGTGCGAGACACCTCGCTGATGATATTGAACGGCAGCATGATGAATGTCGGCTCGATATAGGATTTGAGATAACCGCCGACCCCACGGGCCTCGATTCCGTATAAGGGCACGGCGACGAAAACGCACACGGCCAAAGCGACGGTTGTTGACAGCGAGCCAGTTGGCGGTTCGAACATCGGGACGATACTGGAAAGGCTGGATGCAGCAACGAACAGGAAAAGCGTGCCGAGAAACGGCAGGTATTTCAGCGGCTGGGCGAGACCGATATCGGTGATCTGCTGGTTGATGCCGGTGACCAATATCTCCAGCAGGTTTTGCCAAGGCGAACGGTTTTCCCCATCCGAAAGACGGCGGGTCACGAGCGCTGCGCCGAGCACCAGCACGGCCATCAGAATCCAGGTGAACACAATGGTGGCGTTGAGCTGAACCAGGCCAAACTGCCAGAAGATCAATTGATCGGGGCTAAGGCGCATTTAGCCCCATCTCCGTGGCCAAAGGGCCAGGCAAATTGTCGGCTTTCGGCAGCACGCGAAGCAGGATCATGCGCGCGAAGATAAATCCGGCCAGGCAGAACAACAGGCGCTGCCATTGACCGCCGCTGACAAGGTAGAACCCTTCCACGACAAGGCCAGTTCGCCAGAGCATGCTGGCCAGCACGAGCAGGCCGGGATGTTGCGATCTCATCGCTTCGCGGACCGTCCACCACAGGCCGACAAAAAAGACTGCCCCCAGAACGCCGCCTGAAAAAGCCGACAGAACCGCCATCATCGTATCATTCATCGTCATCGCTCAGGTCCTCCTGCATCGCCTTGTCTTCCTTGGATACCCAGCGCCAGGCATTCCAGCAGCCAAGCACCAGTCCGGCAATCAGCAGCGCCAGTGTCCATGAGCGGTTGCCGATATGCTGGTAATCTAGCCACTGGCCGAGCGCGGCGCCGAGCAGTGTCGGAACGACTACCGACCATCCGACAAGCCCCATCATGCCCAGGCCAAACCAGACGCCTTTGCCGGCATTGCGCCGTGCACTCAGGCGCCGCCGCGCCTGCGCGTCAACGCGGCTTGCGAAACTGTCCTTTGCCGCACGCGGGTCGTCGTCCGGTTCACTCATGCTGCAGGCTCGCGAGCCGATGCAGAAAGCCGGCTTCAAGTTTTGCCATGACAGAGCGCGTGGCCTGCTCTTCGTCGCTGCGGGTCAGGAATTCTTTGACCACTTGGGCGTGCAATTGGCCAAGGTCCGAGCCGGCAATGGCCCGGCGCACCGAAATCAGCACAGTGGCACCGGTTTTAGCCATGACGCCCTCGTCGAGCGCGACATAGACGATGCCATTCGCTTCGGTCTGATATTCGAGAATGCCAGGCACCAGCGACGCAACGCAGTCGAGCCGCTGTGGCAGCAATCCCGTCGAACCAGCCGTTGTCTCCACTACGATGCGCGAGACCGCTTCGACCTCGGCAAAAACGCGGAACGGCAGCAGGATCCTAAGCTGCATGATCGACATCCTTGGCGTCGGCGCCGGACTTCGGTTCCTGCGCGGACGGTGCGTCGGCGGTTGGCTTCGCCTTGGCTTTTGCCTCCCCGATCGTGCCGATCATGTAAAGGGCGCTTTCCGGATAGTCCTTGAACTCGTCCGCCAGAATGCGTTCGCAGCCATCAAGCGCATCGGCAAGGGGCACCAGCTTGCCCTTGAGACCCGTGAACTGCTCGGTGGTGAAAAACGGTTGCGTGAGGAAGCGCTCAAGGCGGCGGGCCCGTGCAACCGTCTTGCGGTCGTCCGGCGAGAGCTGCTCGAGACCAAGCATGGCGATAATGTCCTTGAGCGCCGAGTATTGCGCCAGCGTGCGGCGGATTTCCTGCGCCAGGTGATAGTGGCGCTTACCGACGATGCCCGGAGTGGCCATTTTCGAGCTCGACTGCAGCGGGTCGACCGCCGGGTAGAGCCCCTCGCTCGCCCGCTTGCGCGACAGCACCAGCGAAGCGGAAAGATGCGAGAATGTGTGCACGGCCGCTGGATCGGTGAAGTCGTCGGCGGGAACGTAGACGGCCTGGATCGAGGTGATGGCCCCGCTCTCAGTGTTGGCGATGCGCTCTTCGAGGCCGGAAAGTTCGGTGCCCATGGTCGGCTGATAGCCAAGGCGCGACGGCATCTGGCCCATGAGGCCCGAAACCTCCGAGCCGGCCTGGATAAAGCGGAAGATATTGTCGATGAGCAGCAGCACGTCGCGGTGCTCGTCATCGCGAAAGTATTCGGCCATGGTCAGGGCCGCGTGGCCGATGCGAAACCGGGCGCCAGGCGGCTCGTTCATCTGGCCGAACAGCATGACCATCTTGGGCAGCACGCCGGCCTTTTCCATCTCGTGGTAGAGATCTTCCCCTTCACGGGAACGTTCGCCGATACCGCAGAAAATGCTGACGCCGTCATGATGACCGATCATGTTGTGAATGATCTCGGTCAGCAGCACCGTCTTGCCCACGCCGGCGCCGCCGAACAGCCCGGCCTTGCCACCCCGTTCAAGCGGCGCCAGCACGTCGATGGCCTTGATGCCGCTTTCAAATACTTCTGACTTGGTCGAGCGGCGTACCAGAGACGGCGGCGCGTTGTGCACGGAGCGCCACTCGAGCTGTTTTGGCGCGGGCTTGCGATCGATCGCATTGCCCAGCACGTCAAACATCCGGCCCAAAATGGCTTTGCCGACAGGCGCTTTGAGCGGCCCGCCGGTGTCGGTGACCACCATGCCGCGCGCCAGACCCTGGGTCGGTGTCAGGGCAATGCCGCGCACGTGGTGAGTATCGCGTTGGGCAAGCACTTCAATCACGACGGGCTGAGCCGCATCGATATGAAGGACCGAATAAATCGCGGGCAAATTGGTCTCGAACCGAACATCGACCACGCTGCCGCGAACGGCGGCGATCACCCCGGTATTCGGCTTGGTTGGCTGCGCAGTATCAGGCCGTATTTTTGAGCGGGGTTCAGCCACGATACTGGGCTTCCAACGCTCCGGCTTCGATGAGCGTGCCGGCTTTTCCGGCCAGCATAGCCACCGCATCCTCCAGCCGACCGACAGAAGCGGATTTGCCGGTTTGCGAGACGAAGCGCACTGCCGCTTCGATTTTGGGGCGCATCGAACCTGCCGCAAACTCATCCGCCGACAGCGCCTCGGCGCCTACCCGAGCAATCGGGCGTGACCGCGTGGTGCCAAAATCGCTGTAGACAGCATCGACATCGGTGAGCAGCAGCAACATGTCCGCATCCAGCTGCTGAGCCAACAAGGCACTGGCGCGATCCTTGTCGATAACCGCCTCGATCCCGACGAGGCTGCCATCCGGCCGCGCGATCACCGGAATGCCACCACCGCCGGCACAGACAACAACCACGCCACGCTCGACCAACATTGCGATGACCTTGAGCTCAAGGATTTCGAGTGGTTCGGGCGAGGCCACAACCCGACGCCACATGTCGCCATCGCGCTTGACGGTCCAACCGCGTTCGCTTTCGAGCCGGCGGGCCGTCGCCTCATCGTAGACCGGTCCGATGGGCTTGCTCGGCTTCTGAAATGCGAGATCGGCGGAGTCGACACGAACCTGGGTCAGCAAGGTCGCGAGGGAGATGCCCTCGCCCAGCAGATTGCGCAGTTCCTGCTCGATCAGGTAGCCGATCATTCCTTCGCTTTCCGCACCCAAGATATCGAGGGGATAAGCACCGTCCTTCGGGCCTGCCGCAGCCTGAAGCGCGATCAATCCGACCTGTGGCCCGTTGCCATGCGTAACCACAACCTGATGGTCAGCGCCGATCAGCGCCGCCAAGGATTTTGCGGCGCGGGCGACATTGGTGCGCTGCGTTTGTGCGGTCATGGGTTCGCCGCGCTTCAAAAGTGCATTTCCGCCAAGGGCAACAACCAGACGCATGCGCTCAGCTTCCGATCGTGGCGACGAGGATCGCCTTGATCGAGTGCATTCGGTTCTCGGCCTGGTCGAACACAATCGAGGCAGAGGACTCGAACACCTCGTCAGTCACTTCCATGCAATCGACCCCGAAACGCTTGACAATATCGGCACCGACGCTGGTCTCGGCATTGTGGAACGCCGGTAGGCAATGCATGAACTTGACGTAGGGGTTGCCAGAGGCGGCCATAACCGCACTGGTGATGCGATAGGGCGTCAGTTGCTCGATCCGCTTGCCCCACTCGGCCTCATCTTCGCCCATGGACAGCCAGACATCGGTGTAAAGAAAATCAGCACCCTTGACCGCCTCATCCACGCTTTCGGTGACCATGAGCCGGGCGCCGGTATCTTTGGCAAGATCCTTGAAATGCGCCATGAAGCTGGCATCGGGCCAGAGTGCCTTGGGCGAAGCGATCCGCATCTCCATGCCCACTTTGGCTGCGCCGATGGCCAGTGAGAGGGCGACATTATCCCGGCCATCGCCGAGAAATGTCAGCACAAGATCGGAGAGGTGCTTGTGGGTGAATTCGCGCATGGTCATGAAATCGGCCAGGATCTGCGTCGGGTGGCTCTGGTCGGTCAGGCCGTTATAGACCGGCACGCCGGCATATTTTGCCAGTTGCTCGACCACGGGTTGGCCGAAGCCGCGATATTCGATGGCGTCATACATGCGGCCAAGAACCCGCGCGGTGTCCTTCATGGTCTCCTTGTGGCCAATGTGGCTGCCGCTCGGCCCGAGAAAGGTCACATGAGCACCCTGGTCATACGCTGCGACTTCAAAGCCAGTGCGCGTTCGCGTCGAATCCTTTTCGAAGATCAGGGCGATATTGCGTCGCAGTAGCCGTTGCTGCTCGGTCCCGGCCGCCTTTGCCGCCTTGAGCTCACTGCCCAATTGCAGCAGAAAGCGAATCTCGCCTGGGGTGAGATCGTCGAGGGTCAGGACGCTGCGGCCGCGAAGATTGATGGGCATGAATTGTCTTTCTGTTCAGAGCGGGTCGCGGCTGATCGGGCACGACATGCAATGGCTGCCGCCGCGTCCGCGTCCCAACTCGGAACTCTCGACGGTGATCACTTCGATGCCGGCGTGGCGCAGCAAGGTATTGGTGAAGACGTTGCGGTCGTAGCCAACGACCACGCCGGGCTCGAGGGCGAGAAGATTGTTGCCATCGTCCCATTGCTCGCGTTCGGCCTCGTAGCCGTCGCCACCCGTGGCGATGATGCGCAGCTTGTCCAGACCCAGCGCCTGCTGGACCACCTCGACGAAGGGTTTGGCCTCCTCGACGATATCGAGCGCGCCCGTCGTCTTGCCCGGGCGCAGGGAAAAGGCCCGGATGCGATCGACCACGGGCGGGTAGATCGTCACCAGATCGCGATCGCAAAAGGTGAAGATGGTATCAAGGTGCATGAACGAGCGATCGCGCGGCATCAGCGCCGCAATGATCTGTTTGGCAGCCCCTGCAGCGAACAATCTTGATGCCAGCATCGAGACCGCCTGTGGGGTGGTGCGTTCACCCATGCCGATCAGCACCACGCCATCGGCAAGCGGCATGACGTCGCCACCCTCAAGCGTGGCGATCCCCGGAGCGGCGTCGGCGCCATCCCACCAGGTCTCAAAGGCCGCGCCGGCAAAGCGCGGATGAAACTTGTAGATCGCCGCAAGATTGATGGCTTCGGGCCGCCGCGCTGGCCAGTACATGGCATTGACCGTGACGCCATTGTAAATCCAGCACGAGCTGTCGCGGGTGAACAACTGGTTCGGCAGCGGCGGCAGCACGAAGTCCTGCGGCTCCATCGTCCGCCCGGCGAGTCCCGCCGGCTTGAATGGCAGTTCGGCGCGGGCCACGCCGCCGACGAGGAAGCGAGCGAGTTCCACCGCTGGCATCTCATCGAGCCAGCCGCGCATCTCGCCGACCAGATCGGCGCCGACGGCGGCCCCATCGACCCGACGGTCGAGCAACCACGCTCGGGCGTCGGGGATTGCGACAGTCTCAGCCAGCATCTCGCCTTGGTCGCGGACATTGACGCCGCGCTCGCGCATCGCATCGACGAAGACGTCATGCTCCTGGCGGGCCTTCTTGACCCAGAGCACATCGTCGAACAGCAGGGCCTTACAGTTATCGGGCGTCAGTCGCTGCAGGCTCAGGTCAGGCCGGTGGACGATGACTTCGCGCAGCTTGCCGACTTCGGAATATGCGCCCAATTGGGTCGCGGTTATGGCGTTCATAGCGGGCTGATACTTCCGTTCCAGATAAGGTAGGCGGCAACGATTGCCGCGATGACGATGCCCACCGCGATGCCGATTTCGATGGGGGTGAAGACCTTTTCGCCGTTCTCGCGTCGGGCCCAGACGTAGATGGCAATGCCCGGCGCATAGAGCATGGCGGCCATCAGCAGGTAGGTGGGGCCGGCGGCATAAACGAGCCAGGCGCCATAGAGCGTGGCGACTCCGCCGGCGAGCATGTCTCGCCCCCGGTTCTCGTCCCGTTTGTAGGCCTCGCCGGTGACCGCCAGCTTCAAGGCATAAGCTCCCGAGAAAATGTAGGGGATCAGGATTGCCGTGGAGGCGATATAGAGCAGCGACAAATAGGTGCTGTTGGCGACCATGGTCAGGATCAGAAACAGTTGCACCAGCCCGTTGGTGATCCACAGCGATGTCGAGGGCGCACCATTGCGGTTTTCCTTGCCAAAAAAGCGTGGCATCGTGCCATCGCGGGAGGAGGCGTAGGGCACCTCCGCCGCCAGCAGCGTCCAGGCGAGAAAGGCACCCAATACGGAGACGACCAGCGCAACGTTGATCAGGATTGCGCCCCACGGCCCCACGACATGCTCAAGCACGCCGGCCATTGAGGGGTTCTTCAGCGCCGCCAATTCCGGACGACTGACGACACCCAGCGAGAGCAGCGAAACCAGCGCGTAGATGGATAGCGTGGTGATAAAACCCGCGAAGGTGGCAATGCCGATATCCTTGCGTTTGCGGGCCCGTCCGGACACGACGCTGGCGCCTTCAATGCCGATGAACACCCACAGGGTGATCAGCATCGTGCTTTTGACCTGATCGAGCACCGAGCCAAGCGCGGGTGTGGCCAGGCCGTTAAAGTCCAAGGTGAAGACGTCGAGCTTGAAGGCGAAAATCACCACGACGATGAGCAGGACGATTGGCGCGACCTTGGCGATCGTGGTGATGACGTTGGCAAAGGCCGCCTGTTTGACGCCCGACAGGATCAGGGCATGGATCAGCCAGAGCACAACCGACGCGCCGATAAGCGCTGGCCATGTATTGCCCTCCCCGAACGGCGGAAAGAAATACGAGAGCGCGCTGAACATCACCACGGCGTATGAAACGTTGCCGATCCAGGCGGACAACCAGTATCCCCACGCGCTGTTGAAGCCGACGAAGGCACCGAACCCGGCCTTGGCGTAGGCGTATGGTCCCGCGTTGAGATCCGGCTTGCGGGTGGACAGTCCCTGATAGACGAAGGCCAGGGCGAGAATACCGATGCCGCTGATCGTCCAGCCGATGATGATGGCGAGCGGGCCGGCGCCAGCGGCAAGGTTCTGGGGGAGGTTGAAGACGCCCGAACCGATCATGGAGCCGATCACGACTGCCGTCAGCGCGCCGAGGCCCAGAACGCCCTGAACCGGCCCTTTGGGCGGCGTGGCCGCTTTTGCCCTGGCAGCTGGGCGATCTGGTGCAGAAATAGTCATGGTGCAACGCCGAAGATCGGCCCTTGTGGTTCGGAAGACTTGGTGGGGGGTTGAGCCTCAGTTCGGTCCGACAATTGTTGCCCCGGCTCGCCCCGCTGTTCGTGCAGCGTGTCAAAGGCGAACCGACGCCAACAGCTTCGGAAACTACTCAAACTGGCCGGCGAGAACTGCCGATAGGGACAGTTGGCTGGTTCAGGCGCCTGAACTGTACATGTCGTCGGGCGCCGGCCGGTTGGGCTTTGGCAGTCCGCGATAGTAATTGTTGAATTCGTCGTCGTAATCGCGGTCGATGGTCATTTCGGGATCATAGGCCGGGCTGTTGCGCACACTTTCGCGGTCCACGCCGATATTCACCAACCTGTCTGACCAGCCGATATCGCGCCCCGATAGGGGGGAAATCAGCACGCGCTTGCCTGGCCACAGATTATGGGTGTCGATGACCAGATAGTGGACGGCCCAATCGCCCTCCTCCACCAGGAGGTCCTCGACATGGCCAATCTCACCGTCGGTAGCGTGGATGTGATAGCCCATCACTTCGGTGACGCTGCGCAGATGCGGGTCGTATGACTCGCGACGCGCATCGATGACTTCGCTTTCCAGACGGTTCTCGACATCCTGATCGATTGCAGAATATCGACCCAGGCCAGCGCCATAGCCGTAGAGCCCCAGATATGATCCCCCACCCCAGTATGGAAGCCAGCCATAGTGACCATAGATGTCCGTTTCCATCTGTCGCGAGACGGGAAGGTCGGTGTTGATATCTGGACTTGCCTTGATCTGCTGAATGGTCAGCTTGACCATGAATTGCTGTGTGAAGGGATCGGCATGACCAAGGGCAGAGAAGGGCAGAAGCACCTTGCGATCAGAAAACCAGCCTCCGGTCTGCACCACGGCCCAGCGAATTTGCCAGCTCAGGTCATCGAACAGGAGATCAACCACCTTGCCAACCGTGCCGTCGGTGGCCGCAATTGCGTAGCCTTTGATTGAAGTCGCTTTGAACAGCATGGGTGCTCTCCTGAATGTGCAGCGCCAAGAAAATTTGCGCGTTACAGCAACAGTAGCCTCTGCCGGATAGCCCAATCAGGGTCGGAATCTACTCAAGAGCGAGATGGTGGCAGGACCCATTTGCCGAACGTCGAGTAACGGAAACGCCTTCCGATGCCATCGACCTGCTCCGTGATGCACTCGCCGACCCCTGCCCACAGGGACAAGTGCGCCTTTGCCTGGGTATTTTCCGAGGCTGGCCGGACCAAACAGCTCGGGCAAGACTTCGACGACTGAGGATTGCGCAAGCAAACGAAGACCGGAGGCTGGGTGATGAATGCACTTTTTTGGCTTGGCACGATCAAGGCGATATTCAGTACGTCTTCGCGGCATGGGCCGAGCCTTGTGAGGCACTGGTGAACGCCGCGGCACAGCGCATCCTGACGATCAATGGGGGATCGTCCAGCATCAAATTTGCCGTGTTCGACCCAACCGATCTGTCCCGCCGTGAGCTGCATGGCAGTATCGAGCGCATCGGTTTGCCTGGGACGCTCTTCGTTGCCAAGGGCCCACTGCCCGACGACAATTTCTTCCGATCGATCGAGGTGGCGGATCATAGCGCTGCGGCGGCGGCGCTCACCGACTTCATCACTGACCGGCTAGGCCAGGGCAATCTCGCCGCCATCGGACATCGCGTCGTACATGGCGGGCCGACTTACAGCGCACCCCAGCGGATCGACGCGGAAATGATCGCCAAATTGGGCGCGCTCAGCGCCTTTGATCCCGAGCATCTTCCCGAGGAACTGCGGCTCATCGAGGCCTTTCACAAACGCTTCCCGGATGTGCCACAGCTCGCCTGCTTCGATACCGCGTTTCATCACGACCTGCCGCGTGTTGCCCAGTTGCTGCCAATACCGCGTCGCTATGAAGGGCTTGGCGTGCGGCGATATGGGTTTCACGGCCTGTCCTACACTTTCCTCATGGAAAAGCTGTCCGAGCTCGCTGGCCCCAAGGCGGCGCGCCGTCGCATCGTCCTCGCCCATCTCGGCAATGGGGCAAGCCTTGCCGCGGTCCATGACGGCAAGTCGGTCGATACGTCCATGAGCTTCACGCCAACGGCCGGGGTGCCGATGGGCACCCGATCGGGCGACCTCGACCCGGGCCTTGCCGGTTATCTGGCGCATCTTGAGAACATGAGTTCTGAGCAGTTCAGCGAGATGGCCAATTCGCATTCCGGTCTGCTCGGCATATCCGAGACAAGTTCGGACATGCGCGTGCTGCTCGACAATGAAGCCCACGATGGGCGCGCGGCGGAGGCGGTGGCGCTGTTCTGTTATGAGGTCAAAAAGCGCATTGGCGCCTTTGCTGCGGCCTTGGGCGGTCTGGATACACTGGTTTTCGCCGGAGGTATCGGCGAGAACGCGCCGTCCGTCCGCGCCAGAGTCTGTGACGGTCTGGGCTTTCTTGGCATCGATTTGGACGCGGCGCGCAACAACAGGACTGCGGAGGTGATTTCGTCAGAAACCGGCCGCGTCAAAGTCCGGGTCATTCACACTGACGAGGAGCGGGTCATTGCCCAAGCAGTGACCCACCTGCTCGCTTCAGCCGGTGAGCCCAAAGGTAGCTGATCGGCCCGGTGGCAGCGCGTTCCACAGTTCGATCACCGGTACATGGGCATGTCTGGGACTATCCCCCAGTATGCTGACGGAGGCGGGGTGCAGCAGCAAGTGCTGCCCTGCTATGATCGGCAATCGAGTCCATCGTGCGCCAAAGACGGCTCCGAACTGGCCATGCGAGATCAAGGCGACGTTGCCCGTCAGTTGCCGAAGCCGTTCAATCAACCGGTCGGCGCGATCCGATATCTGCTGGGGCATTTCTCCCCCAGCGCACCCGTCCTGGAAAATGTTCCAACCCGGATGTGCCTTCCGGATGTCTTCTGACCTCAAACCCTCGTAGTCACCATAATCCCATTCGGCGAGGGCCGGCTCGATCTCGGCTGCAGTGCCCAGGGCAGACAGATCGCAGGTTTGTCGCGCGCGAAGCCGTGGACTTGTCAGCACATGGGCAAAATGGGTTGCGGCGAGCCATGGCGCCAGTTCGCTCGCCTGCTCTTGACCATGCTTGGTCAACGACAAGTCGGAGCGACCCGTGTGTTGACCCGACAATGACCAGGCGGTCTCCCCATGGCGAATGAAGTAGATGCGCAGCGGCGGTTGGCCTTCGGGCTGGCTGGTCACGTGGCGAAACCTTTTTCCAAGGCAGCATCATAAGCGCCCCGCCGTGCAGCCTTGTTGCAGCGCGCGCGGTGCAAGAGCGCCTCCTGCGCTGCAACAATATTCGCCTCCTCGCCGTGCCAGATCTGCAAAGCCGGTTGCTGGATAGCCCGGCCGAACGAAAACGCCAGTGCCCAGGGCGCGTTGGCGCCTTTGAACCTGATATTCATCGCATTGAGCCGCGCCGAGGCAAGTTCGCCAGACTGGCCACCCGAGAGGAAGGCAATTGCCGGCACCGCAGCGGGCACGGTTCGGAGCAAACAGGCCAGCGTGGCGTCAGCCACCTCGTCTGCCGTCACCCGTTTGCGACTGGCGAGGCCTGGCAGCACCATATTGGGTTTGAGTATCATCCCCTCCAGCATCACGCCCTGCAGGTCGATCTGGTCAAATACAGCATGCAACACATCCTCGGTCACCTCGCGGCAGCGATCTAGGTCATGGTTACCAGCCATGAGCACTTCAGGCTCGACAATGGGAACCAATCCCGCCTCCTGACACAGCGCGGCGTAGCGTGCCAACGCTTGGGCATTGACCTCGATGCAGGCGCGGCTTGGCTTTGCATCGCCAATTGCGATTACCGCCCGCCATTTCGCGAACCGTGCGCCCATATCGAAATACGTCTTGAGCCTGGGGCGCAGCCTGTCGAGACCGCCAGTAATCTTCTCGCCGGGGTAAAAAGCCAGAGGTTTGGCGCCGATGTCGACCTTGATGCCAGGCACGATATCGGCTTCGGTTAACACCGAGATGAAACTGGTACCATCCGCTCTGCGGTGATGGATCGTCTCGTCGAACAGGATGACGCCGCCGATAGCTTCGCCCAGCCCAGGGGTCATGATGAGCAGTTCCCGATAGGCCTGTCGTGCCTCCTTCGTCTGGGGAATGCCAAGTTTGGCAAAGCGCTTGTTGCAGGTTGCGATGCTCTCGTCCATTGCCAGCAGCCCTTTGTCGTCAGCGACAAGGCGCTTGGCGATATCGATCAGTGCCCCCGCGCTCAATTGGTGACGCCCCACTTCCAGTTCCGCACTTCTGGCAGGTCCTGGCCGTGCTTGCGGATATACAGCTTATGCTCAATCAGCTTGTCGCGGATCATCTGCTTGAGATAGGCGCCTCTGCTTCCAAGGTTTGGCACCCTATCGACCACGTCCTGCACCAGGTGAAACCGGTCAAGGTCATTTTGCACCCGCATGTCGAACGGGGTCGTGATGGTGCCTTCTTCCTTGTAGCCCCGAACATGCAAGTTGCGATTGGTACGGCGATAGGTCAGTTGGTGCACGAGCGAAGGGTAACCGTGAAAGCCGAAGACGATGTGCTTGTCCTTGGTGAACAGAGAATCGTATTCTGGTTCTGTAAGGCCATGGGGATGCTCGGAACTGGACTGCAGCCGCATCAGATCGACGACATTGACCACCCGGATTTTCAGCTCCGGCAGGTGCTCGCGCAGGATTGACACCGCGGCAAGGATTTCGAGCGTCGGGGTGTCACCGCAGCAAGCCATGACCACGTCCGGCTCACTGTCCTGATCGTTGCTGGCCCATTGCCAGATGCCAATGCCCTCGGTGCAATGGGTGACTGCCTGTTCCATGGTCAGCCACTGGGGCAGCGGGTGCTTGCCGGCGACCACCACGTTGACGTAGTCGCGACTGCGCAGGCAGTGGTCGAAGACTGACAGCAGGCAGTTCGCATCCGGCGGCAGATACACACGAACGATATCGGCCTTCTTGTTGATGACATGATCCAGAAACCCGGGATCCTGATGGGTGAAACCATTGTGATCCTGCTGCCAAACATGGGATGCGAGGAGGTAGTTCAACGAGGCGATCGGCCGCCGCCACGGCAACTCGGCGGTAACTTTGAGCCACTTGGCGTGCTGGCTGAACATGGAATCGATGATGCGGATAAAGGCCTCGTAGCTGTTGAACAGACCGTGCCGCCCAGTCAGCAGATAGCCTTCGAGCCAGCCTTCGCACTGATGTTCGCTAAGCATGGAATCGACCACGCGACCCGCCGGTGCCAGGAACTCATCGCCCTCAACCTGCTGGGCGTCCCATTGCCTGTCGGTCTTTTCAAATACGGCACCGAGCAGGTTGGACAATGTTTCGTCCGGTCCGAATATGCGGAAATTTCGCTGATCGCTATTGCAGGCCACCACGTCGCGCAGGAACTTGCCCAACACCATCGTATCCTGCCCATCGATGGCGCCCGGTGACGGCACGCTGACGGCATGAACACGGAAATCCGGCATCGTCAGATCATGTAGCAGCAGCCCGCCGTTGGCATGGGGGTTGGCACCCATCCGCCGATCCCCCTTGGGCGCCAGTTCGGCCAGTTCGGGTGACAAACACCCGTTTTTATCGAAAAGGTCTTCAGCGCTATAGCTCTTTATCCAGGTTTCGAGCTGCTGCACGTGCTCTGGATGGTCGGCGTTGACGACAAGCGGCACCTGATGGGAGCGAAACGTGCCCTCCACCGGCAGCCCGTCGACAGTTTTCGGCCCGGTCCAGCCTTTGGGCGAGCGCAGCACGATCATCGGCCAGCGCGGACGCCCCGAGCCTGCGCCGGTCCGGGCGTTCTGCTGGATCAGCTTGATGTCCTCGATGACGCTTTCCATAACCGCAGCCATACGTTGGTGCATCACCGCCGGATCATCGCCCTCCACGAAGTACGGCGTCCAGCCGCTGCCGCGCAGGAATTGATCGAGTTCTTCCGGCTCAATGCGGGCCAGAACGCTCGGATTGGAGATTTTGTAGCCATTCAGATGCAGGATCGGCAGCACTGCGCCATCGGTGATCGGATCGAGAAACTTGTTGGATTGCCAAGCGGTCGCCAGCGGCCCGGTTTCCGCTTCGCCGTCGCCGATGACGCAGGCGACGATCAACTCGGGATTATCGAAAGCGGCACCAAAGGCGTGGCTCAGTGAATAACCGAGTTCGCCGCCCTCGTGGATGGAGCCGGGCGTCGTTGGCGCAACGTGGCTGGAAATGCCGCCCGGAAAGGAGAACTGCATGAACAGTTTCTTGAGCCCAGCCTCATCCTGGGTAACGTCGGGATAGACTTCGCTCCAAGTGCCCTCAAGGTAAGTATTGCCAACCAGCGCGGCGCCGCCATGACCGGGACCGGAGATGTAGATCATGTCAAGATCATACTTCTTGATCACCCGATTGAGGTGCACATAGATGAAATTCTGCCCCGGCACTGTTCCCCAGTGTCCGACCACCAGTGGTTTGACGTGATCGAGCGTCAAAGGCTCTCGTAGCAGTGGATTGTCGTAGAGATATATCTGACCGACGGAAAGATAGTTGGCAGCGCGCCAATATGCGTCGGTCTTGCGCAACGCCTCCGCGTCCAGTGTTGGGATTGATCCATCCATCCGTCGTGTTCCTTTGCTTGGCAGCAAGAGCCGTTCCAGCGCCTATCCGGGCATGGCTGAGCGTGAAGTTTGAGGCTGGTGGGCAAAAGGTAGCGCGGTGACTGACGGGCGCGCAGGATCGGAAAATACTCAGGCGGCGGCCCTGATACTAAATTTACTTAGCGTTTCAAAATGACAACGCGTCCAGGCTGGGAAGGCAGTGCAGGCAAAACCGCATACCAGGAGCCTCTACCAGGCAGGTCCGTGTTGTGTCTGGTCGCTTAGGTAATTTCCGACGCTACCATCGTATCTCGACTACACCCTAGGGTGCCGACGGCGCTTGGCGCGGGTCCTAGGCGCGTGAAAACAGTTCGTAGAGTTACCAGTCATGGAAAAGATAGTTGGGATGCACGAGGCGCAAACGCCGAATGGCGGCGCCGCGACCATCTATGAAATTCAGCAATATCCCAGCGCAGATACATCCCTCGTTTCGGATGGGGCACCAACGGGCATCAAACGGTTCGAACTGGCCGACGGACGACCGCTCAAGCTGGTTGGCCGAGGAGAGTACAAGGTCGAAGGTACCGACGAAGTATTTCTCGTCCAGGGTGGATAACAGCAGACTATTGCAGGGGATTTCGGCCAGCGACCGCTACGCCGACACACATCCAGTCACATCGAGGAAGACCAAGCATGACAGTCCTCGAAAAACTTCGCGCCGGAAATCGCTTGCGTCAAGCCAGTCCGTGGCATGATCCGGCCCCGGTGCGCGAGGAACTGTTTGGGGTCGAACGTCTCGAGCAGCACGCACGAAGTCTTGCATCTGCCCAGTCAGTCACAACGCGGCCACCATCCGTTTTATCGCTGCGCAAGAGGCTGAAAAGCAACGCCACCGTTCTGCTGGCCGCCTATCGTGCCAGCGCCGTCGAGGTTGAAAGCCAGCGGACGATGGTGCCCGCAGCAGAGTGGCTGCTGGACAATTACCATCTTGTCGAAGAGCAAATCCGCGAGATTCACGCCGATTTGCCGCCCAACTATTATCGACAATTGCCCAAGCTCGCCGAGGGGCCGTTCGCCGGCTACCCCCGCGTCTTCGGCATGGCCTGGGCGTTCATCGCCCACACTGACAGCCACTTTGATCCCGAAACGCTGAGCCGATTTATCGTGGCCTATCAGCAGGTCCAACCCCTTACCATCGGGGAGCTATGGGCCGTGGCCATCACGCTGCGCATTGTACTGGTGGAAAACCTGCGTCGGTTGGCCGACCAGATCACCGCCGGACGCAAGGTCCGCGCAGAGGCCGACACCGTTGCCGATGCTCTGCTGGCCGGTGGAGAGAACGCTCATCTGACTGCCGGCGTTTTTCCCGAACCACTCCCGGAGTTGTTCGCGGCTCAGCTGGCCAAGCGGCTTCGCGATCACGACCCCCGAACGACTCCTGCATATGGTTGGCTTGAGGATCGCCTGGTCGGACAGGGCAACTCCATCGAAAACGTCGTCCTGCACGCTCAACAGCGCCAGGGCGCGTCCAATGTCAGTGTGCGAAACATCATCACCAGCATGCGGCTGATCTCCGATATTGACTGGGCCGATCTCTTTGAAAGCGTCAGTCTGGTGGATGCCAGGCTCGGTCAGAGTGGTTCCTTCACTGCAATGGATTTCGCAACGAGCGACCTCTATCGCAATGCCATCGAATACCTCGCACGCGGCGCGCTGCTTTCGGAGTTGGACATCGCCGGCGCTGCGCTTTCGGCGGCCAGCGCAGCCGCGCTAGTTGCGCCCGACCCCATCGAAGCGGAGCGCGTGGGCGACCCAGGCTATCACCTGATTGCCCAAGGTCGCCCGTCGCTCGAACGCAGCATTGGGTTCCGGCCATCTGTCCAGCTCTCGTTCAATCGTGCGTTCGCTCGGACAGGCATTCGCGGGTACGGCGCCACGATCGGCGGGTTGAGTCTCGCGGTAGTCGGTCTGCTGGGCTGCCTGATGGCCGGCTTTGGCCTGGCGGGGGAACTGCTCTACCCTTTTTTGGGCCTGGCGCTCTTGCCGGCGAGCGAGTTGGCTACATCGCTGATCAACCGCGCCATCGGCTGGGGTGTTGGTGCCGCCACCCTGCCTGGGCTTGATCTGTCTGACGGCGTTCCACCCCGTCTGCGAACCCTGGTCGTCGTACCAACGTTGCTGGTCGGGCGGATGGAACTGCTCGAAGAAATCGAACGGTTAGAGGTCCACCATCTGTCCGGCGCTGGCGGCGATATCAGTTTCGCCCTGCTGATCGATGGCCTCGACGCAGATGCGGAAACGCTCGCAGGCGATGCAGAACTGCTTGAAATTGGGCGCGATGCCATAGCGGCGCTAAACGCACGTCACGCGCCAGGCCCTGATGGGGACCGCTTCCTGATGCTGAACCGCAGGCGGCAGTTCAACGCTGGGGAGGGCGTGTGGATGGGCTGGGAGCGTAAGCGGGGGAAGCTGGTCGAACTCAACCGGCTGCTCCGCGGCGCCCGTGACACCAGCTTTTCCACACCAGATGGTGGCACGCCCCAGGTGCCGCCAAATGTGCGCTATGTCATCACTCTGGATGCAGACACTAGGCTTCCGCGCGACGCGGCGGCGCGCCTGGTGGGAAAGATGGCCCATCCCCTCAACAATCCGCGCTTCGATGTCGACCAGAAACGGGTGGTGGATGGTTATGCCATCATCCAGCCGCGCGTCACGCCATCTCTCCCCATCGGCCGTGACGGCTCGCTTTATCAGCGCGTGTTTTCAGCGCCGGGGGGCATTGACCCCTATGCGGCGGCAGTCTCCGATGTCTATCAGGACCTGTTCGGGGAAGGCTCTTATACAGGCAAAGGTATTTACGATGTCGACGCCTTCGAGGCATCGTTGGCGGGGCGTATCCCCGACAACACGCTTCTCAGCCATGATCTTTTCGAGGGTGTTTTCGCCCGCGCGGGCCTGGCTTCCGATATCGAAGTCGTCGATGACTTTCCAGCCCGCTATGACGTGGCCGCCCGCCGCCAGCACCGCTGGTCACGCGGGGACTGGCAATTGCTGCCCTGGATTGCTGGGAACGGCCATCTGCCAGCCATCGGACGCTGGAAAATGGCGGACAATCTGCGGCGCTCGCTGGTCGCCCCGACCGCTTTTCTGGCATTACTGCTTTGTTGCTTAATGCCGCTGCGCCCAGGCGTGACCGGGGTGGTGCTGATCCTGTCAGCACTTGCCATCCCCGTTTTGATGCCACTCGTGTTTGCCATTCTGCCGCGTCGACCGGGCATGCAATTGCGCACCCACCTACGTCGACTTTCCCGCGACCTGCAAATGGCCATCGTGCAATTCGGACTGGGGCTGGCCCTGCTGCCAGATCAGGCGTGGCGGAATTGCGATGCGATGTTCCGTACCCTATTTCGCCTCTTCGTTAGCCGAAAGCATCTTCTCGAATGGACCACCGCGGCTAGTGTAGGTGGGCGGGCGCGCCTCACGCTACGTGGGTTCTATGGCGACATGGCTGGCGGAACGATGCTGGCCGTGATCATTTCCGCCGCGGCTATGGCTGTTTCGCCCCAGTCCTGGCCCCTCGCACTAATAGTGGCGTTGGTCTGGCTTGCAGCGCCCGCCCTGGCGCTCTGGGCCAGCCAGTCACCACCAACACGATCAGGCAGGACACTCGTCCCCAGCGATGCGGATTATCTCAGGCTGACCGCGCGGCGCACCTGGCGTTTTTTCGAGACGTTCGTCACCCCGGACGACAACATGTTGCCGCCGGACAACTTCCAGGAAACCCCTTCGCCCGCCATTGCCCACCGCACCTCTCCGACCAATATCGGCCTGTACTTTCTCTCCGCCGTTGCGGCGCGCGATTTTGGCTGGATGGGCACGCTGGAAACCATCGAGCGGCTGGAGGCCGGGTTTGCAACGCTGGCAAAACTGGACCGATACAAGGGGCACTTCTTCAACTGGTATGATACGCGCGACCTGAAGACCCTTGATCCCGCCTATGTGTCATCGGTGGATAGTGGCAACCTTGCCGGGCACCTGATTGCGCTGGCAAATGCCTGTGAAGACTGGGTTGCAGCCCCGCCGGCCGAAACGCGCCTTGGCCTGGGTGACGCGCTGGCCCTGGCCCGTATGTCGCTGGTAAATATGTCCAGCGGCACGGACGGCCCCCTCGCATCGGTCCTGGACGAGATGGAGTCCCTGCTCGAAGGCCAGCAAGCGTTCGATATGGTCGTGCCGGCTCTGATGCGTCTGTCAGAAAAGGCGCAGAAACTGGTGTCGGCGGCAGATCCCGTTTCTGCGGCCGGCGCGGACCCGGAACTTGGCTTCTGGATCCTGGCCATGCGGCGCGCCGTGGCGGAAGCGGCGCGGGACGGCCAGGCGCTTCTCGAAGATAGGGCTGCGTTTGACCAGCGGCTCGGCGCAGTGGCGGCGATCGCCCGCAAGACGGCGCTTGAGATGGATTTCGGCTTCCTTCTGGACCCCGACCGCAAGCTTCTGTCCATTGGGTACTCACTGGCCGAAAATGGCCTCGATGCCAATTGCTACGACCTGCTCGCCTCCGAAGCGCGCCTTGCCAGCCTGTTCGCAATCGCCAAGGGCGACGTCCCAACGCGCCACTGGTTCCGTCTGGGGCGGGCGGCTACACCGCTTGGCAATGGTTCAGCGCTGATTTCCTGGTCGGGCTCGATGTTCGAATATCTCATGCCCTCGTTGGTGATGCGCGCACCAGCAGGAAGCCTGCTCGACGACACCAACCGGCTGATCGTGGCCCGTCAGGAGGCCTATGGGCGAATGCGCAACGTCCCTTGGGGCGTGTCGGAATCCGCCTACAATGCCCGCGACTTTGAGTTCACCTATCAATATTCCAATTTTGGGGTGCCCGGATTGGGGCTCAAGCGTGGTCTGTCTAGCAATATGGTTGTCGCCCCCTACGCTACCGGGCTGGCCGCCATGGTTGACCCGGCTGCGGCAACCGAGAATTTCCGCCGCTTCCAGTCGATGGGCGCACTGGGTGTTCACGGATTCTACGAAGCACTCGACTTCACTCGCTCCCGACTACCTGAGGGTGAAGACGTCGCCATTGTGCTCAGCTACATGTCGCATCATCAGGGCATGACCATCATCGCGATCGCCAACGTCCTGCAGGATGGACGGATGCGCGCGCGCTTCCATCGCGACCCGATCATCAAGGCAAGTGAATTGCTCCTTTCAGAGCGGATGCCGCGCGACGTCGCCATTGCCCGCCCGCGCGCCGAAGAGGTCAGAGCATCAACCGACGTTGCCTTGGATCCCGCGCCCACGATGCGGAGGATCACTTTGCCTCATCACGGCGCCCCGATTACTCACCTGCTGTCCAACGGTCGGTACGCTGTGATGCTGACCGCCTCGGGGGGCGGTTATAGCCGCTGGCGCGACATTGCCATCACCCGCTGGCGCGAAGACGCCACCCGCGACGACTGCGGTGCCTTCGTGTTTCTCAAGGACCTGCAGACTGGCGTTGTATCTTCCCCGACAGCGCAGCCGATGAACGACCAGGCCGATGCGTCTGTCGTGTTTGGGGAGGATCATGCCCAGTATCTGCGTCACGAGGGGACCCTGACGTCCGAAATGGATATTCTGGTATCGGGAGAAGACGACGGAGAGGTTCGCCGCGTCTGCCTGACCAATAGTGGACGCCAGGCGCGGGACATCGAGATCACCTCCTATGCCGAGCTGGTGCTGACGACACCAACCACGGACAACGCCCATCCCGCCTTTGCCAAAATGTTCGTCCAGACCGAATACCTGCCCGAATTTGACGCCCTGATCGCAACTCGGCGCCGACGCGCGCCAAATGAGCCCGAAATCTGGGCGGCGCATTTCGCTGTGGTCGAGGGCGAACTCATCGCCGACCCCCAACACGAATCTGATCGGGCACGGTTCTTGGGGCGGAACCGCTCCATCGGCACTGCCGCGGCCATCTATGGTGGCGGCAAGCTATCGGGCACGGTGGGCACCGTGCTTGATCCGATCTTCTCACTCCGTCGGCAACTGCGCATCCCCCCCGGCAAGGTGGCGCGTATTGCGTTCTGGACGCTGGTCGCCTCGTCCCGTGCGGAACTGCTGGAACTGGTTGACAAGCATCATGACCGCAGTGCCTTCGAGAGAGCTAAGACCCTTGCCTGGACTCAGGCCCAGGTTCAACTCTACCATCTCGGCATCGCGCACGATGAGGCGGCTGATTTCCAGCGTCTGGCTGCGCCAGTGCTTTATGCAGATCGGCGTTTCCGGCCCTCCTCCGAGCGGATCGCGTCAGGAGCGGGTCCGCAATCGGCCTTGTGGCCACAAGCCATTTCCGGTGACTTACCCATCGTTTTGCTGCGCATCGACGCGGTCGAGGACATTCCGCATTTGCGCCAGATGTTGCGGGCCCATGAGTATTGGCGCATCAAGCGGCTGGCGGTCGACCTGGTGATCGTCAACGAGCGCGGCTCTTCATACGTGCAGGACTTGCAGAATGCCATCGAGGCGGCGGTGCGCACGAGCCAATCCCGTCCTCGGTATGACGATGCACCCGCCCAGGGCTCAGTGCATGTCCTCAGGGCCGATCTGGTGGGCCTGGAGACACGAAATCTGTTGAACGCGGTAGCGCGCGTGGTGCTCACGGCCCGTTGGGGCGCGATCTCGGACCAGCTTGTCCACCCAGCCAAGACAGCCGCGCATACTAGCTCGGGCGCGTTTCTGCCGTTCGAGCGCGCATCGGCGGAATCGGTGGATCATCCTGCAGATCTGGAATTCTTCAACGGACTTGGTGGGTTCGCCAAGAATGGCACCGAATATGTCACCATACTGGAAAACGGCGCAACCACGCCGGCTCCCTGGATCAATGTCGTTGCCAATGAAGGCTTCGGTTTCCAGGTGTCGAGCGAGGGGAGTTTCCAGACTTGGGCGGACAATAGCCGCGATAACCAGATCACCCCATGGTCCAACGACCCAGTCAGCGATCCGGTTGGCGAGGCGATGTATATCAGCGACGACCTTACCGGGGCGCTCTGGAGCCCTACCGCGCAACCCATCCAGGACAAGGGGGGGTACGTCGCGCGCCACGGTTTCGGCTATTCCCGCTTCACCCATCGCGCGCATGGTATCGAGAGCGATCTGCTCGCCTATGTGCCTCTTGCCGATCCGATCCGGATTTCGCGGCTGACGCTGACCAACCATTCGGCTCAGACAAGGAGACTTGGGATCACCAGCTACGCCGAATTTGTGCTCGGCACCCAGCGCGGTGCGACCGGACCTTTCATCACAACGGCCATCGATGCCCAAACCGGGGCGATGTTTGCCCGCAACAAATGGGGCATGGCATTTCCCGGGCGCGTCGCCTTTTCCGATCTGGCCGGACGTCAGACCAGCTGGACGGCCGACCGCACCGAGTTCATCGGTCGAAACGGCAGTTTGAAGGCACCCGCAGCGCTTGTCGCGCGCGCGCCTCTTAGTGGAAGCACCGGGGCGGGTTTCGATCCTTGCTCGGTTCTGCAATCCGAAATCGAACTGGCCGCCGGACAGAGCGTCGAAGTTGTCTGGCTGCTGGGACAGGCCAGTTCGGACGAGGCAGCTCGCCTTCTGATCGAGCAATACCGCACTGCTGACCTCGATTCATTGCTTGCAGAGGTCACCACACATTGGCAGTCGGTACTGGGCAAGGTTCAGGTCAAAACGCCTGACAGGGCGATGGATATCATGCTCAATGGTTGGCTGCTCTATCAGACGCTTTCCTGCCGCATCACGGCGCGATCGGCCTTTTACCAGGCGAGCGGTGCCTATGGCTTTCGCGACCAGTTGCAGGATGGCATGGCGCTGACATTCGCCCGTCCCGACGACACGCGCCACCATATCCTGCGCGCCGCTGGTCGGCAGTTCGTCGAAGGCGACGTGCAGCACTGGTGGTTGCCCCACTCCGGTCAGGGTGTGCGCACGCGCATCTCCGATGACCGAGTATGGCTCGCCTTTGCCACCGCCACCTATGTCAAGACCACAGGCGACGCGGCGATCCTTGAGGAAGTCGTGCCCTTTCTCGAAGGCCCCAGACTCGCCAAGGGCGAGCATGACGCCTTTTTCCAGCCCATGACCTCCGAGCGCGTCGCGTCCCTATTCGAACACTGTGCGCTCGGTCTTGACCAGGCAATCAAACTGACCGGCAGCCACGGCTTGCCACTGATGGGTACGGGCGACTGGAATGACGGTATGAACCGGGTTGGCGAGGGCGGCCTTGGCGAGAGCGTCTGGCTGGGCTGGCTAATGCTCGGTGCCCTCGATCTGTTCCTGCCGATTGCCGATTCCCGTGACACAGTGCGAGCCAAACGCTGGCGAACCCACTCCGCAAAGCTCAAGGCAGCTCTGGAGCGCGAGGCCTGGGATGGCGCGTGGTATCGACGCGCCACCTTTGACGATGGCACCTGGCTGGGATCAAAGGACAATGATGAATGCCGCATCGACTCGATTGCGCAGTCCTGGGCGGTGCTGTCCGGCGCCGGCGACCCCATTCGGGCTACGGTGGCCATGGAGTCGCTTGAGAAGCATTTGATCCGCAGGGATGACAGCCTTGCGCTGCTCTTTACCCCACCCTTCGATGCAACCGCGCGCGACCCCGGCTATATCAAGGGCTATCCGCCTGGCTTGCGTGAAAATGGCGGCCAATACAGTCACGCTGCCATGTGGGTTATCCTGGCATTTGCCAAACTTGGCGCGGGCGATAAGGCCCACGACCTCTTTGCCCTCGTCAATCCTATCAACCATGGGTCCACGCCAGAGGCCGTCGCGCGATACAAGGTCGAACCTTACGTCGTCGCCGCCGATGTCTATTCAGTCGAACCACATGCCGGGCGCGGCGGTTGGACTTGGTATACCGGCTCAGCTGGCTGGATGTATCGCGCAGGCGTTGAAGGCATCCTTGGATTGAGACGCGAGGGCGACATCCTCGTTGTCGATCCCTGTTTGCCATCCTCCTGGCCAGAGTTTTCTGCGGCGCTAGACATTGCGGGAACCCGATATGATCTTATTGTCCGCAACGGCGGTGTGACGCGCCATGTGCCCTCAACAGCCACCCTCGACGGGGTAACCTTGCCGAGCACCGGCAAACCTTGGCGCCTGCCCTTAGATGGTAGCTACCACAATCTGCTTGTCGAGTTCGGGGGGGTAGGTTTGTAAGGAGCCGTTTTGACCCGTCAGACCTTCAGGGTCGCTCAGCATTCCATACCGCATATTATGCGAACGCCCTGCTAGTCCCGGCGGGCGGGTTGCATGAGGTCCGGCTGTGCTTGGGGAGACACTCGCCGACAGTAGCGATTTTAAGATTGGCGCCGATAATTTGCGGCGCGCTCGATCATCACGACATTAAGAATTCTGGTCCAGAAAAACTGCCCAGTATCGTTCGAGAGCTCGACTCACAGTCTTCTCATCTTCACAGTCAAGTTTGACCAGATCGGCTAGTAGAAACAAAAAGCGAGCGACTGCCCGTTTGTGTATTGGGCTCAGCAGCGAAAACCGGTGGGTGGCAACATCTGACGGATAACCCGCGCTCGGAAGCGATCCGTGTAGTGTTCCGATAGTCCTCATCGACGACGGATCGTAGCGATCGAGCAGGCTCAGCATCAAGGCTGGCAGATAATAGCGCAGGCCTAGCGGGTCACTTCTCAGTGGAAACCAACAGATTAACTGCCAAGCGACAATGGCGGCGTTTATCATCACGTGCGTGATCACTTCGCGTCTTGCGGCAAAAGAGACTACCTCGCGATGCGTAGAACGCGTCTTTAGGTCCCAGATCGTCTCTATCGCAATCAACATCGGTGAAAACACATTCGTCAGATGCTGGCAGGTATTCGGTCAGCGCTCAATGGACCAGCTTTCCTCGGTGTTTGGAGAGCCCTTTGGGTCACTGACGGCTTGGTCCAACTTTGCCATCGCCGCGAAGGCTGGATGCGCAGCAGGGTGTCTTAGCAATTGTATCTTGGCATCAAGGACAACTTGCCGGTTTCTCGTCTGCCCTCAGCAAGAATCCTAACCATGGCGCTGACGGCGTTTTCCAACAAAGCGAAGCTGATCACCAGCTTTCCAATTAACGGAGCAATGCCGTTGACGAGTCCATCGGTCACGTTGTGATCGTCGGGGAATTTCGACATGCCCGCGCTCCCGTGTCTCTCCAAGCAGCGTTGCTCAAGCGCTGATAAAGGGCAAGACTTATGAATGATGCACAGCAATGAGCATTTGCCGACAATCCTCTTGCCCGGCTGAATGCAAATTCATACCATTCATGCTACTCGGGGTTTTTCCATGGCAGCCAAACTTCAACTACAATCAAGGGACATGCCCTTTCTGTATAACGTCTCCGACCGGGTTGGCCCTGGGGGTTGTCCCAACCGCCCCACTGATGTCGAGCTACTTAAGGTCCTGCTTGTGATTGGCCAGAGGTCGCCGCAGTTGCAAGTCGCGATCAATGGTTCGAAAATGCAGCCCAACCGCGATACGATATTCGATCCGATTCTCGGCTTTTACATTTTTCGGATGCAGCAATTGGGTAAGATGTCGGTTGTAGACGGTGTTGCATCTCCTGCAAAAGGAGCGAATTTTGCGCCCGGTACTCCGTGGGTGGTCTATTGGTTCAACTACTATGCCAAGCTTGCAGACCCCGCGCTTTGGGAAAGCCTACCGCGTAACCGAACCTTAAGCCCATCGTTGGCCGCGGAACTTAGCCGATAGTCAGGGTGAGCTTTGCCACGCGGCGCCGTGCACTGTGGTGCAATGTTTAAGTCGATTAAGCTTGCAGTCAAAATCAGCGGGATCAGCGTTGCTGCGATTTCTATAGTCACGCTGCCGCCCCGGAAGCCACTAGCCGCGAACCTTGAAAGCCCTCACGATTGCCCTTAATCTCATTCAACGATCGAGAGGATGGGAATGATCAGAGGGGTTTTAGTCGCGATTGCCATGGCGCTAAGCTTGGCCTCCGCTGCGGCGCAAGAGCGCGTTGCGTTGGTGATTGGCAATGGCGCCTATACCCACGTGGCCCCACTAACTAACCCGGAAAACGATGCCACCGACGTGGCCGATGCACTGGGCCGTATCGGATTTACCGTCACTCTGGCCAACGACCTCAATGCTAACCAGATGCGCGCTGCCCTGCACGAGTTCAGCAGCGCCGCTTCCGGCGCCGACATGGCAATGATCTATTACGCGGGCCACGGCATCGAGATCGACAAACAGAATTATCTTATTCCCGTCGATGCCGCGCTCGAAAGCGATCGAGACGTCAGTTTTGAGACCATCCCGATCGATCTCCTCAATGAGGCTGTGTCAGGCGCGCGCACCCTTCGCATGGTGCTGCTCGATGCCTGTCGTAACAATCCCTTTGCGGCGCAGATGACGGTCACCGGAGCCAACCGCTCGGTCGGCCGCGGCCTGACGCCGCCCGAACTCGGTGGCGGCACGCTGGTTGCATATTCGGCCAAAGGCGGCACCGTGGCGCTCGACGGCAATGGGCGCAACAGTCCCTTTGCCAAGGCGCTGCTCGACAATATCGAAGTGCCGGGGCTCGAGATCAACTTCCTGTTCCGAAAGGTGCGAGACTCGGTGTTGACGGCCACGCTCAATCGTCAGGAGCCGTTCGTCTATGGTTCGCTACCGGGCGAATATATCTATCTCGTCCCGCCCACCGATGCGGCTGTGGCCGCCGGCCCGACTGTTCCTGCCGATCTTGGCCAGCCAGTTCCGGCTCCATCCGCGCAGGAGGACTTCGCCTGGTCCTTGGTCCAGAACAGCGAGGATCAAGCCCAGTTGCAGCAGTTCATCTATGCCTATCCGCGCGGCATCCACATCGAGGCGGCCCTGGAGCGCATGCAGGCGCTGGACGTCGCCCGCGCCGCGTCTGGTCCCACGAGTGCCGACGTCGGGTTGGTGCCGACCGTGCAGGCGGCGGCGCCCGTTGCTGGATCAGAATCGCCTGCTGAGCTGTCGCCGGACGTGATCGAACGGGTGATGTCGATCCAGCAGGTGCTGGCCGATGCCGGATGCGATCCAGGCCCGGTCGATGGCGACTGGGCTTCTCTCAGCCAGGCGGCACTGGCCCGCTACGGCGCCGAAGCCGGCAGCAAACCGCCGGAATTACCCGACGCTCAAATGCTGGCCTGGCTGCAGAACAATGCCGGGCTGGCGTGCCCAGTTACATCCATGGCCGATGCCGACACGCTAGCGCCCGATTTTTCGCCTGACAATCTCGATCAACGTTGCGCCGAAATCTATCGGAACTGGAACGATCAATTCGGTGCCAAGGCCTTCGCCTGGAGTGAGCAAGGGCAGGATTGCGGATCCTCTTGGTCCAACGCCACGCTAGAAGAAGCGCGTTCGCGAGCCCTGTCCGATTGCGGCATTGCCGGATGCGTGGTCGTCGCACAGGACCAAAATCTGGCAGCGTTCTCCCTATTTGCCAACACCGTGCTCGTCCGCGAATGCGTCCTGGACTACCGTCATTGGAACGATCAAAGCTCGCCCAAGTCCTTCTATGCCAGCGAAGACGGCTACAACTGTGGCGCCGCATCTGGCGAGGTGTCGTTGACAGTTGCGCGGGAAGAAGCGCTGAGGCAGTGCGAGAAAGAGGGCCAGAGATGCCGAGAACTCGGCTTTGCTGAATAGGTGAGCCGATCTGCGCGGCGCGGCCCCTACCGACAGAATATGGACGCGACCATCCCGAACTTTCTAAGCGTGCCGATCCTCGCCTCAGGATGTCTTTATCCGCTACCAGCATGACTCACTGGGCATGGCGGTAGTCAACCGAGCGGCCGTCGTGCTCAAATCCATCCAAACCTCTAAGCTGATGTCGCGAGGCATGCTCCGGACCACGTCGTTCTCCACCCATTCGGCGCACCTTGGATCGAGCACATGAACGGTGGTTTTGGCGCCATCGTCGCCCCACCGGCCCCCCTCTAGTCGGCACTTCCTTCGATGCCGCCCTGCCGCAAGAATAGCGTCCAGCGTGGCGATTGCTGGGTATCGATCTCGGTGAAGTCGACGCCCATCAAGCCCCGCTGCCAGCATTGATCAATGGCGCTCGTCTGAAAGCGCTTGGTACCGATGCAGAGGCTGCGACCACCCTGAAACAGCGATTGGCCGAACACATCTTCGGCATAAACGAACACATACCGGCTTGGCAGGTCTTCGCGGATGACATTGGCGCATTGATTGACGCCGATCGTCCACCAGCCCGAGGTCTGGAAATCCGCGCCTCTCTGGTAGCCCACCGCCAGATTGACCACGTCATACGTCTGGTTGCACACCGAGAGTTCGGCGTGCACAGCCACACTGGTGCCGAGCATGGCGCTCAGGGCCAGAATGACCGGCGCCACGAGCCACCGCAGAAATATGCCGATCCGGCGCGATGATCCTTGGATTGCGTACAAGCGAAAGTTCCTGACGGCCATGGCCAGCGCGCCTTTCCTGTGACGCTTGGCTGCGTTAGTCTGGTTGTCGAGCTAGAATGAAAATGGGTGCAGTCGATGTTTGACGACGTCTTGCGCGTAATCGGAAGTATCGGACTAGGCTTGCTGCTTGTCCAGCCGGCAGCGGCCCAGGCCGCCACGGAGGGCGGCAAAATCAAACTGCAACTTAACAATATGCAAACGGTCGACGGGTCGTGCCAACTGACCTTCGTGGCCCAAAACGATACCGACATCGATGTCTCAGCCAGCGTTTTCAGCATGACGGTGGTCGACGTCCAGGGCCATGTCGTAGCGCTGACCAATTTCGAGTTTGGCGCTTTTCCGAAGGGGCGCCCCAAGGCCCAGCAGTTCGCCCTTGCCGGGCAGGCCTGCGATAGCCTCTCGGCCATTGCCGTCAACGACTTTATCTCCTGCCTCGATGCCGAGGGAAAGGAGAGCCCGGTCTGCGAAACTGCGTTGCAGGCGTCAACGCTGACGACGATCCAGTTCCCATGGTCCTTGTAGCCACGACCCGGCGGAGCCAATGAGCATGCTCGAGTTCGTGCGAAGCCAACTTTTCTCGATCGGCGGACCCATCCTCGTGGCCCTCCTGCTGTCATCGATTGTGGGACTGAGCACTTTCATCGTCAAAGCCGTGCAATTCGCACGGTTGGGCGTGGGACGGCATAGGCCGGCGAGGGAGGCCATGGCAGCGTGGCGCAATGGTGACGCGGGCACAGCCTTGGCGCTGGTGCAGAGAGACTCCGCGGCGCTATCGCAAGTCACCGCCGCCGGGTTGCGGCAAATGTCGTCTCCAGGCGGGCTGATTTCCTTGGCAACGACCCTGCTGGCGGAGATGTCGCGGCATTTGCGCATCATCGAGGCGGTCGTGCAGGCCGCACCGATGCTGGGGCTGCTGGGTACCGTACTGGGGATGATGGAGGCGTTCAACCGGCTGTCGCAATCGGGCGGTGCCGCAGATCCGGCCGTCTTGGCGAGTGGCATCTGGACGGCCTTGAGCACGACGGCATTAGGACTGAGCGTGGCGATCCCATTCTATTTTCTCTCGACCTGGCTCGAGAGCCGGGTCGAGAACGAGCGTATGGCCATGGAGGCAGTTTTGGCCAGTTTTTCGGACGAAAGATAGGCGCATCATGGCAATCCGGCTGGGCGGCCAGAGCAAGCGGCGGTTCAGCTTCATGCTGACGCCGCTGGTCGATGTCATGTTCCTGCTGCTGCTGTTCTTCATGCTGTCCTCCCAGACGGCGCCCTATGGCTTGCTGGCCGTGAGCGGACAGACTGCAACTGCAACCTCCGCGACCACCCCCCTCGGGGTGCAACGCGAACTGGTGGTCTCGGTCGGCTCCGCAAGCGCCCGGTTCAACGGTAAGCTGTTTGCACGCGATCAATTGGGCACGGCTGTCGCTCAGGCGATCGCGGATGGCTACACCACCGCCTATGTCTCGGCGGCCCGCCAAGCTACGGCGCAAGATTTGGTGGACGTGATCGACACGTTCAAAGGCGCAGGCTTCCCAAGTGTTTTGATCGTCCCGGCTTCAGGGAGGGGTAATTGAGCGGGCCAACGGCGAGGCGAACGTTGTTGCCGCCGCGGCCGCGGCCACGGCTCGACTTCGCCTTGCCCACTATCAACGTCATTTTCCTGCTGATCCTCTATTTCGTAGCGGCCGGCTCGCTGGTGAACCCCACTGAAGCCACGGTGCTGCCGCCTGAAGCGAATTCCGCGATCGAGTCCCGGCTGCCGCGGCCGCTGCTGACGCTGACCGGCGACGGAGCCATGCATTTGAATGGATCTGAGGTAGCACACGACGGGTTGGCATCTTCCGCATTGGCGACGAAGGCGGCGACCATGACTGTCCTGGTGGCCGCGGACTATCCCGCCCAGCAGCTTGCTGGCGTGATTACGACGCTCGCAGCCGCCGGGCTGGGTGTGCAGTTGGTGACGCTGCGCAGGACCGCGCCGTGAGCCGGCGCGGACGCGGCATATGGATCTATTCGACCATCGGCTCAGTTGGCGTACACTTGGCCATCGTCGCCGTTGCGGTCGCTCTCGTGCCGCGCGTGGAAACGGCGCAGGCCAAAACGGAAGTATCGATCGCCCGATTGACCGTGGATGTGGCTACCGCCTTGCCGGACCACGTTGTGGCTGGCGCCGTGGCGCCGCCAGAAGCCGAATTGGTTACCTCCTTGGCAGTCCAGGCCGCCGAGGTGCAGACTTCCGTTGCCGCCGCAACGTCGCCAGCGGCACAGACCGTTGTGGCATCCAGCGTAGCGGCAGTGCCAATAGTGCCCCACAGTGTTACGCCGTTGCCGCCGATTGAGCGAGAGCTTACGCAGCCAATTGCACCCAATAGCGCGCCGACAGCAGTGGCCACTTCCTCGGCCATTGCCGCAACTGCGCAGTCCCGCGTTGCGGCCCTGCAGCCAGCCAAGAGCGTGCCGGTTGACGCTGGCCCGGTCAAAGCGACGATGGTGCCGGCTGACCGAAGCAAGGCCGCTTCAGTTCAACCTGCCACTAGCCTGCCCGTTGCCACGGCGGCACCGGCCATCGCAGCGCCCGTTGTTGCAGGGAGTATCGGGACGACTATGGCGTCGGCGGCGGCCATCGCGCCAAACGTGCCGCAGTCGATCGTGCCGCAGTCAATCGTACCCTCCGAAATACCGACGCCCTCCACGGCGGTCGCGGCTGGCATGCCGTCACTTGCCTTGCCAGTGAGCGGCAGCGCCAGTGCGGCGCCGACCGCCACGTCAAGTGTAACCGCGATCCTGACCGTTCCATCGACCGCTATCACCCCCGCGACCGACGTGCCGGCGATAGCGTCAACAGCGGTCGCGATCGGCACGTCAGCACAAGTCGCGCCGACGAACGAGAGCGCGGTGGCCGACGGGCCAGCGCCTATTGCGACTGGCACGCATCTCGCAGGACAGGCCCCGATGCACCTCGCAAATATCGCTCCGGTCGAGCCGCCGCCCCTGCAGCCGACCGTGCCGTTCGCCGAAAGCCTGCGCTCCTTCATCGCCGGCTATCGCGGCACGCCGTGCCTTTCCGCCGAGGTCAGCGTCGTCGACAATAATGCGGACGTGACGACTTTTGGTAGCGCAGAGGCGTCTCGCCAATTTGCCAGTGCCTTGCGGGCGGCTTTTCCCAGGGCGGTTTCGGCACGCGCCACGGTGATCTCGCCCAATCAATGTGCCGCGGCCAGCATGCTCGATCAGTGGCAGAACAGCCCTGGCGTCGTCGCGCGCGTCGATGTCGCCCAGGCCATGGTGGAAAACGGCACCCACCTCAGGGCCGAGATCGCCTATCAGGGCGGCTCGTGGGTGACGGCTTTTCTGGTCGACGACGACGGTGAGGTCACCGATCTCAGCGATCACCTGGCACTGGTGGATGGCAAGGTGGTTTTGAACGCCCCTGTTGTGGCGATCGGTACGGGCGCTGGCAATAACCAGTTGCTGCTAGCGGTGACATCGTCACGCGAGCTGGACACCTTGCGCAGTCCCTTCAGCGGGAAAGCGGCCGACCTGCTGCCGAAACTGCTCGATGAACTCAACCAGCTCGGCATCAGCGCCGCCATTGGCATGACGGCCTTCAAGGTCTATGGCGCAGGAATAACCTTGAAATAGGCCGATTGCACCGCAAATTGCTGCGGCTGCTGCTTGATCCGCTGCAGCAGCGGGGCGAATGCCACCCCGCCTGAGCCGCTGACCGTTAGCGGCGTGGACGGCGAGCGCTGGGCGACCATGATCAGCAGCATCGGCGCGGCCTGGCCGGACCCGGTCGACACGGCCAGCGAAAACGCCTCCAGTTCACCCTGCGCCTTCAGATACACCGTGCTGACGACGCCCTTGGGATCGACCAACAGCAGGTTGGCGACCCAGCCGTCGGCGCCACTCACATGGCCTTCTACCGTTTCGCCGGTCGGCACGTTGTAGCGCGACAGGTCCAGTTGCGGCCCGGTATTGGCCATTTGATCAGCAGCGCGCAGGAAATCTATGGCGCCGCATTGTTCGGGGGTGGTCAGGCCGAGCATAATGTCGGGCTCGTAGTCATGCTCCTGGACAAAATCGCGCATCAGCGTGCGGAAAGGCTGGGGGTCCATGCCCATGGCATCGATGCCCACCGCGTTTTCGGCCACGCTGGTAATGGTGGCATATTGGCACGCCCCGAGCGGATAGCGCTTGACCCAGTCGGCGTCGTCGACAGCGCCGCCAATGTCGGGTGTTGTCGTCGCCGTGTCATTGTTCCCGGTCGTAACCGTCATGCCGGCTGGCGGCGTGCCGGGCAGCGTCACGCCCGATGGAACCTGATTGGCCTGTTGCTGTGCAGCCGCCTCTTCGGCCGCCTTGCGCACGGCCGCTTCGGCGGCCAGACGCTCTTGCTCCTCCTTTGCCGCCCGGTCGCGTTCTCTTTGCTCCGCGGCTAGCGCCTCGGTCCGGTCACGCTCGGCCCCGGCCAGCGATTCGGCATCCGGCTCCGGCGCAACGGGCGGCCTGACCGTGCTGTCAGCCTCGGGAATGGCCAGCGCGCTGGTTCCCGCCGACAGTAACAGCGAGGGCACGATCCCCATTTGCTGCAACAGCACTGCGGCTCCAGCCAGCACGACCAGCCCGACCACGGCAATCGCCATATACCCGCCCTTGCCTCGCGACTTCGGCAGCGGCGGCGCGAGTACGACGTTTTCCGCTGCGGCCCGCGTCGGCCTCTCCCCCACACCTGACGCTGCCGGCGGACCAAACGGGCTATCGTCTTCGAGCGCCGGCTGGCGCGAGGGTGGGCTCACCGGCCGCTGGGACAACTGCGTCGGCCAGCTGTTTTCCACCGCCCGCTGCGGAGGCGGCGGTGCCGGTCGCGAGATGACCACGGTGCCGCTGTCGTCCAGCCGTGACATGGCGGCGGCGACGCGCTCGATCACCTGCTGCATGCTATTGGGCCGGTCCTGCGGGCGCGGCTCCAGCATGGCAGCGATGACAGGCTGCAGCCGAATGTCGAGACCGGCGAGGTCAGGCACGCTGCGGCGCTTCTCGATCACCTCCGCCAGCGCACCCGACATGTCGATCGGCTTGCCGCGCAGCGCCGCCACCGCGATCAGGCCAAGACTGTAGATGTCCGAACGCGGCGTGATCTCCCCGCCCTCCAGACCCAATTGTTCTGGCGACATATAGTTGTATTTTCCGGCCCAGCTATCACCCACCACCGTATGGCCGCCGATGGAGCCGGCCTTGGCTATACCGAAATCGATGATCTTGCTGCGATCCACTGCGTTGTCGGGCAGGATGACATTGTCCGGCGAGAGGTCGCGATGGATGACGCCGGCTCCGTGTGCCGCCGAGAGGCCCGATGCAATGCGGGTCAAAAGCAGCGCGGTCTGTTCCGGATCGAGCGGCGACGCGGAAAAACGCTCGTTGAGCGGAGTGCCATTCACCAGTTCCATCACCAGGTAGGGGATGCCCTTCTGCCGGTCGACGGTAAAGTGGTAGTAGCGCACGATGGCGTCGTGATGCAGCCGCGACAGGACCGTAGCTTCCTTCTTGAACAAAGCCAGCATGGTCGCGTCGCGCGCAACGGCGGGCAGGATGGCCTTGACCGCCACGGGCTCATCGGTGTGCACATTGCGTGCCCTAAACACCTCGGCCATGCCGCCGGTGGCCAAAAGGGCCTCTATCTCATAGGTGTCACCCAGCAGGGCGCCCGCCTCGAGGCGCTCAATCTTGCCTGTTACAGGTGGCGCATCCTGTGGCCCAGCTCCCTCGCTCACGCCACGATCGCCGTTCGCTCGCTCAGCGGCACAGTCAAATCCGCCTGCCAGACGCTGACCACGACGACCGTCACATTGTCGCTGGCACCACGTTCGAGCACCAGATCCACCAATTGTTCGCAGGCTTCGCGCGGACGGCGGCCGTGGGCAATGCCCTCAATTTCCTCGTCTTCCAGATGCGTGGTCAGGCCGTCGCTGCACACGACAAACACATCGGAATGCTGGAACACGCCATCGACAAAATCCACATGCAGGTCGAGACCGATGCCCACGGCGCGGGTGATGACGTTGCGATGCTGCCAACTGCGTGCATCGCTGGGGCTGAGCACACCGGCCTCGATCAGTTCTTGTACTTGCGAATGGTCGCGGCTGAGCTGGCGAATGCGGCCATCGCGGATCTGATAGATGCGGCTGTCCCCGACCCAGGCAGCTTGGTAGCTGTCGCCATAGGCCATTAGCGCCACCACCGTGGAACCGACCGTAGATCCCTTGGCCGTCGAATAATCGAACACCTCGCGATTGGCCCGGTCGAGCCGATCGATGAAGCGGGCTCGTTGGTCTTCGGGTGAGGTCGATCGGCCCAAGGTCGACAGATGGCTGATGATAGCGCCGCTGGCCACTTCTCCGGCCTCGTAGCCCCCCATGCCGTCAGCGACGACCCAAAGCCCCGCCGAGGGCTCGGCCAGGAAATTGTCCTCGTTGACGTCGCGTACCTTGCCGGGATGTGTTGCAGCCCAACTATCGAACAGAAACTGCGCCAACGCTGTCCATCCTGCGTACTGGGCACCCGATTTCCCGGCTAGAATAACAGATCGCAAGAAACTGGATAGCCACGGTGTCGGACCTGCTGCACCACCCGTTCAAATCTCTGTCGCTTGGACCATGGGGCCGGTCCTGATAGACTGCCTTATCGTTACGGTTCACATCACATGCATCGGCTGGACGAGGGTTTCAAGCTTGCCAAGCTTGCCGCTGCCAAGCGGCGGCGCAGCGCGCGCATTCGCTCGATCCTGACGCTGCTGGGAGCGCTCGCGGTTGCGGGCCTGGCCGTATTTTTCAGCCTGAACACGAACCTGCTGACCGGGCTGTTTCAGGGTGGGTCGCCGCCAACGCCTGATGCGCCGATCGAGGAGCCCGCACCCGATGTCTATGAAGCGGTGATCGTCGATCTTGCCGGCGACCCTCTGGTCATCAGCGCAGGCGACATGTCCGGCGCCGTCTCGGCGCTGCGGGAGGTACCAACAGCGGAGGCGGCGCTGGCGACACGCAGCAGCGGCGAGGTTTCGCTGCTGGAAGACACCATGGTGGCGGCAAGCCAGCGCTTCATGGCCACCCTGCCCTCGAGTCCGCAGGATTTCGCCTTTTACCAGGCGCAGCAGGCCCGGCGCAGTCCCGTGGCACAACCGGTCGCGGCGGTGACGACGATGCCTGATGCAACCGCCGCCTCATCGGAGGCGACCACGACTGGCTCAGATGAGGCGCTGGTTGACGACGCCGAGGGCGGCTGGGGCGAAACCGTCAGCGGCGAGGAAAAAGCCCTGCCCGATTTTGCCCCGGACGTCGTGGAAAACACGACGACGGTGCTGCCGGTGCTGTCCTCCGATGTGCGGCGCCCCGCGCGGCAGGACGTGGTGCTGCAAATCCTGATCGAGCGCGATATGGCGAGCCTGGCATCGGAAACGCCGTTCTCGGCGCGGGACCTCAACGCCTTCGGCGCCGCCTTGAAGCCCCTCCTGAACCGCGACGGCCTCAAGCCGGGCGATGTCGTGGCCCTGCGCGGCCGAACCAAGGCCGGCTCGACCCACATGGATTTGATGCAAGCCAGCATCTCCGGGGTGGACGGCTATGTCGGTGCACTGGCCCGCGCGGATGACGGCAGCGTGGGTCTGGCTGCGGACCCTTGGGTGGGCGTCGATCTCCTCGCTAGGCAGTCCGGCGAGAATGAAGTTGTGGCCGGCAGGCAATACCGTCTGCTCGACGCAATCTACAGCACCGCCGTGCGCAATGGCGTGCCGACGCCGGTTTTGGGCGAAGCCATCAAGCTGATGTCGCGCGCTTTCGACTTGAGCGCTTTTGCCTCACCCAAGGACAGGCTGATCCTCGCCTATGGGCCGGGCAGCGTGACGATGGACAGCGGGCGGCTGCTCTACGTCGCCGTGGAAGGGCCGGAGCGCCGGCTGGAATGCTATGTCTACAAGGGCGGCAGCGACGCGGACTATTCCTGCTTCACCGAGACCAGTCGCGGTCAGGCGGTCGCCGTGCCCAGTGGGATGTTCACCCCGGTCAACGGTGTGCTGACCTCCACGTTCGGACCGCGAATGCATCCCATTTTTCATGAAGTACGGGTGCATACCGGGGTCGATTGGGCTGCGCCGGCCGGCACGGCGGTGATGGCCGCATATGATGGCGTGGTCATCTCGGCTGGCAACGCGGGCGGTTATGGCAATCTGCTGCGACTGAGTCATGCCGGTGGCCGCGAGACCCGCTATGCTCACCTCAAGGCCTTTGCCGATGGCATCGCGCCGGGCGTTCAAGTCACCGCCGGTCAACTCGTTGGCTTTGTTGGCACCACTGGTAACTCCACGGGACCGCACCTGCATTTCGAGTTGCGGTTGGCCGGCGCACCCGTCGACCCCCTGGGGCAGCAAACCAATCAGCTCGAAGCGGTGGTTGCGGACGGCTCGGCCGTCGACGAATTGACCGAGCAGATCGTTGCTGTAGAGAGCGGTGGTAACGCCAACGCTCGCAATCCGCTGTCCACGGCAGTCGGAGCGGGACAATTCCTCCAGTCCACCTGGACACGGATGATGCAGACCTACCGACCGGATCTGGCTAGCTCGATGAGCCGATCCGATCTGCTTGCGCTGCGCGGTGACCCGACCATCTCGCGCGAAATGGTACGCAATCTGGCCCGGGAAGGTGAAGCTTACCTCAAGGCGCGCGGCCACGCCGTGACGCCGGGGCGGCTCTATCTCTGCCATTTCCTCGGCATGCAGGGCGCCGCACTCATACTGGCCTCGGATGCGTCGCTACCGCTGGTGCAAGTGCTGGAGGCCTCAGTTATCCAGGCCAATCCATTCCTGACCAGCATGACGGTCGCCGATGTACAGGCCTGGGCCGACCGCAAGATGAGCGGCAAGCGCCCGGCGCCTTCGGCTACCCCTGCCACACCTATGGTCGCGACCAGCTCGCCGGAGTTTGCCGCCTATCGCAGCGCCATTGCTACGCTGCTCGCGCCAATCGCTGACTCGGGCACGGATGCGGGCACGCAGGATCCACAAGCGCCCCAGGCGGATGAGGACAACGCCTAATGCCCCAAAAGGGTATCGATTAGCAACATCGGCAACTTTGTCTCGCCTCCAATGATGCTCGCCAACCCCGGTCGGCCATGACGCTCAGGCATGCCCTCCCCCTTCGACATTTAGCTACCTCACCTCGTAGGCAAACGCTTCGTCGACCACATCGACCGTGACTTCGGCGATCGGCTGCCGCTCGATGACCCGGTTGAGAATCTGGCGCGACAGCTCGGGCAGCAGCGAATTGGTCAGGATATTGTCGATCATGCGCCCACCCGAATCCGGATCGTTGCAGCGGGCGACGATGTAGTCGACTACGGCATTGGTATAGGTCATGGCGGCATCGTGGTTGTCCGCGACACGGCGCACGATGCGGTTGAGCTGCAGCCGCACAATGCCGCCCAGCATATCGCCCGACAGCGGGAAATACGGCACGATGACGATGCGCCCTAGCAGCGCCGGCGGGAACACTTCGAGCAGCGAAGGTTTGAGCGCCAGTTCAAGCTCCTCAGGGCTCGGGCGGGTGCGGCCGTCCTGCGCCATATGCATGATCACGTCGGTGCCGACATTGGAGGTGAGAATGATCAACGTGTTCTTGAAATTGATCACGCGGCCATTGCCGTCTTCCATGATGCCCTTGTCGAACACCTGGAAAAACAGCTCGTGCACGTCGGGATGGGCCTTCTCAATCTCGTCGAGGAGCACCACGCTATAGGGCTTGCGCCGAACCGCTTCGGTCAGACGACCACCTTCGCCATAGCCGACATAGCCCGGAGGCGCACCCTTGAGCAACGAGACGGTGTGGGCCTCCTGGAACTCGCTCATATTGATGGTGATCATGTTCTGCTCGCCACCATATAGAGCCTCGGCCAGTGCCAACGCCGTCTCAGTCTTGCCGACGCCCGACGGGCCGCACAGCATGAACACGCCGATCGGCTTGTTGGGATTATCGAGCTTGGCGCGGTTGGTTTCGACGCGCTTGGCGATGATGGCGAGGCCATGATCCTGCCCCACCACGCGGCGGCTCAGCGTTTCGGGCAGCGCCAAGATCGCCTCGATCTCGTCGCGCACCATCTTGCCGACGGGAATGCCGGTCCAGTCGGAGACCACAGAAGCAATGGCCTGCTCGTCGACAAAGGGATAGACCATGCGTTTTTCCGGCGGTATGTCGGTCAATTCGTTGACCGCATCCGCTAGTTGGCGGCGCATCTCGGCCGGGTCCTCGCCCTCCGCTGGGGCATCGGGCGCCGTCACCACCGCGATCTCCTGACGCAGGGTATTGATCTGGGTGACCAGACCCGCCTCCCGGGTGTGGAGGGCCTCGAATTCTGCCAGACTGGCCTCGATTTCCGGCACCAGCGTTTCCAGCTCCGCAACCCGACGCGGATTGCCCTTGCCGATATCGGACTGCCGCTCGATGCCCAACAACTCGGATTTGTGCTGCGCGATGCTGGCCCGCAAATCCGCAATCTTGGCCGGCGTCGTGCTCTGGCTGATGGCTACGCGCGCTGAAGCGGTATCGAGCAGGCTCACCGCCTTGTCGGGCAATTGCCGCGCCGGAATATAGCGCGAGGACAATTCGACCGCGGCGACGATTGCCTCGTCGGCAATGCGCACCGCATGGTGCTTTTCCATGTTCCCGACAATACCGCGCAGCATATAGCAGCAGGTATCAATGCCCGGCTCGCCCACGTCCACCGGCTGGAAGCGCCGGGTCAGCGCCGGGTCCTTCTCGAAATATTGCCGATATTCGGCGAAGGTTGTGGCGCCGATGGTGCGCAGGGTTCCACGCGCCAGCGCGGGCTTGAGCAGATTGGCGGCGTCGCCTGTACCCTGATTTCCACCCGCCCCGATCAGGGTATGCGCCTCGTCGATGAACAGGATGATCGGTGTCGGCGAGGCCTGGACCTCGTCGATGACCGAGCGCAGACGCTGCTCGAATTCGCCCTTCATCGAGGCGCCGGCCTGCAGCAGCCCGATGTCGAGGGCATGCAGCCGCACACCCTTCAGCTGTGGCGGCACGTCGCCCGATGCCAGTCGCTGCGCGAAGCCTTCGACCACCGCGGTCTTGCCGACCCCGGCCTCGCCAGTCAGGATCGGATTGTTCTGGCGTCGGCGCAGGAGCACATCGATGATCTGGCGTATCTCGTCGTCACGACCGACGATAGGGTCCAGCTTGCCCTCTTCAGCGACCGCCGTCATGTCGGTGGCAAAGCGCGCCAGCGCCGTCTGCCCACGGGCCGGACCGCCCCCCGCATCGGCGTCCGGAGCCGCCGGCCCAATGGACGAGCCGTCCATCGGCCGCATGGTTTCCTCGTTGGAATCGGCCCAGATAGCCGAGCCCTCCGCGCTCAACCGATCGGGGCTGATGCCACCCAGCACTGGCGAAATCTGTTGTAGGGCGCGGCGCAGTTCCACGCCCTTAAGCATGGCCAACAGGACGTGTCCGCTGCGGATCTGCGCCTCCCCGAACATCAGGGTGGCATAATGCCAGCCGCGGTCCAACGCGTCAGTGATCTGGGTTGATATCCCCGGCATCTCGGTCTCGTTACGGCGCATATTATTGACCGCGGTGCCCAGCTCGGTCAGCACCTTGGAGCGGTCGAGCCCCAGCCGGTCAATGGTCAGGGAGATGTCGGACTTGTCTTCCCCCACCAGGTGGAAGAACCAGTGCGCGATCTCCAGATTGCGGTTGCCCGCGTTCTTGGCGTGGCGCAGCGCCTGCATGAAGGTGTCATAGCCCAGGCGATTGAGTTTGCCGGTGACGGTTTCCAGACTGATGTCGTTCATTTCACCCCTCGCCCGCCCTGCCTGACGCTAGGGCTGTTGTTGCAAATCGATCCGCGCATCGGCTTTGAACGTGCCCGGCTCCGGTGCCGCCGCCGACGGCAGCCACGTGGTCCAGCCCAGTTTGACCCCGCCGCCCAGCCGCGGCTCCGGCACGGCCTCGACCGGAAGACACAGTTCCACGTCGTAGTCGTGCCGAAAGCCGAGATAGAAGAAGACCGCGTCGGCCAGATGCCGCGCACCGACCCCGCCGGGCAGCAGGCTCGAATAATGATCGAGATCGCTTGCCTCGATGCGGATACGGAATTTTTCGTCGAGGCTATAAGTGCGCTCGCCCAACACCGCATCGACGCCGAGACCGCAACCGCGCTGGCCCAGCTTGGACAGGTCGTCCGGCTCGAATTGCAGCCAGCTGCCGACATGCTCGATGACTTCGGCCTTTATGCCGAGCAGCGACGACAGCATCTGCCCCAACCGCGTCGCGCTCTTGGTGCGCGCCACCGCCAGCCCTGCCAGCGGCAGCTTTGCGATATCGGGTAGGCTGCCCCGCTCCTTATGGGCGGGCGAACCGATACCGGCAAAACCCCCCAGATAGGTGGTGAACCGGTCCTCTTGCGGGCGATCGTGCTGGGCGACCGGCCTGGCTTCGGCCCACGCACGAAAGAACAATTGTTGGAAGCGGTTGGCGAATACGTCAATGAAGGCGATGAAAGAGTCGTCGCGCCCCAGCGACCATTCGCGTGCCTCGACCGTCGTGCTGAGCGGCAGAGCGCCTTGCGGGCCGAAAAACCCCAGGAAGCGCGTGCGCAAATGCGGCGCCGCCCCGATAGCCGGGCCGAAGCCGGAAAGGTTCGCCGCCGGAAAATCGAGGAACGGGTCCTGCCCCAGTTGCACCACTTCCTCGGAGCGCAGCAGGTTTTCGCCGATCCGGGGACGATTGGCGTCGCTACGCTCAAGTTCGCGCAATACGTCGAACATGTCGAAGCGGAACGGCTCGGCCTCGATATCCCCGCGGCGGCTCACAGCAGCGCCCCGCCACCAACACGAGGTGGCCAGCGCATGACGGCGCCGCGCTGCACGCTGGCCACCACAGTCTGGGTAAAGCTGTTGATGGCGGTGTAGTCGGCGAAGAACCGATCAAGCACCGCGCCCAGCACCATAATCCCGCTGCGGGCATAGTTCTTCTCGTCAAAGGTCACCGTGACCTCCAATCCCCGCGCAGCATTGAAGCCCGAAGGCTGACGCAGGCGCCGCACAATCGGGCGCGTCTCCACCTTGACGATGCCGCGGATCTGCCGCTCGGTAAAGCTGTCAGACACATCGGCAAACAGCGCCATGACCTCGTGCAGGCCCGCCGCCGCTTCTTCGTCATTGCGGCCGGTCAGGCTCAGGTGGCTGAACGAGAGAACATTGATGAGCCGCCACAGCACCGGCCCGGATCGTGTTGCCGCGCGCTGCTTGCGATCGAACAGCACCAGGGATTCGCGTGGTTCGGTCGGGCCGGCAATGCAGCGCAGCGCCACCGAAGTGTCACTGGTCATACGGAAATCGGCGCCACTCGCGCCGGCTGGGAGATGCTCGGTCAGGTGGCGATTGGAGACCAGTGCCCTGACGCTGAGTTCACGTACTCTATCGGGATCGTCGATGCTGGCAGGCTCCGATAGCGATATGAACGTCTCGGTACCGGCATAATTGGCCGGACGACCGTAGCGCCGCTCCTTCTCCGTGGGTTGGCGTGGCAATCTCCGGTTGTCGTAATAGAGTGCGTCGCGCAATGAGACCTGGCCGTCGGGCAGACTATAGAGCGGATAGACCGCCACCTTATCTTTGCGGCCCTGGTAATGCGCGAAGACCGAAATGACGCGGTGCACCTCGAAATCCAGCCATCGGCTGCGATCGGGAATGACGGGATATTCGGCGCTGCTGCCGTCGACGGGAATGCGGGCGCAGGCCATTTCGAATAGGTTGGCAGCCGGCGCGGCGTAGAGCGCAAAATTGTCGCGCGTAACCACGGTCGCCAGCTTGGGTACCGCCGTGTCGAACTCGAACAGCAGGTCGAATGCCGGGGCGCCGATATGGCGCAGCGCCTCCTGCAGATGGCGCAGCCGGAAACCGCAGAAGCTCTGCGGAAAGGCGAAATACGATCGCAACGTCTCGAACCCGGCAAAGGCACGATGATCCCTTGGGGTAACGGCATAGGAGGTTTCGAAACCCAGCGGCTCGATGGCATCGGGGCGCAGCGCGATAAAGCGGGTCTGGCCATACGCCTCCTCGACCCGGATGGTGATGCGTCGGCAACGCGCGAACAATTGCTCGTAGATGGCGTCGGTATCGGCAGCGTTGCCCACCAGGTGAATCGGCAACTGGTCGATCAGCAGGAGGTTGATCGGCGCTTCACCCCCCTGTGGCAGGGCCACCGCCTTGTCCGGATCGATAGTTCGATGACGAAAACTCAGCCGCAACCCGGCGGCCACGCCGTTGAGCACTTCAAGGCCAAGCGCCTGCAATGGGCCGGTGCCGCTCAGATATTGCGCACTTTCCAGATGCAACGGCCACACCGTCAAATCGGCGCCGAGGCTATAGCGGCAGGAAATGCGCTGCTCCCGCTCGACATAGACTGCGTCCATGCTGCTGCCCGCGGCGAATTTCACCCCGCGCCGCAGGTTCGGATTGTCATAGGCAGGCCGCGCTTCCACCAGCGCAAAAGATGGTGTCGGCGCCAGTGCATTGGGCACCAATTGCTCGAGCAGCGCCGAAGTGAATTCGCCGAACTCGCTCTTGAGCTTGAGCTGCACCCGGGCCGCAAGGTAAGCGCTGCCCTCAAGCACACCCTTGAGCCCCGGATCCATCAGGTCCTGGTCGAGGCCGCCCAGCCGGTCGGCAATACCCGGATATTCGGCGGCAAAGTCGCGCGCATGCTCGTAAAGCAGTCGCAGCTCGTTTTCGTAATACTCACGAAACTCCGAGCTCATTACTGTGATCCAGACCCCGACAGCAGAACCTTGCCCAGGGCCGCATCAATCTCGGCGACGAATTCGACCGGCAGGTCCAGCGGCTTGCTGGCCATCTCGCCGCGCACCCGGTAGCGCGTCCGCTGCTCGGCATCGGCCTCGTCTTCGGTGCGCTCGACACTGACGCTGTCGCGGCGCAACCGCGTTTCATGACACTGGATGCTGGCCTGCAACTGCCCGGCCATAGCCGCTTCGGCATCGCTGCCGACCGTCAGGCTGGAAACGTCGGGAATCCCGAAGTTGATGATGGACTTGCGCACATGCGGCAGCTCTGAAAGGTCTTCCGTCGACTCCAGGGCGATCGTTTCGACCAGCATCGACAGATCATGACCCAGATCGCGCTTAAGAGCCGAGCGCCGGGCGCCACGTTGACCAAGGCCACCCCGATCGGCGACCAAGTGCTCACCATCCACGATGACCGGCGCTACGCCGGTCGCATCTTTTCGCTCGAATGCATCGCGGAAAGCAAACATCAGCGGGACCTGCGCACGACCGCTGGCGTCCGCATTGTCTCGCGGAACCTGTCCGCCGAGGCTGGCAGGTCGATGAACGACCATTATGGACTACTTCGTGTTGCTCTTCACGTTCCAACTGGTGGTCACAGTGCCCTTGGCCTTGCCCTTATTGTCCTGCTCGATATAGGCATATTCGATCTTGGCATAGTTAAGAGATACCGAATCCGTCGGCAGCACACCGTTACCGCCGTGCCCGCTGCTCTGATACGAGCTGACCACCACGTCGCTCATCGTCACGGTATTATATTCCAGCTTGTCTTCGCCCGACTTGCGCAGCACTACGACGGCCTTGGCAAAGTGCTTGCCATTGGCGCAGGCCAGCATCAGTTCCGGCGACGACTTATCAACCGTCTTGCTGAAGTGAAAGTCGCTGAAGGATGCCTTTCCCGCGCCGCCGCCGCCGCCGGCACTCATTGCGCCCGCATTGGTTACACCGATGCTGAAGCTGTCGATTTCGATTTCGTCAGGGTGCTTGTCGTCCTTCGACTCGCCCTTGATGCCGTCAATCTTCAGAAAATAGTCGCCGCTCATGATAAACCCCTGACTATCCGCAGTGCCACGGTGGCCCGCGTTGCTAACCCAGAACTATTCGATCAAGTCGCCGGCTTTTCCAGCCGCGAGACCAGGCTCAGACCAATATCCATGCCCTCGAGCTGGAAATGCGGCCGCAGAAAGATACGCGTCGCGTAGTAGCCCGGGTTTTCCTCATCGGGAAAGACCTCGATCTTGGCGCCGGCCAGTGGCCGCTTCGCCTTGGCCTCCTCGCTTGCCGATTCAGGATTGGCCAGCACATATTGCATGATCCAATCGCTGAGGCGACGCTCCAGTGCCTCCTTCTCATAGGTCGCACCGATCCAGTCGCGCACCATCACCTTGAGGTAATGGGCAAACCGGGAAACCGCGAACATATAGGAGATACGCGACGACAGGTTGTCAGAAGCGGTCGCATCCGGATCGACATATGCTTTGGGCTTATAAACCGACTGAGCACCGATAAAAGCAGCCTTATCGGTGTTTTTGCGGTGGATTAACGGCAATAGGCCCGCTTTGGACAGCTCTGCCTCGCGGCGATCGCTGATGGCGATTTCGGTGGGGCACTTCAGATCGACGCCGCCATCGTCGGTGGGGAAAGTATGCACCGGCAGGTCCATCACTTCGCCGCCAGACTGTACGCCGCGAATACGGACGGTCCAGCCGTATTCCTTAAACGCCCGGTTGATGTTGGCGGCCATGGCATAGGCGGCGTTCATCCAAGCGTAGCTATTGCCCGCATGTCCGTCAGTTTGCTCCTCGAACGCGAATTCGGGCACGGGCAGCGTCTTGGCGCCATAAGGTTCGCGCGATAGCACACGCGGCATGCAGAGGCCAACATAGCGGGCATTCTCGGAATCGCGCAGCGATTTCCAGCCGGCATAGTCGGGAGTCTCGAAGGTCTTGCTGAGATCGCGCTTGCTGGTCAGCTCGGTCCAGGATTCCAGACCCAGCAAAGCCGGATCTGTTCCGGAGATGAACGGGATGTGTCCCGCCGCCGCGATCTTGGCAATGGACTTGAGCACCGCGATATCGGGCGAGGTGTGATCGAAATAGTAGTCGCCGATCAGCGTCCCATAGGGATAGCCGCCGAGCTGGCCGAATTCTTCTTCATACAGACGCTTGAACAGCGGGCTCTGGTCCCACTTGGCGTCGGGATAGGCCTTGGCCTGCCGATACAGCTCTTCCTTGGAGATGTTCATCACGCGGATTTTCAGCGTGGCGTCGGTCTCGGAATGATTGGTCAGATAATAGAGGCCGCGCCAGGCCGCTTCGACCTGCTGGAATTCGGGAGCGTGGATAATCTCGTTGACCTGCACGGTCAGCTTCTCATCGAGCCGGGCGATCATTTCCTCGATAGTATCGAGGACGTCATTCTTGATCAGGCTTGAATCGGCGAGCGCCTGGGCCACCAGAGTATTGACCGCGCTCTCGATTTCGCTTTCGGCTCGCTCGGTGCGCGGTTTGAAAGTTTGCTTCAGTAGCGAAGAAAATTCGTCCGCGACCTGAACATTGGCCTCAGATTCAGCGGTGCCGGCAACACCAGAAGCTTGACTCATGTCGTCCCCCGTCGGCTTCGCCAGATGGCTTAGCCACTACTCGAATTTATCTTCGTTTTGGGATTGTCCCTGTGCACGGCGCTCTTCCAGCGCCGCCATCAGCTTCGGATCGGCCAGCAATTTGCGCAACTGCTCTTCGGCCGACACCTTTCCATCCATGTAGCGCTGCAGATTGGCCAGTTGTTCGCGGGCCTCAAGCAGAGCCTTCAGCGCCGGAACCTGGCGCGCGACACCTGCTGGACTAAAATCGTCCATGCTCTTGAACGTCAGGTTGATGCCGAGCTTGTTTCCGCTTTCGGGACTAAGCTTGTCATCGACACGGAAAGCCGCGCCGGGGGAAACGGAAGCCATGTAGGCGTCGACGTTGTCCATGTCGACATCGGCAAACTTGCGGTCCGCCATTGGCGGTTTGGACACCGCGGAACTATTGCCCGACAGGTCCGACATAACACCCATGACGAAAGGCAGCTCAATCTGTTGCTGCGAGTCATAGGGATCTTCGTAGGATATCTGAACGCGAGGCGGGCGGTTTCGCTTAATGAACTTTTGACCGGAATCCGAACTCATCGGAGCCTCCTAGTTTCGCCTCTCAGATGACCAGACCAAACTGCATCTGTCAACCAGATGCCGATCGAGAACATCGGACAGAAACTCAATCCGCCTTCGGCATCAGTTCAACCAAAATTGAGTTGAAGTCCTTGTTAATAAATAGCCTCGCTCTTGCCAGCAAAACCGGCACCGGGCTCGAGGGCTCATTCGAGCGGAAGAATTGCTCGACTGCCGTCAACAGCTGCGCCGCCTCCTCCCGACTTGTCGGAAGCTGTTCTGGCTCAACAGTGCTTTCCTCATTCTCATCACCTTGAGCGTTACCTTGCTCGGCCAACAGGTCCTCGGTGACCGTGCGCATGCGACTTAAGTCGATCTCAAAGGGAAACGGCCCTGTTTCGAAGCGGAAGGTGGCGCGGTTGGCGGTATCGGGCAGCAGGGATTCAAGCGCTTCGACCAGCGGGCGACCGATCAGCATGCGCGCCTGATGAATCAGCACTAGTGCAGGATTAGACGCCTCTTTAATTCTGAAAAAGTTCTCGGCAGCCAGCAGGGTGCCCTTGGCCGCGGCAACCGAGGCAAGGGCGAGCGTCGGGCTCGACAACGCGCCCGGTCTCGGTGCCGCGAAATCCTCAACCGGCTCGCCCGACGCCGGCACTATCGCTTTGCCATTGGAACCATCTCGGGCCATCAAACCGGCCATCCCATCAAGCACGCCGGACAGCACGTCGAACTTCGGCGCACTCTCATATCCGGCATGTTCAATGAAGCTGTTTCGGATGGCGTCGAGCGACTTCCGCGCTAGATCGACCGCCTCGCGCACCGTCGTGACATAGCTTTGGGCCGCATCGGCATCGAGATTGCGCTCGATGACGTCAAGCGATACCCGCTCCTCGCCGGCACGAGCTTCGACCTTGTTGGTCTCGACTAGGAAATTACGGAATGTGATCGGTCGCACCCGCTCGCCCCTAACGATATAGGCGTGCTGCAGCGGCAGTATAATCTGGGCGTAGTCGACCAGGCCCTCAACGCAATTGGTGCGCATGATCTGGTCGCCATCCTCGAAGGGCAGCGGGTGAAATGTATCCCAGAAGACGCCGACCACGGTGGCGATGCCAGCGATGGCCTCCGCGAAGCCGGGGATGCTGCCGGACAGGATTTGGAAACGCGCGTCCAGTGTCAGCAACCGCAAGTCGCGGCTGCGCTGCAAAAGCGCATCGATGGCGGCCGTCTCACTGGCCAGGTCTATGCTGGATTTATCGAACGGCGCACCGGCGCGGTCCGAACCCGGCTCCGCATTCTGGAAGAAGCGCTGCGGCAAACGGCTGCTCGCCAGCATCATGTAGTTCGTGTAGGCCTCGTCGCCTGCCTCTTCAAGGTCGGGCCCTGCTGGCGCGCTATCGCTGATCGGATCGGCCAGGAAATCAAACCGCATGAGACCGATGCCGCCGTGGTCTATTGCAGCGACAAGCGCAGTTCGACGCGGCGATTGATCGGATCATAGGGATCGGGAACCCGCGGATCCTTTTCCCCCAGGCCCACAGCGGTTATCCGCTGCTGCGATACGCCTTCCGCCATCAGGAAATCGGCGACAGAAGCGGCGCGCGCATCGGACAAATTGTCATTGTACCGCTCGGAACCCAGCGCATCGGTATGGCCTTCGACGCGGAAGGCTGCGGAAGCCAGGCGGTTATCGTCGAGGGCCGCGGCGACCTGGCGCAGGTTTTTCTTGGCGTCTTCGGTTAGGTCGGCGGAGTTGAGGTCGAAGGTGACCAAGACGTCGAAAGCCGCCGGCTTTTGTGCGTCGCATTCTTCGACGGTCCCGACGCAGATGCCGCGCGAAGCACCAAGCTCGATTTCTTTCGAAAAGAAATCGACGACATCCTTGCTTGAATAGGCCTCCTGCGCCATCGCCGGCGCAGCAAGACCCAAGACAAAAATACAGGCGACAATCGCTGTGCGCATCGCAACCCCGTGGCCAAAGGCTTTGCATTCGTCGCGTTAGACTAACGCAACGCTCGATGCCTCTCAACCCTTATTGACCGCAGCCTCGTAGCTCTCACGGAAATATGTCAGGTAAACGTCGAGCAAACCATTGTCGGACTTCTCGATTTCGCGCCAGCGCTCAGTGTAGATTTCCCAGGCGCGCGCCTTTTTCGAACCAAACGGTGAGCTGGTCACCTTGGCCTCGATGGCGGCAGGAGAGATGTCGTCCATCAGCTTGAGCAGCGCCTGCTGCATGGCGACATAGGTCGCCGCTTCGTGCTGCTTGATGTTTTCGAAACCTTCGCGAACGCTGTCAGACGCGCCCAGATAGCCCGGGCGGTTGCGTTGGAACATAATTTCGAGCGCTTCGGCCGGCGATGGCACGAATTTGAGCGGATTGTTGCGATCGACGCCGATCATGGTGCGGTCGGCATTGCGCGTCATCAGCTTCGCGGCCGCCCGCGCCTTGAGCAGCGCCGCCAATTGTTCGGCGACAATGCGCAGCACGAAGCCAACTTCTTCGGCGATGGCCTCCGGTGGTCGCGACGATAGCGCCTGGGCAGGCATCCCGGCGGCATTGGCCACGGTCGAGAGAAATCCCGAAACGCTGCCCTGCCCCGCGCTGGCGGGCGTTGACGGTGACGGCTGTGGCGCCTGCAATACCACAGGCGCCTGCACGGGCGGCGCCTGGATCGGCGGCGCGAGGGGGATCGGGCCCGACCATTGCGCCGGCGGCATTTCAACGAAATCCTGCAAGCGGTTGGCAGGCGCCGGTTGGTGGGCATCGGTGAACCAGCGGCGATCGACCGGCGGGCTGACGCCTTCCCCGATCGCCCAGATATCGGCATATGGCACCGGTTGCGGTCTGGGCGGCGGCGCTGGTGCCTCCCAGGCCGAAGGCGGCGCACCGGCGCCCGCCGCGGCGCCGCCCGACACTTGTACGCCTATGACGTAATCGCCAATCAGCAGCCGATCGCCGTTGGTGAGGCGGTGGGGGCTCTTCACTCGGTCGGGAGCATTGTTGAGATAGGTGCCGTTGCGCGACACGTCATAAAGCCAGTAGCCGCCGTGCTCGAAACGAATCTGGCAATGGATGCTCGAAATGACCCGGCTCTCGTCCGGCAGGCACCAGTCCAGATGCTGGGCACGGCCAATATCGAAACCACGTTCGCCTGCCGAGTATTCTAGGGGACCACCGTCGGGAAGCGAGTCGAGGTTTTCGATGCGCAGCGTAATCGCCACTTTGTCATCCAATGCTAGGGCCGAACGGCACCAGACTAAGGGCAGGCGCCAGCGCTGGCAACAGCGCCCCACCGCCGGCATTGGATAAGTCGACCGCGCAATCGGCTTCGGGCAACCGCAATCCACACGGGACGAACCGAACCGAAAGCCAGACTGGCGAAGTCGCGCTTGATCCTACCGCGCGATCATGGCCAGGCAACTGTCGACGAAACTGCCGAGCACCGCAGTGCGATTGGCGCGACCGACCTTGGCCAATGCCATCTGCGTGCCGATGGTAACGGCACGCGGGGTCAGGAATGCAGGCGGCGGCACGCGCGCCACTTCGGGACCGGCCAGGCTTCCCCCGCTCCAGCCGGCGGCCAGCGCGATCCAGACACCTGCGGACTTTTCAGGCGCCGCCATGGCTTGGCCCAGGGCCGCGCTGCGTTGAGGTTCGTCCGGGTCCTCGACCCAGCGCGCCGCAAGATCGAGCATGCCGCGGTCCCCTGGCGTCAACAACCCCAGGACGTGGCCCAGGCACGTGCAGCCCCACCATACCGCCTCGCGCCGCGGCAACAGATACGCCGCATAGGCCAGCGCATTCTCCGGGGTCGCCGAGCCGCGCGCCTGCGACAGATAAGCGACCGCCGCTTCGCTACCCTGCGGATCAAGGCCCGTGTCCTCCCTCAGGGTCGGCATGGCCGCGAACAGCTCTCGGGCCAGCGAAAAATGCGGTTTGACCTGCACGTACCGGCTCCGTCAGTTGATTTGCACGAGACCGGCGCTGATCACCAGGACACCGCCCTTGTGTTCCGCCAGGGCGCCGCCGGTGGTCTGCAGATTTCCCGATGCAATGACCTGGATATTGGTCGACTTGATCGTGATGCTCATGCGGTCCATCACGATGCTGCTGGTGCCCACCTCAAGGGTGATCTTCTCGCCGGCCGTGAGCTTGTATTCGATGCCGACACCGGTGGTGTCGTTATCGTTGATATTGGTCGTCCGGCTCGCTCCGACGTCCCGCTCCTCGGATTTTTCAACTTCGGTGTGCAGGTCGCGCTCGGCATGAGCGAACAGCAGCTCATTGCCCAAGGTGTCGCGCATCGAGATTTCGTTGAAGTTGTCGGGACCGCCGTAGACGCTGCGCGAGCGCCAGCCCGACGTGTCTTTTTCGGCAGGCACTTCAAATGGATGCTTGTTGTCGCCGTTGTAGAGCGTGCCAACGACGACCGGCTGGTCCGGATCGCCATCGAGGAACTGCACCAGCACTTCCATGCCCTTGCGCGGGATGAACTGTCCACCCCATTGGGGACCCGACCAAACCTGCGCAACCCGGCACCACATGGAACGTCCCTCAGCCTCCCCCTCGTCTTCGCGCATCCAGTGAAAATGCACTTTAACGCGACCGAACTCGTCCGTGTCGATCTCGTCGTCGCCGGCAATGCGGCCCGTCTGCACGCTGGCAATGCGCGGCCGGGGCGTGACGCGCTGCGGCGCGAAAGCTTGCTTGGTCGACAGCGCCTCGACCTGGCCGCCATACGGGGCAGCCTCGCCGTCATTGGAGCGATAGGCATTGCCGGAGAACTGGTGAATGGCCCGCAGCACCAGATATTCCTGACTGGCGCCTTTGTTTGGAAAATCCTTGACCGTCACCTTCATGCCGGGCGCCAGCGTCACGCAATCGCCCTGCCCCGTGGCACGGTGGTCAAGCGACTGTCCGGCATCGCGGCCGGCCTCGCTGTAGCGGGTGCCCCAGCTATCCCCGATCTTCTCGCCGATCGACTGGTTGTAAGGATAGATATATTCCTCGCCCGAATGGCTAGTGTAACCCGCCGATCCGCTCTGCTCGGTCAGCAGGTTGGCATTGGGATTGCGGAAGTCATAGTCGTTGCGCACGAATTTTGCCGTGGCGAAACTGCGGCGCGGCCACCACTCGCTGAACCGTTCCTCGTCCTTGCCGCTGTCTTCGATCGGCGAGAACGGCCGGCTGCCGCCGGGAGCAACGGGATAGGCGCCGGGCACGTCGGCCAGGATCATCTTCTGCTGTTTGTCGGCGAACTCGAAGAAATAGCCGATGCCGTGGGCTTCGAGGAGCCGCGAGATGAAGGCAAAGTCGGACTCCTGGTACTGCACGGCATATTCGATCTGGGGGTAGCTGCCCTGCAATCGATCCTCGAAATCGGCCAGGCTGCCATGCTTGCTGAACACGTAACGCACGATGTCCATCAAGCTCATCTCGTGGAACACCCGCGAGCGGACGTAATTGGTCAGCACCCAGAACCAGGGCCGAAGCACCAATGAATAGAGGTGGCCGGCATGCATCACGCCCAGATAGCTCGCCTCCACCAGCGTACCGGTGAAAAACCGCTCTTCCCCGGAAATCGAAGTGATCCGCACGCTCAGCGCGTTGCCCAACCCGGGATCGAAATTGACCGAATTGTTGTCCTTGCTGATGGCGGTTAGCTCGAAGCGGAAGGGCTCGCTGATCGCCTCCTCGCCAGCGAAGCGGTTGAGCACCAGCTTTTCCGAACCGATGGGCGTCAGCAGCTCACCAAGCCTTTCCGTCTGCTCATAGTCCGCCATCTTGCCTCGTGCCTTTCCTTGCGTGATGGCGATCCCGATCAGTCGCCGGCCGCCGTCATCCGCCAATCATCACCGTCGGCAGGCCACCCACGATCACCCCGCCATGCGCGGTCGCGTCGCCGATGCGCGCGGCTGGTGACCCGCCGATCAGAACGGTCGACGACCCCACCGCGACGCTGTCGGGTGGCCCAACACACACGCATATGTCGCCCACGCGCGCTGCCGGCATACCGCCGATCAGCACGGTGGGTGCGCCCGGTGCCACGATCGGGCCGCCGACATGGGGTACGAGCACCGTGATCATCGGGCAGACATGTGGATCATTGAGGCGCGAGGCTGGGGGCATGCCTGGTTCTCCTGACGGCAGCCTAGCAATTTCGTTTGAGGGCTGCCAGCCTTAGTCTCGCGCCCTTAGCCGGGCGTCGAGGCGCGAGCAAATTTCGTGATAGATCTCGTAGTCGAGCTCATTGAGCCGCAGATAGGCCTCGATATCCTCGGGATCGGGCTCCTCCGGTCGCGGGGTGGCGTTTTCGTGCGGAATGTCCGGCATGGCTACGCCCAATGTATCGGCGACGTAGGCCAGCGATTCATCCAGCCGTTCCATGGTGCCGATGAACCAGTAGCGGTCGAGCACCTCGCGCCAGTTCTGCGCCGTGCAGTTGAAATGCAGGCAATAGAGGGATTCGTTCTCCCGCCTCAGGCTGGCCGACAGCGTCATGGGCGTAAAGGTCGGGTCATCGGCCCGCCGGACGTGCTCGAAGAAATAGTTGGACAGGGCCAGTTCGAACGGATCGCGCACGATCGAGAACATTCGCCACTCCTTGCCGGACCATACCCGGGGATAGCGATGGCTGAGCCGCAGTTCGGGAAGTTCGAAATGGCCCAGGATCAGATCGTTGGGCCCGATTGCGTCGAGGTCGAGCGGCGGCGGCAAGTTCGTCGTGGTCCAGCCTTCGCGGTAGTCCAAGTGAAGCTCGTCGAACCACTGGCGGAAAATCCTGCTGCTGCTGGTACCGGCCGTCTTGGGCATGTGGTGGAACAGATAGCGGTAGTCCGGCGTGACCACCGGCTCCGCCGCCGGCTCGCCGCCATCGGCCAAAATGAGCACATCGCCCAAGGCCTTGCCGAGCGCCGCCAGGTCGCGGTGCGGCGGCGTGGCCACCGCCGCAATCTCGCGCCGCCGCTCGGCGCGCAATGCTCCGTCGGTTCCGAGCGCAATGGCGCGGCGAATATAGGCCGGCACCGAGTGCACGATATCGGCGCGCGTTCCCCAGGCTTCCAACCATCCCGCCCCCTGCCGGCCGCGCTGGTGCTGGCCTTTCAGCGCCACTACGGGCAGGCTGGCGTCGAGCGCCTCACTCACGGTCGTCGCACCCGCATAGGGAAAGCTGTCGAGATAGACATCGCAAGCCGACAGCAGCCGGGATACCTCCCCGGAACCCAGATCCGTGCGGATGATCAGCCGATCAGCCGCCACGCCATGGGCCAGCAGGATCCTCTCCGCCCAGTGCCGGAACTCGGCCGGCGCGAAGTCGAGATGCCAATTGGCGGCGAAGGGATAGAGCACCAGCGCCGAACGCGGCACGCCAGCCAGACATTGCGCCCAGGCCGTCATGAGCGGGGTCCCGATCTTGCGCATCATCGCCCCGCTGACGAACAGCGTCGCATCCAGAGGCAAGTTGAGGCGCCGCCGCGTCAGGTTGACAACCGCGTCGGACGATGCGGGCAGGGGCCGGTCGAACCCTTGGATCTGGCCCTTTGCCAGCAGAAGCGGCTCGACATAGTCGTCCGCATCAGCCGTATCGATCAGTGGGGATGAGATGATCGCATCGAAACTGGATAGACCCGTCGTTACGGGTGATATCGCGGTCGTCGCCAACTGCACCGGCGCCAGCCGATGGGCAACGATGGCGGCCAGGTGATCGAGCCCAATGAAGAACGAACCGAGCATGAAAATATCAAGGCCGGCATCGCGGATCAGGGCAACGCTGGCGTCGAGCCCTCGGTCGCCCAGCACGATGGTTTCGCAATCGACATCGAGCCTGTCCGTGCCTTTCGGCCCGCGCGCCATGAGGATGAGCACCGGCGCGAACTGGCCCGGGTCGAGCCCCCTAATCATCGCCGCCACGATCATACCCTCGGGACCGGCCCCGTCATGGCGCAGAATGATGCCGACCCTGCGTGGCCCACTGCGCGGGCCGCGATTGAACGCATGCTCCAGCGTCCTGCCCGATAGCACCAGATGCCGTTCGATCGTCCGGCCCAGCGCTTGCAGCACCGCTCGGCAATTGGTGGACCCGAACAGCAGATAATGCGGCCGCAGGGTCTTGAGGACAGCCGGGGCTAGGTCGCGGTGCGGCTGACCAGGCGGCCGGCATAATCCCGCATCCACGCTGGCGACCAGCCGTCCGATGAAGCGCTCGTAACCCGAATTGTCGATATCGACCAGCAGCGCCGGATCATTTCCGAGATAGGCGGCTATCGCCTCGGGATACCAATGGAACGGTGCGGGGATTGTGCTCAGGTCCGCCAGGGCGGGTACGGCGGATGCCGGCAGCCCGACCAGGGCCAGCAGCACGTGCCGCACAGCAGCTTCGCGATTCTCAGGCAGCGCAGGCTGTGTCGATAGCTGCAAGGCAACCGGATCGTCCTGCTCGAGCGGCCCCGCAGCGCGGCCCACACGGGCAAGCAGCTCAACCGTGTCCTTGCCAGCAAGGACCGACAACATGGCACGCAGATCGGTGGCCAAAATGGCCTCCACCAGCCGGGTCCGCAACGGCCCGGCCCAAGGATCGCCATTCTCTGCCGCAAGCTTTTCACGCGCCGAGGACAGCAATCCATCGATAGAGTTGGCGGCCGGGCGTGGAAAATCCCGCACCGGACGTGGCCGTTTGCCTTCCAGGGTGATAGCGTTCAACACCAATGGTGCAGTGCCTGGGGGGATGGTCTCCGCGTCAGGATTGGCAAGCGCGCCGCGCTCGACATAAACCGAGATCAGCGCCAGACCCATTACCAACGCACCGCCCGCCCATTGGTGCTCGATCGGCACGGTAAGGCTCGCCGATCCATTGAGACCCACCTGCGCCAGCACCCGCTCGCCCGCAAGCACTGTCACCACCTGGACCCATCCCTCTTGTGGTTGAAATGGCTGCTCGATATCGAGAACCAGCACCGCCCCGCTTGTGCCCTCGGCAATGCGCAGGTTGAGATCGCCTTTGCCGGCAAAAGCCGCGGCTCCACGGTCGTCGGTGGTGAATTGATGCCCCAGCGCCCCTGCGCCGATTCCATCTTCCACGAATCTCAGTTGCTGCCCGGCATTTATGATCGGCCCATGCCCCTGCTCCTTTGGATAGCGCACCGGGTCGGCGTCCTGCTTATGAAAACCGACGGAAGCAATCTGCGGTCCCAGTGTCTCCATCGGATCGTCGGCAGCGAAGCGAAATTCGAGCTCCGTCATCCAATAGGCATCAGCCTCCGATGGCAGGGACAGGACGATCTGTCCCGGTGTTTCCCACCGCCCCTCAAACAGCGACAACTCTGCCATCAGGATGCGCATCCAGCCGCTCGGCTGCTCATCGGAAAGGTCCATGGCGACGGTCAGATTCGCGCCCTGCTCGATGCCGGTGAAGCGCAGTCTGGCCGTGCTGCCGATCATTTCGATCGAGCCGTCGTCATGTTCATCCCAACCGGAATTTTCCGCGGGCATGAAATGAGCAGCCGGCAAGCGCCTCTCCGGCAGCGCCGCCGGGGGGTCGAGCGCCCCCGCCAACGGCCTGACCGTGATGGTCTCCACCGCCAACCGCGGGGGCGCTTGCCACCACGACCGTGGTCGGAACAGCGATGGCCCGCCCCCCTGGATGTGCGGCACCAGGCCAATGCTGATCGGCCCGCCCCATGCCGCGCTATTGCGTGGCAATTGCACCGCTACCACACCCCGTCCGGTGATGAACACCCGCTCCAACAGTTCATCGCCGAGCATGGCGTCGATGCCGATCGTTTCTTGCCGCTCGCCTGGCTCAGCCTCGTCTTCGACGTCTGCTTCCGTATAGTCCTCCGCTACCAGGCCGATTTCAACGCTCAACGGCAGCGGCGTCGGAGCCAATTGGAGATCGATCGATCCGTGTCGCCCCATGATCACCGGCGGCCCGTCAAAACGTGGCCGGCGAATATCGCCTCCCAGCGCCTCGTCGGCCGCCGTGTCGGCATCGGTGGACAGGGCCTTTCCAACTGGCGTCGGACTGCGCCAGCGCGGTTGCCGGTCGGCGCGGCGTGCGTCCCAAATGCGCGACCGTCCCGAAAGCGTGACCAGCGCCTGCAGCCATGCGGGTCGATCCTGTCGCCGTTGTAGCCAGTTAGCAACGCTTGGTTTGCGCCAAAACCCCGTCGCCGTCAGCATCAGCCCGGCACTGGTCAGCAGCCTGGACACGACTGGCGCCGGCATGCTCATGGCCAGCCGGGCCAGCCGCCGCAAATCGTGGCCAAGGTCGGCCGAGGGATCACGCATGCGCACGAGGTGCGCGCCAAAGCGCAAGGCCGCGGTCTGCAGCGCCAGCTGCTCGGCTTTGCTGAGGCCCATCCGCTGCGCCACCCTCTCATCGCTGGCCAGAAACCGCGCCAGATCGACGATATCGCGCACGTCGCGGCGGTTGGCCCAAAGCTGGGCCGCGCCAATCCGATAATAATTATTGGCCTCGTGCACCCGATACTGCGCCAGGATCTGGTTCAGCGGCATGATGCGCCCACTGAGTGCTGCGATCCGCAGCAGATAAGCGTCGGCACTGATCTTCCAGCGTGTCTCGGGCATCGGCAGCGCCAACTCGATCACGTGGCGGGCAAAGGCATTGCCGCTGGTCGGCATGAAGGTGAACGCGCCCACCTCGGTCAGCAGCGGCCGATTGTCGATATCGCGCGTCAATATCGGTAACAGCCCGCTGGGCACGCCCCTGCGATCGATCACTTCCATGCCGAAGCATATGGCCGCCAGATCAGCATGCCATGCGGTCAGGATCGTCGCGACCGCTTCCGGCTTGAGCACGTCGTCGGCGTCGAGGAACATGATGACGGTGCCGGTGGCAAGCGCGAAGCCGGCATTGAACGCCGCGGCTTGTCCGCCATTTTCCCGCAATACCGGCACAATGCGGTCGCCGTAGGATTGAATGATACCGCGTGAGCCGTCGGTCGAACCGTCATCGACGACGATACATTGCTGCACCGCACTCGTCTGGGCCAGCACGCTATCGATGGCGGCGGCCAGATAGGATGCATAGTTCCAATTGGTAATGATAATGGAGACAGTCGGCAGGTCGGCGATCATGGTAATGGCCTAGGTCCGACACGTCATGAAAAGGCGTTCCGCGCCATCACATTCATTGGGGACCATCAGGCCAGTTCACCGGTAGATCAATTTCCGTATGGGCTCGAATTACGCGGAACCGCCCTCGGCGCCCCATTGGAGCCGTGCCGCTGCAGCACCGAAACACCGTCTGGATCGCCCAACCGTCCATTCAGGCCCAACTGCTCGAGCACGATACTGGGAATGCGCCGCAACTGCGAGCGCGGTAGTTCTGCGACCAGTTCAGGCGAAATGCGCGACAACTGGCGTGCATTGAGCGCCGCCAGCAGGAGCGGCACGCACGGGCTATAGGCGTATTGGGTGAGCATGCCCTCGATAGCAGCGGGGCTGCGCAAGGTGAGAACTGCCGCGCACGCCTCCGCCGCCGAACTGTCCTGGGCCAGGCTGGCCATCGGCGTACCCACGATGGTGAGCGCGCCGAGAGACGATCCCAAAACCAGCGCCCGCAACGCCGAGCCACGCCGTTCTGTCAACATTTTCGTCATCTCGACCTCCGCCGCAGCGTCAATAGACCAGCCGGCCTATTGTCTGTCAACTTCTGCCGGACCAATCAACATAGAGTTGAAGACTTGTGGCTGGTCGATGACGAACCGACTTGCTAAGCTTTCGCGGCACACTACTGTTCTGGCCGGTCGCCTAGGCGCCGGCCGGCCTTTTGGACCGGAGGCGCGATTGCCGAACATTCTGACGAAACTCGGTTGGGTGGTCCTGTCGCTGGTCGTGCTGGTCATGGGCGGCACGGAGGCAGCCTACGCGCGCCAGGTGGCCTTGGTGATCGGCAACGGCGCCTACCGCTCCGTTCCCGCTTTGCCCAATCCGGAGAACGACGCTCGCGCCGTCGCCAATAGCCTGATTGACCTGGGTTTTGAAACCCGGGTGCGGCTGAACCTCGATCAGGCCGGCATGATTTCGGAGCTGCAGGCCTTTGCGGAAGACGCCAAGGGCGCCGATTATGCCGCCGTCTACTATGCCGGCCACGGCATCGAGCTTGAAGGCGTCAACTACCTGATCCCCGTCGATGCCGTGCTATCGCGCGACGTCGATATCGAAACCGAAGCGGTTCCCCTGGAACGCGTACTGGAGGCGACGCAGGGCGCTACCCGCCTGCAACTGATCATGCTCGACGCCTGCCGCAATAACCCGTTCTTGCTCGATATCAAGCGGACATTGGGCGAAAACAGCGTCGGCAAGGGCCTTGCGCGCATCGAGCCCAAGGGCTCAACCCTGGTGTCCTTTGCCGCGACTGCCGGCAACACAGCCTATGACGGTGTCGGCGACCACAGCCCCTATACCGATGCCTTGCTGCGACATCTCTCTACCCCCGGCCTTGAGGTCAACTACGTCTTCCGCCGGGTCAATGCCGAGGTGCGCACCCTGACGGGCGACGCGCAGCAGCCGGTCTATTACGGCACGCTGTCAGACCAGGAAATCTATCTCAGCGGCGCGCCAAGTACCGACGCTGCTCCCCAGTCGAGCGAAAATCTGGTTCGCGTTGCCTATGAACATGCACTCAGCGTCGATACCACTGCGGGCTATCAGGCGTTCATGAGCGAGTTCAAGGACGATTTCTACAATTCGCTTGCCAAGGAGCGCATCGCTAGCATCGATATGGTCCAGCAGGAGCGTGCGCTCGAAACGGCGCCGCTCGACGAGATCTATTGGCTGACCATCAAGGACAGCGACAAGGCCGAGGACTTCCAGGCCTATTTGCGGCGCTATCCCAATGGCAGCTACGCCGATCTAGCGCGGGCGCGGATCACCGCGCTGGACCGTGCGGGTCAGGTGGTCCAGCAACTGGTGGGGACAGGCACGGCTAACGAGGCGAGCCTCCGCCGCGCTGCGACCGCGCAACTCGACCGTATTCCATTCAACATGGTGCAATATGGCCTCGTCGCGCTTGGCTTCAACGTCGACAATATCAATGGCGTGTTCGATAGCCCCACCCGCAAGGCCGTGCGCGCCTATCAGGCCAGCATCGATGCACCGCAGACCGGACGTCTAAGTGATCAACAGACCGTCGACCTGCTGCTCGCCGCGGCGGCTGTGGGCGATCAATACGCGCAGATGACCGTTGGCGTCATGCTCGCCGATGGCATCTTCTGGCAGAAGAACTATTCCTTTGCCCGCATGTGGTTGACCCGTTCGGCCAATCAGGAAAATCCCTATGCCATGACCAACCTGGCCCTGATCTATCGTGACGGGCTGGGCACGCCACCCGACGAAGACCGTGCCAGAATTCTGCTCAAGCGCGCCGTCGTACTGGGTTCGGACGACGCGACGACAATCCTGCGTGGGATGGATTTGACATGATGCCTGTGCGTCTTCTGGCGCTGTGCGCCTTGCTGCTGCTTGCCCCATTGTCTGCCCATGCCCAGGGCTTCAGCCTGCCGCGCGCCGAACTGCAGATCAGCAACGACTGCCAGGACTGCCCTGATATGGTGACGTTGCCCACCGGGCTGCGGATGAGCCAGCACCACGTGACCAAGGCTCAGTTTGCGGTCTTTGCCAAGGATGTCGGCTTCAAGCGCAATGGCTGGGGCTGCGCCTGGAACTATCCCAACATCAAGCAGACTGACGAGGACCCTGCGGTGTGCATCAGCTATGATGATGCGCTGGCCTATATTGCCTGGCTGAGCGCCCGCGCCGGCCAGACCTATCGCCTGCCGACGGCCGATGAATATCGCGAGGCGGCCGGCACTGGCGCGCCAACCAACTACTGGTGGGGCGAAGATATCGGCGAAAACCGCGCCAACTGCCTGGGCTGCAAATCGCCATTCGATGGCAACGGGACCTCGCCGGTCGGCAGTTTCACCCCCAATGCCTATGGCATCGACGACGCTGTCGGTAATGCCTGGCAATGGACCAGCGACTGCGACGGCACCAATTGCCAGCGTCACGCCCTGATTGGCGGCAGCTGGTCGAGCCCGCCGGCCGACCTGCGTCTGAGCAAGCTCATCTTCAACGACAACCCAGTTCCGTTCTATACCTATGGTCTGCGTGTCGTCGCCGACGAGGCGCCGTAAGGCCAATCAGTCGCGCAAGACTCGGAAGCCGATGGCCGTATTGCGCAACTGTATCCGGTCGCCGAACGTGCCGTCCAAAGCGAAGAATTTCGGGTTTGGCACTGTCCAGCTAGCGCCTCGGAATACGGCATTGGCGCAATCGCCGTTGAGGCAGCTATTGGTCCACTGCCAGGCATTGCCCACGCCGTCATAGACGCCCAACCCGTTGGGCGGAAACGCATCCACCGGCGAGGTATAGGCATAACCGTCGTCGCAGGTCAGGATTTGGCGGGGATCGTTGGGAAACGTCGCCTTGAAATTGGCGTCAGCCACGTTGGCATGGCCGCAGACGACAGCCACATCGTCGCCCCAGGGAAATTTGGTTTTTGCGCCGCCCGCTGCCGCCTCCTGCGATTCCTCCACCGTGGGCAGGCGATAAGCGTCACCGGTGGTTTCGCTCAACCAATCCACATAGGCGGTCGCATCCAGCCAGCTGACGCAGACGACAGGATAATTGCCTTTCTGCGGAAAGCCGGGATCGCGCCAGTTGCCGGAATTCTCGATGGGCGTCTTGGTGATTTGCGTACAGGCGTCGTCCGTCTCGTAATTCGTCGCCTTAACAAAAGCGGCGAACTGGTCGACGGTGACGAGGTATTTCCCGATTTCCACGCCCGCTGCGAGAGGCACTAATTCGGGGCAGTCGACGCATGCGGTCAATGCCTCGCGCGCCGTATCGCCTTGCGCGAGCGCCGCAATAGGCGCGGCGACAAGCATCAATGCTAAGGAAAATGCGTAGACGGCCAAACGGAACACGACATCCACCCTTGCTCGACGGCTGCAGCAGCAGCATGCCCCGGCTGCCCGTCCCCGTCAATTTGCCATGCGGTCAGTCCGCGCTTTCCGCCGCCCAACGCGGGCGCCCCGACGCGAGGATATCGGCCAGGATGTCCTCAATGCTCCAGGTGATGCGAAAGCCGGGATAGTCGGCCACGAACCGGCTCATGTCACTGATCCACCAGCGATGATCGCCGATGCGCTCGGTCGGCACATAACTGCGTTCCAGCGCCCTGCCGCACAATGCTTCACACAGCGCGATTGCTTCGATCATGGAGCAGTTGGCAAAGCGCCCGCCCCCGATATTGTAGGCTTTTCCGCTGGTCGGAGCCGCCATGAAGGCCCACAGCGCGGCGACGAAATCGCTGGCGTGGATATTATCGCGCACCTGCTTGCCCGAATGGCCGTAGATTTTATACGGCCGCCCCGTGAAGGTGCAGCGCATCAGATAGGCGAGGAACCCATGCAGTTCGGTAGCCGAATGACCGCCCCCAGTCAGGCAGCCGCCGCGAAAGCACACGGTCTTCATACCGAAATAGCGGCCATATTCCTGCACCATCAGGTCAGCCGACGCCTTTGACACACCAAAAATTGAATGGGTCGACTGATCGATGCTCATCGTCTCGTCGATCCCCTGCGCGGCAAAGGGGCTTTCGGGCGCCAGTTCGTAGCGCGTCTCCAGTTCGACCATCGGCAGGCCATTGGGCCGGTCGCCATAGACCTTGTTGGTCGAGGTAAAAACGAAAGCCGCCTCCGGCGCATGCTTTCGCGTTGCCTCCAGCAGGTTCAGCGTGCCCACGGCGTTGACGGCGAAATCGGTAGCCGGATCGTTGGCCGCCCAATCGTGAGAGGGTTGCGCCGCGGTGTGGATCACCGCCGTAATGGCCCTTCCGTGTCGCGCAAAGATCGCCTCGATCGCGCTTGCGTCACGGATATCCGCGGCCAGATTGGCAAAGCCCCGCCGGCTCGACAATTGGCCCAGCCTCCAGCGGGTCGACGCTTCGGGCCCGAAGAACTGGGCCCGCATGTCGTTGTCGATCCCGACCACCTCATAGCCTTGATCCAGCAGGAAAGCAGTGGTTTCCGACCCGATCAGGCCGCCTGCGCCGGTCACAATCGCCACGCTCACAATTCAGACCCTCGCCAATTTTGCAATCAAGCGACCATAGCGATCACGGTTTGGCAAGGCGATTGTCCTTGCGAGCCGGGCCGAAGCGGCTATCATGGGCATGGACCAAAGACTTACACGGTCTGCATACGCTCGTTTCGTTGTGGGGGTGTTCGTCCCAATGTCCCGGTTTAGCAAAGTGACCTGGTCCGAGGGACTGTTCCTTCGCCAGCACCACTTCCAGCAGTCTGACCGGTATGTCGAGCGACTGCTGGAAGGGCGTACCAGTCACGTCACGCCCTATCCATGGGGCTTTTCCGAGCTCGTCTTCGATACCGACCTGTCCGAACGGCACAAGTTCGGCCTACGCCGCGCCAGTGGCATTTTCCAGGATGGCACGCCCTTCGACATGCCGGGGGTCTCGCCCCTGCCCGAGCCCATCGACGTGCCGGAGGATGCCGAGCGTCTCTTCATCTGGCTGGTGGCGCCGATTGCCACGCCCGGCGCACGCGAAATCGACATGGCCGAAGGCACCAGCGGCAGCCGCTATGTGCGCGAAATCGAGACCGTGGTCGACGGCACCTCGGCGATGCATGTCGAACAGGAAATCGAGATCGCCGACCTGCGCGTCTCGCTCGATATCAGGGCCACGCCCAAGCCGGGCTTCCACTGCCTCAAGATCGCTAAAATCATCGAAGTGCGCGACAAGTCGGTCAAGTTCGACCCCGTCTTCGCGCCCCCCGTTCTGGTCACCACCGGGCACGGCGTCGCGGCGGGCTGGCTCGACCGCGTCATCGGCTGGGTCGATACCAAGCTCGATACGCTGGCTCGCTATGCCTCCGACCCCGGCGCCGGTGGGGGCCTGCAGGCGCTGGATTACTATATGCTCCAGGCGCTCAACCGGCAGATCAACGTCTTCAAGCACCTGCGTTCGTCCAAATTCGTTCACCCGGTCAAGGTCTACGAGGAGTTGCTGCGCTTTTCCGGCGAGCTGTGGACCATTTCGCCGAGCCGCCGCGCGCCAGAATATGGCGCCTACGACCATGACAACCTGGCCGACACCATCGAGCCCTTGCTGGCTGATATCCAGCGCCTCCTGAGCCTCGACATTGCCCGCGCCGTGCATTTGGAGCTGATCCAGCGCGGCCCCAGCGCCTATGTCGCTGCCGTCACCGATCGCACCCTGTTCCGCAATGCCACCTTCGTTATCGAGGTGGCCGCAGGCATGCCGCCGACCTTGATCCAGCAGCAATTCCCCGAGTTGTGCAAGATCGGTCCCGGCACCCGTATGCAGGAGATCGTCGCCAACAATCTGCCCGGCGTGCGCCTGGTGCACATGCCGACGCCGCCGCGCCAGATCCGCACCATTGCGCGGAACGTCTATTTCTATCTCGACCGCTCCTCGAGCCTGTGGCCCGAATTCAGTACCGCCAGCTCGCTCGGCCTGCACTTCGCCGGCGACTGGCCGGACCTCGCCCTCGATCTGTGGGCCATTCAGGAAGACCGCCAATGAGCGGCTCGGATGACGATCCTTTCTCGCGCGGCGGAAAGACCGTCATCCGGCCCAATCCGGGCGGCCGCCAGCCGGCCAGCCCGCCCGGCCAGCCAGGCCCGGCGTGGCCGTCTCCGGGCCAGCCACAGCCGCCCTCCTCGCCCAATTGGCCGCCCGCCGATTCCTCGCCCGGCTACAATCCGCGCGTCACCTCCGGCTATGATTCGCCCTTCGATCAGTCGTCCAACCAGATGCCGCGCGGTGGCGACGACTGGCTGCGCGGCCCCATTGCACCGCCGCCGCAACAGCGCGCCGCGCCCGAGCCCGAACGCCCCAAAATCCCGCTGGAGGTAGCGCTCAACGCGCCAGACAGCGTCCCTATCGCCTCCTCCAATCCGCTGACCGCCGCGGCGAGCCCGCTGCTCATCCTGCTCGGCCGCCTGCGTCTGATGATCATCGACGTGCAGGCAAGGCCGCTGATGGAAAAGGTCGCCAGCCAGATCATGGAGTTTGAGCGCAATGCGCTCGCCGCCGGCGCTGACCAACATGACGTGGCCGTGGCCAAATACGCGCTTTGCGGCACGGCTGATGATATCGTGCAGAACCTTCCTGGCACCGACACCCATGTCTGGCTGCAATATTCGATGGTGGCGCAGTTCTTCCAGCGCCGCACGTCGGGCGTGGGTTTCTACACCGAGCTCAACCGCATCCTGCAGAACCCCGCGCAGCACTATAACCTGCTCGAACTGATGCATGCCTGCTTGTCACTGGGCTTCGAGGGCCAGTATCGCACTGCCCCCAATGGCCAGAATGACCTGCAGCGCACCCGGCGCGATACCTACCAGACGCTGCGCCAACTCAATGCCCGCAGCAATGACGACGTCTCCGTGCGCTGGCGCGGGCTTGATCTCGCCATGCCCAAGCTGACCGGCCGCGTGCCGATCTGGGTTCTGGGAGCGATCGCCGCGGCACTCGGCCTTGCTCTCTTCCTGCTGCTGCGGTTCCTGCTGGCCGGCAATGCCGACGCCGTCACCACGCGGCTGCTGGCGCTGAGCCCGCCGGTACAGATCACGCTGGAGCGCGCCTCCTACTCCCCGCTGCCAAAAGAAGACTTTCGCGACCAGACCCAGCTCGAGCGCATCCGCGCGGCTTTGGCCGACGATATCGCCGCAGGCGGCATGGCGGTAGAAATGGTGGGCGACATGATCGTGGTGCGGATCAACAATCTCGTGCTGTTCGATTCCGGCAAGGCAGACGTCAAGAAGGACTTCGAGCCGATCGCCACGCGCATCGCCGCCGCGCTCGACAAGGAGCCCGGCCCGATCCTGGTCGTGGGTCATACCGATAACGTCAAGGTCTCGGGCACGGGCCGCTTCAAATCCAATGAAGAGTTGTCGGTCGCCCGCGCCGACGGCGTCAAGGAACTGCTGGCGACGACCATCGCCGATCCGAGCCGGTTGCAGGTCGAGGGCCGCGGCGAATTCGAGCCCATCGGCGACAATGCAACTCCGGAGGGCCGGGCGCAGAACCGCCGCGTCGAGGTCATGATCTCGCGCGAAGAGACCTTGAAACCCCTATGAAATTCTGGCTCTTCCTGGCCCTGCTCGCCCTTGGACTCGTCGCCTTCGCCGCGCTGGTGTGGTTCGGCCTGCCCTTGATCGCCTGGGGCGGCGTGGCGCCGTTCGAGCCGGAATGGATCCGCATTCTCATCATCGCCGTCGGTTGGGGTATCGTCGGCGTGATCTATCTGATCCGTTTCCTGCTGCGCCGCCGCGCGGCCAGGCGGCTGGAAGCGGCCATGGCAACCGGCGCCGACAGCGACGAGAAGGTGCTGGGCGAGCGCATGACTGAGGCGCTGGCCATGCTGCGCACCTCGTCCGGCAAGGGCGCCGCCGTCTATTCGCTGCCCTGGTACATCATCATCGGCGCGCCCGGCACCGGCAAGACCACCGCCCTGGTCAATTCCGGGCTCAAATTCGTCGGCCCCGCCGGCAAGCCCGCGCCCATCGCCGGCATTGGCGGCACCCGCTATTGCGACTGGTGGTTCACCGAGGATGCGGTGCTGATCGATACCGCCGGCCGTTATACCACCCAGGATTCCGACCAGCATGCCGATGCCGAGAGCTGGCTGTCCTTCCTTGGCCTCTTGAAGAAAAACCGCCCCAAGCAGCCGATCAACGGCGCCATCGTCGCCATCAGCCTTGTCGAGCTGATGCAGAAATCGCCCACCGAGCTGGCCGAGCAGACTACCGCCATCCGCAAGCGGCTGGCCGAATTGCACGATCAGCTCAAGATCGATTTTCCGGTCTATATGATGTTCACCATGGCCGATCTGGTGGCAGGCTTCACCGAGTATTTCGGCAATTTCACCGAGAGCCGCCGCCGTAAGGTCTGGGGTGCCACCTTCCAGACCGAGGATCGCCGCGCCAATATGGTTGGCTCCGTCCCGGGCGAAATGGACGATCTCGTCCGCCGCCTGACCGAAGAACTGGCCGACCGCCTGCAGGAAGAACCTGACGCTGCCTCTCGCATTGCGATCTATGGCTTCCCCGGCCAGTTCGCCTTGCTGCGCGAAAAGATTGCCACGACCCTGGCGCAGATTTTCGAGCCCAACCGTTTTCAGGCTCCTGCCACGCTGCGCGGCTTCTACTTCACTTCCGGCACCCAGGAAGGCACCCCGATTGACCAGGTGCTGGGCGCAATGGGCCGGGCCTTCGGTCCTGGCGGGCAACGGCAGCTCTCCGGCGGCGGCAAGAGCTTCTTCCTGCACGACCTGCTGACGCAGGTTATTTTCGGCGAAAGCGGCTGGGTGTCGATCGATCGCGCCGCCGTACGGGCGCAGTTCCTGCTGCGCACCGCAGTGCTGAGCTTGATCGGACTGGGCCTGGTCGTCGCCATGGCCGCCTGGGGTTGGAGCTATTTCAACAATGACGCGCTGCTTTCGGTCACGGACCAGTCGGTTGCCAATTACCGCGTTGCGGCCGGCGACCTGCTCAACGCCGCCACGGTCAACGATTTCGATCTGGAATCTGTCACCCCCGCTCTCGACCTGCTGGCCAGCATGCCGGTCGGCTACGATAATCGCGAAGCTGCCACCCCAGTAGGAGAAACCTTTGGTCTCAGCCAGCGCTCGCAACTGACCGCAGCGGCGGAATCCACCTATTACCGCGCACTCGAGCGCATGCTGCGGTCGCGCCTGATCCTGCGCCTCGAGGCCCAACTCGGCCAGATCATGGATGATCCCATGGCCGTCTATGAGGCGCTCAAGGTTTACCTCATGCTCTGCGGGACCGCCGACACTGTCGACGACGACTATATCGTCGCGTGGATGAAGCACGACTGGGAGCAGAACCTCTACCAGGGTCCAAACTACCGCCCGTTACGCGAGGACCTCGAACGGCACCTCCGCGCCATGCTGACGCTGGCCCGCACAAGGCCGCCATCGTTCGAGCCCAATGGCACGCTGATCGACTCCGCGCGGACCACGCTCACCCGGCTGTCGCTCGCCGATCAGGCCTATTCCTATCTGCGCTCGACTGTGCAAGTGCCCGATATCGTCGTGGCCGACCGGCTGGGGCCCGATTCCAGAACCATCTTCGAAACGGTTGATGCCAGCGATTTCTCCGCCATGACCATTCCGGGCTTTTTCACCTATTCCGGCTTCCACGATCACCTGCTCAACGAGCTGTCCTCCATCGCCGATCGCCTGCAGGGCGAACTTTGGGTGCGCGGTGAAGCCGGCCGCGACATGGTGAGCGACGATGCTTTCGCCCATCTCGGCCCGCAGCTCATCAGCATCTATTCCAAGGACTTCGTTGCCACTTGGGCGAACATGCTCAACAATCTCAAGTTGCGGACCCTGCCGGGCGAAAAACCCGACTACACCGTAATGTCCATCGTCTCCAACCCGGCGACCTCGCCCATCCGATCTCTGGTCGAACTGGTGGCGTCGGAATCGGCACTGACCAAGGACGTGGCGCCGGAAGAGCCGGCGTCGGCTGCATCTGGCACCGATCCCCTGGCCACGGCCGCGACCAACCTGCTGGCCTCGCGCACCTCGGGCCTCGCCAAGATCGGCATCGCCATGGCGCTGGATAAATCCAACTTGCGCCCCGGCGAACAGCCCAGCTTGCCCGGCGGCGATATTGAGGCCCAGTTTGCCGATTATGCTGCCCTGGTCTCGGGCACGCCCCGGCCCATCGATGCCGTCATCGCCAACCTGAACGAAATATACCAGAACCTCGTCATCGCCGCCCGCAATCCGACGCAGCCCGCAGGCGCCGCCGCCGCGCAACTTGCGGTCTCGAACCTGACAGTCAATGCCTCGCGCCTGCCCAACGCCATGCGCCGCATGCTGAGCGCCGCAGCCGAAGATCTGGAGGGCGATGCCGCCGGCACGTCATTGGCCCAGCTCAACCAGAAGCTGGCCGGCGAAGTCACCCGGGTGTGCGAACAGGTCACATCCGACTTCTATCCATTCTCGCCCGGTAGTCCGCGTGATGTGCCTATGGCAGATTTTTCCCGGCTGTTCCGGCCCGGCGGTGTGCTCGACAAATTCTTCGCCGATAATCTCATCAACCTCGCCGACCTCAGCGGCGACGATTGGAAATGGCGAGACGACACCGCTCTTGGCCGGGAACTTTCCAACAATGCGATCAAGGAATTCCAGCGCGCCGCCCAGATCCGCGACGCCTTCTTCCCGCCTAACGCGGCCGAACCATCGGTCAGCCTGACCATCGGCCAGACCATGCTCAATCCTGCCGCAGATATGGCCATGCTCGATATCAATGGCACGGTACTGCAATCCCAGCAGGTGGGCAGCACGCCAATCACCGTACAATGGCCGACCAGCCAGGGCAGCGGCGCGGTGACTCTGAGCATGCTCCCTGAACTGCCCGGCCGCAGCTCGACCGTCACCATTTCGGGACCCTGGGCGCTGATGCGGCTGATCGACCGGAACACTGTGGCCCGCCGCGGCGACGAGCTGCGTCTGCGCATCGTGCTCGACGGTCGTGACGTCGAATACGGCATTCGCGTTGGCACCATCTTCAATCCCTTCTTCCTGCCGGCGCTCTCGGAATTCTCATGCCCAGGCGGGCTCTAGCAATGCAGGTCGGCATCTTCGGCAAGGTCCCGCAAAAAGCAGACTTCGTCACCGCTAACCTGCCTTTGCCGATTCTGCGTCCCTACGAGCAGTGGCTGGAGGCCGCCATGGCCGCGAGCCGCTCGGCCTTGGGTGAAAGCTGGCGGGACGTCTATCTCATCGCCCCGATCTGGCATTTCCACTTCGGCGAGGCGGTTTTCGGTTTTGCCTGCCGCGGCGCCATCATGTCCTCGGTCGATGCCGTCGGCCGCCTATTTCCGCTCACCGTGTTTGGCTGGTCCCCCGATGGCGCCGCGGGCGCGATAGCAGCCGATTGGCACGACCGGCTGCAAGCCGAAATGCTGGTCGTCCTCGCGTCCGACGATGCCAACGCGCTCAACACCCTGCGGGAGACCCTCGCCAGCGGAACCTCGCCGGCGTCCGAACCCGTTGGCATGAGCACCTGGTGGCAATTGGGCCAATCCGGCCCCACGACCTTTGCCGGCCTGCCACCTCGGGACTTCTACACGACGATGATCGGGGCCAGTCCTCGCCCCGCGGTCACCCCCATCGAAGACAATCGCGAGATCACCTCATGAGCCGGACGATCCTCGTCACCGGCGGCGCGGGCTTCATCGGGTCCCACCTTTGCCAGGCACTGATCGATCGCGGCGACGGGGTGGTCTGCCTCGATAATTTCTCGACCGGCGACCGCGCCAATATTGCTCACCTGCTGGACAACAAGAACTTCAGCGTGCTGGTTCAGGACGTGGCCGAGCCCATCACTGTCGAGGTCGACGAGATCTATAATCTCGCGTGCCCGGCGTCCCCGGTTCACTACCAGCGCGACCCGGTCCAGACCACCCGCACCTGCGTCCTTGGCGCCATCAGCGTCCTCGAGCTGGCCCGCAAATTGGGCGTCCCCGTCCTCCAGGCCTCGACTTCGGAAATCTATGGCGACCCCGAAGTGCATCCACAGATCGAGACCTATGTCGGCCATGTCAACCCGATCGGCCCCCGCGCCTGCTATGACGAAGGTAAGCGCTGCGCTGAAACCCTGTTTTTCGACTACCACCGCCAATATGACACCAAAATCAAAATCGCTCGTATTTTCAACACCTACGGCCCCAACATGGCGCCGGACGATGGGCGCGTCGTCTCCAACTTCATCGTCCAGGCGCTCTCGGGCAATCCCCTTACCATTCATGGTACGGGCAGCCAGACCCGCTCCTTCTGCTATGTCGATGACACGGTTGCCGCCCTGATCGCCCTGATGGACACGCCGAAGGGGGTGACGGGGCCAATCAATATCGGCAATCCCGAGGAGCACACTGTCCGCGGCATCGCGGAAATGATCGTGGCCGCGATCGCAAGCTCGTCGAGCCTCGACCTGCGTCCTCTGCCGGAGGACGACCCTCGTCGCCGACGCCCCGATATCAACCTCGCGCTCACGGTCTTGAACTGGTCGCCAACAATATCCCTCAATGAAGGCTTGGCGCGAACCATTGACTACTTCCGCGGCGAAGGTGCTCCTGCAAGAAAAGACGCAAGCGCCTTCTGACTGCCAAATCTAGGTTGCCGTTCAGAGGCCATCGGCGCTTATCATGTCAAACCCGGCACGGCTAGCCGCGAGCTTTTGGTGTCGTGAGAAGGAACAGCAGGTTCAGCGGGCGGACTATTCACTTTTTACGGCAAGTCGCGCTAAACTTGTGACAAGGCCGACGTGTTTGCCGGCGATACTTTACCACGAGCATGCAGGAGGCGTCAGTGCCACGTATCCTAGCCCTCAATCCGCCTTTCCGCGGTCTGACCGGCGCGGTCAATGTTCTGGACCGCGTCGGTACAAAACAGGTCAATAGCGTTGACGACGTCAAGGTCGTTCAGAAATTGCTGCAACTGTGCTCAAAAGGCTCGGAGTTCGCCTCAGAGATAGGCTTGCCCGCGATTACTGGCCGGTTCGACGCCGCAACCGGGTTTTGGATTTACCGCTTTCAGGACCTCGACCACAAAAAGATGCCCTCAAATATCATTGATGGCAGTATTTCGCCGGCCCATGCCGGCTCTTACGGCGGCGGAACCTGGACCATTATTTCGATGAACCTATTCGCCAAGGAGAAAGACCCCCAAGGCCATGCAGATTTCATTGCCCGCGGCGGTTCTGTCTTCTAGCTGGGCTCACTGAAGGCATCCAGCTTCAGACTTCGGCGAGCTAAGCCTGACCGAAGGCTTTCGTCTGATGATCGCCGCTCGGACTGCTCGGCAGGCGCAAACCCCTCGTCAAAAAGGAACAGCTCGGGCTATCGTCGAAAGCGCCGAGGCAGCGAATCGAGCCGCATTTCCAATGTCGCACGGCGTTTCGCAGGCCAATGATGAGCTTATTCGGATCGCATGCTGGCCAAGCGACAATAGCTAGAGCGGATTAGGAAGTGCCGCGTTTGGCTTTGACCTGAGAAATTTGAACTGCGCGAGCATGGCGAACCACTCGTAGCAAAATGAGTTCCTGACGGCTTGATGATGGGTGTCGTTGAACGCACCTTGATAGAGACCGGAGTTGTGGTGCGGGCCGATTTCGTAAGAACTCGCGTGCGATACGAAGTGTGACATCTCGTGAAGCAGCGTAGTACAGATGTCCGGTGCGGACATATAAGTATCATTGTACCGGATATGAGCCTCATTGGCGTTCTTCTTCCACCAGCCCCCGACTTCGGCGTCGGCTATCGCCCCACTTGGTGGATGCGTTCTCCTTAGCGAAGCATCGGAAGCAGTGCGCACAAAACGCCTGACATCCGATTTCTCCGCCTTCGGGGTGGTGATAATCGTCTTCACGATCACGTCGAGCATATCCCGGTACACTTTTTGAAGTCGGCGAAGGACGTCTTTAACTCCAGCTATGGTCATCCTGGGGTGCACCAAATGGAAGCACCTGTCGACTTCGGGCAACTCCACCAGCGATGATAGCCGCGCGGTGTACGCGGCGTGCAGCGTCATTGGCCTAATGCCGGAGTTCAAGATTTGAAATTGCTGAACTTGCACCAGTTCCACCCCTGCCTGATCCAGTGACTGGATCGCTGCGATGACTCGGTACTGCGCGAAGTGCATTGCGGCGGTTAGAAACGTTTGCACTGCAGCAGAATCGCGCGCGGGGGTATTAGGGCGCCGTCCGGCGCCCGGTGCAGCGACCTTAGGCAGCGCCCCACCTGCGCCAGCCGCCTCAGAACCATCTGTTAGCGAAATGAGCTTTTTCCAGGTATTCTTGTCAGGATCGACGCGCCCGTCGCTAACCAGCTCCGGACTGTAGCGCCGCTGAAACTTCAGAATCGCGGCCCTGGTGTTGCTCCCGCTGATTCCGTCTTCCGCCAGGGGCCGCAGAGGCCCGCCGGCCTCAGCGCTGATCGAATTCAATCTGCTCTGCACCGCCAGAACGTCAGGAGCACGGTTCTGCCCGCCCGCGCCCACCGAACCGCTAAGGCCCACCGGGGCCACCGGGGCGTCAGGCGATTGACCTTTTCCAACAACTGCACATTGGCCGTTCGCCAGCCTTGCCTGATGCATGTGAACCACCCTCGCTCTGCCAAACTGAGAGCGATATTGAACAACGTGAACCGTTTTGTATCAACCCACAAAACCACGACTAGTCGCCGGTAGATGTGATTGCTAGGTAGCGTTGTCCATTGCCCAAGACAGCGACCAAGCTCGATGTATGGTTGCAGGCGGCAAAGCTTATCCTTGTGAGCTCATTTGCCAATGGTGTCGAAAGGACATGGCGACCGTCGGAAACGCGATCATCTAATTGCCAGGGATGCGCGACGGCCACCCATAGTCCCCTCTACCCCGGCATGGTTCCAGGCCACATATTATGCGAATCCGACGTGCACATTGGTTTGCCGACCGAAACCATACACCTGCGCTTCCGGCGATCCGTTGCGCGACGTCGTGGAGGGTAGCTTGGTCAGAGTAGCGCCGCATCCCTGCCTTACCGATTTCAGCGCTAGGATTGTAGCGCGGGCAATGCACCGGAAAAACTGGGGTCTGAACGCGTCAAGCTTCACGATTCTAGGGTACATTCTCATAGCAGAAATTGCCCGCGTTCATTTTTTGTTCTAAATGTCATTTGGGTTAGATTCCATCGAAGAGAGTTGTCGCCCATGCAAAACCTCGGCGGCAAGCGTCGACCGATTCGTGCTTGCAGCCTTCGCGAGAGGCAAAGATCGCGAAATCAGGGCAGCATTCGAAGCTCAACAATGCCATTTCAGTTGGCCACAATAAGTCGCGACTGACGTTGCCCCTGTCCAAGTCCTATTCAGGCATGATTATGTGGATGAGCACCGCGACATCTAACCTTGGAGAACTTGTGCCGCCTGAGGTGCTGTTCGAACAGGCGAGGTGCCAGAGATGGAATAACGTTCAGCCACACGACGGCGTGTTGTGAAACGTCAGAACTATACCAAATTATCGTTTATAGATTTCAGTGCTCTGGGAGGAATGACACGGTGAAGCGAGTTTTTATTAGTTTTGATTATGATCACGATGAAATTCTGAAGAATTTCCTCGTTGGACAAGCGAAACTTCCCGACAGTCCGTTCGAATTGGCGGACTGGTCGATCAAGGAGCACATAGACGGGAACTGGAAGGCGAAAGCCGCAACCCGCATTCGCTCGGTGGATGTGGTTGCCGTGATCTGCGGCCGGCACACAAATACCGCCACCGGCGTAAGCGCTGAGGTTCAGATTGCTCAGGCAGAGGGAAAACCCTATTTTCTGTTAAACGGTTACAAAGATGTTGCCTGCGTAAAACCAACCGCGGCAAAACCTGCCGATAAGATCTATTCTTGGACGTGGCCCAATCTGAAAGTGTTGATTGTCGCCTGGAACTGACCCGGGGTTGTCATTGAGAAGTGACCCGCCTGTAGGATAGTTTCCCGCGGTGCGGGGATGGTCAAGTGGC
>NZ_JBEPOL010000014.1:0-72441 GCF_040546795.1 Devosia sp. UYZn731
GCTTATCGGCGACATTCCACGGTCAGCAGTGCCGCCTCCCCGCGGCAGATGTCTTCGCGCGACCCTTGACACAATCCGCGATAGAGAAGCTGCCAGTCCGCTACCGGCCCCATTCCAGCCGTTATCGCGGCGACCATCATGTCAATCGACAGCCGGGTCGACAGAAGCATTATTTTGGCCCCTGCCCCGTAGACGATTCGCGTCTGCACTGGACGCCGTTTTTCCGACACAAACCGCAGCTGCTACCTATATGCTACCTGGCCTCACGCGTGCGAAAAGTCACTCCGACTAAAACGGCCACAAACTATTGATATTATTAGGAAATAATGGTGCCCGGGACCGGAATCGAACCAGTGACACGCGGATTTTCAATCCGCTGCTCTACCAACTGAGCTACCCGGGCAAAGGGCTGGAGAGGACCGGCCCTGCGAAACGCTTGCGCCTTATAGGAGATCAGTTTTGCCGGTGCAAGGGCGAAAGCGGGTTGTGGAAAAGGACTTTAACGCGGGCCATCGGACGCAGGGCGTTGGGGCTCCTGGAGATGGGTGGCATCCCTCCGCGATCCCGCCGGCGGGGACGCGGCAGGACGGCAATCAGGGATGTGGCATGCGCGCAATATTGACCTGTCACCACCCTAGCGTCGCTCCCCGCTCTGCGCAGATAATAGGCCGCGCGCCGCGGGGCGGGGATAACTTGCCTGGGCGTCCCTAGCAGCCGTCATGACAACGCTCAGATATTGTCGTCTTCTGGATCATGCGAGGGCACGGCGGAAGTGTCGTCCTCATCATCGGTCTTGCCGATATCGCCGGGGATGACGTAGGAGCCGGTCAACCAGCGGTTGAGGTCCACGTCGGCGCAGCGGGCGGAGCAGAAGGGGCGGAATTTATCGACGGCGGGCTTGCCGCAGATGGGACAGGGCTTGGCCATGGTATTGGTCATCAGACACCCGACAGGGTTGACTGGTTGAGCCAGTTAAAGTGCACCGGATAGCCTTCCCCGGCAAGCAGGGTGGCGGTTTCGGTGAGAGGCAGGCCGACGACGGCCGAATAGGAGCCTGACAGCTTGACCACGAAGGCGCCGGCAATGCCCTGGATGGCGTAGCCGCCGGCCTTGTCGCGCCATTCGGCGCTGGCCAGATAGGCTTCCATCTCCTTGGTGGAGAGACGCTTGAAGCGGATGCGGGTTTCGACCAAGCGCTGGCGCTTGGCGCCCGAGGGGGTGAGCAGCGTCATGGCGGTGAAGACGCGGTGGGAGCGGCCCGAGAGCAGGCGGAGGCATGCCGAGGCTTCCTCCATGGTTTCGGCCTTGGGCAGGATGCGGCGGCCGACGGCGACGACGGTATCGGCGGCGAGCACCAGCGCATTGGCGCCATAGCCGGCGGAACGCGCCTTATGCTGGGCGGTGAGGGCCTTGAGATCGGCCAGGCGCTGGGCCAGCTTGCGGGGCAGTTCGGCCTTTTCGGGGGTTTCATCGACATGGGCGGGCACGAGATGTTCGGGCTCGATGCCGATCTGATTGAGCAGCGCCAGGCGGCGGGGGGAGGCAGAGGCCAGAATCAGATCGGGACGGCTGGCCATTAAAAATGCTCGCATGCGGGGAAAGGAGAGGTGGGATACTGGCTAGACCAAATCAGGGGCTTTGTGAACCACCCGAGACCAGGGCTTCCAGCCGGTCGCGGACACGTTTGCGCAGGTTGTCACGCAGGTCGCGATAGGCGGCCAGCACCACGTCGCGCGGGCCTTCGACGAGGGACGGGTCAGGCACGTACCAGTGTTCGAGGGCGCCGGTTTCCAGCCCCTTGCGCGCCACGGCGTCGGGGGCGTCATCGGATAGGGTGATGACGAGATCGAAATGGGAGGCGATCAATTCATCCATGGTGTGGGGGGTATGGACGGACATGTCGATGCCGCTCTCCTCCATCACCTCGTGCACGAAACTATCGGCCTTGCCGCCATTGACGCCGACCGAGCGGGCAATGACGCGGCCGGGGAACAGTTGTCGGGCCAAGGCTGCGGCAATGGGGGAGCGCACCGAATTCATCGAGCAGACGAACAGCACGGTGGGGAGCTGGCTTTTGCTCTCATCGATGCGGCTGGCATAGGGCTGGACGGCGCAGATCAGGGTGAACAGGCGACGGGCGGTATTGAGGTCGATCTCGAGCTTGTTGACCAGCCTTGTGCGCAGCAATTCGGCGGCGTCGTTGTGCAGGCCGCGGCGGGCCATGTCGACGGTTTCGATCTGGAACGGCTGGGCCGAGCGGATGGCCTCGTAATAGGCGTCGCGGATGCGGAAATAATCGCGGATCAGGCGGCGGAAGGGGGTCAACGACAGGTAGTGGGCGGCGATCGGCTGGAAGGTGTCGGGATTGCGCACATCGAGCACGATGTAATTGCCGACGATGGAGACGTGGAGGGCGAAGGGCCCCACCGCAGTGACGCGGGCGGGGCGGAAGCGGTTGTCTTCGAGCAGGTCATAGATGGCGATGCGCCATTCATGCACCACGTCGGGATCGATCGAGGTGATGGTATTGGGATCGAGCGTGACGGTGATGAGGCGGTCGGTGGTGGCAGCCTCGGTCCCGTTTTGCATCGAAATGCTCAATGGTTGAGCCGGATGGAGATGGAGCGGCCGTGACCGTCCAACGCTTCGACCTCGGAGAGGATCACCGCGGCTTCGGCAAGCGCCGATAGCGAGCTTGGATCGCAGCCCAGGATCGAGGTGCGCTTCATGAAATCGAGTACACCGAGGCCGGAGGCGAAGCGGGCGGAACCCGCCGTGGGCAGCACGTGATTGGAGCCGCCCACATAGTCGCCAATGGCCTCGGGCGTGTGGTGGCCGAGGAAAATGGCGCCGGCATTGCGGATGCGCGCCACCAGCGACTGGGGATCGTCGATCGCCAGCTCGACGTGCTCGGAGGCGATGCGGTTGGCGAGGATCACGGCCTCATCGAGCGAAGGGACGGTGATGACGGCGCCGTAATTGTCCCAGCCTTCGCGGGCGATGGCCTCCTTGGGCAGGAGGGCAAGCTGGCGCGCGACTTCGGCGATAACCGCCGAGGCCAAGCCCTTTTCGGTGGTGATCAGAATGGAGCGGGCCCCTGCCCCGTGCTCGGTCTGGGCGATGAGATCGGCCGCGACCCAGGCTGGATTGGCCGAGCCATCGGCGATGACCAGGACCTCGGAGGGGCCGGCGATCATATCGATGCCGACCTGGCCGAAAACCTGGCGCTTGGCGGCGGCGACGAAGGCATTGCCGGGACCGACGATCTTGTCGACGGGTTTGATGGTTGCGGTGCCATAGGCGAGCGCGGCGACGGCCTGGGCGCCGCCGGTGCGGTAGATCTCGGTGACGCCGGCAATCTTGGCGGCGGCCAGAATGGAGGAACTGAGCTGGCCATTGGGGGTGGGCACGACCATGGCTATACGCTCGACGCCCGCAACCTTGGCGGGCACGGCGTTCATCAGCACCGATGATGGGTAGGAGGCCAGCCCACCGGGGACGTAGATGCCCACGGCTTCCACGGCCGTCCAGCGATTGCCCAGCGTGACGCCGAGATGGTCCTGGTAGATGTGATCTTGGGGCTTCTGCTTTTCGTGGTGAGCGCGGATACGGTCATGGGCGAACTGCAGGGCGCCGACAACTTCGGGGGTGACGCGGGCAGCGCCGCGTTCGATTTCTTCTTCGGTGAAGCGCAGGGTCTGAGCAGTGACGCCGGCCTTGTCGAAGGTATTGGTGTAGTCGACCACCGCGTCGTCGCCGCGCTTGCGCACCTCGGCGATGATGGTCGCCACGATATCGCCGACCTCCTGGGAGGATTCGCGTTTGCTGCCGAGCAGGGCGACGAATTCCGCCTCGAAATTGGCGGCCTGGCTATCGAGGCGAATAGGCATAAGGAGCGGACCTTTTAGTCGATGGCGTGAGTGGGCGTATTGCTGGCGCCCCAGGTGGCGCCAAGATCGGCGAGGCGGGCTTCAAGGCATTCGACGCCCAAGCGAACCGTGCCGCCGCCGGCAAATTGCAGCTCGATAATGCCGGCCGGCCCATCGATGGGCTGGAACACGATGGCGAGCAGTTCGAGCACGCCGTCGGTTGAATTGGGATCGAAACCGGCGGTGACCACGGATTGGACCGCATCGAAATGCAGCGCCGCGCGCTTGCGCTGGCCCTTGTCGCGGCGGTTCTGCTTGCCGCTTTCCCAATCGAACCGGTTCATCAAAAGCGCGAAGCGCCGATCGCCGCGGGCATAGCCCATGTCGGGCACGCGCACGACCGCATCCTGCACGTGAGCAGAGATGACATCGAGGTCTTCGGTATCGAGCGCCAGGAGCTTCAGGTCAGTCATGGAGGTGCGGCCCTTTGCATGGAGACGAAGCGTATCTGGTCACGCCCCGTCCGATCTACAAGTTTGTCGGCACGGGGGCAATGCGGGGGTGGATTTTGGGCATGGGAAATTGCCGCGCGGGTGGCCGGGCGGGTTCCTGGCCATTCGAGCGTAGCTCTCATGGCCTTTTCTCCTCAAATCGATCCACTGGATCGAAGACTGCGGCATGCGGCGGGACGTGCCTCATGGTTTTGGTAGTAAGCGAGACAGCGCCTCGCCGCATGCGATGGGGTTTCTGGCCGCCCGAACGTGGCCATCCTTTGACTGGGATGACGAACGTCGCGCTGGCCCAGGGATCGCGCGACCGCATTCCCCTCCCACCAAACTCTCCACGGCCGTTCGTCGCGAACCCGCAGCTAACGTGGAGATATCGGGGGTGATTATGCGGGAAGTTTTGGGGGTGGGGATAAGGGGCAGAAATTCGGGGGCAAGGGATGCTCACACCGCACTCGGCCTTCCCGCGGGCTTGACCCGCGGGGCACTGTCCGGCCGCACGGAATTCGGTGGGGTGGCGAGACGCCCGCGGGTCAAGCCCGCGGGAAGGGCGGTGCCAGATCGAGGCCAGTCATATGGCGCGGAGTTGAATTGGTTTCAGCTGGCTCCACTCGGAGGAGAGTTCCCCCACCCGGCCTCCCCCTGGGAGGGGGAAGGAGGCGCGCCACTCTTGGAACTAGATCTGGCTAATCCCACCGGGCAGGCTACGGCGCCGGATTGAACAGCGTGCCGGCTTGCGTGCCCATGAAAAGGTAAAACGCCACGCCGGGCAGAAAGGCGATGGCGACGATCCAGGTGGGCACGACACCGCGCGGATGCACCTGGCCGAACCAGCGCGCAATCGGCAGGGCGATGCGGCCCATGACGAAGCCGGCTACAACCGCCAGCGCCAGATAGGGCAGGATGAACCAGTTCAGGCCGAGCCGGGTGACGGCGCTGCCGTCACCGATGAGCGTGATGAGCAGCCAGATACACGGCGCGACGACGCTCAGCACCAGCGCCGCGAGCAACAGGGGCCGGGGCACCTGCCAAATGAGCAGGATCGGGATCAGGTAAAACCCGAAGACGATCAATGGCAAAACCAACATCGGTGCCCCTGCCCGGTCGCAGCACTATCCCGCCACGCGTTCGATTTCGGCGCCGCAGCGGCTCAGCTTGTCTTCCAGCCGCTCAAAGCCGCGATCGAGATGATAGATGCGGTTGACGACGGTTTCGCCATGCGCCGCAAGGCCGGCGATGACCAGCGACACCGAGGCGCGCAGATCGGTCGCCATGACCTGGGCGCCCTTGAGCGTCGGCTTGCCGGTGACGGTGGCGACCTGGCCTTCGACGCGGATATCGGCGCCGAACCGGGCGAGTTCGGCCACGTGCATGTAGCGGTTCTCGAAGATGGTTTCGCGAATGTGCGACACGCCCGAGGACATGGTCATCAGGGCCATGAACTGAGCCTGAAGGTCTGTAGCGAAGCCGGGGAACGGATCGGTTTCGACATCGACCGGCTGGATGCCGTTGCCATTGCGACGCACGCGCAGGCCATTGGCCTCCTGGGTCAGTTCCACCCCAGTGCGAGCCAGGATATCGAGCGCGGTCTGCAAATGCTCGGCGCGGGCACCGCGCAGCAGCACATCGCCACCAGTCATCGCGGCGGCCATGGCGAAGGTGCCGGTTTCGATGCGGTCGGGAATCACATCCACGGTGGCGCCATGCAGGCGCTCGACGCCCTCGATGGTCAGAATGCGGGTGCCGATGCCGGAAATCTTGGCGCCCATGGCGACGAGGCATTCGGCCACATTGGTGATTTCGGGTTCCATGGCGACGTTCTCAAGCACAGTCACGCCGCGGGCCAGCGTGGCCGCCATCAGCAGCGTGTGCGTGGCACCGACGGAGACTTTTGGGAACACGATATGGGCGCCGATCAGTCCGCCCTTGGGCGCCTTGGCGACAACATAGCCCTCGTCGATCTCGATCTGGGCGCCCAATTCCTTGAGGCCATAGAGGAACAGATCGACCGGGCGCGTGCCGATGGCGCAGCCGCCGGGCAGCGAGACGCGGGCTTCATGGGCGCGGGCCAGCAGCGGCCCAATAACCCAGAAGCTGGCGCGCATCACCGAGACCAGCTCGTAGGGCGCGGTGGTGTCGACGATGTCGGCAGCATGGAAGGTCATGCGCTGGCCGGCGCCATCGTCCTCGCCGCGGCGGCGGCCATGCACCGCAATATCGACGCCGTGGTTTTCCAGGATCCGCTCGAGTTGCTTGACGTCGGCGAGGCGCGGCACGTTCTGCAGGACCAGCGGCTCGTCGGTGAGCAAAGAGGCGATCATCAGCGGCAGTGCGGCATTCTTGGCGCCGGAGATGGGGATTTCGCCCCGAAGCTCATTGCCGCCAACCAAACGAATGCGATCCATTATCGGTATCCTGAAATGCGGGGCGTTCTGCCCAAATCTTGACTGGCGCACCGGGCGCCGGTGAAAGCCGGTCTTGGTATCCGAGTCATGCCCGAAGGGCAATCGAAGCGTGGGAGGCGATCCCGGACAGTTCGCCCGAAAATAGTTTACGATGTCTTGCCAGTATCGTGGTCTTGAGCAATCTGTGGGCTCGGCGCGGTGGGCGCCTGTGCATCGGCATCGGCGCGGGCGCGCGCCTGGCCTTTGCGACGCTTCAGGTTTTCGCGAAGCTTTGCGGCTAATCTTAGCTCGCGCAGCTTGGCCTCATCGGATTTGGACATGGGCATTGCATCCAGATTGACTCGGTCGGGGGTTTAAGCGCTTTTTGGCCTTGCGTCGAGATAAGGCCTATGGCAGTAGAGCCCACGTCGCCGCGACCGATCCAATCGATCCCCCATCGCGCCAGATGCTGCCGTAGCTCAGTGGTAGAGCACCCCCTTGGTAAGGGGGAGGCCGACAGTTCAATCCTGTCCGGCAGCACCAGTCCATCCCATTGATGGCGCTTAACAAATTGGATTTGCTGGACTTTTCAAGTCCGCCTTTGTACTCAGAGGTGGTTCTCATGGTCTTGCCGATGCCCTCCCCCTCCAAGCATAAAATCACCGGCATCTACTGGCTCAAGCAGCGGGTCCCAGTCCGACTGGTCGCAGCGGCCAAGGGAACGATGGTGACCGTCACGGTGGATGAAACTCCCGTGGTGAAGTTGGGTGAGTACCTCAAGGTCTCGCTGCCGACAAAGGATGCTCCAGAAGCTAAACGCCGGGGCAATGATGCTCAATCGCAGTTCGACCTAATCTGGCAGAGTTTGACTGACACGCCGGCTCCACTCAGTCACCGTCAGATCGTCGCGCTGGCTGGCGCTTCGCCGACGACAGTGGAATGATCGTCGGCGAAGGACTTAAGGTTAGATTTCAGTGGCCTTGGATAACGAGAGAGCGTCGTCAACCTCTGCGCATCGCACGACCTAACGCTAAGGAGCGATCTATCGGGTCAGTAGCTGCCTTGCGAAGCCAGTGATGCGGGCGGGGTCCTCCTCTGCCATGAAGTGACCGGCATTGATCGCTTCGTAGGTGAAATCGGGTGCCCAGGCACCCCAGATTTCGGTGGGATTGAATCCGAGTTGGCTGCCCCAATCCTGGGAGATGACTGCAACGGGCATCGCGAGCCGCCGCCCGCTCGCATGATCTTCTCGGTCCATGTCGAGGTCGATACTTGCGCTCGCTCGGTAGTCGGCGACGATGGATGGCACGGCGCCTTTGGACATCCGCACGTAGTGGTCACGCAGCTCCGGCGAGAATGTCGCGCCGGTTGGGTCCCAAGCGTCAAGGAACGAGGCGAAGAACTCATCGGCGACAGCGTTGATCATCTTTTCGGGCAACCCCTTGGGCTGTGCCATGAGATAGAGGTGCCAAGCGACTTTAGCTTCGACACCGTGAAGAACCTCCCACGTGTCCTTCGTCGGAAGTACGTCGAGGATGCCGATGTGAGTGATCGCTTCAGGGTAATCGAGGCCTGCGCGTACGGCCACCAGCGCGCCACGGTCGTGGCCTATGATGGCGAACCGATCGTATCCGAACTGGGTGGCAATCTTGACGACATCCGCAGCCATGGTGCGCTTCGAGTAGGTTTGCGGAGAAACCGCCTCCGGCTTGTCGCTGTCACCGTAGCCGCGCAGATCAAGCGCGATCACGGTGTAGTTACGTTTGAGTTCTTGCGCGACAGCGTTCCACATCAGGTGCGTCTGGGGAAACCCATGCAAGAGGACGATGGGCGGGCCTTCGCCTGCTTGCGCCACATTGAGTTTGACTCCGTCCGCGCCGACGATGCGGTCGTAAGTGAAGCCTTCAATATTGAAGTCGGTCATGAATTGTCTCTCGTTCATTGATGCTAGCTAGGGTGTGACGGCGTCGGCCTTCCGGAGAAGATGCCGTGCTGGTTGGCATTGACGCCGCTTCGCAGCGCTGGGATGAGGACGGCATCGACCAGCGCCTCGCGATAGGCAGCATCTGTCGATAGGCCGTTGAGTTTGCGGATGATCAGCGCCGCTGCGGCAACTTCCTCGAAGGCAAATGGATCGGCGGAAGCTGGCAGCTCGCCTCGATCGATCGCTGATCGCAGGACGGTTTCAGTCAATCGGGCACCTGTGGGGCCGGCCGACTCTTCAATGTGCTCGCAGAGTTCGGGATCGCGCAAACCCGCTTGCAGGATAGTAAGGCTGACCGACGACCCCTCTTTCATCGTCGCTTCGAGCCGCTCGAGCAGTGCAAGAAGATCACCTCGCAGCGATCCCGTGTTGATGGGTTCGGGCTTGTTGCCGCTCGCAGGACCTGCCTTGATAGCCGCAACGACCATCTCTCGCTTCGTCGCCCACCTGCGATACAGGGTGGGCTTTGATGCTTGGGCGCGGCGAGCGACCTCCTCGAAAGTAACCCCCTCGACACCTGTCTCGGCGAGAAGCGAGAGGACGACACTGAGGATTTCTCTTTCGCGGGCAACGTCTCGCGGTCGACCGGGGGGCCTCATGACAGTGATACCTTATAATACGACACGAATCGTATCTTAAATGTGTTGATGAGGGCGGTCAATGTTTTTGGTGGCCACGACACGCGGGGCATAATGGGCGACGAGGCTGGCTTCTGCCAACACGTGCTGCTCGTCCTGCAGAAAAGGAAGATAAACCTCCGTAGCGGCCTCTATGCGATGAGTTACACCGCGTTTGGAGGGTGCGAGACCGGCCTTGCGTGTATTTGCAACCCCATCCAAAGCGGCCATCTTTATCGCGGGCCGAAAGTCGCGGCTCAGGCCAATCTGCGCGAAGGGCGGTGCGACAAAGTCGAGGAACACCTGGCGACCCTGGCGGCTGGCTCACTACTCGTTGGTGTCCATTTCAGACAATCACAATGCTTAATCAAACGACGGGGTGAGTTGGTTGCGGCAGGAGCAGTCCATCTAAAACATAGTGACAAGCCCGCCAGTAGACGCGTAGGTTTAATTGACGAACTCTCACTAGAGGTAAAGTGATCGTGCAGCGCTTTGGGCAGAAGGCGCATGGTCCGGCAGTTGGCACCATGGAGAGAAATTGGTCGGCGGGCGAAGTCGCGTTCAGTGTATTCGCAAGTAGATCGTCGACCATAAAGTGGATGGTGCAGCCGGACGGTGCAAGTATTTACGTCAATCAGGCCTGGTGCGATTTCACCGGGCTAAGCCGCGAGGAAACACTGGGCGCCGGCTGGGTTCAGAATGTCCATCCCGATGACCGCTCTAGCGTCGAGTTGCACTATGCAGAGGCACTCCGCCTGCAGGGGCCGTTCGATCTTGAATATCGCCTTCTGCGCGCCGACGGTTCGTTCGTCTGGGTGCTATCGTCCGGACAGCCCTATTTTGGCGAGCACGGCCAGCACGTCGCCTATACGGGTGCAGTCCGTACGTTCGAGACTCTACGCTTGCGTTTGGCGCATCCAATATCGGTCACTGCAGTCAAGCTGCTGACACGGCGTGAGGCGGAAATTCTGGAATGGATCGCCAAAGGCAATACGTCTGATGAGATTGCCATGATGTTGGGTACGTCGCCCCGAACGGTGGAAACGCATTGCAAAAGCGCAGCAGTAAAACTTGGAGCCATCAACCGCGTTCAGGCAGTAGTGCAGGCTATCCGCCAGGGAGAAATCCCGTTTTAGCGGTGCTCGAGGTGCAGATGTGATGGGAAGCACGTCGCGACTGACTAGATTTGAATTCGTTCCGCACCGGAACCTTCACTAAAAGTTAAGCAAAAACGCGTAAAAATACCTATGCCAGCGGGAGTTCTGACCCGCCGACAAGTCCTGTGACCTGGACGGGCCGGGACTTTTCACCCTCAGGATTCAGGTCACTTCCCATGTTCCGCCTTTTTGCCTCGATCCGGGCCAAGCTGCTTGGCGCGTTTTCGCTTGCCGTTCTCCTCGTGCTGGCGCTCGGCGCCGCGGGTCTGTGGGGAGCCAACCAGCTGGCGGCATCCAACCACTTCCTGGCCCGGGACGTTCTGCCCAGCGTCAGCCTGGCGGCGACCCTGCGGGGTGATATTTTCGGCACCCGCACGACAGTCATCTCGCATCTGGCGGCAACCCTGCCGGCCGACCGTCAGGACCAGCAGGCCCAGTTCGAGGACCATGTGGCGACGGTGAATGCCGAGATCGAAAGTTACGGCGCCCTCGTGTCCTCGCCGGCCGAGCAACAATTACTGGACGACCTGAAAAAGAGTTGGACTGCATACGTCCAGGGCGTTCCGGCGATCGTGGGCTTGGTGGATCAGGGCCAGCAGGCCGAGGCCTTCGCCCGCAACAGCGCCGAACTGCGGCCCCTGGCGCTGGCCACGGCTGCCAGCGCGCAGAAGTTGGTCGATCTGAACCACGGGGCCGCCGAGACGGCGGCCGCCGCATCCGAACAACTTGAGAAGTTCATATATCTCGCCTTGATGGGCGGCGTTCTGCTCGGCGCCGTCGCCTCGATTACCCTGGCGGTCCTGATCATCACCGGCATCAGTCGCGGCATTGGCCGCATCGTCACGCCGATGGCGGCACTGGCCGCCGGCGATGCCTCGGTCGAGGTGCCGATGCGGGGGGACCGTACGGAGCTGGGCCGCATTGCCGATGCGGTGGAAGTGTTCAAGCAGAACCTGATCGTCAGTCGCGGCCTTGAGGAGGAAAAGCTGGTTGGCCAGCAGCGTATGCAGGACGATGCGCGCACCATGGCAATCCTGCAGGCCGAGATCGGCACCGTGGTCGAGGCGGGGCTGGAGGGTAATTTCGGCGAACGCGTGAACAGCCGCTTTACCGATCCGCAACTGGGCAAGCTTGCCAATTCGGTCAACCAGCTCGTTGCCTCGGTCGAGACCGGACTCAACGAGACGCGGCGCGTCTTGTCATCGCTGGCTCGTGCCGAACTGACGGAACGCGTGGAAGGCGCGTTCAAGGGCTCGTTCTCCCAGTTGCAGGACGACACCAATGCGGTGGCCAATCGGCTGGACGAAATCGTCGGCGAATTGCGCGAAACGTCCTCTTCTTTGCGAACTGCGACCAGCGAAATCCTGTCGGGCGCCAACGACCTGAGCGAACGCACCACCAAGCAGGCCGCGACCATCGAAGAAACATCGGCGGCGATGGAGCAACTCGCTGCAACGGTCATCCAGAATGCCGAGCGCGCTCGTGGCGCCAGCGACGTTTCGTCTACCGTCACCAAGACAGCCGAAGAGGGTGGAGTGGTGATGCTTCAGGCCACCGAGGCGATGGAGCGCATCACGCAAAGCTCGGCCAAGATTTCCAACATCATCGGGTTGATCGACGATATCGCCTTCCAGACCAACCTGCTGGCGTTGAATGCCTCTGTGGAAGCGGCGCGAGCCGGCGACGCCGGCAAAGGTTTTGCTGTGGTCGCCGTGGAAGTGCGCCGCCTGGCGCAATCTGCCGCCAGCGCTTCGGCGGACGTCAAGGTGCTGATCGAGCAGTCGGCCAATGAGGTCCGGGGCGGCAGCAAGCTGGTCAGCGACGCGGCAGCGAGGCTTGAATCCATGTTGACCGGCGCACGCTCTTCCAACGAACTGATGAGCAGCATCGCCCGCGAAAGCCGCGAGCAGGCGTCCTCAATCGAGGAGGTCAACATCGCCGTCCGCACGATGGACGAAATGACCCAGCACAACGCGGCGCTAGTCGAGGAAATCAACGCCGCCATCGAGCAGACCGAGGCGCAGGCGACCAAACTCGATAAGGTGGTGGACGTCTTCGTGGTCAAACGGGGAGCCGCCGCTCGGTCGGCGCCGCCCGCCGCCGAGCCAACTGGCGTTGTCAAGCTGACCCAGCGCGTCGCCCAAGCCGCCAAGTCCTATCTGACACGCGGGAGCGCCGCACAGGCCGTCTCTGCCGACTGGAACGAGTTCTAGGCCTGTATCGCGCGATCGCGACCACAGCATTCGGGCTTAGCGGGATCAGCAGCGCCTCCTGACGCCCAATGCACGCAATTTGCGCCCCGGGCTTCCCAAAGGCGGTCGTTTAACTGAGCGGCCCGCAACCGCAATAACGGGTTGGTCTGTCCGCTCTCGGGAGCATGTTTCCAAAAAGCGGACGTAGATCAAATCGGGTCGAATATCGACTATCCTCGCCGGCAAGAGAATCGGCAAATGATCTTGCGCTGCCCAGAAAAATTGAACTGAATTGGAATTGTAGGGTCTGGCTGCTCACCGTAGTGTTATGTTTGACATTGCGGGAGAGTAAACCATGAAACACTTTGGTCTCGCCGTCGCTTTCCTGCTCTCAGTTCCACTGACTTTACCGGCCGATGCTCGCACTGTTGTGACGCAGAACAAACCCGCGCTGGTCTCGACCTGTAAAAGCTCCTCCAGTGCCTGCGTGAGAGAGGCGGCAAGCAAGTGCGGCGGCCAATATCGGGTTATCGACAGTGAAAGCCATGCTGGTGGATTGCTTGGTGATGCGGTTCCGGGGCCAGTAACTTGGTACTCGATGACTTACCAGTGCGGGCGCTCTGACGGCTCGTCGCCGCGGTTCGTTTTCAGAGGCCCCGCTTATAATGCCTCAAACGGGAACGCCCCAGCGGGCGGCAACAACGCCTCTGACATGACCGACTATTGTCGCGGGGAGGTTGCTGGCGCGTACAATACCCGACCTCGCAATGTAACCGTAAGCTCTCCCATGCGAGGCGTTGCCGGCGGCTTTGTCGTAACCGGCAGTGTCGATCTTGGCGCAAACGGCAATCCTCCGTTCCAATGCCTCTTTGACGCATACGGAGATTTTCAATCCATTGAATGGCTCTAAAATAGCAGTCAACGGCGGCTGCCTGTCGCGGCTGTGATCCCCAGCAGGAGCCTTCATGACACCTGAAGCCATCGCCTTCATCCTGAACACGCTTCTGGCGGGAGCTGATCCCTCGGCTTTTGACGCGCTCAAAAAGGGTGGGTTCGATCAACGTTACCCGGTGACGATTACCGCGTGCCATCGTCCAATCGCCACAGCCGACATCGAGGGTCAGAATCTCATTTGCGGGAAGGTGAATGTGCCCGAGAACCACGCCAATCCCGATGGGAACCGGCTGGACCTTGCCTTCGCTCTCTTCAAGTCGCACTCGCAGTCGCCGGCGGCCGATCCAATCGTCTATCTGCATGGCGGTCCGGGCGGCTCGGCCGTGGATGATCTGCAGTTCAACGGCAACAATTTCGACTTCCTCAGGCAGCAACGCGACCTGATCATGTTCGACCAGCGTGCCTCGGGTCTGTCGGCCAAATCGACGACCTGCTTCGATAACATTGCCGACCGACTGTACCAGTTGGCTGGGGTGGAGCCGACACCCGACACCGACACGCCGCTTGCGGATTGCTTCAGCGAACTGGAGGCAACCGGCGTCAATGTGGCTGACTACAATACCCAGCAGAACGCATACGATGTCCGCGCCATCATGTCGGCACTCGGCTATCCGACCTATAACGCCATCGGCATCTCCTACGGCACCTTGCTGGGCCAGGAGCTGCTTCGGAGCGCGCCAGAGGGGCTTCGCTCGCTGATCATCGACAGCATCGACGCCGCCGATGTCCCAACCTATGACACCAATGGCGTACCACTCGACGAGGCCATTGGCGCAGTCGTCGACCAATGCGCTGCGGATGCCGCCTGCGCCGCAGCTTTTCCGGACCTGGAAGCCACGATCAAGTCTGCGGCTGCCCGCCTGAGCAAGACACCAATTCCGGCGACCCCGACGCGACCGGCGGTCGATCTGATCACGATGATCAAGATGTTCGATAACCGCAATTACCTGGGGCTGAAGCCAGGGATCACCTCCTACATCCCCGAGATCGTCACCGAGTGGAACCAAGGCCTATCGACGACCTATGACATCGTGATCGGTGGCATGCTCACCGCCGTCCCGACGCCCGAAGCGATGGTTGAACCCTACGCTGGCAAAATCCCGCCCGAGCGCATGGCTGTGGCCTATGCGCTGGCGCAGCAGGCGGCGGCGCTCAAGCAGAGCAACGCTGCCATCGATACCTTGATTGGCCAGCTATCGGCCGACACGACCTCCCCAGCACCGGCAAGCAGCTTGGCGACAATGCTCGACGCCACCATTTCGGAAGCCGTTCCCGCCATCGATCCTCGAACCGCCTACGATATGGGCCAGGAATATGCGCGCCTCAGTGGCAGCACACTCACCAGGGAGACGCTTACAGCCTTCCTCCAGAAGTATCTGCCGGCGCCCTACTACGGACGAGCTGCCGGGATCATCAGCCTGATGTCTGACGTCGAAGTTTCGGCGTTCGAGGCGCTTTCTAACGCCGACCTTGCCAAGATCGTCGACCCCACCGAGTCCAACATCGACTTGGCGGTCTATGCTTGCCAGGAATCCATCCCGTTCAATACGCTTGAGGGCCTCAAGGCGGTCGGCAAGACCTACCGGTTCCCCTTCATCGAAGACTATGAATATCAGGATATGAGCGGGTTCTATTCGTTCTGTAACGGCGTCAAGACGCACCCGCGGGCAACATTTCATACCCCCGTTGCCAGCGACATTCCGGTATTGGCGATGTCGGGTTTGAATGACACGCAAACCGACCCGGGCGCTGCCGAACACATGAAGAGCTACCCGCTGACCCAACTCCAGGCACTGACCTTTCCGGAGGCCGGTCACGGTGTCGTGCTGTTCTCAACCTGCGCCGCCGATATCGCCAATGCCTTTTTCAACAATCCAGCCGTGGCCGTGAACGACGACTGCATTGCCTCTCTCAAGCCCAAATTCTACGTACCTGCCCACTGAGAGATACCGCCAGGGTCAGCACCCGCCTGTCAGATTGATTGCGACGGAGCTGGGAACGTCAACGCCGATGATACGTGCGGTGTGGCGCCAGTTGATCTTGGCGTCAATCAACTCGCCTTCAAGCCACTCCCAGACAAACAGGTTCCGTCGCCGGCCTGCGCAAAATAATCTTGGGCGATCGGCATCGAACGCAGTCACAGCTTCAGACCGTGGAGGCTTAGAGGGAAATAAACGGATTGCACCTGACTTGCCTCTTGCAAGCTATTGGGACTGCAAGGTGGTTTTTCCGGTGTTGAATCTTGATTTCTGCACACTGGAACTGGTTGCATTCGCGACGCCTGGCGGGATTTGCTGGCTACGACTTTCACGCCATTCAGTATCATTTTTCTGTCGCCCAATTTTCTCGTCGCGGCAGGAGGACTAATTCCGCCGCTTCCTCGGCGTCTTGGAGCAGTGCCGTGCGCGGCATGCCCATCTGAGCACGCATCGTCAAACCACGCGCCAGATCGATGACCTGGATCGCGCGCGCGGCTACGGGGAAGTCAGACGGGATGTCTCCTGCGCTGATGCCGTCGTGGAAACGGCGTTCCATGAGCGCCACGGCGCCAGTTGCGGCGTCCTTCAAGAACTGCCTGACCTCAGCGTCGTCGACGAGTGGCGCGACACATTCGATTAGACAGCCCGGGGCTGATCCTGCCTCGGTCGCACTTTCTACGGCGTGCCTCAGGAAGCCGGTGAGCGAGTCGCGAAGAGCCGGCGGCGCGAGGAGTGCCTTTGCGGCGCGAGCGCCCTTGGTTGCTGCATACGCCCTCAGGGCGCGCAAGAAGATCGTCCGCTTGTCCCCGAAGACGGCATAGAGGCTCGGCCGTCCCACACCCATTGCGGTGACGAGATCGTCGATCGTCACGCCGTCGTAACCTTTCGAGCGGAACACAAGGGTCGCCCTTTCCAGCGCCTCGGTCTCATCGAAGCTACGTGGACGTCCCCGAGGTCTGACGGTATTTTGAACCATGTAGTTCGAAACTCCTTGACCGCAACCTTGCAGCAATATTATGTAACCAAACAGTTCGAAAATGACAAGGCTGCCCCTACTTCTTGGGACTCCTTCGACCTTCCTCTCAAAGGAGCCGCATATGGAACATTCAACCGCTCTCGTCACCGGCGCCACCTCCGGCCTTGGTTATGCAGCGGCCCGCGCTCTGGCTGAACAGGGGTGGCAGGAGATCATCGTCACTGGGCGCAGCCTCGCCCGGGCCAAGGAAACCGCCGGTCTCCTCGCGGTTGAGACCAAAAAGCAGGTCTTCACGCCTCTGGCGCTCGATCTCAATACGCCGTCCAGCGTTCAGGCCGCCCTCGCCGAGCTCGTCAAGCGCGGTCGCCCGATCGATTTCCTGCTGCTCAATGCCGGGCTCGTCCCGACCAAGGTGCGCGTGGTTACAGCCACTGGCGTCGAGGCTTCTGAGGCCCCGCTGATCGGCCATCATCAACTCACTATCGGCTTGCTTGGCGCCAACCTGCTGAGCCCCAACGGCCGGATTATTATCACCAGTGCGGAGCCTGCCCGAGGGGGCGTGCCCATGTTCAAATACACCGATCTGCCTGCATTCGCGGCCGAGAGTTACCAGGGTGACCGAACCGCGGCCGTCGAAGACCTGATCCGCAGCGGGCCCAAGGTGAAGTACGCGCCCAACACTGCGTATGCGGACGCCAAGCTGATCATCGCTTGGTGGGCCGCGGCACTGGCGCGCCGGCTACCCTCCGGCATGGCCGTTTACGCCGTCTCGCCCGGGGCGTCGAACGATACTCAGGTGGCGCGAAACGCTGGCCCGTTGTTGAAGTATCTGATGATTCCAATTGTGAACCTCATTCCCGGCATGAATCAGACGCCGGAGACTGCGGCCGCTCGGTACCTCCAGGCGTCGGAGTTCGGAACCGACGTCTCAGGGCAATTCTTCGCCTCGGCTGAAGGGAAGTTCTCAGGCCCAATTGAGGTGCAGCGCCACCCACACCTCCTCGATCCCGCCAACCAGGAAGCCGCATGGCAGGCCATTGTCGAGGTCTCCGGCGTCGACTTGTCTCTACCAAAATTGTTGAAGCCGGTATCCTGAAAGGTGCGATGGTCGCCGCGAATGGTGGCAGCTACCAACGTCAGCAGATCGCTTGCGGAGTTAGCTCATCGTCCATGGCCCCGTGGCTTTACGGAAGATTAGTTCAAAACATTCTGGCCCGCGACCAGCTGCGTCCTATTGACGGCTATCTGGCCCGAAGCTCTCCACACGTCACCGAATATCATTGTCCGAGGAGCATCGCGATATGCGCCACAGGCGGAGCTTTTGGAATCTGGCAGTTGAGTTTCAACGACTGGATTGGGGTCGGTTCCTGCCAGTCTAAAATGGGTGGGTAGCGGACTGACGGCTTCTTCGGATCGCCTGAGGGAAAGCAGTCCTTCCCTAGAACTGTAGAACTTCTCTAGAACTTCTCAAAGTGCATCATGCCGTCGGACACGCCAACCTCTTTCCAGAGGCTTTTCCGCAGCAGCGACTGCGCTAGTAAGTTGCGCGGGTTGACGAAAGCCGTCCACTTCGCGGCAGGCGGATGTCCCGGCCAAGCCACTACTTGTTGCAACGCCGTGAACGCCAAGCCTTGGCCGCGCATGCTGGGGGCTACAGCGATATCGGTGATGTGGTGTGATGGATGCTGATCCGTAGCCCAAAGACATCCGATTAGGGCGATCGGCTTTGACTCGATCATAGCTACCAGTTGAACGCCGTTGCGCTCGGCGAGGACGGCATCCAGCCAGTCGGTGTCCATAGGTCCAAGTTCGCGATCCAAGAGCGCGTCTTGGTACCACTCCTGAACCCAGGACCAATCATCAGCCAAAAATAGTCGAAGCTCCATTCACCCATTATGTCGACGAGCCGCCCCCTTGTCAGCGCACTTCTCAAAAGGATGGGAACTGGACCGGCGGCTTTCGGGTGGGAAGTAGCGTGAGCCGACGCTGCGCTTGCTGGCCAATACGGAAGCCCGAGCATCGGCCTACCTGCGCGGGTCGATCCGCAATTCACAGCAAGCTCAAGATCATTGCCGTACACGCGACCGCTCGCCATGATACCAACAATGAACATTGGAGGCCGTTCGTGAAAGTCTTCCTCGCCCTAATAGGTGCTCTTTCGTGGTCGGCATTAGCGACGGCCGAAGAGCCATTTCAAGATCGAGCGGGTGATCTTTACGAGATAACGCTGCAAGTCCACACAGAACAACAAGCAGGGCTATCGTCGGGCAGCTCGAACTCCAATTTCAGTGGGATCGAAAAAGTAATCGCCATCCGGCCCGAAGGCGTTGAGTTAGAATTCGACTTGCCTGAAGAGACATCGCCCGAAGTTAGAGCGCGCAGTTGGGAGTATCCGATGCGTGTCTTGAAAGCCCCCGGTAAGCCTCTCGAATTGCTAAACGAGACGGAACTTGTGGATCGGGTCGATCGGTGGTTGGAGCTAGGTGGCCTGTCGCGTTCTACATGCGGGCAGTGGATATTCACTTGGACTGCGATCAAGATCGAGTGCGACCCCAAGGCGGCCTTGGCCTCGTTAGCAGGTTACGATCTACGAATAACCGACCTCAGTGAGGGGGCCATCTACAACGAACCCGGAACCCTTGGTCCCGTGCCACTACGCTTGACATCCTCTGGCCCGGCTGGGGAGACATTGGTCGCTGAGCTGGAGCTTGATCCTGCCCTTGTCCGGCTGCAGCAAGCCGAAAGAGAAATTGCGATCGCTCAAATGACTGGGCTTCCTCAGCCAACGATCGAAGACGCAATGCGATCGTGGGCAAAAGCCGAGATATCTGGAACGATCAGAACCACAATCGACGTCGATACACGAGGCATCGTAATCCGCCGCACTCAGGTCTCCAATCTTCAAATCGTAGATGATGCTCGCGGCCAGCAACACCTTAGCTCGACGGCGATTTTGGAGCGGAAACCGGTCCTCCGATAAACGACCCGCGCCTTGCATTTCTCGCGGCGAGGTCGCCCACGATCTAACCCTGCCGGTGAGGGCACCTGAGAGGGGCAATCGATGTCGAGCGCAAAGCCGATATGCGAGGCGCCGGGGCGTCGTCGCCGTAGTACTACGCCCCAATGCGGTTGTTTGTCCCGGACTTGGAACATCCCAAAAAGCAGTCATTGACTAGTCGGCAACCGCGATGTTGTTCTCGCCGGCATACCAGCGGGGACAACAATGACATTTGAAGCCGCACTCGCCAATCACGACCGCGAAGCTCTCATTGCGTATCCCAAAAGCGAACTTCATACGCATGCAACCCTCGGTGGAAGCCGCAGCTTTGTCCGTGAGAGGACGGGCATCGACATTGTTCCCGTCGATCGCGTTTTGGCCTCCATGGACGAGATGCACGAATGGGTAAGTGCCAACCGGATCGGCGAGGCCTTTCCTGGCGCCGCCGGACGAATGCTGGCACTCGAAGCAACATTCGTGCAGGCCAAAGATGACGGCGTTACGCGCCTTGAAGCCGGGGAAGATGTCTGGGCACTAACCCTTTGGAACGGGAACGCCCTGGCACTCACTCAGGCCATGCGGGAAATCCACGAGCGCGTGGCACCTGAAATCGAATGGATCGCCCAACTGGGACTATCTCGGCATTGCCCGATCGACGCCCTCATAAGTTGGACTGAGCCGTTGCTGGAGGCAGGCTCCTATCGAAGTATCGACCTTTACGCAGACGAACTGGCTCAGCCCATCGGTGTGTTCAAGCCCGTTTATAGAGCCGCCTTCGCAAAAGGCCTTCGGCTCAAGGCTCATGTGGGAGAATGGGGAACCGCGGACGACGTTTGGCAGGCGGTCGAAGAGTTGGGGCTCGATGAAGTGCAGCATGGGATTGCAGCAGCGCAATCGCCCGCTGTCATGCGCTTCCTCGCGGACCATCAAATTCGGCTCAACATCTGTCCGACGTCCAATGTCATGCTTGGCCGTGTCGATAGCATCGCGAACCACCCAATTAGGACACTTTACGACGCTGGCGTCATCGTCACGGTCAACACCGATGACGTCCTGGTGTTTGGCTCCAGTGTTTCCGAGGAATATATCCGGCTCCACAAGGCCGGCGTCTTCTCCACCGCTGAGTTGAACCAGATCAGGTTGAATGGCTTGACGGATCCGGTCGTCGCGCGATGAGTGCCTAGCGCCTCATCTCGGTCGCTCGCCCCTGCGGCCATGCAGGCGATCAAGCTCGCGATACGTAGCGGCGGCTTTGCAAGTTCAGCAACAGGTCGTGGAGGGCAGCCATGGGATCGGAACCGGCCGGCGGCGAGGGGAAAGGGGACCGACCGGTTTCCTGGGCTTTTCCGGAGAAGCAGACGGCCATTATAGGTCGGCTTTTTTGGTGCTCATAAATATTGCCGTATCCTTCTTCACAGGCAAGACCCCGCCGTGCTGACCGAAAGCGGCGTCGATTGCGCGACGAAATTCGCCCAGCGTCTGCTGATCAGCAGAATCTCCCGGTGGATACGACGTCAGAGCGAGATAAACCACCTCGGGATCGGTTACCCGCAGGCTGGCAGGATGAACAGCTTGGCTCACCGTTCCGAACTGCTGCTGCATCAGGTCCGTGGCTTTGTCGTAGCCAAAGGCGACGGCAGCAGGATCCACCGGATCGCTCCCTAGCACAGTGGTCAGCTCATAGAGTTCGGCCAGATTGGCGATCCCATTGGTCGTCACTGCCAGCGTACCGCCAGGCTTCAGCACCCGATGCATCTCCGCGATGGCTCGGGCCTGGTCAGGCACGTGGTAGAGCATATGCATGGCGATGACGACGTCGAAGGATTGATCGGCAAACGGCATGTCGGACGCGTCGGTCGTCTCACCCTTGAGCGATGTGAATGGCAGGGCGGCACAGCGGTCCATTGCTTCCTTGACCATGCCCGGGGACTGATCGGCCAGGGTCAGGTGCATTGGTTGCGGCATGTCACTAGCAGCACTGGCCCAGAACCAGCCTGGCCCGCAGCCGATATCGAGAACATGATCGCCGGGCCTGAGCGGCAGTTTGGACATTACCCATGGAAACCAAGGTACATCGCTGACGGTGAACTCCTGATGCAGCCGTGCCCGCGCGGCAAGCTTGCTGCTATCAGAATACTGCTGCGCCTGGCCTTGAGTGATGGACGACATGCCGCTCTCCTCCGGAAATCCAGATTGCAGTCTATGGCTGACGTTCGAGTGTGGCTATCGAATATGGAACGGCCGCGATGGGGCTCCAAATCGGCGGTAATGGGCTGGTTTGCGGTCCCCATCCTTCGGCTGGGCAATCCTCAGACTATGATTGCGCAACGTTGTCAGAGCGGCTGAGGGGGAGTGGGCGAGAGACGGACATCGAGTGGAACGGTTTCATTAATCGGCCGGGTCGGTTTTTTGCGAGGCGAGTATAACCTGGGAGTATACAGCAAACTCGGCCTCAAGCTTGGGGCAGGTGGACCGCGCCCTGAACCGTCTCTCGTCGGGGACGACATACGCTTGAGTTGCAATCGGGGTCGTTGCGGAGGTATTTGCTGATGCGGGTCAGGGAGTTTGGGCGTGGATTTGTTGCGGGAACTGAGCATGGGGGAAATCGTGTCGCGGCTTGCGGCGGCGATTCTCTATGCCGGTATTCAGGGCCTGCTGCTGGCGGGTATTGCCAGATTGCTTGGGGACCAGCGGCCTAGCCATGATGGGCGACTGACGGCCAATCCGTTTGTGCATTTGTCGGTGTGGGGCGCGGCGATGGCGGCGCTGTTCGGGATGAGCTGGATCCGCACGATCTGGTTCGATGCGAAGGCCAATCGGCTGGGGCGGTGGGGGATCGTGGTGGTTGTGGGCCTGGGCTTGGCCGCAATGGTGGCGGTTGTGCCGCTGCTGGACCTCCTGAGGGCCCCTGCCCTGCTATTGCCACGCACAGGGGGCTATGCGGCGCTGTATTTGCTGGGGCAGTTGCAGGCGGTGGCGATTGCGTCCACCGCGCTGAACGTATTGCCGATCCCGGGGCTCGTTGGGGGAAGCCTGCTGCAGGCGATCTGGCCGGGGGCCGAGCGGCGGCTGCGGCGGCTTGAGCCGTTCGGGCTGGCGCTGGTGATCGTGGCAATCGTCGCCGGCTGGGTGCCCAACTTGGCGACCACGCTGTTGCCGTGGCTGCAGTGGCGCTGACTATTCCCCGGCGTGGCCCTCATAGCCGTATTTTTCCATCAGCGCCGCAATAGTGCCGTCCTGAACCAACGCATCGATGGCCTGATCTACCTGGCTGCGCAGGAAGGTGTTGCGGCTTGAAACGAGGGCGCCAACATTGATATCGGCCAGCGGGATCGGGTCATTTGCCACAATGCGCAGTTTGTCGGCACCCGGGTGTTCTTTCTGCAGGCGAGCCAGCGCGGGCTGCCACAGAATCATGCCGGCAATGGTTCCGTCGAGCACGCGGGTCGCCATCTTGTCGAAGTCGGCATAGGGGAAGCGGATCCAGCGGTCCGGCTTGGCCTGCTGCTGCGCCCAGGTGATGTAGTTCATCTCGCCGAGGCTGGCCATGGCAGTGCCCAGCTTGCGGTCCTTCGGAATATCGCCAAGGCTCTGCCAATCCGGCTCGGCGACGGCGATCACGAAGGGCATGGTGGCGTAGGGGCGGGTCAGCGAAAAGGCATCCGATAGTGGGGAATTGGCGGAAATCGAAACGCCCATGAACATGTCGCAGGTATTGTTCATGGCCAGCGCCAGCTCATCGATGAAGCCATCGCCATTGAGCGGAAAGCCGCCAAAACCCTCGATCACGTTGACCTGCAGGAACAGGGCATCGCCGATGGCCTTGGCGATTTCCTCATCGAACGGACGGGCTAAGCTCGTGACGTCGAAGCAGACGTTAATCGCATCGCCAGCGAGGCGGCGGGTATTGTTCATCTCTTCGGGTGGGATGCCGGAAGACTGCCCGAAGGCAGCAGTCGTAGCCAGCATTGCCAGGCCCACGGCGAGAAAACGGAACATGCTCATCTCCTAAAAGCGAAAGGGGCCGAAGCCCCTTTCTTTATGTTTCTGCAGTTCGGCCTAGTTGGTGGCCTTGGGCAGCTTGAACACGAAGATCGAATTGCCCGAACCGGTCGGCAGCGGGATTTCCGGGAAGGCCGAGGAAATCGAGCTGGCGGCATTGGAGTAGCCGGTGGGCACGACGAGATACTGCTCGCCATCGATCTCGTAGGTCGAGGGATAACCGCCCACGGGAGCATTCAGGCGCTGGGTCCAGACGATGTCGCCGGTCTTCTGATCCCAGGCCTTGATATCACGGGCGGCGTCACCGCCGAACACGAGGCCACCGGCAGTGGCCAGCACCGAGGAGGTCATCGAGGGACGGCTGCGGGCCTGCCAGATATGGTCGCCCTGGGTGGGGTTGATCGAAACTGCGTCGAGCAGGCCGGCATCGGTGATGCCTTCAGGCAGAACGCGGGGACCAAACTTGACGGCACCCACCGCATTGCCGGCGGTGAATTCGGTCTGGGTCGGCGCCACGGTGTTGCAGGCTTCGGTCAAGGGCACGTAGTAGGCCTGGGTGAGCGGGCTGTAGGAGCCGGTCATCCACAGCTTGCCACCGGAGACGGAGGCGCAGACGAGATGCTCTTCACCGACGGCCTTGGAGATCAGGTCGGTGTTGATGTTGACGGTGCCGTCGGGATCGATGCTCTTGACGACGTTCTGGACCACGGTGTCCTTGTGCCAGAGGTACTTGCCGGTATCGCGATCAAGGGCGAACACGATGCCGTTCTTGCCAGCAGCGGTGACCAGCAGGTGCTGTGTCTTGCCGTCGACGTCCTGGTCAACCAGGATACGTTCGTATGGGGAGTCCAAGTCCCAGTTATCGCGCGGCAGGTGCTGGTAGTACCACTTGAGCTTGCCGGTTTCGATATCGATGGCGAGCGTCGAGTTGGTATAGAGCACCGAGCCATCGCCCGAACCGCGGATCAGCTCGGAATAGGGGCCGGGCATGCCGATGCCCCAGAAGGTGGTCTTGGTTGCCGGATCATAGGAGCCGGTGGTCCAAGGCGTACCGCCCCAACGGTTTTCTGCGGGAACGTCGCCCCAGCTTGCTTCCTGCTTGGGATTGTTGGGATCGTCGATGGTGTTGAAGCGCCACAGTTCGTCGCCGGTGTTCACGTCATGGGCGAAAATGTAGCAGCCGCCAGCGGTGCCGGCGATCGAGCAGCCGGAAATTGCGGTGATGATCTTGCCGTCAGCGATGATCGGGCCGACCGTGTAGCTGTAGCCCAGGTTATAATCGAGAACCTGCTTCTCCCAGACCACCTTGCCGTCGATGGCGCTGAGCACCACGATCTTGGCGTCGGCGGTAGTGAGGATCACCTTGTCCTGGTAGAGCGCGATCGAGTTTTTCTGGCGGCGGGCCTGGTTGGCCTGGTAGCTCCAGGAAGCCGGGATCTCGGGCAGCACATGGCGATACTGCCAGATCAGGTCGCCGGTCTTGGCGTTGAGCGCCTCGACGATGTTGTTGTTGGTCTGCAGGAACATGACGCCGTCATGCACCAGGGGCGCGGTTTCCTGGATGCCGGCTTCGGCCATCGGCCAGGCCCATGCAAGCTGCAGCTTGCCGACCGTATCCTTGTTGATCAGGTCGAGAGCGCTATAGCCCTGGTTGTTATAGGCACCGCGATACATCAGCCAGTCTTGCGCCGGTGGGTTGGCCAGCATTTCGTCGGTGACCGGCGCATAGGCGGGCTTGGCGTCCTGAGCATAGGCTGCGCCAGACAGGGCGAGCAGAGCCGTCGTCGCCACCAGCAGTGATTTCATCAGATCGATTTTCATCGATTTCTCCTACCAACGACGTGTGGTGAGCACGTCTGAGTTGACCATTCTTAATTACCAACCGTGGGGAGTTGCTTGCCCCAGGTAAAAGCTTGCGGGATCGTGGATGTAGCAGCGGCGGGTGCGGCGGCCTGTTCCGCCGGGGCGGGGCCGCCTGGCAATTGCTTGCCCCAGGTGAAGGCCTGCGGCACGGCAGTAACCGGTGCGGCCGGAGCGGCGGCATCGGCGGCGGGAGCCGCAGCGCCACCAGCGTCGAGCGCGGCCGCGGCGACACTGGCTGCGCCAGCGGCCGTCTCGCCCGGCAGCGAGATGGCGTAGTCACGGTCGGAGGTCAGCGGCTTGTCATCGGGCGTCGCGCCGTTGAACTGCAGGATGTAGGCGATGATGTTGACATAGGTTTCCTCACCCAGCTTACCGGGTGCGGATGGCGGCATGGCCACCGAGATGAAGTCATACAGCCCGCCGGCCGTATCCCAGTTCTGCATCACGTCGGGACCAACCAAGGCAGGAGCCTCGATGCCTTCGAGATTGCGGCCATGGCACTGGGAGCAGTTCGAATTGAACGCCGTCTGCCCTGCCGCCGCCTGTTCGGCGGTGAAGTTGCCCGCCATGGCGGAGCCAGCGCTCAGGGCACCGCAGACCAGGGTCGCAATACCGAGGGGAGCGGCGATCCGCTTGAGTTTGAAAGGCACAGAAACCTCCCTATAAATTATGATTTACGACAGCAAAACTGTTTGCCTTCAATCGTTTAAGGCAAAACGTCGTGCGCTAGGTTTAGTCCTGGAGAAGGCGAAAGTACAGGGCATTTTGCCGCGATCCGTCCACTTTGCTGCCGCAATCGGGATCACATCGAACTCATTTCTGCGGGTCGGAAACGGGCTCCGCAATGTCTTTGTCGAGGCCATAACGCGCACTGAGACGGAGCATAACGCCAGACTTCTCAAACAGTTCCAGAGTGTCGGCGACTGCGCGTTTGAGCGTTTGATCACCCTTCCAGAGGCCCAGGGCCATGCGGAAGCGCGGTGATATACTTTCGTCTAACCAGAACATGGTGAGGGCGTTGGTGTCGAGACGGAGGCTCGCTGCAACGAAGCGCTCGGTGATTCCGGCGGCGACCGTTCCGGAGTTAAGCGCCTGCTCGAGTTCAGCCGGGCTGCGCATCAATTGGGCTCGCAGGCCCTGCTTGCGCAGCCAGGTCGATAGCGCCAGACGGTCCAGACCGGCGGTGCCGGGCAGGATGGCGACGGTGCCGCCCGAGGTGGGCATGGCGCCGGTTGCCGATATGCCAACCCAACCGGTTTCGGCCGGGGTCGGCAGGGTCTGCAGGAAGCTGCGGGTCTGGACGGTATCGGCCACTCCGCCGGCGATGATGTCGCATTGGGCGCGCGTCAGGGACCAGTTGCGCGGATTGAAGTCCTTGCCGATCGAGGGCAGCACGTTCAGCGCCAGCTTGAGCCCGAGGTTTTTGGCAATGGCGTCGGCCAATTCGGCGTCAAAGCCGGGCCGGGATGGGTCTGCGGTGATGAGGGGCGGATAGAGGGGCGGGACGCAGACCTTGAGCACGCCGTCGCGCCGGCGGTCCTGCAGGGACGTATCGGGCGGCAGGTAACTCACGGCAAACAACAGCGCCGCCACGATGGCGATGTTGAGGCCGGCCTGCAGCCAGCGATGAGGCCCGGCCCAGGTCATGAGCGGCTGAAATCGATCAGCGCCAGCGCGAAGAAGACGATGGCCATGCCAAAGATGACGGCTGGCCCGTAGAGCGGCGGGAACTGGTTGAACCCGATCAGGATGCCGCGTAGCGCATCGACCGCATAGGTGATGGGATTGACCTGCACCATGAACACCAGCCACTCGGGATAGGCCGTGGCGGTCTGGGTGCGGGTGAGCGCCGGGTCGAGCGGGAAGACCGAGGACGAGGTGAAATAAAGCGGCAGGATGATGGTGTTGGAGAAGACACCGAAGCCTTCAAAACTGCGCACGCGACCTGCGAGGATGACGCCGAAGCTGGTCAAGCCGAAGGCCAGCACGAACATCAGCCCCAGCGCCATAGCCATCTGTTCGATGCTCAGGGTAACATCGGCGAAGCGGGCCAGGATCAAGACAAGCGCGCCATGAAGCATCGCCACCGTGCTGCCGCCCAGCACCTTGCCGAGCAGAATCAGCGAGCGCGGCATGGGCGAAACCAGCACCTCACGCAGGAAGCCGAACTCGCGATCCCAGATCACCGACACCGCGAACTGGATCGAGGTGTACATGATGTTGAGCACGATGACGGCGGGAAACAGGAACTGCAGGTAGGTGTAGGGAATGACGTAACGCACCTCCCCAAAGACCTCACCGCGGAAGTAGGGATTGAGACCTACACCCAGGATGAGCAGCCAGATCAAGGGCCGGCTGACACCGCCGATCATCTGGCCGCGATCGCGGGTGGCGCGCATGATTTCGCGCAGCCATACCCCGTAGACGCCGCGCAGCAGTACGATTGGACTGGTCATCGCCGCCCTCCCCGCTTGCCGGCCGCGCGCTCGGCGTCGCGCTGGCCATCGGCCTGATCCCTGAGCTGGCGTCCGGTGAGCGACAGGAAGACGCTTTCCAGCGTTGGCGCCTGGAAGCGAACTTCGGCGAGGCTATCGCGAAATTCGGCGAGGAAGGCATCGGCCATGGCGTCGTCATTGGCCGGCAGGGCAAGCGCATGACTGCCAAGCGGCTTGGCTTGGGGATAGCGTGCGAGGATCGCTTTGCCCGCCTCCGCGTCCTTGGGCAAAACATGCAGCCAGCGCATGCCGTACTGATCCTTGAGCTCGTCGGGCGAACCCTGAACGATAATCTTGCCGTGATCGATGATGCAGACCATGTCGGCGCCCTCGACCTCTTCGATGTAGTGCGTGGTGGTGAGCACGGTCAGTTCGCGCTCGCGGCGCAACTGGTCGAGATATTGCCAGATGCGCTGGCGGGTTTGCGCATCGAGGCCAACGGTGGGCTCGTCGAGAAACAGGATATCGGGCTCATGCAGCAGTGCGCGGGCGATTTCCAGACGGCGGCGCATGCCACCCGAGAAACTGCGGACGATCTGGTCGCGCCAGTCCTCGAGTTCGACCAGTTCCAGCACGGCAGCGCTGCGGGCGCGCCGATGTTTGGGCGCCATGCCATAGACGAGGCCGTGAAAGTCGAGGTTCTCCCAGGCGCTGAGCCGGTCATCAAGGCTGGAATCCTGGAAGACCACGCCGATGGACTGCCGGGCCCGCGTGGGTTGGGCGACCACATCGACGCCGGCGACGCTGGCTTTGCCGCCATCGGGCCGGCGCAGCGTGCAGAGAATGTTGATCAGCGTGGTCTTGCCTGCCCCGTTGGGACCGAGCAGGGCGATGCTGGTGCCGCGCGGAACGGTGAGGCTGACATTGTCCAGCGCCAACTTGCCGCCATAGGCGGCGCTGACCTGTTCTACCGAGATGGCGGCGACGGTCATGATAGTCACTTTCGGCTTGAGCCCTTGAACGCGACTTGGTTGCCCGATGCCGGAGCGATCGGCAAGCCAAACTTTCATGATCAGTGGCGCGACGAGGGTGCTCCTGCGGCCTGCGCGGTGCCCTAATAGGTGGCGCGGCCGCCGGAAATGTCAAACACGGCGCCGGTGGTGAAGGAGTTTTCGGCCGATACCAACCAGGCAATCATGGCGGTGATTTCCTCGACCAGAACAAAACGGCCGCGCGGAATCTTGGCGAGCATATAGTCGATATGCTGCTGGCTGACCTGTTCGAGAATCTTGGTCTTGGCGGCTGCCGGGGTGATGACGTTGACGGCGATATCGAGCGTGGCGGTTTCCTTGCCGAGGCTCTTGGTGAGCCCGATCAGGCCGGCTTTGGCGGCGCTATAGGCCGAGGCATTGGGATTGCCTTCCTTGCCGGCGATCGAGGCGATATTGACGATGCGGCCATAGCTGCGGGCGATCATGCGGCGCACCACGGCCTGGTTGACGAGGAAAGCGCCGAACAGATTGACGTTGAGCACCTTGGCCCACTCATCCACCGGATAATCGACCATGGGCATGGCGGGGCCGGAAATGCCGGCGCTGTGCACGAGAATGTCGAAGCTGTGGCCGGCGGCCTCGGCGGCGACGGCTGCGGCTTCCACGGCGGCGGGGTCGGTGATGTCGAGAGCCGCGATGGTTACCTTGCCCTGGCCGGCGAGGCTGGCTTGAGCCTCCTCCAGAGCTGCCGGGTTGACGTCCCACAGCGTCACCGTCGCCCCCAGCGCCAGCAGCCGTTCCGCAGTGGCATAGCCGATGCCCTGCGCGCCGCCGGTGATGATCGCGGCGCGGTCGTTGAGGGACGTGGTCATGACCGTTTTCCTTTTGGCAGGCCGGCTGTGCCGGCAAACCGGGCCTGCGGGCCCAAAGCTTCTTCGATGCGGACGAGTTCATTCCACTTGGCCATGCGCTCGGAGCGGGCAAACGAGCCGACCTTGAGCTGTTTGGCGTTCCAGCCAACGGCCAGGTGGGCGATAGCGACGTCCTCGGTTTCGCCAGAGCGGGCCGACACGATGGTGCCGAAGCCATGGCGTTGCGCTGCTTCGAGCGCCGCGCGGGTTTCGCTGACCGTCCCGGCCTGGTTGACCTTGAGCAGGACGGCATTGACCGCCCCGTCGGCGGCGGCCTGCTCGACTTTGGAGGCGTTGGTGACGAGGTAATCGTCGCCGATGACCTGCACCCGATCGCCGATAGCCGCGGTGAACTTTTGCAGGCCCGCACCATCGTCTTCGGCCAACGGGTCCTCGATCGACACGATGGGATAGCGGGCGCACCAGTCCAGCATCAGGGCGCAGAGCCCGTCGCTGTCGAGTTCGCGCTTGTCGAGGCCTAGACGATAGCGACCATCGGCGCCGAATTCGGATGCGGCGATATCGAGCGAAATGGCGACCTGGGTCCGGGGATCGTAGCCGGCGCTTTCGATGGCCTCGACCAGGGTGTCGAGCGCCTGCTCATTGCTGTCGAAGGCGGGCCAATAGCCTCCCTCGTCCGCCACGCCCTGCAGCAGGCCGCGCGCCGTCATGATCTTGCCGGCGGCGAGGTAGACCTCGGCGGTCATTTCAAGGGCCTCATTGACCGAGGTGGCGCCGATCGGCATGACCATGAGGTCCTGGATATCGATGCGTCGTCCGGCATGAGCGCCGCCGCCGAAAATCTGGATTTCGGGCATGGGCAGCGTCACCGGATTGCCCGCAGCAAGATATTGCCACAGGGGCTGGCGGGCACTGGCCGCGGCGGCGTGCAAGGCGGCAAGCGATACGGCAACCAGGGCGTTGCCGCCGAGGCGTGATTTCAGGACGGTACCATCCAGTTCGATCAGGAAGGCATCGAGGCCGGCCTGGTCGCGAGCATCGCGGCCCAGCAGAGCCGGGGCGATTTCGCGCGCGATGCCCGCCAGCGCCTGGGCGACGCCGAAGCCGCCGAGAAGCGTGCCGCCATCGCGCAGGTCGAGGGCTTCACGCGAGCCGCGCGAGGCCCCGGCGGGCGCGAGGCCACGGCCGACGCTGCCATCGGCAAGTTCGATTTCGGCCTCGATGGTGGGCCGCCCGCGCGAATCCCAGATACGGCGGGCGCGGACGGCGCGGATGGAGCTGTCAGTCATTGCGGGTCATCCAGTGCGTGCGAATGGGGTCCAGCCGATCGGGCGGATTGAGGAGGAAATGGCGGGCGGACTGGCGCACCCAGGTCTTGTCGATGTCCTCGACCAGATATTCGACCGGGGATTTGCCATCGATGCGCGCCAGCAGCAGGCCGGCCAGCAGGCGAGCGCTGCGCCGTTCCAGGTCGACGCGATCTTCCCAGTCGACTTCGGCCAGATAGGCGGCGGCGATGGCATCGAATGCGGCAAGATAAGGCGTCGGGTTGTCGCGCTTGAGCGTGGCCTTGAGCAGCATGTGGTTGAGCAGGAACGCCAGATCGAACGCCGGATCGCCGAAACAGGCGCATTCGGCATCCAGCAAGACCGGACCGTGGGCCGCGATCAGGATGTTCTTGGGGCTGACATCGCCATGCATCAGCACGAGCTTGGTGCGAGCCGTGGTTTGCGCCAGCTCGACCAGCGCCGGGGCAAGATCGGCATGCACGCGGGCGGTTGCGCGCAGGTAGGGATCGAGGCGCAAGGCGTCGAACAGCGCGTCATTGGCGAAGCGCGCGGGCAGCCCCGGCTCGGTGCTTGAACGGCGATGAATGACGCCCAAAGCCGTGCCCACAAGGGCGGCAAAACCGGTGTCCACCTGCCCGGCCAGCAGATGCTGTTTCCACACCGGGTGATCTTGTGGTGCCAGGTAATCCATGGCGAACAGGCCGGCCTCCCGGTCTTCGCCAAGCAAGGCCGGCACCAGGTTTGGCAGCCAGCCATAGACGAGGCGCAGCCATTCGGCTTCGGCGGCATTGCGTTCGACCGGCGCCTCCCAGACGGCGGCGACCTTGAGCTGCGGCAGGGCGCGCTTGACGCAGAAGCGACGCGCGGACGTTTCCACCAATTGGATATCTGAGGATACCCCGCCGGTCAGCGGCGTCAGCGTGATGCTTTCGCCGGGCTGGACCAGATTCAGCCGCGTCAATGCGGCGATGATGGATTGGTCGCTCATTCAGATCCCCCGCTGGCTTTGTTCGCCCCGTCCGTCGTAGCGCAGATTGTTGCCGTCGCGATCAAAGATCATGGTCTGGTCGCGCGCCACGTCAAGCGCCAGGCTGGAGCCGGCGGGCGGATTGATCTGGCCGGGCAGCTTGAGCGTCAGCGTCTGGCCATTAGCCAGCTGGCAATGCACCAGCGTTTCGTTGCCGAGCTGTTCGACCAGGTCGACCAGCACGGTCAGCGCGCCACGGCCCTGCCCGATGGAAAAGCTTTCGGGCCGCAGGCCGATGCGAACGGTTTGGCCCGGTGCCAGCACGGTTCCGGTTGCGGGCAGCGTCAGGTGGTCTTCGCCCACCGCCACGGTCAGCCCGGCTGCGGAGCTTTGGACCACAGTGGTTTCCACCACATTGGTCGGCGGCTGGCCGAGGAAGGTGGCGACGAACAGGTTTTTGGGATTGTTGTAGAGCTCGAGCGGGCTACCGATCTGCTCGATGCGACCCTCGCGCATGACCACGATCTTGTCGGCCATGGTCATGGCCTCGACCTGGTCATGGGTGACGTAAATCATGGTATTGCCGATGCGATGGTGCAGCTTGGTCAGCTCCACGCGCGTCTCCAGCCGCAACGCCGCATCGAGATTGCTCAGCGGCTCGTCGAACAGGAAAATCTTGGGATTGCGCACGATGGCGCGGCCGATGGCGACGCGCTGACGCTGGCCACCGGACAGGGCCCGCGGCTTGCGGTCGAGCAGGTGCTCGATCTTGAGCAGCTTGGCGGCCGCCAGCACCCGGGCGCTCATTTCGGCCTTGGGCGTATGGGCGATACGCATGCCGAAGCCGATATTGTCGGCGACGTTCATATGGGGAAACAGCGCATAGGATTGGAACACCATGGCCACGTCGCGCTCGGCCGGCGCCACGGTGGTGACGTCGCGCCCATCGATCAGCATTTGGCCGGCATTGGTCTTTTCGAGCCCGGCAATGCAACGCATCAGGGTCGATTTTCCGCAGCCCGATGGCCCAAGCAGCACGACGAATTCGCCGCGCTCGATGCTGAGATCGATATCCTTGAGCACGGCGGTTTCGCCATAGAGCTTGCTGACGCCACGCGCCTCGAAGGCTTTGCTTGCTTCACTCATTTGACGGCACCCATGGTCATGCCGGCGATCATCTTTTCGGAGAGGAGCGCATAGGCGATTATGGTCGGGATGATGACGATGGTGACCCCGGCAAACATGCCCGGCCAGTCGCCCGTATATTGCATGGCATTTTGCAGCGAATAGAGCCCGAGCGGCAGCGTCCGGTTTTGCGGACTGTTCAGGATCACGAGCGAGAGCTGATATTCGTTCCACAGCCAGATCAGGTTGAGGATCAGCGCCGTCAGCACGCCCGGCATGGCGAGCGGCAGCATGACATGCCAGAACACCTGGAAGTCATTGCAGCCTTCGAGCACCGCCGCCGCCTCCAACTCGGAGGGCAGCGAGGCGAAGAAGCCGGTCAGCAGATAGATCGTCACCGGGATGGAGATGGCGATGAAGACGAGGCTCAACCCGGTCAGGCTATCGCTGAGGCGCAGATAGGACAGGATGCCGAAAATGGGGATGAACAGCATGGGGATGGGAATACCCATGCCGATGACGAAGAGGTTGGTCAGCGTCTCGCGACCCCGAAAGCGGGCGCGGGCCAGCACGTAGGCGGCGGGGGTCGAGACCAGGAGGATGGCGAAGACCGAGACGCCGACAACCAGCAGCGAATTGATGAAATATTCGCCCAGCCGGCCCACGGTCCAGGCGGTGGCGAAATTGCTCCAGACCCATTCCTGCGGCAGGTTCCAGCCCGAGCGCAGCACCTCGCGCTTGGTCTTGAGCGCGCTCATCACGACGTACAAAATGGCGGCCAGCGTGAAGGCCGTCCAGGCCCAGACCAGGATATAGGCGGGCAGGCGACGCACCCAGCCGGGCAATCGGGGTTGGCGGCGGGCCGCGACAGTGGCGGTGTCGGTCATGCCTAGAACTCCAGCTGTTCGCGGCGCAGCAGGCGGCGCATGACGACGATGAGCACGAAGGTCAGCACCAGCATGACCACGCCGATCGCGGTGGCGTAGCCGAGCTGGTAGATCGGGTCGCGCTGCCCGAAGCCCATGATGTAGAGATAGATGCCCAGGGTGTAGAGCTGCTGGGGCACCTGCAGGAAGCCGAAGGCATAGGGAAATTCGAACATCTTGATGGCGTTGATCATCCAGATGACAAAGGAAATCGTCATCACGTCCCACAGCATGGGCACGGTGATGAACCAGAACTTCTGCCACAGCGACGCGCCTTCAAGATCGGCCGCCTCATAGGTATCGGTGGGGATTTTATCGACGCCGGCCATCAGCAGGATCAGGAAGAAGCCGGTGAACACCCAGACCAGGGCCGCCAGCATGGCCCAGAAGATATTGTTGGGCGAAGTCCACAGCGTCTTGGCCATGCTGTCGAGCCCGATGGTCGACAGCGTCGTGTTGATGAGGCCGGAGCGGGGATTATAGATATAGGCCCACATGCCGGCCAGCGCGACCACCGACACCACATTGGGCAGGAAAAATACCAGGCGGAAGAACTTCTTGCCCCAGATGCCCGAGGTGATCAGCACGGTATAGAGGAAGGCCAGCCCGAAGACGAAGAAGCCGCCGACGAACAGGATAGCCAACGTATTGCGCAGGCTGAGCCAGAACACCGTATCGTTGAACAGCCGCACATAATTGTTGAGGCCGACATAGGTCATGTCCTGGCCGAAGCCAGACCAGTTGAACAGCGAGAAGTAAAAGGTCGACAGGGTCGGCAGCAGGAACAGCCCGCCGTAGATCAGGCTCGCCGGGGCGAGAAACAGCACAATCAGCCGTTTGCGTATCACGACGGTCCCCGCAGGCTCGATGATGGATAAGGGGCGCGCCGCCGCAGCGACGCGCCGTTGGCTTTAGCGGTTGGCCCAGAATTCCTTGGTGCGGGACACCATCTGCTCGATGTAGTCCTCGGGCGTGATCAGGCCGAGAAATGCCTGGTTGTGCAGCGCCTCGTAGACATTGGTGGAATAGTCCGGGTAGAGCGCCTTGATGCCGTGGTTTTCCGGCAGGATCAAGCTGGCCTCGTCGAGCGACTGGCGGGCAGTGGCCACTTCGGGAGCCCAGGCGACGCTCTTGTTGGCGACGCCGATCTTGGCCTCGTCGGCAAAGCGCTGCTGGGATGGTGCAGAGACCACGAACTTGATGAAGTCGCGGGCTTCGGCCTCGTGCTTGGTGCCCTTGAGCACGCCGAAGCTGAAGGCATTGACCTCGACATGATTGATGTCGCCCAGCCCGCCCTTGACGGCCGGGAAGCGCATGGCGCCCCACTCAAAGCCCTCGTCGACCGTATCGGCAAGCTCGACGGGCAGCCAGGAGCCGACCAGTTCAGCCGCGGTTTCGCCAAAGGCAACCGTCTGCTGGGCGGCGGGCCATTGGTAGCCGCGGCTTTCCTCAGGCACCAGGCCGCGGGTCCACAGGTCGAGTTCCATGTCGAGCGCCTTGCGGACGGCGGGATCGCGCCAGGTCTCCCCGGTCTTGTCCTCGACGGCCTTAAGCAGGAAGTCGGGACCGGCGATGCGTTCGAGCAGGTAGTTGAACCATTTGACGTTGTAGAAAGCGATATCGCTTTCGATGGCGATAGCATTGACGCCGGTGGCCTTGACCTTTTCCAGCGCCGCGACGAAATCGTCCCAGTCTTCCGGCGCGCTCGTCACACCCGCATCGCGGAACAGCTTGGCGTTGTAGAGGATATTGTAGGCGTAGAGCATGTAGGGGATCTGGTAGGAGACGCTGTCATTGGCGCTCATGTCGATCAGGGTGGGATAGAACAGGTCGGCAAAGGTGCCCGTGCCGTCGGGTGAAGCGCCGGCCAAGTCGTCGGTCCAGGGCAGCAGCTCGCCGGCACCGGCCAGACCACCCTTAAGGCCGTCCATGTCGGCATCCATGATGTCGATGGGGGTGCCGCTGGCCAGCGCATTTCGCACTGTGGTCTGGTTCTGGCGGCCATTCCACACCGCCTCGATGGTGACGCCGGGATGAGCAGCCTGGTAATCGGCGATCAGCGACTTGACCACGTTGGCGCCCGGCTCGGGCTCGTTCCACAGCGACCAATAGACCAGCTTGACCTGATCCTGAGCCAGCGCACCAAAAGACAGCGCGCTCAGCGCCGTTCCCAGACCGAAGGCAAAAACCGTCTTACGCATGCAAGTCCCCCTGAGGCGCCAGACCGCGCCGATGGGGAAAGCCTAACCACGCATCCGTAGTTTTGCAACGCATAAAAAGCGGATATGCGTAGTTTTGCAATCACCCCCCCCCTGAGGGTTCAGTCCCCGATGGGCTGGTACTTCATGGTGCCGTGCATGCTGCTGAGCGTCTGGCGGATGGATTTCAGGTTCTGGAACGACTGCGGCCCCAGTTCCACCGCGACCGCCGCAGCCATGCAATCAAGCAGATAGAGCTGGGCGTAGCGGGTGGGGCTGGGCAGGTTGAAATACATCTCGTCGTTGAAGATATTCACGGCCAGGGTGATATCGGCAACGTTGGAAAGACCGCTGCCCGAAGGCGTTACCGCGATGACGAGCGCGCCGCGACCCTTGGCGATCTGGGCGCTTTCGATCAGCGCCTCGGGCTTACCGGTGGCGGAAAAACACAAGAGCACATCGTCGGCCTGCATGATGGAGACGGCCATGCGCTGCTTGTAATAATCGGCGCTGGCCTGCGCGGCGAGGCCGAGCCGGAACAGGCGGTTCTCCGCCTCCTGGGCGAGGATGGCGGAAGCGCCGCCCACCCCATAGCAGAGCACGCGGCGCGCCTTGGCCACGGCACGCGCGGCGCGTTCGAGGGCGTTGCCATCGAGCATGGCCATGGCTTCGCTCATGGTGCGGGTGGCCGCCTCGAACATGTGTTCCGCAATTGAAGAAGGCTGCGAATTCTGCACCACCGCTTCGGGGGACAGGAACATGCGCGTCACGATCAGGTCCTCGGCCAGTTGCAGCTTGAATTCGGAATAGCCCGAACAGCCCAGCTTGCGCGCCAGCCGGATCACGGTGGGCTCGCTGACACCGGCCTTCTCGGCCAGCACCTTGATCGAAGAGCGACTGACCCATTCGGGATCGCCGAGGATGGCCTGCGCCACCTGCAGTTCCGCGCTGTGCAGGGTCTGGGTGGCCAATTGCAGCCGGTCGAGCAGGTCCGGCCGGCGCTCGCGGGCGGGTATGGCGGGCGAAACCGGCTCGGGGGTCTTGGTGCGTTTGGCGATGATTAGAACTCCACCCCGCAAAACTCGCCTGCCACGAGGCCAATGCCTGCGGTCAGGCCGCCATCGATGGGAATGATGGCGCCGTTGATCATCCGCGACGGGCCACAGGCCAGGAACCAGGCCAGTTCCGCGATATCTGCCGGGGCACAAACGTCGCGCAGCGAATAGTATTTCTTCACATTATCGAGGATTGCCGGGTCGGCGGCAAGCCGCTCGTCCCAGGCCTTGGTGCGCACGGTACCCGGCATGATGGCGTTGACGCGAATGCCGAAGGGGCCAAGTTCGGTGGCGGCGAATTTGGTGAGCTGGATCAATCCGGCCTTGGCGGCGCTATAGCCGGGATAGCCATACATGGCGACGCCGTTGACCGAGGTGATGTTGATGATGGTGCCGCCGCCAGCAGCGATCATGGCCGGACGCACCGCCTGAAGGCAGCGGAAAGCGCCCGACAGGTTGACCTCGATATCGCGGCCCCAATCGGCTTCGCCGGTTTCGGCCAGTCGCGGCTGGGTAACGGCGCCAACGCAGTTGATCAGCACCTGCACGCTCTCGCCGCCCGCCACAGTCTGCGCAAAAGCGCGATCGACCGAGGCCGGGTCGGTGACATCAACCGGTATCGAGCGATATCGCTCGGTGAACCGCGCGTCGTTCTCCGCCAGTCGCCGCGCATCGAAGTCCCAGCCGATCACGGCTTGGCCGCGCGCCAGGAACAGTTCGGTCAGCGCCCGGCCGATATCGCCGGCGGCGCCTGTGATTACGACGCGGTCAGCCATGATCATCTCCGTGTTGGTCGCCGGAGTGTAGTTTAACTACGCCAAATCTGGAATGCCGTAATTTTGCGATTGTAAAGTTTTCGCGCCGGTCCTTTCACGAAGTGCCAGTCCGAGGTTCGTCAGATGCGCCCATCGCCCAAGACCATCGTCGAGTTCCGTTTCGAGGAAGTCGTGGTGCCCGCCAATCCGGGCGCCATCAACAGCCTCGGCCACGACAAGCCGCTGCACATGCTGCCGGTAGGCGGCAAGGCGGGCTGGTCGATCCAGTTCGATGAATTGCCCAAGCTGATCTTGCAGCTCAAGCTGTCCGACGGCACCATTGGGTGGGGCGAATTTTACCGCGACCATAACTGGACCACCATCGAAGGCGTGGTGCCAAACCTGCTGGGGCGCACGCTGGATGAGTTGAGCCTGCAGGATCTGCCGATCCCGCTGTCGCGCGAATATGACGGTTTTGAATGCGCCATCTGGGATGCCGAGGCCAAGAGCCTCGATATTCCGCTGCACAAGTTGCTCGGGGGCGCGGTGCGCGATGCCGTCAAGGTCGGATCGTGGTCGAGCTATCGCGTGCCGGGCGAAATGGGCGATGTCGCCAGACAATTCCAGGCGCAGGGCTATGACTGCATCAAGCTCAAGGCCGGGCTCGATGACGACGTCGTCGGCTGGTGCGAGGAAATCAAGGCCAATGCGCCCGGCATGTGGGTGATCATCGACCCGAACCAGCGCTGGGAAAATGCCGGCGAGGCCCGCCGTCGCCTGCGCGCGCTCGATGCCATCGGCAACCTGATGCTGATCGAAGACCCGATCCCGCGCTGGATGCTGCAGGATTATGCTAGGCTGCGCAATTTCACCGCCACCCCGGTCGTGCTGCACCTGTCCCTGCCCTATGTCTATCAGGGCCAGCGGCCCTACGACGCCATCAACGCCATCGCCCATGGCGCGGTCGACGGCTTCAATTTCAACTGTGGGCTCGCCAAGTTCCGCGATCTCGATGCCATCGCCCATACGGCGAACCTGCCATGCTTGCACGGCTCGGAGGTCGATCTGGGGATTTTGGAGGCCATGTATGTGCACCAGGCGGCGGCGGCCCGCTCCTGCACCTGGCCGTCCGATATCTTTGGCCGGATGATCCGCTCGCATGACCTGCTGGAAACGCCGCTGGTGTTCGAGCCGCCGTTCGTGAGGCTGCCACAGGGGCCGGGGCTGGGTGTCACCCCGTCGCGCGAAGCGATCGATCGCTTCAAGACCGGCGAACGCGTCTTCACGCTCTAGGAGGCAGCCATGCAATACGACGTGAATCCGTTTCCGCCCGCCGATGCCGACCGCCATTTGGGAGATGCTGGTGCGGCGCGATATCGAGGCCTATCTGAGCGCCGATTGGGACGCCCATGCCCGCGATTTCGTGGCCGATGGGTTTTTCGGTATCGATGGGCTGCGGTCGTCCAATCCCGATAGCTGGCGGCCGCTCTATCCTTCGCTCGAGGCCTATGCGCGCAACTGGATCGACTTCGCGCGCCAGTCGATCGGCGTCGAGTATGCGGAAGACCACCGCATGGCGACGTATCGCGCCACCATCCTGCGCGACATCGATATCCAGGCCGACTTCGCCGTGGCGCACAAGAAATTCGATGGCAGCATCGCCCGTGCCGATGGCGGCGTGGATCGCCTGAACTGGCAGACCGTCTATCTTTGCCGCAAGCTCGGCGACATCTGGAAGATTGCAGGTTTCCTCGGCTATCTGCCCAATCCGATGGGCACGGCGGATCGTCCCACCCAGCCGGCTATCCGCGTGCCAGCCAGCAGCCAGCACGTCACCGCCGGCCCCTATTCCCCTGTTCTCGAGGTCGCGGCCAGCCGGCTGGTCGTGATTTCGGGCCAAGCCGCGGTCGGCCCGGACGGCGCCACGCTGGCGGCCGATTTCGCCAGCCAGGCCCGAGCGACCTTGCTCAATTGCGCGGCGCAACTGGCAGCCGCCGGCTGCACCCTTGCCGATGTGTTCAAGGTCAATTGCTACGTCACCGACCTCGATCACTGGCCGCAATTCAATGCCGTCTATCTGGACATCATGCCCAAGCCGCTGCCGGTGCGCACCACCGTGCAGACGGGCCTATTGGGCGACTTTCTCGTGGAAATCGAAATGTGGGCGGCCAAGCCATGAAATGGGAATATCTGACGACGCGCCAGATCGACGCGATCGACCGCAATATCCCGGTGTTCCTCAACATCGCCGCCATCGAGCAGCATGGCCCGCATCTGCCCGTCGCCACCGATGCGCTGATCGGCGCCCACTTTATCGATCGCCTGGATGACGCGCTGACCGATACAGTGCTGGTGCTGCCGCAGGTCAAGGTGTGCTGCTCGCGCCACCATCTGGACTTTCCCGGCACGCTCAGCGTCAAGCATGCTACATTTCTTGCTTACGTCACCGAGCTGCTGCAATCGGTGGTCGATGCCGGCTTCAGGCGCATCGTCATCATCAACAGCCATGGTGGCAACCAGGCCATCGGCCAGGTCATCGTCGAGCAGTTCGGCGCGGACAATCCCGGCGTCACCATCGGGCTGGTCACGTGGTGGACGCTGGCGCATGCCGATCTCGTTGCGGTGAATGAATCCGGCCCGTTCGGCATCGGCCATGCCTGCGAGTTCGAGACTTCGCTAATCCAGCACATCGCGCCGCATCTGGTGCAGCACCCGATCCCGCAGGAACTCAGCTACGTCCATACCTATCCGTGGGCCGAGGGCGACATGCTGCGCGGCGCGCAGGGCAGCATGTATCGCAGCATGCGCGAAATCTCCGGCGGCAGCGGCGTCGTCGGCAACCCGTCCTTCGCCTCTGCGGCAAAGGGCGAACGGATCAGCACCATCGTGGTGAACCGGCTCATCACCGTCGCGCAAACGCTCGGAGCATAGTGGCTCGCCCTATGCTGCCTCCAGCCGTCGTGACGTTCGTCCTCAGCTTGCGTTCAGTTGCCGTGGCGCATGGAAGGCAAAATGGAGGTCGCAATGCGTGTCGTGATTCTGGGTCTGGTAGCGATGTTGGCCTCGATGGGCGTGGCGGAAGCCCGTGACTGCAGTGGGCAGGGTTCGGAGCACGTCTTGAAGTTCGATACCTGGGCAATTTCGAACAGCGGCAAAGTGCAGGTCGATTTGAACTATCGGCTTGATGCGGAAAAGCCCGTGACGCTGCTACAGGGCCATGTGTATTTCCAGATCGCCCCCGATGACGTGCTGGCCGATGCGGCGATCGATCTGACCAATTCGGCTGGAGTACCGGTAGCGGGACCCAGACCATCACGCTGTCCAAGGACGCGGCGCGCCGGCTGGTGAAGGCCGATCATGAGGCGGTGAGCGTCTTTGCCTGCACCAACTATATCGAATATCTGGATGGCAGTGGCACGATCATCGACTGATATCGGTTACCGTCAGGCGAGCATTTCCTGCATGGCGGAGGCGACTTTGCCGGTGTTGTAGGGTTTGGGAAAGAAGCGGCCGCCGACGGGCAGATTGGCGCGGCCGATCAGGGCCTTGCCGGAGGTAACGATGATCAGGGTTGGCGGCCAGCGGTCGCGTACCGCCGCGGACAGCTTGAGGCCGTCCATCGAGCCCGGCATATCCACATCGGTAAACAGGATACGGATTTCGGCGTGGGCTTCGAGCAGCGCTAGGGCGTCGTCGGCATTGCCGGCTTCGAGCACGGTGAAGCCGACGTTGCGCAGATCGTCAGCGGTTGCCGACAGGATCAGGAACTCATCCTCGACAACGAGGATAGCCGGTAAGGGTCCACTGTAAGGCAAAGTCACCACCTAAACTGGCTCACTGACCCTAGGGCCGCGTCCGAAAAACGCGCAATCATGATAGACTCAAGCCGGTGGGAGCGTATTCGATCCGTTTGCTCGGCAATAAATGTAAGAAATGTACAAAACAGGTAAGGCGCGAGTGTTTCTGTAGTGCAAAAAGGCCCGCCCTATCCTTGTGGATAGAACGGGCCAAACGCTCAGATCATCGTGCGGGGTGGCTAGATCCAATAGGGCGCTACACCATAGTAGTCGTAGACGCGGCGACCGTTTTCTTCCGTCCAGTAGTCATCGTCTTCGCGATCATATTTGGGCGCGCCTTCGAGCTGCTGCTTGGAGACATCGACGCGATAGCCGCCCAGTTCCTCGTCATAGTTGAGCTTCGACCAAGGCAGCGGGTAGTGATCGTGGCCCATGCCGAGGAAGCCGCCGAAACTCAGCACGGCATAGGATACCTTGCCGCTGCGCTTTTCGACCAGAATGCGCTCGATCGAGCCGATATGCTCACCATTGGGATCGTAGACCTTGGTGCCTTCGACCTTGTCCGAGGCGATCAGGTCATGAGTTTCCTTGATATTGGGGCTGGCGTTGCGGTTGTCATCGTAAGCCATGGAAAATCTCCTCTGGTTGGTGTGCAGGGACAACGCGAGGGCTGGAATCGAGTTCCGAAAAAGCGGATGAACCGAAAGTGATCGACGCATTGGCGTCCCATTAAGGACGATTGCGTTATGACAGCATATCGCTTGGGCGGGCCGTGTGGCCTGCCTAGCCCCCTCCTTGTCGATCGTCCGGTCAGTGCCCTTCATGACAACTTCCGCCCTACCCTTCCCCACCGTCTCCCGTCGTGGTTTCCTGGCTGGGAGCGCTGCCCTCAGCGCCCTCGCCCTGGCCGGCTGTGCCACCACCGACGAGCGCCTGCCGCCGGAGCCGACTTTCGATCCGGCTTATGTGCAGATGTATGCGGCGCTGCCGAATGAGAAGTTCCCCGTTCCGGCGGTCGACCTGCGCTATCTCAAGCCAACCCATTTCCGGCAATACGTTCCGGACCCCACCGGGGAGCGTCCGGGGACCATCGTGGTCAGTACCGCGGAACGCTACCTCTATCTGGTGCAGGAGGGCGGCCAGGCGCTGCGTTATGGCGTCGGCATCGGCCGCGAGGGTTTTGCCTGGTCCGGACGCGCGGAAATCGCCCGCAAGGCGATGTGGCCGACCTGGACACCGCCGCGCGAAATGGTGCTGCGCGACCCCAATGCTGCGCCATGGGCCAATGGCATGCCGGGCGGGCTCGGCAATCCGCTGGGCGCTCGCGCCATGTATATCTACCAGGATGGTCGCGACACTATCTACCGCCTGCACGGCACTTCGGACCCCGCAACCATTGGCGAAGCGGTCTCCAGTGGCTGCGTTCGCCTGATCAACCAGGACGTCATCGACCTTTACCAGCGCGTGCCGGTTGGGACGCCGATCCTGGTCGTCTAGGGAACCCAAGGCCTTCGCCTCGCATTGACAGGGTAACGGGAGCGGTCCGCTCCCTTTGTATGTTATGGAGGCGGAAATGGCATTCGACAGTCTCGAAGAGCGCATGGGGGGCGATGACAACATCACCCCCATGGAAATCGCCCACCACACCCTGTTTACGGCCAAGGAAAAGATCGAGCTGCTGAACCAGCTCAAGTCCGATGTGACCGGCGCCCATCACGAGGGCAAGTCGATGGCAGTCGACGCCGATGAGATCGATGCTGCCATCGCCGAAGTGCGCCAGGGCGTGCAGGACGGCGTGGCGCCGATACAGTCGTGCGGGGAGATTTCTGATGGCCACGGTCTCGAAGTTCCCGCGCCAGCCCACCGTCGCCAATGTCGACGTGCTGGTGGATGAAAATGGCAGCACGGTCGACGTGCCCGATGGGTCCGAATTGAAGGTAGCCGGCGAACACGATGCTGTCGTCGCGGCGACCAGCCCGACCAATTGGTGGCTTTATGGCCTGGTGGCCTTGGCCATCGTCATCGCTATCGTATTGGCGCTACAAGTGTTCAACGGCGCGCCCGGTAGTGAAGTGCAGCCGGGCACGCCGACTTCGGCGCCGGTTGTGGAACCCGTCGCGCCAGTGGCACCATAAACAAAAAGCGCGGCTCGATGGCCGCGCTTTTCGCATTTCGGTGAAGGCTCGATCAGCCCTGGATGGGCGATAGCTGGATTTCGACGCGACGGTTCTGGGCGCGGCCGGATTCGGTGCTGTTGGAGGCGATCGGGTTCTGCTCGCCGTGGCCGGTAATCGAGAAGCGCTGCTGCACGATGCCCTGATTGGCCAGAATGGTCGCCACGGAAATAGCGCGCTTGTACGAGAGCTGCTGATTGTAGGCGTCGTCGCCCTGCGAGTCGGTATGGCCCGAAACGTCGATCAGCGTCTTGTCGAACTTCTTGAGCACCAGAGCCACCGAGACCAGCGTCTGGTTGAACTGCGGCTGCACGTTCGACTGATCGGTGGCGAAAGTGATGTTCGAGGGCATGTTGAGGATGATCTGCTGACCCACGCGCGTCACCGAGACGCCGGTGCCCTGCAACTGGGCGCGCAGTTCGGCTTCCTGCTGGTCCATGTAACTGCCGATCGCCACGCCGGTGAGGCCGCCGACGCCGGCGCCGATCAGGGCGCCAACGCGCGCATCGCCGCCCACGGCCGCGCCGATCAGCGCGCCTGCGACAGCGCCGCCGCCAGTGCCGATCAATGCGCCGCCTGCCGTATTGGAGAGCTGCGACTGCCCGGTATAGGGATTGGTGGTGCTGCAGGCGCTGAGCGCCAGCGCGGCAAGAGCCGCAACGATGATATTGGTCTTCATGACAATGTCCCCTGGCAAGTGATTGGTCTCGTGCTTGGTCAATACGGCAGCATGATGATCAGGGAAAGCCCCTGATGGCGCATACCGTCAGGCGTTGGCCCAGCCGCCATCGACGACGAACTGCTGCGCTGAAATCATGGCGCTATCCTGTGACGCCAGGAACAGGGCCATGCGCGCGATATCGTCGGGATAGACGCGGCCGGCCAGGGCCTGGTCGCGGTCGAGCGCGGCCTCGCCCTCGGCATCGAGCCAATGCGTCAATTGCCGCTCGGTCATCACCCAGCCAGGCACCAGTGTATTGACGCGGATGCCGGACTTGCCCAAAGCGCGCGCCATGGAACGGGTGAGGCCATGGGTGGCGGCCTTGGCGGTTTCGTAGATCGGAATGCGCGGCGTCATCACCATCCAGCTGATCGAGCCGGTATTGATAATCGAGCCGCGCCCGGCCTTGATCATGGCTGGAGCCACCGCCTGGATGGCGAAGAAATGGTGCTTGAGATTAACCGCCATGCGGTCGTCCCAATAGTCCGGCGTGACCTCGTCCCATTCGTGACGCTGGTCGTGGGCGGCATTGTTGACCAGCACCAACGCATCGCCATGGGCGGCGGCGAAGCCGGCGATAGCGGCCTGATAGACGGCAAGGTCGGTGACGTCGCATTGGGTGAATTTTGCGGTCTGGCCCGCCGCGGTCAGCTCGTCCGCGAGCCTGTTGCCGGCCTCGGCGGCGATATCGACAAAGCCCACCCTGGCGCCCTGCGCGGCGAAGTTGCGCACAAGGCTTTCACCGATGCCCGAGGCACCGCCGGAGATAACGACGGGAATACCCTTGAGGCTGGGATAGGCTGCATAGTCGGACATGATGTTCTCGCCAGTGGACTGCAGCGGATTTAGCTTGAGGGCGAGATAGCCGCAAGGGCGCCTGTCGCCAGAGCTACGTGCAAGGCCGGCTTTCAGAGTTCGTTGGCCATGGCCTTGGAGGGCGTTGGGATATCCAGCCTCTCGGTGGTTTCCAGCAGGGTCATGATGTCGTTGACGCGATTGAGATAGCGCGTCTCCACGGCGAAATTGAAGGTGACGTATTTTCGGCCGGGCACGAAGGTGCAGAGGTTGGCGCTGGGATGGAAGGAGCCGACATAGACCGGCTCCATCAGGTTGCGCGTCATGTTGCCATACATGCGATGCGGGGGCACCAGCGTCAGCACCACGTCCATGGCGCCGTTATAGTGGAAGAACTTGTCGCCGTAGAGGAAGGGCAGGAGCCTGGAAATCTTGCGGTGCAGGGCAAACATGCCCATTAGGATGAACTGGAAGGTGGTGGTGTCCTTCTGCTCGATCTCGGTCAGCGTCTGGTCGATGGAGCGCACGTAGTCGAGGAAATTGGGCTGCACCTTGAACTTGGCGTCGAGCGCGCGGACGCGGAACATGTCGTCGTCGGCCTCGGTGCGGGTCGAGTGATCCAGCATGGTATAGGCCGCGGTGATGACCGCCGCTTCGGGGCCCTTTTCGGCGACGTTGAGCGCTTGGGTGATGAGGCCGAACATCAGCGAACGCTGCCGCACGCCGATGCGGTTGGCCAGGTCGCGCAGGCGGCTGCGTTCGATGGCCAGCGAGCGGAAGCCGAGCTCCTTGGGCGTCAGCGGTTTGGAATTGGACAGGTAGAGCTGGACCAGCGCGCCGATGACCGAGCCGATGGCAAGGCCGAAGCGGCGCCTAAAGGGCAGTTTGGCCTTGGGCACGGTGACGCCACGAGCAATCGACTGCGACCGGCTGAGCAGGGACGAGTCATTGCCTTCGAGCAGCGCATGGCTGGAGCGCACCAGCACCATCGAGGCATGGCCATTTTCATCGGGGCCGCCGCGACGGGTGATGGCATAGACCCGGAACAGCGGCAGGTCGCCATGTTCGAAGATATCGAGCCCTTTGCCGAGCCATTTGTCGGGATAACCCTCGAAGTCATCGACCTCGCTCACCGTGGTGATGGCGTCGAGCATATGCTGGGGAAAGGGCTGGCCCGGCAGGGCGCCGACGAAGCCATGGGTGAGCTGGGGCGCCAGCGACACCATTTCGGCGACGAAGTTCAGCAGGATGGCCTTGTCGATCGCAGTCCTGGAGAAGGCGGTAAAATAGACAGTGTTCTTGGAGTTGACGAGAAACCATTGGAAATTGGTGAACAGCGCCTGGGGGTTCTTTCGCACCGCGCTGGCGGCCCGAAGCAGCGCCTCGTCTTGTTCAACTGCCGTATTCATCCCCCCTAGACGCTCCAATTGCTTCCCCCATCAGCCTTGTTGCTGTTGAAGTTATAGCGGCACCCAATGAGAAACGGCAACCGTCCACATATTGCGCAGTCAATCGCGTTCTAGGTCTGCCCGGCGAAACGCAAAGTGAATGGCGCCCGTTCGTCACTAATCCGCGTGCGGGGCTTCGCCAGTTCTTGGCAGCATGCGCGCGGCACTTTATAACGTCTCCAAACTGCGGCGTATGCGACGCGCGGCGAATTGACCTATGTCAATGCCGGGCCGACAAAATTAGGCTCGCCGGTGTTGCAAGACCCAGACGGTTTATCCGATCGGGCCGCGGCCGAGTGTTGAGGACTAAGCTGATGGATTATCGCGGCATTTTCGAAGATGCAGTGGACACGCTGCGGCAGGAAAAGCGCTATCGCGTGTTTGCCGACCTGGAGCGCATTGCCGGGCGCTTCCCCCGAGCGGTTTATCGCGACGAGTCGGATAATGCCCGCGAAATCACCATCTGGTGCTCCAACGACTATCTGGGCATGGGGCAGCACGAAAAGGTGATCACGGCCATGCAGGAGACTGCGGGCCGCCTCGGCGTCGGCGCTGGCGGCACGCGCAATATTTCGGGCACCAATCGCCCGCTGGTCGAGCTGGAGCGTTCGCTCGCCGACCTGCACCGCAAGGAAGCTGCCCTGGTGTTCACCTCGGGCTTCGTGTCCAACGAAGCCGCCATCGCCACGATCGCGCGGCTGCTGCCCGATTGCATCATCTATTCGGACCAGCTCAACCACGCCTCGATGATCCAGGGCGTGCGCCAATCGGGCATGCAAAAGACGATTTTCCGCCACAACGACGTGGCGCATCTGCGCGAATTGCTGGCAGCGGCCGACCGCAAGCGGCCCAAGCTGATCTGCTTTGAATCGGTCTATTCGATGGATGGCGATATCGCCCCGATCAAGGAAATCTGCGATCTGGCGGAAGAGTTCGGCGCGCTGACTTATATCGACGAAGTCCACGCCGTTGGCCTTTACGGTCCGCGCGGCGGCGGCATTGCCGAGCGCGACGGGCTAATGGAGCGGATCGACATCATCGAGGGCACGCTCGCCAAGGGCTTTGGCGTGATGGGCGGTTATATCGCCGCCAACAAGGCAATCGTGGATGCGGTGCGCTCCTATGCGCCCGAATTCATCTTCACCACCGCCCTGCCCCCCGCGTTGTGCGCTTCGGCGCGCGCCTCGATCGAGCATCTCAAGGCCTCGGGCGTCGAGCGGGCGCAGCACCAGCGCCAGGCGCGGCTCACAAAGGCCATCCTGGCCGATGCCGGCCTGCCGGTGATGCACACCGAAACTCATATCGTGCCGCTGATCGTGGGCGACGCGCGCCAATGCAAGGCCGCCAGCGACATGCTGCTGGACAAGCACAACATCTATATCCAGCCCATCAACTACCCCACTGTGCCCAAAGGCACCGAGCGCCTGCGCATCACGCCGACGCCGCTGCACACCGATGAGATGGTGTTCGAACTGCGCCATGCGCTGGTCAGCGTCTGGGCGAGCCTTGAGCTGCCGCGCGAACAGGCCGACGCGGCACTGACGGCGAGCAAGCTGACGTCGGGGGATTTGACACTGCCGACGATGGGTGGCTAGGCGACCTCGCCACAGAGAGCGACGACTTCGGACAAACTGGTGATCGTGTGCGCTGGCGGCGCCAGGTCGGCGGGCCAGTCGGTGGTGCTGTGATACCAGACGGCGAGCAGGCCGGCATTGCGGGCACCGTCGACATCGGCTGCGGGGTTATCGCCGACGAAGATGGCTTCAGCTGCGGTGATCCCGAGGCGCTGGAGCGCCAGTTCGAAGATGGCGGGATCGGGTTTGCGCAGGCCTTCGGCTTCGGACACCAGAACGATATCGAGCAGCGGGCGCAGGCCGGTGGCGTCGATCTTGCTGTTCTGCACCAGAGCATTGCCATTGGTGATGATGCCGATTTTGAGCCCCTTGGCGCGTAGAGCGACGAGCGTTTCCCTGGCGCCGGCGCTGAGGACGGCGTAGCTGGGATAGATCGCCTGATAATCGGCCAGCAGATCAGCGGCGACCGCAGGGGTTAGGCCCAACTCGGCGGCCACTTGGGGATAGGCCAGCACTTTGGGGTTTCGTCCCTCGTCTTCGACGGCAAGGAAGCGGGTCACGTAGCGGTCGGCCCCGACAGAATCGAGAATCGCCACATGGCGCTTATACTGGTCCTCGATGAAAGCCCGGATGGCGGCCTTGCGGACCAGCAGGGTTTCGTCGAGGTCGAACAATACGGCTTTGATCATGGCTCATCCCATCCAGCGCCCGGATTGTAGTGGAGCATGTGCCCCGGACTCCGGCAAGCGCTGGACCGATGATCGCTTCAACTAGGCACTCGACCACAGGTCTCGTGCCTTCTTCGCTAAAATCGCTCCACCGGAGCGATTGTTTCACGCTACGACGTCAGCACGATCCGCATCAGGTCGGCGGTGTTGCGGGCGCCGAGTTTTTCCATGACGCGGGCACGGTGAACCTCGATGGTGCGCGGGGAAATACCCAGTTCGCGGCCGGCTTCCTTGTTGGATTGGCCATTGGTGATCAGTTGCAGCACTTCGCGTTCACGCGGGGTGAGTTGAGAGAAGCCGCGCACCTCGACGGCGCGGCCGCCGCCATGCATGGCGCCCAGATGCACGTCCCGCCGCAGCGCGTCGCGCACCACGGTGAGCAGATGCTCGGTATCGATCGGCTTGGTGATGACATCGGCAGCGCCAAGCTTCATCGCCGTGACCGCTGCGTCGATCTGCGGCGCCTCGGAGAGCATGAACACCGGCGTTCCGGTGCGCATGGCCTTGACCCGGCGCAGCAGCGCCAGCCCACTATCTTCGCCCAATTGCAGATTGACCACGACGACATCGGGCCGGCGGCGGGACAGGCTGGCGATGAAATGGCCAGCCTCCACCGAAAATACAGTTTGAAAGCCTTCGAGCCTGAATAAAACGCTCAGGGCCTCGCAGGTAGCGGGATCGGTATCAACAATATGGATCAGACGGTCGCGGTTCAGGAAGGAATGATAAAAAATCTCGTCGCTCATGCTGTCCTCTGCCCAGTGACATGCTTCGCTTGCGCGATCCATCTCCCGTCCCAGCATTGGGCAAAGCTCCGATAAACTACGACAGCGCTTCTGTCGCAATGAACAGTTCAGCTCCGGTGAATCGCCAAGGTAGTTTGCATTAAGTGTTCGTGCCGTCCGAGACGGACACTGCGTAGGAGCAACTACCTATGTCTGTGGGTTTATATACCCACAGAGGGCAAGTCAACGGATTTTATTCCTATTCCGTTAAGGCGCAAAACATCGATGATGCTTGCTTTCAGGCGATCGGGCGTGTCCGCAAAGCGTCACGGATTTCAGTCAGCAGCACTTCTTCGCGGCTTGGCGCCGGCGACGATTCGGTGGGTTCCTCGGCGGCCTTGCGCTTGAGCGAATTGATGGCCTTGACCACCATGAACAGCACGAAGGCGATGATGGTGAACTTGACGACCGCGTTGAGGAACAGGCCGACATTGAGCGTGGCAACGCCGGCTGCCTTGGCGGCGGCGAGCGAGACGACCGGCACGTTATCAGGATTTTTCAGCACTACGAACAGGTTCGAGAAATCGATGCCGCCCAGGATCAACCCGATCAGCGGCATAAACAGATCATCGACAATGGAGGACACGATGGCGCCGAAGGCCGCGCCGATAATCACGCCAATCGCGAGATCGATCATGTTGCCCTTGATGGCGAAGTCTCTGAATTCCTTGAACATAGCTATCCCTCACGCTCGTTGGCCCGTCCTTGCGGGCGACAGGACCAGACTTTCGTAGAATGCGACCGATTGCAATGGGTGGCGGCCTTGCGGCAGGCCGGCTGCGGGCAGATAATCGGCCAAACACGAAAAGCTCCCAGCCCATGGCCATGCCGCCTACCAGCACCGACGTCGAGCCTAGCCTGCGGCAGGCGATGGACCATATTCCGCAGGGTATTGCCATATTCGACGCCGCCTTGCGGCTGGTCACCTCCAACACGCGCTATCGTGACCTGCTGACGCTACCGGACATGCTGGTGCAGTCCGGAACGCCGCTGTTCGACATCGCGCTGTTTCTCGGTACGCGGGGCGATCTGGGTTCGGGCGATCCGGTACGGCTGGCAATCGAACGGGTCAACGTGCTGACGGCGGTGGCGGCAACGGTGACGCAGCGACTTGGCGGCGCCGGGCAAACACTGGAGTTTCATTCCAGCCGCCTGCCCGATGGGGGTCTGGTGGTCAGTTTTGCCGACGTGACCGACCGGGTTCGGGCCGAGCGGGAACTGGAACGGATGAACCTGTCGCTGGAAGGGCGGGTCGAGGAGCGTACGGCATCTCTGACGCGGGTCAATTCGGAGCTGGAAGTGGCCCGCGCCAAGGCCGATGCGGCCAATCACGACAAGACGCGTTTTCTGGCCGCCGCCAGCCATGACCTGCTGCAGCCCCTCAACGCCGCGCGGCTCTATACTTCGACGCTGATCGAGCGGGCTAAATCGACCAGTCTGGCCGAACTGGCCAATTCCATCGAGGCCTCGCTGACGGCTGTCGAGGATATCATGGGCGCACTGCTGGATATTTCGCGCATCGATAGCGGCGCGCTCAAGCCAGTGCCGGGGCCAGTCAATGCGCAGGACCTGCTGCGCAAGATCGAGGTGGAGTTCGGGCCAATGGCGCGCGAGCGTTCGATCGCGCTCAAGATCGTGGCGTCCGACGCGACGGTGCTGGTGGACCGGGCGCTGATCGGCCGCATCGTGCAGAACCTGGTGTCCAACGCCATCAAATATACGGCGCCCGGCGGCAAGGTGCTGGTGGGGCTGCGGCGGCGCGGCAATCGCATGCGGCTTGATGTGATCGACACCGGCATCGGCTTCAACAAGGACCAGCATAAACTGCTGTTCGCCGAGTTCTCCCGGCTGGAACGGGGCGCGCGCATGGCGCAGGGCCTGGGGCTGGGATTGTCGATCGTGCAGCGGCTGGTGACGGCGCTTGGACTGACGCTGGAACTGGACAGCGCCGAAGGGGTCGGCTCGCGGTTTTCGCTGTTCCTGCCGGTGACGCGGGCCTTGCGGCCGGCGCTGGAGGTGGGGCCGGTGGCCAGCGAGACCAATTTCGGCACGCTCAACCTCAAGATCCTCTGCGTCGACAACGAGCGGGCGATCCTGGAGGCAATGCAGGGCCTCTTGACCCATTGGGGCTGCGATGTGCGCACGGCTCTTTCGCTGAAGCAGATCGATCGCGAGCGGCTGCTGGAGGGCTGGTATCCCGATCTGGTGCTGATGGATTACCACCTCGACCAGACCTCAGGGCTCGATGCCATCGAATGGCTGCGCCACAACGTGGGTGGCCATTTGCCGGCGGCCCTGGTGACTGCGGATCGCAGCGCGGCCGTGCGGGCGCTTGCCGAAGATCGCGGCGTTGCCGTCGTCACCAAGCCGGTCAAGCCGGCGGCATTGCGCGCGGCGATCAGCGGATTGGCGGGGCAAAGGGTGCCGATGGGAAAGAAGCTGGCATAGGCAGTTGCGGGCTACGGGGTACAGGGTACAGGGTAAGTTGTTTGCTTGCACGCCACGGGCCTTTCTCTTCGAGCCTTGCGATTTTGGGTGCCGCATTCGGCCATGTCGTATCTGTCGATAGTCGTGCGGAGACGCCGCCGAGCTTGCGCTTGCGGTTTGTAAAGACTGCGGCATGCGGCGAGACGTGCCTCATGGTTTTGGTAGATAAGCGAGACAGCGCCTCGCCGCATGCGATGGGGTTTCTGGCCGCCCGAACGTGGCCTCCATTGTTTCAGGAGACGAACGTCGCGCTGGCCCAGGGATCGCGCGACCACGTCCCCTCCCACCAAACTCCCCACGGCCGTTCGTCGCGAACCCGCAGCTAACGTGGAGATATCGGGGGCAGGATAGCGTGGGAATTGGGGGTGGGGATAAGATTGATAGGTGGGGTGCCAACGAGACCCCCACCCGGCCTCCCCCTGGAGGGGGAGGGGAAGCAAGCAGTCGTCTCCCTCGGATGAGCGCGCCAGACCACCACATTCCCCACCCAAGGTCCTGCCCGCGGGCTTGACCCGCGGGGCACTGTCCGGTCGCACCGAATTCGGTGGCGTGGCGAGAGGCCCGCGGGTCAAGCCCGCGGGAAGGGCGGTGGGGGAGCAGATCGAGGCCAGACATAGTGGAGTGGAGTTGGTTTCAGTTGGCTCCACTCTCGCGGGGAGTTCCCCCCACCTGGCCCTCCCCTCAAGGGGGAGGGGACGATGGGGCGATGGATCTAGGCGACGCAGGCGAGAGGCCAAGCGTTGGGAGTCGATGCCCCACCGCACTCGGTCTTCCCGCGGGCTTGACCCGCGGGGCGCTGTCCGGCCGCACCGAATTCGGTGGGGTGGCGAGGGGCCCGAGGGTCAAGCCCGCGGGAAGGACGGTGGGTGGGGGAGGCTGCGAGAGTGGATGGGAGCCACGACACGGCCGGATGAAGCTAAGCCTTCTCGGCGCCAATCGAGAACAGGGCTTCGAACTGGCCTTCCTCGATGCGGGCGGCGGCGATGACGGCCTGGGTGCGGCTGTCGACGTCGAGCTTTTGCAGGATGGCCGACACGTGGGCCTTGACGGTCGCTTCCGAGATGGTCAGCTCATAGGCGATCTGCTTGTTCATCAGCCCGTCGCTGAGCATCATCAGCACGCGGACCTGCTGGGGCGTCAGGGTGGACAGGCGCCGCATCAGAGCAGTGTGCTTGTCCTCGCCCGCCAGGGTCATGCCCTCGGGGATGAAGACCTCGCCCGAGAGCACGGTTTCGATGGAGCGGCGGATTTCGGTGGGGCCGACCGATTTGTGCAGGTAGCCGGCGGCGCCGAGCTCGAAGGCGCGGCGCACCACGGTGCCGTCCTCGACCGCCGAAATGATCATCACCGGAATATCGGGGTATTGCGCGCGTAGCAGCAGCAGGCCGGAAAACCCGCGCACGCCGGGCATGTTGAGATCGAGCAGGACCAGATCGCAATCGCGATCGGCCTCCAGCGCGGCGGTCAGGCCGGCCAGATCGCCTGCCTCCTCGACCGTGACACTGGCGTCGCCACCCACCAGGGTCTGGCGCAGCGCGGCGCGGAACAGTGGGTGATCGTCAACAATGATAATGCGGCGGCGCGTCATGCGAAGGCTTCTCCCGGCGGCGTGTCGGCATACGCAGTATGCCCGATATTTGGCAGCTTGGCGGCGCAAAAGTCGATCAAATTGCACCGTTAACACCCGCGTTTGGGCATATTGCAGCGATACTTAACGGGTTCTTTACCATAAATTCCCAAGAGTGGCCCTCATACCTTCGGGCGAAGTCGCCGGGTATGCTGTTTCACACGAATGGGACTCATCATGGCCCGCGCCTTCCCCATCTCGGACAATACCGACGCTGACCAGGACCTCAATACGGGTGACTGGCAGGCGTTGCGTGGCGAACTGGTCGCCCTGCTCGATCAGGTGGAGGGGCGCTATGCCCGGACCGAGCGCGTCGATCCCGCGCTTGAGGGGCTGTCGCAGCGCGTGCGGAGCCTGCGCGACCAGGTCGGCGGTACGCCCGAGCCGTCAGCACGGCGGCGCGAGGCGCTACGCACGGTCAAGCGCGCGGTAGACCGCTTCAGCGACCGCGACGAAACCGAAGATATGATCGATGCGGATACCGACCAGCTCCGCTCGGCAATCGCCGAAATCCGCAGCCGCCAGTTTTCCGCACCCGCCGCGGCGCTGGGACGCCGGGCCACGGACATGCCCGAATTTCGCGAGCTGAACGCACTGGTCGGGGGCCTTTCGGGGCGCCTCGAAAGGCTTGAAGGCGACCTCAAGTCGCAGCGCGCCAGCAATGGCAGCGTGCGTGAAGTGGCCAACCAGGTCGAGCAATTGACCCATGTGGTGGAATTGCTGGCGGGCGCCGTAGGTGAAACCGGGCAGGTCAAGCGGCTGGAGGCCCAGATCGCGGCGCTGGCCCGCATGATCGGCGATGCGCCCAAGGTGGATCTGTCCACCATCAACAAGCGGCTCGATGACGTTTCGGCCACGGTCGGCAAGCTTGCCGAACTGCAGGCCAGCCAGATGGAACGCGAAATCGTGCGCGAGGACCGGGCCGACGCCCTGCCCGCCATGGACGAAGCGCTGGCCCCGGCGATGACTTCAATCGAAAAAAGCGTTCGCAATGTCTATGACCGGATCGACTCGATCGAAAAGAACCTGGCGCTGTCTTCGGGCGATTTCGAACGGCTGACCTCGGAAATGGCCGGCTTCACCCAGGCGATGCGCGATCGCGAAGCCATGCCCGGCACGCTGATGAGCAAGGTCGACGCGCTGGCCGATCGTATCGGCGGCTTCGAGACCGCCAATGGCGACGTGGCCGGGCTCAAGAAAGACATCCTGGCACTGCGCAATGCGGTGATGAGCGGCATGGAGCCGCGGTTCTCGCGGATCGAAAGCCAGCTTGATGCGCTATCGGAAAAGCTGGCGGCGCCGGGCAGCGATGCCGGAACCGGGCAAATCGAAAGCCAGCTCAAGCTGCTGATGTCGCGCATGGACGAAACCGGCGCACAGCTGGACGGGCTGGCCAAGCTGTATTCGACCCATGACGAGCCCGCGGCCCAGCCTGACTACAACGCCCTGGCGGCGATGGTGGCCGAACGCACCTCGCTGGCCGTGGCCAAATCCAACGCCGCGGCTCCTGCCCCGGTGATGACCGACGCTACCGTCGACGTGTTCGAAAAGCGCATGTCGGCGCTGCTGAATACCGCCGGAAAAGACACCGCCGAACGGCTGGCGCGGCTGGAAACGGCGCTGACGCAGCGCCAGGAGCGCCCGTTTGCCCGGCTTGAAGCCGCGGCCATTCCTCCGGAGCCCGACCGGCCGGCCCGGGCCGCTGCCAGCAATGCGACGCTCGATGACATGCTGCACGCGCTCGATCGTCGCAGCACCGATGTGCCGGCGCGCAGTGACGCCATGCCGGCCAATCCGGCCGACGACGCGCCGCTGACCGATCCGGGATTCAAGGATGCCGGTCCGGTACGCACGGCGCTCGAAGCCAAGAACGGGCCGCGCAAGGCTCATCCGGCGGTAACCGCAGAGGCCGTGATACCAGCGGTTTCGGCCAAGCCCATATACGATCCGAACGCGGTCGAGCGGCCGCCGCAGCCGCAGTCGAGCTTTGCCAGTGCCGGCCGCGATCCGTTCGCGCCCGAGCCGGAACGCGCTTTGGCGCAGGTGCAGGCCGAGGCTCCGCTCAACCAGACCAGCACCAGCACTTTCGTGGCCGCGGCCCGGCGGGCGCAGCGCGCCAAGCAGGATACGCAGGCCAGCGCTACCGACAACAATTCGCTGATCAGCAAGGCGCTGTCGCGCGTTATGCCGCCCCGTCCCAATGGCGATGCCCCGGTGGAGCCAACACTGGCCCCAGCCGAGGTCAAGCGGCCAAAGCCGGTCAAGGAGCCCAAAGCCGCGAAGGCCCCCAAGCAGGCCAAGCCCGCGCCCGAGCCGATGCTGGACGCCGATGGCGTCGTGATCGAGCAGCAGAGCTTCCTGGCCCGTCATCGGCGGCCCCTGCTGCTGGCGGCGGTGCTGGTTGCCACCTCGATGCTGGCGCTGAACCTGGTGTTGCAGCGCGTGGCGCCTGCCAATAGCCCGACGCCACCTCAGGCGGTCGAGAGCGTAACCGAACCGGCAGTGCCCGCGCCCGCGCCGTTGAACGCGGCGCCTGCGAGCGACACCGATAGCGGCGATTTGGGCGACGCTGGTACATCCAGCGACAGCCCGGTCGACTCCCTGGCGGTCGGCTCGATCGGCTCGCGCGTGGCGATGACGTTTGCAACGCCCGAGACCACCCCGATGCCATCGGCCTTGATGGCCAAGGGCGAAGCCGGGCAGATCACGTCAATCGAGGCGCCGGACCAAGCCGCCCCCGAAACCACCGCCAGCATTCCTGCCACCCCGGCAGCGCCGGTCACGTTCGAACTGGCGCCCGAAGCGGTCGGCCCGATCGAACTGCGGCAGGCCGCCGCCAATGGCGATGCGCGGGCGCAGTTCGAGATCGGCGCCATCTATACCGAGGGCCGCGCCCTCGCCCAGGACTACAAGGCTGCCGCGACCTGGTACGAACGGGCCGCCGCACAGGGCTTCGTGCCGGCCGAATACCGGCTGGGCAACCTCTATGAAGTGGGCAACGGGGTCGACAAGGATCTCGACATCGCCAAGCTCTGGTATCAGCGCGGCGCCGAGGCCGGCAATCGCATGGCCATGCACAATCTGGCCGCGCTCTATGCCAGTGGGCAATTGGGTGACCAGCAGTTCGAAACCGCCGCCGAGTGGTTCGAGCGGGCCGCCAATCTGGGCATGACCGACAGCCAGTTCAACCTGGGCATGCTCTATGCCCGAGGCCTGGGCGTGGACCAGAACATGGAGCAATCCTACAAGTGGTTCTCGCTGGCGGCACGCACCGGCGATGCCGATGCCAGCAAGGCCCGCGACGACATGGCCCGTTCGCTGACCGCCGACGTGGTCAAGCGCCTCAATGACGAAATCGCCGCGTGGACGTCGCAGCCGATCGACCTGGCCGCCAATTTCGCGCCGATCGGCACCTGGTCGGCGACCTTCAGTCCCGGCGATACGATCAAGACCAAGGAAGTGGTGTCCAGGGTGCAGACCGCGCTGGCCAAGCTGGGTTACGATATTGGGACGCCGGACGGGCTGGCCGGGCCGAAAACCGCCGATGCCATCAAGGCATTCGAGCGGGGAACGGGCATGACCGAGAGCGGCGCGATCAATCCGCGGCTGCTCGCAGTGCTGGGCAGTCAACCCGTTTGAATTGACGCGGCGGCGCCGGTGCGCCCGCCGTCGCGTGGCGCCTTTCGATGATGATTTGACAGCGGTATGAACCGGACGTAGGCCCTTAAAGCAATTTAAGTCTGTGGGCGTTATCCTCGTCTTCGTGGTGACGCAATGGCGGCGTAAGCCGCACTCGAACGCATTGAACGGAATAGGTCTTGCAGATTTATCTGCCGATTGCCGAGATGTCCGTAAACCTCTTCTTTCTCGTGGGGATCGGAGCGGCGGTCGGTTTTCTGTCGGGCCTGTTTGGCGTTGGCGGCGGGTTCCTGCTGACCCCCCTGCTGATCTTTTCGGGCGTGCCCACTTCGGTGGCCGTGGCCTCGGTCACGGGCCAGGTGGTGGCGGCCTCGACCTCGGGCGCGCTCAGCCATTATCGACGTGGCGGCATCGACATGCACCTGGCGATGTATCTGGTGCTATCGGGCATTATCGGGGCTTTTGGGGGCGTTGCGACGTTCGACCTGCTGCGCGATGCGGGGCAACTCGACCTGGTGATTGCCGTCGGATTCCTCGTGCTGCTGGGCTTTATCGGCGTGCTGATGCTGATCGAATCCACCCGCGCCCTGCTCAAGCGCCGCAGCGGCATCGTGGTGCGCGAGCGCTTGCCTAACCAGCATAACTGGATCCACGGCCTGCCGATGCGGGTGCGGTTCAAGAAATCCAAGCTCTATATCAGCGTGCTGCCGGTGCTGATCATCGGCCTGTTCATCGGTTTTGTCGGCTCGCTGCTGGGCATTGGCGGCGGCTTTATCATGGTGCCGGCGCTGGTCTACCTGCTGCGCGTTCCGGGCAATGTCGTCATCGGCACTTCGCTGCTGCAGGTGGTGGCGATGATGGCGGCGACCACGATCCTGCATGCCGTGCAGAGCCAGAGCGTCGATATCATGCTGGCCTTCAGCCTGATGGTGGGCGGGGTGGCGGGCGCGCAGTTCGGCGCTTCGGCCGGCAAGCAATTGCGCGGCGACCAGTTGCGCGGGCTGCTGGCGCTGCTGGTGCTGGCGGTGGCGATCCGGTTTGGGCTGACGTTGGTGCTGGCGCCGGCTGACGCCTTCAGCATGGTGGTCAGCGGCACCGGAGCGGGGTCGTGACCTGGCGGCGCTGGCTCGGCGCGCTGGCGCTGCTGGGCGGCCTGGCGACGCCGGCACTGGGCGACCGGCTGCTGTCGACCATGTCGAATGACGAGATCGAAATCACCTCGAGCTTCGACGGCGAGAAGATGACCTTTTTCGGCTCGATCGCGCCTGACGCCGGAGCCGAGCAGAAATTCGTCAATGGACCATTCCAGGTCATCGTGGTGGTGCTGGGGCCGACGGCCGACCGGACGGCGCGGCAGATGACGCATAATTTCGGCATCTGGCTCAACACCGACCAGGTGACCTTTCGCAAGTTTCCCAGCTACTTCCATGTGCTGGCAAGCGACCGGCTGGCGGACATTACCGATATCACCACGCTGACCACGCAATTCATCCTGCCGGAGTCGCACACGCTGGTGCCCAATAATGCGGGCTGGTGGAAAACGGCGGTGTTCGGACGACAACTGGTGCGGCTGATGACTGAGCAGGGCCTGTTCGGCGTCAACGAGAGCGGCGTCAACTTTCTGTCCGACAACACCTATTCGGCGCGCCTGACGCTACCGAGCAATGCCCCGCCGGGGCCCTATATCGCGCTGACCTATGTGTTCAAGGACGGTCAGATCATCGCGCGGAAGTCCGAGGGCTTCGCGGTGCGCAAGATCGGGTTCGAACGGTTTTTGGCGCTGGCCTCGGTGCAGCAGCCGTTGCTGTACGGGGTGGTGTGCGTGATCCTGGCGCTGTTTACGGGATGGCTGGGCGGGGTGCTGTTCAAGCGGTGAGGGGGGCCTTCCTCAAGCGCCGAACACGGCAAAGGCCCCCTCACCCGGCGCTACGCGCCGACCTCTCCCCCAAAGGGAGACGTGAAGGAAGGCTCAGTTCCTGATCAATCGCTTGGGGCTGACCGGATAGAGCCGGTCGCGGCCGAGCATGGTGACTTCGATGCTGGCCCAGTGGAACAGACCCACAAAAGCGGGCGACAGGATGTTGATCGAGCCGGTGGATGAGCCATAGGCGGGCAGGATCAGCAGGCGATTGTCGTGCACGAAACACGGACGGCGGCTGGCGCGACCTTCGAGATAGATGTGAGCTGCCGGGTGCAGGTGACCGGCGACGAGGTTGACGGCGCCGCGGCGGGGCTCGTGGGTCAGGGTCAAGCCGTTGAGGTCGAGATGGGGCAGGCATTGGCCGCCCAGCGCATGCGGCTTGGGATCGTGATTGCCGGAGAGCCAGAGCCATTCAGCGAGATCCGTCATGCCGTCGATCCGGGCGCGGTCGGCGTCATTGAGTGTGGTCGTGCCTTCGTCGCGGTGGAAGCTGTCGCCGAGCGAGACAACGCGCTGGGCGCCGGTAGCGCGCAGATCCGCGTCGAGGCGTTTGAGGGTGAGGCCGGTATCGTAAGGCGGCAGCATCTGGCCGCGCTTGGCGAAGGAGCTCATCTTTTCCAGATGCAGATCGGCAACCAGCAGCGTCTTCTGCGCATGCCAATAGAGCGCGCCGGAGGGCAGAGGCTGAAATACATGTCCGGCAAAGCGCAAGATCGGGGTCTCCGTGATCTCGGCTTGATATAGAGGCTGGCTCAACGGGATTCTATGGGCTCGCGCATCAACTGATCGACAGAATCCGCAATAGCTGATTCGAGCCCGATTACGAATCCCTGCCTGCGAGCGCCTCGCGCATCAGTTCATCGGCCGCGTCGGCCATGGCGCTTTCGCGGCCCTCGCCGAAGATGGGTTCCTTGCCGATATCGAGCATGACCGGGACCGCAAGCGGCGAGATGCGGTCGAGCGGCTTGTGCACGATGTGGGTGCGGATGCGGCGCAGCATGTGGCCGAGGCGTTCGATATCGAGCAGGCCCCGGGCGGCGTCGCGGCGGGTGGCCTGGATCAGGATGTGATCGGGCTCGTGCTGGTAAAGCACGTCATAGATCAGGTCTGAGGACATGGTGATCTGGCGGCCGGTCTTTTCCTTGCCGGGATGGCGGCGCTCGATCAGGCCGGAGATGATGGCGCAGTTGCGGAAGGTGCGTTTCATCAGGGCGGATTCGTCGAGCCAGTCCTCGAGATCATCGCCCAGCATATCCTCGGAGAACAGGTCATCGAGCGAGAGGCGGTCGGTGCGGATCAGGGCGGAGAGGTCGCCGAGGCCCCAGATGGCGAGGGCATATTCGGAGGCGACGAAGCCGAGCGGGCGGGCGCGGGCGCGTTCGAGGCGGCGGGTGAGCAGCATGCCGAGGGTCTGGTGCGCGAGGCGGCCTTCGAAGGGGTAGCAGACCAAGTAGTTCTGTGCGCCACGCGGGAAGGTTTCGACCAAGAGACTGTTTCGACTGGGTAAAACCGAGGCGAACTGCTGCAGGCGGAGCCAGTCGCTGACGGAGTCCGGAAGCTTTGGCCAGTCCTCGGGGGTGTCCATGATGCGGCGGACGCGTTGGGCGAGGTAGGTCGAGAGGGGAAACTTGCCGCCCATGTAGGAAGGGATTTTTGGATCGGCGGATTGGGCGCGGCTGACGTAGACTTCGTTGTCCTTCATGCCCTCGAAGGCGACGATTTCGCCGCCGAACATGAAGGTGTCGCCGATCGCCAGCGTGCCGAAGAAGTACTCTTCCATCTCGCCGAGGACGCGACCGCCACGGCCGATAGGCCCGGTTGTCTGGCCTTTTTTGAAGCTGCGGCTGCGGACGAGGCGGACCTTGACCATGGGTTCTTCGACAATGGTGCCGACATTGAGGCGGTATTGCTGGGCCACTTGCGGGTTGGCAATGCGCCACATGCCCTCGCCGGTTTTGCGAAGGCGGGCATAGCGTTCATAGGCGCGCAGCGCATAGCCGCCGGTGGCGACGAAATCGAGGATGCGGTCGAACTGGGCGCGTGGCAGGTCCTTGTATGGCCAAGCATGCTGGATTTCTTCATAGAGGTCATCGGCGAAAAACGGAGCGGCGCAGGCCATGCCCAAAATGTGTTGGGCGAGGACGTCGTAGCCGCCCTGGATCGGATCTTCGCTATCCTGCTGATTTTCGGCGACGGCTTCGAGCGCGGCTTCGCATTCGAGCACTTCGAAACGGTTGGAGGGGACCAGCATGGCCTTGGAGGGCTCATCGAGCCGATGGTTGGCGCGGCCGATGCGCTGGAGCATGCGGGAGGAGCCCTTGGGGGCGCCGACCTGGACGACGAGGTCGACATCGCCCCAGTCGATGCCCAGATCGAGGGTGGAGGTGCAGACCACGGCCTTGAGGTTGCCGGAGACCATGGCGGCCTCGACCTTGCGGCGTTGTTCGACCGAGAGCGAGCCGTGATGCAGGGCAATGGGCAGCATGTCGTCGTTGATGGCCCAGAGGCCCTGGAACAGCATTTCGGCCTGGGATCGGGTGTTGACGAAGAGCAGCGTGGTCTTGTGGTCCTTGATGGTGTCGTAGAGGGCGCGGTGGGAGTAGTTGGCGGAGTGGCCGGCCCAAGGCAGGCGCTCGTCGGTGCGCAGGATGGACAGTACCGGTTGCGCGCCGCCCTGGGCAGTCAGCAGGTGGGTGGGTGCCTGCGGCGCGGGTTGGCCGATCCAGTCGCGCAAGAGGTCCGGGCGGGCGACGGTGGCGCTGAGGGCGGTGATGCGCATGGACGGGGCGAGGACCGACAAGCGGGCGATGGCGAGCGACAGCAGGTCGCCCCGCTTGGAGGTGACGAGGGCATGCAGCTCATCGAGCACGATGCGCTTGAGCGAGCCGAACATGCGGGCGGCTTCGGGGTGGCTCAGCAACAGCGCCATCTGTTCGGGCGTGGTCAGCAGGATCTGCGGCGGATCCGTGCGCTGGCGGGCACGGCGGCTGGCGGGGGTATCGCCGGTGCGGGTCTCGACCTTGATGGGGAGCTTCATCTCCATGATGGGGATGGTGAGGTTACGCGCCACGTCGACGGCCAGCGCCTTGAGGGGCGAGATATAAAGGGTGTGAAGGCCCTCATGCTTGCCCTCGATGAGGTCGGTCAGGGTGGGGAGGAACCCGGCCAGCGTCTTGCCGGCGCCGGTGGGGGCGATCAGCAGGGCAGAGGCGCCCTGCTCCCAGGAGTTCAGCACGTCGAGCTGATGGGCGCGGGGGGACCAGCCTTTGGTGGCGAACCAATCGGCGATGATGGGGGGAAGATTGGTCACGAGACCTTGCCGGCGCAACGTGGCGCCCACTTGGCGTTACCGGGCGTTCGTCTCCTCCCCCTCGAGGGGGAGGTTGGGTGGGGGTGGGGGGAACTCAGTGTTTGGGGAAAACCCCCACCTTGATCCTCCCCCTGGAAGGGGGAGGTGTCGACTGAACTGGTTCGCCAAGGGACAGTCGTCCCTCTTGAGGGAACCCGGCTGCCGGGGCTGTGCGAGAGACTAGATGAAGATTGGCTCAAGGAAACGGGCACCGAACTCTTCTGCAAATCATCAAAGAGCCTATATGATCGTCTTCAACACACAAGGCGGCACGGAGGTTCACCTATGAGCGAGCAGATGACGGAACGCGAGCGGCCATCGAAGCTGGAACGGTTGCTGGGCGACCGACCGGGCGCGGTGGTCGTGCGGCTGGTGCTGATCTCGCTGGTGGTGGGGTTCTTGATGTCGGTGTTCGGCCTCAACCCGCAAAGCCTGCTCAATGCGGCAATCGATCTGGTGCGTGATGCGTTCCGCGACAGCACGGGCCTGCTGCGCAGCGTCGCAGGCTATGTGATTGCCGGAGCGGCGATCGTCGTGCCGATCTGGATCGTGATGCGTCTGACGTCGCGGCGGCGCTGATGCCGCAGCGTCTGGAACTGACGCCGCAGCAGGCTTTATCGCGGCTGGTCAGCCATATCCTGCAGATGGAAAGCGCGGCTGGCCATCGCATCGCTATCGGCATTGCGGGTGGGCCGGGGGCCGGCAAATCGACGCTGGCGGCGGAGCTGGTGACCATGCTCAACGCCACCAAGCCGGGCAGCGCGGCGCTGGTGCCGATGGACGGTTTTCACATGCGGCACGCCAAGCTGGAAGCGCTGGGCACGGTCGATTTCAAGGGCGCGCCGCATACCTTCGAGGGCGCCGAGTTCGTCAGTTTCCTGCACCGGCTCAAGCACGCCAATTCGGCGGTGATGGGGCCGGGCTATTCGCGTCAGATCGAGGATGTGGTCGACAATGCCTTCACGGTGCTGCCCGATGTGCGGGTGCTGATCGTGGAGGGCAATTATCTGTTGCTGACCGACGGGCCATGGGCGGGGGTCAAGCCGCTGCTGGATTACGCGGTGTTCATCGATGCGGATCGCGAGACGGTCAAGGCGCGGCTGCTGAAGCGCCACGCCGAGGCCGGGCTGTTTACCGAAGAACGCAACCGCGCCCATATCGAACGGACGGATATGCCGAATTTTGATCTGGTGAGCGCATCAAAGGGGCGCGCCGATGTGGTGATCGCCCTGGCTGTGGAGGGCTGAATGCAGCACTGGCTGGTGGCGCTGGCGATCATTGTGGGTTCGGTGATCGTAGGTGGTGCGGTGATGGCGCGACCGTCCGAGTTCGGGCAGTGCGTGGGCGTGATTTCGAGCGATATCGAGCGCGCCAATCCTACCGCAACGCTTGATCCGCGCGATGTCGAAGTGCAGGCGGCGAAGATTTGCGCGGGATATGAGGGGACGTAGGCGCCGGACGTCCAGCGAGGCGCATCGCATCTGACAAGCCACTGGGCGCAATGCTTCAGTCGGCACCTCCCCCTTGCAGGGGGAGGATCAAGGTGGGGGCTTCTTCTACCAGATTTGGGCTCTCCAACCCCCACCCAGCCTCCCCCTCGAAGGGGGAGGAGCCGTTCAGTGGCCCTCACAAGGTGGTGCCACTGCCCTGCGCGATGGCCTTCCCGCAATGCCTGTCTTCGCGGAAACGACGTAGTGGGTTAGACAGAACGTTCGTTCCTCCGCAAGAATCATAGCCATGGCCATCTCCGATCCCGCGCGCCCGCAATATCCGTTTCAGGTGCGCCACACCGACGTGTGGAAAATCGCCCTGCCCGCTTCGATCGCCTTCATCACCGAGCCGCTGGTTGGGCTGGTGGATATTACGGTGATCGGCCGGCTCGGCGATGCTGCCCTGCTGGGTGGGCTGGTGCTGGGCGCGCTGGTGTTCGACGTGATTTTCTCGATGGCGTATTTCCTGCGTATCGGCACTGCGGGACTGACGGCGCAATCGGTGGGCGCGCGCGATCCGCGGGACGGCCTGTTGCACTTTGCGCGGGCGCTGGTGCTGGCGGTGGGCATTGGCATGGCGATGATCGCGCTGAGCTGGCCCATCCTGTGGGCGGCCAATAGCCTGCTGGCGCCGGAGCCGGGAGTCGCAGCGGCTTTGGGGGATTATTTCCGCTATCGCATCTGGTCGGCGCCGTTCGCGCTGATCAACTATGCGCTGCTCGGCTGGTTTTATGGCAGGGCGGCCGCAACCACCGGCATGATGCTGCAAATGCTGCTGCACGGTATCGATATTCTGGCGAGCATCTGGTTCGTCTATGGGCTGGGTTGGGGCGTGCCCGGCGCGGCTTTAGGCACAGTGCTGGGGCAAGGGATCGCGGCGCTGGTAGGCCTGTGGCTGGTGGCGCGGCACTATGGCGGGCTGGCCGCCATGGCGCGGTTGATCAAGCCGGGCGAACTGCTCGATGCGACCGGGCTCAGGCGTATGTTCGGATTGAGCCGCGACCTGATGATCCGCTCGCTGGCGCTGATGGGCGCCTATGCGTGGTTCGCCGCGCAAGGCTCGCGCATGGGCGAGGTGGCGCTATCGGCCAATGCGCTGCTGCTGAATCTGTTGATGGTGATCGCCTATTTTCTCGATGGCATCGCGCAGGCGGCAGAGCAATTGACCGGCAAGGCGGTGGGCGCCAATTGGCGGCCGGCCTTCAACCAGGCTTATGGGCTGAGTCTGTTGTGGGGCCTGATCCTATCGGGTGGGCTGGCCGTGGCGTGGTATGTGGGCGGGCCCACTGTGCTGGGGTTCATGACCACCAATGAGGCGGTGCGGCAGGAGGCGATGAACTATCTGTGGATCGCTTCGCTATGCGCGCTGATCTTCATGCCGGCTTTTGTGTTTGACGGGATTTTGGTGGGGACCACGCTGAACGCGGTGATGCGCGACGGCATGGTGATTTCGCTGGTGGTGTTCCTGATTGCCGCGCTGGTCCTGCAGCCGCTGTTTGGCAATGTGGGGCTATGGGCGTCGCTGCATGTGTGGTTCATCGCGCGCGGGCTGATTTATTGGTGGGGGCTGGAGCGGAAGAAGGCGGGGCTGTTTACAGCCTAACCGAGGGTGCGGCCCGCTGCCCAATCCGCCGTGTGGCTGCCGACGAGTTGGCTGATATTGGTTTTGCCTTCAGCGCGTACCGCGGCGGTGAGGCCGCGCTTGATGCGATCGAGCAGGTCGAGCCCGCCAAAGACCAGCGCCGAATAGAGCTGGATGGCATTGGCGCCGGCCTGGATTTTGGCCACCGCGCTTTGCGGCGAATGAATGCCGCCCACGCCGATAATGGGCAAGTCGCCGACGCGCAGGCGGGTTTGCGCCAGGCGCTGGGTGGCGAGGTCGAACAAGGGTTTGCCGGAGAGACCGCCGGTTTCGGCTGCATTCTCCATGCCGGCGACGGTATCGCGGGTAATGGTGGTGTTGGAGACGATGAGGCCATCGAGGTCGGTGGCGAGGATGACGGCCGCAATGGCGTCGAGGGCGGCTTCGTCGAGGTCCGGCGCGATCTTGAGGAAGACGGGCACGCGGGTTTTGGCCTTGGCGCGGGCGTAAAGCACATCGCCGAGCAGGCGGCGCAGGGCTTCGTCGCCCTGCAGGTTGCGCAGGCCGGGCGTATTGGGCGAAGAGATGTTGACCGTCAGGTAATCGGCCAGATCGGCGAAGCGGTTGACGCCCAACACGTAGTCGGCGACGAAATCCTCGCTGTCCTTGTTGGCGCCGATATTGACGCCGAGGGCGGCGGGAATGCGCTGGCCCTTGAGCCGGGCGAAGGCAGCGTCATGGCCCTCATTGTTGAAGCCCATGCGGTTGATGACACCTTGCGCGGCACTGATGCGGAACAGGCGCGGCTTGGCATTGCCGGACTGGGGGCGCGGGGTGACGGTGCCGATTTCGACCAGGCCGAAACCCATTTGCGCCAGCGGGCGGGGGACTTCGGCATTCTTGTCGAACCCGGCGGCCATGCCCACGGGATTGGGCAGGTCGAGACCGCAGAGCGCGGTGCGCAATTCGGATGCGTCGGGGTGGGACTGATGCGGCGCTAGGCCCAGGCGCAGTGCGGTGATGGTGGCGCCGTGGGCGGTTTCGGCATCCATTTTCAGCAGGGCAGTCTGGCTGAGGCCCTGCACCAATGGCAGGCGCAGCAGGGGCGAGAGCGGCGCGAAGATCATTGCACCGCCTCGGGCAGTACGCAGGAGCCATCGGCGGCGACACTGACCGGCGCTTCCCAGGCGACGGCGGAGAGGGGCAGAGCGCCATAGTAGTGGGGGAAAAGCTGGCCGCCGCGAGAGGGCTCCCAGACCAGCTTGTCGCCCAGATTGACGCTGCGCACCGCGAGGAGGACGAGGCCGGATTGGCCGGCGAAATGCAGGCGCAGGGTTTCGGCCAATTGGGGGGCGGTGGACAGGTGCAGATAGCCGTCCTTGGCATCAATGGGCATGCCGGGGAAGCTGGCTGTGCCGCGCGAGGGGGCGTAGATGGCCTCGGTGGCAATCTTGTAAATCAGGTCTAAATTGGTCATGCGCGGACCCTAGCGACGGGTTGGTGGGTGCGCAAGCGGACAGTCGGAGAGCGGGCTTTACAAGGGGGGTCGATGGGACTAAATAGGATATAATTCCGTATATAAGATTGATTTCCTGTTCGGATTATCCGGTCATGCTGTCACATAGAGCCATTTGGGATGGTATCGACGCACTGGCGCGGCGGCAGGGTCACTCCGTGTCGGCGCTGGCCAAGCTCGCTGGGCTGGACGCGACAGCGTTCAATGTCTCCAAGCGCGTCAGCAAGGATGGGCGAGAGCGCTGGCCGTCGACGGAGAGTATTTCCAAGATTCTCGATGCCACGGGGGAGAGCTTTGACAGTTTTCTCAACGGCACCGGGGCGTTCATGCAAATTTCCGATGCGCCGAGCATGCGTACGGTGCCGCTGCTGGGGCTAGCGCAGGCCGGGTCCGGTGGGTTTTTCGACAGCGCGGGGTTTCCCGTTGGGCAGGGCTGGGACGAGGTGGCGCTGCCGACGCCGGGCGAGGCGGGGATTTATGCGCTGGAAATCCACGGCGATTCGATGGAGCCGCTGTATCGCGAGGGGGACCGCGTGGTGGTATCTCCGACCCAGCAGGTGCGGCGTGGGGATCGGGTCGTGGTCAAGACGCGCGATGGCGAGGTGATGGCCAAGATTTTGGCGCGCCAGAGTGCCAAGCAGATCGAACTGCATTCGCTCAACCCCGCCTATGAGCCGCGGATGTTGGAGATGAACGAGATCGAATGGATCGCGCGGATTATCTGGGCGAGTCAGTGAGCACAATTGCCGCGACTGGCCGTGCCGATGTGACTGCGGGGGACAAATGATCAATCACACGGGAATCAACGTCACGGATGTGGCGCGCTCCAGGGTATTTTACGACGCGGTTTTGGCCACATTGGGAATAGGCGCGAAGCTGGACCTAGGGAACGCCATTGGATTTGGCCGGGCCGAGGCACAAAAGGGCGATGATCCGGGCGGCGCATTCTGGATCTCGCGCGGAACCCCTCACGAGCCTCGCGTGCATATGGCTTTCACCGCAATGAGCCGCGAGGAAGTGATCTCGTTCCACGCGGCCGCCTTGGGAAACGGGGGGCGCGACAATGGCGCTCCCGGCTTGCGGCCGCAGTATCATCCAGACTATTTCGCGGCCTTCGTGCTGGATCCGGACGGCTACAATATCGAAGCGGTCTTCCACGGATCCTAGCAGCGGGCGGGGCGGATCGACGTGTGAATTTCGGCGCGGTGAAAGCGCAGGCCGTCTTGGCGCGCTGTCGATACCATCCAAGCCAGCCATTCCGCCTGTGCGGTAAATGACCGGCCTGGGTTAGCGGACTTTACTCGGCCTTGAGCAGCTTCCCGGCCAGGGCCGTGTCGATCAGCTTGCGGGTTTCGGCGACGCCGTAAAGGGCGATGAAGGAGCCGAAGCGGGGACCTTGGGTCTGGCCGAGAAGGACTTCGTAGATGGCGCCGAACCAGGCGCGAAGGGGATCAAAGTTGTGGGCTTTGCCGACTTCGAAGACCAGGTTCTGCAGCATTTCGGCGTCGGTCGAGCCCTCGTGGGCGGCGAGCTGGTCGGCGAGGTCCTGCAGGGCGGCGCGTTCCTGATCGGTGGGGGCGCGGTAGATCTTGGTGGGCTTCACCTTGTCGTTGAAATAGCGCACCGCATAGCCGGCGAGGCTATCGATCTCGGGATGGGTCTTGGCGGTTGCGCCCTTGAGGTAGCGCGAGATGAAGCCCCAGAGCACGGTCGTGTCTTCAGCATTGGCCGTGGAGACGAGGTTGAGCAGCAGGGCGAAGCTCAGCGGCACGTCGGGGTTGGGCACGGCGCCGAAGTGGACGTGGAAGGCCGGGTTCTCCAGCCGCTCGGCCGGGGTTTGGGCGTGGTAGCTGGAGACGAAGCTGTAGTAGTCGTCGACCGCGCGCGGGATGACGTCGAAGTGCAGGCGCTTGGCGGCGCGGGGCTTGCCGAACATGTAGAGGCCCAGGCTCGACGGGGCCGCATAAGTCAGCCACTCGTCGATGGTCAGGCCATTGCCCTTGGACTTGGAAATCTTCTGGCCGCCCTCATCGAGGAACAGCTCGTAGTTGAAGCCTTCGGGCGGGTTGCCACCGAGCGCGGTGACGATGCGGCTGGCGAGCTTGACGCTGTCGATCAGGTCCTTGCCGGCCATTTCATAATCAACGCCGAGCGCGAACCAGCGCAGAGCCCAATCGGGCTTCCACTGGCACTTGACGGCGCCGCCGGTGACCGCGGTTTCGTACTTCTCGCCATCGGCAGGGTCGATATAGACGATCGTGCCGGCCTTGGCGTTGATCTCGACCATCGGCACTTGCAGCACATTGCCATTGACCTTGGAGATCGGCAGGAAGGGCGAATAGGTGGCGCGGCGGTCGGGCCCGAGGCTGGGGAGCATGATGTCCATGACGGCGTCATAAACGGACAGCATGCGCAGCAAGGCTTCGTCGAACTTGCCCGAAGTGTAGTAATCGGTCGAGGAAGCGAATTCGTAGTTGAAATTGAAGCCATCGAGGAAGGCGCGCAGGCGTGCGTTATTGGCCGCGCCGAAGGACGGATATTCGTTGCTGAACGGATCGGGCACGCGGGTCAGTGGCTTGCCAAGGAAGCTGGCCATCATCTCCTGATTGGGCACGTTGCCGGGCACCTTGCGGAAGCCGTCCATGTCATCGGAAAAGGCCAAGAGGCGCGTCGGGATTTCATCGCGGGTCAGCAGGCGAAACGCCGTGCGCACCATGGTGGTGCGGGCGACTTCGCCGAAGGTGCCGATATGGGGCAGGCCCGAGGGGCCGTAGCCGGTCTCGAACAGGACCTCGGTCTTGCCGGTTTTCTCCAGGCGCGCGACCAGCTTTTTGGCTTCCTCAAACGGCCAGGCGCGGGCAGTTTGGGCAGCGTCGAAAAACGCAGGATCGAGAGCGGGGAGCGGAGCAGACAAGGGACAGCCCTTTCGAGGTAAGGTGAAGCTGGTGTGTTGCATTTGGGGGGCCGGGCGTCAATGTTGGGGACGCTTGCCAAATGGCGTAGTGCGCCTATGTATCGGCCTTGATCCAAGGGGAATTGCCTTATGTCCACCGCCGCCCACGATGCGCTGATCCAGCTAATGGTCGTTGCCGCCTCATCCGACGACGCCATGACCGACCGCGAATTGCGCCGTATCGAAACGCTGGTGGGGCGGTTGCCGGTGTTCGAGGGGTTTGATCGGGACCGGCTTGGGGCCGTGGCCAACGACTGCGTCGACAAGCTGAATGGCGACGGGCTGGACCAATTGGTGGATGACGCCATCGCGGCGCTGCCAAAGAAATTGCAGGACACGGCCTATTCGCTGGTGGTGGAGATTACCGCGGTGGATCTGCAATTGACGCAAGAGGAATTGCGGTTTCTCGAACTGATGCGCGACAAGATGGATCTGGATCGGCTGGTGACGGCGGCAATCGAGACGGCGGCGCGGGCACGGCATCGCCGGATGCCGGGGTAGGATTGGCAACGCCCCACTGAGCCAGCCCCATTCTCGATCCTTCCCCCCGACTTGATCCGGGGGCCTTTCAGAACGGGTGCGGAGTTGAGAGTGGCCCGCGGATCAAGTCCGCGGGAAGGACGGTGGGTGTGGAGAGATTGTGCTCTGATGGGAGGGCTGGGAGCGGCAGCTTTCAGTAAAACCCGACCGGGAACCAGCGCAAATACAGCTCGTCGAGCGTGCCCTTGTTCTTGAGCTTGATGAGAGCCCAGTCGATGACCTGGCGCACGGCGTCGTGGCCGGCGGGGACGGCGATGGAGAGGCCTTCGCCGAACAGGTCGGGGCGGAAATAGGGTTCGCCCGCAAAGCCGCAGCAGCTCAGGTTTTCGTTGAGCCAGAACGAGGCGCGCATGGCGTCGCCGAAGAAGGCCTCGGCCTGATTGTTTTGCACGGCGGCGAGGGCTTCGACTTCGCTGGGGAAGCCCGCGATGGTCACGTTGGGCAGGTAGCGCTTGAGGAATTCCTCGTGACGCGAGCCGGTGCGGACGGAGACGGTTTTGCCCTTGAGAGCGGCGGTCGAGAAGGCCGCGATATCGCCGGCGCGGGTGACGAAGCGGCCAGGCAGAGCCAGGTAAATGCTGGAAAAATCGAACTTGGCGCCGTTTTGCGCCGACATGTCGAGGCCCGCGATCAAGGCATCGCCCTGATTGTCGGCGAGGGCGTTTGACACCTGCTCCCACGGCCAGGCCTGCACGGTGCAGGCAACGTTGACCTCGGTGCAGATGCGGCGCGCCAGATCGATATTGAAGCCGATCAGCTCGCCCCCGGCATCGCGAAAATTGAAAGGCGGGAAATCGGCGGTGGTGAGGAAGCGGATGGCCGGGACCGGTGCGAGATTGGGCAGGATTTCGCGGGCGCTGGGATCGGCGTGGTAGGGGATGGGCTGGGCGGAGGCGGGGATGATGCCCGCAAGCAGGGCAAACAGAACGACGATCAAACGCATGGGCCGCACGCCATTGCCTTGGATGAGAACAGCGTTCTTATGGCCGAGTTTGGCCGGGTTGGCGAGGCCGCACTTCACCTCTCCCTTTGGGGGAGAGGTCGACCCTCTTGGGGCGGGTGAGGGGGCCTTCCGCGGGCACCTTCACCCCGGTAAGGGGCCCCCCCCCCCCCCCGGCCGCCCCCCCCCCCCCCCCCCGGGGGGGGGGGGGGGGGGGCCCCCCCCCCCGCCTTAAAGGTAACAACCCCACAAAAAAAAACCCCCCAAAAAAAACCACGGG
>NZ_JBEPOL010000015.1:0-71852 GCF_040546795.1 Devosia sp. UYZn731
CCGAGGTCAGGGGTGACCTCGCAAGCATCGTACATGAAGGGGCTGCAGCTTCCCGATCCCAGATCCCGCCGCAGCCGCCGCGATACACCATCTTTCGGCAAGCCGCCGAAGAGTCCTGAATGGCAAAAATGGGGTGCAAAGTGGAATGGCAGGATGGGGCAGATAGCGGACTGGTCGCATTTTGAGTTCGCAAGCTGATAGCCGACATTCAAGCTTACGATGTTGCCCTGCCAGGTCGTGTTCTTCATTGAGTCAACCCAGCAGCCGGCTTAGTGAGCTCTGTCTGTCCCAGACCAATACCTTTGGTGAGTAACCCAGCCCCGACAGGACGTGGTCGTTTGCTGCCACATCGCTTTTCGACATCGTGAAATATTGATGTGACTGGCCCATAAGCTTGGAGAACTCCCGATTGGCGTGGACCTCTGCCTCCAGACTCCGATCGCTCGTGAGATACCCGTTACGTAGCTCGGCGGGAAAACGGGAGAAATCGATGGCGTTTTCCTTCCAACCCAGCCGGCTTGCATTCAGCCATCGGCGCAGCAAGTCCCGGTTGGCGTTTTGAAAAGCTGTCGTTACGACGACAACATTATTGAAGAGCCGGGCTCCCAGATCGTACATTAGGACGGTATGGCTCCCATAGCCCTCTTGGGTGAATCTGAAGGTGCAGTCTATGGCGAAGTCGACGAAGCCATCGATCTCGCCCGTCATCAATCGTCCAGCATCATGATCGTAGTCGATCAGGGTGATACGCGTCCTGTCGACGCCGGTGTCTCGCGCAAGCCATTCGACAAGGGCACGGTTGGCGGGCGGCACGGCGATGACCTTGCCCACAAGGTCGGATATGGCGCGAAGGGGCGCCTTGGCGCTGCTGATCAAGGCCAGTGGGCTCTTCTGGAATTGCGCTCCGATAATAGTGAACTCGGCGCCGGTGCGGGTACTCGTGGCTGCCACCGATTCAGGGGACGAAAGGGCGATCACTGCGGTCCCATCCAGCAGGGCGCTTTCCGGGACCAGGCCACTGTATCCAGGACGGTGTTCGACCACGATCCCCGCGTCGGCATAGTGCCCCTGAGCCATTGCGGCGAAGTAGCCGATGAACTCGGCATCGTTGATCCACGAGGCCTGCACGACCAGTCTATCGAGTTCTGGCATCGGCAATTCCTTTGATCTGCTTCGGGTTCCATACCGATTAAAACGGCAAAAACCCGCTTGACGGCGAACATGAAACGTTTAACTTCAACTTTAGGCTGGCGCAAGACAGTTTGGGTCGGCGGTTTGGTTCGGGTCTTCGTTCACCAATCGGGGTTGAAAAATGATGCGACTTTTGCTGTCCGGCGTTGCCGCCGGTGTTCTGATGATTTCCAGCGTTGCCGCAAAGGAGCCGGTAACGTTGTGGTTCTGGGGCGCACCGCCCAATCTGCAGGATGCCTTCACCAAAGTCCTGATTGAGCCGTTCAATGCGTCCCAGGACGAATACGAACTGCAGATCGAATTCCTGCAGGACGTCGACAATGACGTCCGCACCGCCGTCCTGGCCGGCGAAGGTCCAGACCTGGTCTATACCTCGGGTCCGTCTTACATCGCGCCGCTTGCCAAGGCCGGCGCCATCGAGCCTCTCGACGCCTATGCGACCCAATATGGCTGGGGTGATCGCCTGCTCAAGCCCGTGCTCGATACCTGCAATCAGCTCGGCCATCTCTATTGTATGCCGCCCTCGCTGATTTCCGATGGCATGTTCTACAATAAGGCTCTGCTTGCGGAAAAAGGCTGGGAGGTTCCCAAGACCATGGCCGAGGTCGAGAAGGTCATGGATGCTGCCAAGGCCGACGGGCTTTATGCCTCAGTCACCGGCAACAAGGGCTGGCAGCCAGTCAACGAGAATTACGCTTCGATCTTCATCAACAACATCGTCGGTCCGGAAAAATTCTACGATATCCTGGAAAGCGGCGAGGGCTGGGACAGCCCCGAAATGATCAAGGCCATCGATGAATCGGCACGCTGGTTCAAGGCCGGGTATCTCGGCGGCAGCGATTACTTCTCGCTGAACTTCGACGAATCCATCTCGCTGGTCAGCCAGAAGAAGTCGCCCTTCTTCTTTGCCCCCTCAATCGGTTTCCAGTGGGCCACTAACTATTTCACCGGCGACACTGCAGGCGATTTTGCCTTTGCCCCTATCCCGCAGATGGATGCAAGCCTGCCCTACCCAATCTACGATCTGGGCGTAGCCTTCACGCTCTCGATCAATTCGAAGTCCAAGGTCAAAGACGGCGCTGCTGCAGTGCTCGACATGATTTTCACGCCCGAATTCGCCAAGAACATGGCCGATGTCTGGCCGGGCTACTGGGGCATTCCGCTCAAGGAATTCCCGACCAATCCGGAAGCTACTGGTCTGACGGCTTCGTTCCTGACGGCCATGGCGGACATGACCGCCGCTGTCGACAAGGGCACTTTCGGCTTCAAGATCGGCACCTTTTTCCCACCCGCCACCAGCCAGGTGATGTTCGAAGACATCGAAAGCGTGTGGCTCGACAAGATGACCGCCACGGACATGCTGGCCAAGGCCGCGACCGCCTATGCGGACGAGAAGGCCAAAGGCCTGACCCAGGTACTGCCTAAGCCCACCATGTAGTTTGCGGACATTGGATGGCGGGTGTTCTCCCCACGCCGCCATCCACTTCCTTTCCTTCGATATTTGGCGGGATGCAATCGCACGACCCGCGAGGATAAACCGTTGTCTACCGCACCCAATCCCATGCGCGACCAGATCATCGCTACGCCCCAGGCACTGAAGGCCGGTTTCGAGGCGCTCGAACGCGACGCGCGTCTGGTCCTGCCGACCCCACTCATCTACCGTACAAAGCGCATTATTCTGGTCGGCAGCGGCGACTCCTATTTTGCCGCCAAAGCTGCCGAAATGGCGCTGATGGTGCATGCCGGCTTGCCGGTGGAAGTGCGCACGCCGCTTGAAGCCGGACGCTATCATGCTGCGTTTTCGACGCGACGCGATCTGGAAAATACTCTGGTCATCGCTTTGTCCAATTCCGGCGCCGCAGCGCGCGTCTGCGAAGCGGCGGCATTGTACCGGCGCGCCGGGGCGAAGGTGCTGGCAATCACCAAGAACGCTACGGGCAGGCTTGCCGAGAATGCCGATCATAAGCTGGTCGTCGCCGTTCCCGGCTTCCCCGTCGCACCGGGCTTCGGACCCTATCTTTTCGCGATGGTCGCTCTGCAACTGCTGGCAGTGCGCTTCGGTGAAGTGCGCATGGGCATGACCATGGATCAGGCTCAGGCCTTGCGCGGCAAGCTGCTGGGCCATTTTGACGACCTCGCTGCCACCATCTCAGCCACCGATGAGGCGGCGCGAGCGCTTGCCGAACAGCTTTCAGGCGCCAAGGTCTTTGAGTTCCTCGGGGGCGGTCCCAGCAGGGCAGTTGCTGACTATGGCGCGGCCAAGCTGCTGGAAGCGGCAGGCCGGCATGGGAGCGGTATCGATCTGGAAGAATGGACGCATCTGAACTATTTCGACGCCTCGCCCCAGGAAATCGCCACGCTGATGGTCCTGCCGCCAAATGGCCGTTCCGACAGCCGCGCCGCCGAGCTGCGTGTCTTTATCGACAGGCTCGGGCGCCAGATCGGCGTCCTGCCAATCGCGGCTGATATTAATGAAATCTGGTCACCCCTGCTCACCAGCGCTCCGCTGGCGCTGTTTGCAGCCCATCTCTCCGCCCTGGACGGTGCTGAATATGGGCGGGGCAGCAAGGGCGCGTGGTCCGATAGTTCTGACGCCTCGACGGTGCAGAAAAGCGCCATGTTCGGGGACCTGTCATGACCCTTTCCAACCACAAGCTCGTCACCAGCGACAATGCCGCCTATGAAATCACCGCCACGGTGCGCGAGGCCGTTGCCGCCAGCGGCGTTACCAGCGGTATCTGCGTCGTCTTCGTGCCGCATACCACCGCTGGCGTCTCGATCAGCTCATTCTGGGACCCCAAAGGCCTCGAAGATGTGCATGACGATATCAATCGCCTTGTCCCTACGCGCATCGATTTCAAGCACCAGTTCGATACGCCCCAAGATGCAGCGGGTCACGTCAAATCCGTACTGGTCGGCGTCAGCCTGACCATGATCATCGATCAGGGACTGCCGCTACTCGGACATTCGCAGGGCATTTTCTTTAATGAGTTCGACGGCCCGCGATCCCGGCAGTTTTTCGTCAAGTGTACAAATGACTGACGGCGACGACCTCATCGTTGGCGCGGTCCTGATCGACAACCTCCTTTTTGCCGACGGGTCGCGTCGTGAAAACATACCCGGCGGTGCTGGGCTCTACGCACTGGCCGGCGCGTCACTGTTCAGCGCCGATCCGGTGCTGGTGACGGGGACGGGTAGGGACCTGCCGCAGACCTTCGGTCCCTGGATGGTTCGCAATGGCCTGACCCAGCGCGGCTTGCGCTTTGCCGATGCCCATGCCCCGCGCAATATCCTGCAATATGCCGCCGACGGCGGACGCACCGAAACGCCAGTTTACGGGCAGCAGCATTTCAGTCGTATCGAGCCCACTGCCGCCGATGTGGCTGGTTTCGCCGAGACAGCGCGCAGCCTCTATGTTTTCCGCAATACCGATGGCTTCTGGGAAGGGCTCGATACCATTTCCTTCGCTCGGCGACCGCTTATTCTGTGGGAGATCGCGCTTGATGCTTGCAATGAGCAAAACCGGACGCGCGTCGAGGCGATCCTGCCGCGGGTCGATGCGCTGTCGATCAATCTGGATGAGGCAAGCCGAATTTTCGCGCTTCGCGATGAAGACGCCATTGTGAGCCATCTGCTCCACTGGCCGGTGCGCAACATCTTCCTACGCCTGGGCGCGCGCGGCAGTTACGCGATCGCCAACCGAACAGCCACTTTCGTGCCGAGTGCGAAAGTGACCGCTATCGATGTTACCGGGGGCGGCAATGCCTATAGCGGTGGCGCCCTGATCGGGCTGTCCGAGGGCCGGATGGCCCGCGAGGCCGCCATCATGGGCACCGTCGCCGCCAGCCATGCCATCAGCCAATACGGTCCGCCTGAGACCGGCGATCCCGCTTTACGCGCTGCGGCGCGGCAGACGGTTTTGGACATCACCAGTGCATTTGAGGAGCCTGCCAAATGAGCAAGAAGATCTTGATCGATACCGATCCGGGCATGGACGATGCGCTGGCTATCGTTCTGGCGGTCAAATCGTCCGCCCTGGAGGTGCTGGGCATTTCCTCGGTCGCGGGCAATTATCCCATCGAAGTGACGACGCGCAATGCGCTGAAAACGCTCGAACTACTCGGGCGCAGCGAAATCCCGGTCGCCCGGGGTATGGGCAAGCCACTGGCGCGGCCGCTCGCCAAGGATCCGTTTTCACATGGCTCGGACGGCATGGCCGAAACCCATCTTCCGGAGCCCAAGACTCTGCCGAGAGCGACCCACGGCGTCGATCAGATCATCGACATGGTCAAGGCCAATCCGGGTGAGGTGACCATTATCACGTTGGGGCCGTTCACCAATCTGGCCATGGCGTTCATGAAGGCCCCCGAGATCGTGTCATTGGTGGCTGAAGTTGTCTCCATCGCAGGCTCGTTCGGGCTAAACAAATACGCCTTCGCGAATGCGACCGGCGACACGCCGCAAAGCGAGTGGAACGTTTTCGTGGATCCCGAGGCGGCCCGTATCGTCTTTGAATCGGGCGTTAAGCTGCGGGCAGTCGGCCTTGATGTCGCTACCCATTTCGACATCAACTTCACCGAGGAACAACTGAGTGCACTCAAGACCTCGCCGCGCCCCGAAGCCAATATGGCCGAGAAAATGGTGCGCTTCGTGCAAGGCCGTGGCTTTGAATCGTACTGCGTGCTGATCGATTCCATGGCCGTCGCGGCGGTGATCGATCCGACTCTAATCGGCACGGTTAAGGCGCGCGTCGGCGTCGAGACCAAGGGCGAGCTGACCCTGGGCCAGACCGTCGCCGATTTCCGCCACCATCACGGTTGGCTGCATTTGCCAGAGATCGATGTCGCATCAAGCGCCGACTATGGGCGTTTTCTCGATCTCATCATGACCACGGTTTTGGAGTAGCTCCATGGATCGCGCCATCGCTGACAAGATCTATGCCGGTGTGCTGGGCAAGATCATCGGGGTCTATCATGGCCGGCCCGTCGAAGGCTGGTCCTACGAGCGCATCATGGAGACGTTTGGCGAGATCGACTATTTCGTCAATGGCAAGATGAACCTGCCCATCATGCTACCGGATGATGATATCTCGGGCACTTTCGCGTTTTTCCGGGCTCTCGAGGACAATGGCTACCCCAAGGTGCTGGAGCCCCAGACTGTCGGCAAGACGTGGCTGAACTATATCATCGAGGAAAAGACCATATTGTGGTGGGGCGGGCTTGGACGCTCGACCGAGCACACCGCGTACCTGCATCTCAAGAATGGTATAGAAGCCCCGCTGACAGGCTCGCACCAGCTCAATGGCCCCTGGATCCCTGCGCAGATTGGCGCGCAGATCTTCATGGATGGGTTTGCCCTGGCTTCGCCCAACGATCCCGATCGCACGGCCCAGATGGTGCGGGCTGCCGCCTCGGTCAGCCATGACGGTATCGCACTCGATGCGGCGGTGCTGCTCGGCAGCATGGAGGCCATGGCGTTTTCCGAGCGCAGTGTCGATAAGCTGCTCGATGCCGGCCTCAAATATGTCTCCGATAAACATCTGCTGGGGGTTATCGCGGCGCTGCGCAATCAATGCGCCAAGACCGATGATTGGCATCAGGTGCGCGCCTGGATCGCTGCCAATCACGGTTATGATCACTATGACGGGCCCTGCCATATGGTACCCAACCACCTGATCGTTTTGCTGTCCTTTCTGATGGCTGGCGACGATTTCGGACGTTCGCTCAAGATTGCCACGACCGCCGGCTGGGATACCGATTGCAATGCTGGCAATGTGGGGTGCCTTAACGCCATTCGCCTCGGTCTGCCGGCGCTCGACAAAGGGCCGGACCTGCGCGGACCGGTCAGCGACTTCATGTATGTGGTCACTGCCGATGGTGCGGCAGGCATTACCGATGCGGTGCAGCAGGCACGTGGCATCATCACCGCCGCCAATGCGCTCAATGACGAGCCCGCCAATGGCATCCAGCCACGCTATGGCTTTGAGTTCACCGGCTCATCGCAGGGCTTTGCGCTCTGCCCGCGCCATGAGGGGCGTCAGGCCGCGCTGGGCCTTTCCAACGTCGATGGCGACGGCCTCAAGGTCGATCTAAAAGGTCTGTCGCTGGGCGTCACGGGCAGCGTGTCGACGCCGGTATTCGTCGAGCCCTTCGCCGCGTCATCGAGCTTTGCCATGGTGGCGAGCCCCACGCTCTATCCCGGTCAAACCGTGACGGCGAAGCTGGACCTGCCCCAGGGCGTTACGGCACGTCTCTATGGGCTGATTTATGACCGCGACGACGCCATCCAACGCATCGAAGGCGAGTGGTCAGAGAGCACCGAGCTGTCCTGGACCGTCCCGTCTACCAATGGTCTGCCGCTCTATCGTCTGGGCGTGGAGTTCGGTTCGGACACGCGGTTTGATGGGCAGGCCAGTATCCGCTCTATTGACTGGTCTGGGGCGCCGACCGCCTATGATATCGACGGTATGCTGGTCAAATCGATCTGGAACCTCACCCCGTTCTGGACCCGGGCCTGGGTCAGTTCGGCCAAGCATTTCGCACCAGATTTCAAATATACGCTATGCTTCTCGCACCCCTTCGAAAATGGCGTCGCCACCACCGGAAGCCGCGACTGGGACGACTATTCGGTCGAAAGCTCGCTCGACTATTCCATCAATGACGGGGCTGGGCTGGTCGCCCGCTCGCGCGGCCATCGGCGCTATTATGCCGGCATGCTCAAGGGAGACGAAGCGCTGATCGTCAAACGCTATGACGACGAGGTCATCGTTCTGTCACGCCAGAAGGTGGCGATCGGCGCAGTCGGCAAGCGCGACCTCAAGCTTAGCCTCAACGGCAAGTCCATCGCCTTCATGGTCGACGGTGTCGCGGCGGGGGAGGCCAGTGACGACAGCTTTACCAGCGGCAGCGCCGGGTTCATCGTGGAAAAGGGCACCATTGTCGCCGACGGTTTCCATATCCGCGCCCTGGCATAATCACAAGAGGCCTGACCAATGTCCCGAGACGATGTCGCCCGTCGCTCTGCGCTCAAGTCCATTCATGACCGCTACACCTATTGGAACAACGTGCCTCACCGCGGGCTGATGGTCGATGGCAAGCCGGCGATGACCCAGATCGATCCCGACAAGGTGGGCGATTTTGTCCTGGTGACGGTACGCGATCCACTGATCGACTATCTATCCGACCCCGCCCAGCAGATTTCCGGCCAGCTGGAAAATGCCGAACTGATCGGCCAGTCGCGCATGTTCACCAGCTATACGGGCACTTTCGAGGGCGCGCGCATTACGGTGGTCAGCGGCGGCAGTGGTTCATCGGAAGCAGAATTGCTGCTCTACGACTTCATGGAATTTTCCAAGGCCCATACCTATCTGCGCGTTGGTGGCTCGGGTGGCATCGGCACCGATGTGGTTCCCGGCGATATCGTGGTGTCGAGTGGGGTGGTGCGCGAAGAGGGCATGACGCGGGCCTATATTGACCGCGCCTTCCCTGCCGCCAGCAATTACGAGGTCGTCGCCGCCATGGTGCAGGCAGCCGACGATCTGGGCGCCAATTATCATGTTGGCGTGACACTCTCGGTCGACAGCGACTTCGCCGGGGTCGGCCGGCCCGGCGTGGGCGGCTATCTGCAGCCCTGGAACATCGAGATGATGGGCACCTACAACCGGGCTGGCGTGCTCAACGGCGATCGGGAATCGGCTGCCGTGGTGACGCTGGCTGCGCTTTACGGCTTCCGTGGCGGGTCGGTCTGTTCGGTGGCCGACAATATCATCACCGGCGCCGAATTCAGCCACGGAGCGGGCCATGCCAAGGCCATCGATGTGGCACTGAAGGGCTGCGCTATCCTCAATCGCATGGATCAAAAGCGCACGGTCACCGGCAAGAAATACTGGTTGCCGGAGATGGGGCTTTAGGGCGTCAGCTCAGGCTGGGGGACGGCCCACGCTATCGCGCTGCACCAGTCGCACGCCAACCTTGTAATGGCGGATCGGCCGGTGCGGTTCGGCCAGACGGTCCAGCAGAAGTGTCAGCGCGGCCGCAGCCATTTCGGCCACCGGTTGGTTGACCGTCGTCAAAGCCGGGGTGACTATCGAGGCCCAGGGGATATCGTCGAACCCCACCACGGATAGCTCCTCGGGCACGGCGATGCCCAACTGCCGCGCCGCGCGCAACGCGCCGATGGCGATCATGTCATTGCCGCACATCAGTGCGGTGACGTCCCGGCGCTCGAGCACGTCCAACACGTCCTGATCCAGATCGATCGAGAACGGCGACTTGTGCTGCCAGGCGACTTCGCCTGTTCCGCCGAGTTCAGCAAGGAAACCGTTCTTGCGCTCGTCCTTGCCTTCGGCCACCGACTTGCCGGACAGAATTCCGAAGCGTTTATGGCCCATGGCGAGCAGATGCCGCGCCAGTTGTTGTCCGCCTTCGCGATCGTTGATGGTCACGTTATCGTAGGTCAGCCCCGGCGCGCCGATCACCACGACTGGCATGGCAAAGCGCTCATCTTCTTCTTCGCTGGTGTCCTGGCTGGAGGTGCGGCACCAGATGGCACCGGCGACCCCTTGGTCCTCTAGATGCCGCATGCCGTCGATCTCGTTTTCCATCGAGCCCGATGTGTCGATCAGCACCACCGTATAGCCGGCTTGTCGCGCCGCATGCTCCACCGATTGGGCCAGCGCCGGATAATAGGGATTTCGCAGATCCGGCAGGACGAGACCAAGCGTCGTATTGCGCCCGGTGCGCACCGACTGCGCCGACCGGTTAGGCCGGTAACCGAGGCGATCGGAGACTTCGCGCACGCGGGCGCGCACTTCTTCGCCGATCGTGCCGCCGCCATTGAGCGAATAGGACACTGCCGCGATCGAGACGCCGGCTTCGCGGGCCACGTCCTTCAGTGTCGGTGTCTTGCGAATGGCCGGTGGCCTCGGCTTCATCGCGTCCGTCCTGTTCAGAAAAACTCTTCAGTGCTTCTACGGCAAAACGACGAGTTGAAGAAGCGCCCGAGGCCGCCTTGCACCAAAACCTTATCGTCAGAGCCGTTTACCCATGTCGTCGAACGCCATGACATGAGCTGGCTCGGGCACCACGTTCACGCTATCGCCCGGCCGGATATCGGTCAGGCGCCTTTGCTCGACAGTAACGGCACTGCCGCCGGCCATATCGACATAAAGATAGGAGAGATTGCCCAGCTGCTCGGTCACCTTGACTTTACCCACCGCCCCCCCAGGGCCAAGATCACAGTGCTCGGGGCGAAAACCTAGGGTCACCACTTGGCCTTCCGTTGCCACGCCGTCGCGCAGATCTACTGAAATCGGCGTTGCGCTGAAGCCCGCAGAGGATATGACAGCGACGTTGCCAGCGACCGATTTGACCGTTCCGGCAACGAAATTCATCTTGGGCGAGCCGATGAAGCCGGCAACGAACAGATTATCAGGGTTCTCATAGAGCTCGATAGGCTTGCCGACCTGTTCCACTAGTCCGTCGCGCAGCACCACGATCTTGTCGGCCAGCGTCATGGCCTCGACCTGATCGTGGGTGACATAGATCATCGTCGCACCAAGCTCGGTATGAAGCCTGGCGATTTCGAGCCGCATCTGCACGCGCAATTCGGCATCGAGATTGGACAGCGGTTCGTCGAACAGGAAAATCTTGGGGCTTTTGACGATGGCCCGGCCAATGGCGACGCGCTGGCGCTGCCCGCCGGAAAGCTGCTTCGGCTTGCGTTCGAGCAGCGGTTCGAGCTTGAGGATACGCGCCGCCTCCAGCACCTTTTCGCGGCGCTGGGCCTTTGGCATGCCCTGAATGCGCAGGCCGAAGCCGATATTGTCGAAGACGCTCATATGCGGATAGAGCGCGTAGGACTGAAACACCATGGCAACGCCTCGCTCCAGCGGCATCATGCCAGTAACGTCCTTGCCATCGATGGCGATGGCGCCGTCCGAAACCTGCTCCAGGCCCGCCAGCATGCGCAGCAGCGTCGATTTCCCGCAGCCCGAGGGGCCAACAAACACCACGAACTCGCCGTGCTCGACGTCGAGGTCGACCGACTTAATGACCTCGGTCTTGTTGAATTTTTTCTGGACCCCGCGCAGGCTGAGCGTACTCATCGGCTACTCCTAAACCCGCTTGACCGAAAAACCCAGGGCCGGCACCGTGCCGCCCTCGATGATGAAACCTGCGCCACCTGAAGCGTAACTGTCGTCGCTGGCCGAAACGAGCGCAACCCCTTCGATAGCTAGGCTTATCGTGTCCCCTTTGACCGTGACGGCAAAGGTCTTGCGGGCATTGGGCTCGAAGTTGAACGGCACGCTGGCCAGGATATCCATCTGCTCGTCGCGGCGGCGAATGATCGACGCCTTGCCCTCATGAACGACGCCGGCATAGTAGCGCTTGTGGCCGCGTGCGCGAGCAACCAGTCCCACCATTTCATGCAGTTCCAGCACGAGCTCGGAGGCCACCGTATAATCGGTCCAGTCGCGCGTGCCAGTCGTGATGACCCCTTCTTTGCCGGGATGTGACAGGGTGAAGGTGTTGTAGATGTCGGTGGCGTAGTGCTTGGCCGAACTCACGAAGGACTTGGTCCAGAACGTAGTGACATCCCAGGGCGTCAGCGCCGGAGTCAGCTCGCGCGAGGTGCCGAAGCTCAGATGTTCCGGCGCACCAGCCCAATCGAGATCGATGATTGCGATCTGGCCCGACAAGCGCTGGCTGGCGAGCAGTTCCAGGCCCAAGCGATGGATCGGCCGCCCGCCGGTCTCTGGTACTGTCCAGGTCAGCGCATTGTCGCCCTTGGCCAGCGAGAACGCCTCGCCATCGAGGCGGGCCAATTGGTCGGTCTCGTCGAAATAATGGATGAAGAAACGCACGGCGGGATTGGTCTCGGCAAAGCCGCGCACGCTCGCCCTGACGGTCTGGGTCTGGTAGAGCGTGGGGCTGGCGATGACCTCGAAATAGCTGGTGTCGCTGACGCCACGCGGCTTGGGATCGATAAAAGTCGGCACCGAGATCGCGCCCGTCACGCCCTTGGCCAGCGCCTCATAACTGATCAGCAGGCCGCTCTCCCGGCGGGTTTCGTTAAGATTGCCCAGCCGCGTTACGCCCTGGCTCCCCACCTGCAGCGGGCATTTCTGGAAGCCCTGGACCGAGCCGGGAAATTCGAAAGCAAAGCGCATCGCCGGTTCGGCATAGGCCTTGCCAGACAGCGCCGCTGTCGCCCGCAACACGCGGCGCGTCTCGATGACCGCATCGGTCAGGCACTCGCCGCCATCGGCGCCCACCACATACATCATGTCGGCCACGGGCCCGCGGAAGTCAGGGCCCCGCGACAACCCCTCGAGGCCGAGCCGGATACCGTTTAACGCGCCCAGATTGCCGGCATTGCAATCGGTGTCCCAGCCTGAGGAAACAGCGATCTTGAGGCCCTTCTGCACATCATCCCCGCCCAGGATGAACGAGGCGATCAGCAGCGCATGGTTCGGCACCATCGGGCAATTGCCCGGATAGCGTTCATAGCCATGGTTATCGCCCAGCCACTGCCGCACGACGCGCCAGTCGTCGCCCGCCTTGGCGCATTGCTCGCGCACCTGGGCGATGACGGCATTGAGCTGGCTGGAGCGCGAATAGCGCAGCCCCAGGTCAAGCAGCATATCGATATTCTTCTCCTCATAAGCCGCCGCCTGCATCGCCGCTAGCAGGCACGCGGCTTCCACCGCAACACCGCCGTGGCTGACCGAGCCGGCCGCCCGCGCCATGGCCGCAGCGCGATCCGGATCGCCCGGATTGGCCATGGCCCAGGTATCGATGAAAATCTCGGCTCCGATCTGCTCGGCCATGCCAACGCCGTTCATCTCGACCGAACCGCTCAGGGGGGCATGAATGCCGTCCTTAAGACGCAGGTAGGCCGTGTGCTCCGTCGATCGGCCCAGCCCGCCCCACCACAGCACCGTCTTATCCTCGACGATATAGTTGAGCCAGGTGTCACCGATGGCTTTGGCGGCGATGTCCTTGGGGAAGCCGTTATCCTCCAGCGCGCGATAAAACAGGAACGTGCCCGAGATATCGTCGTCCGGCACGATCAGCGGCCATTTGACCTTGTGGTTGACGTAATAATCGACCTCCCCGAATACCCGCTGGATATCCTCGTAGAACCAGCCTTCGACCGCCCTGCCGAGATAGACGCCGATCAGCTTGCCGAGAACACCGGCATAGGTCTTGTCGATCACACTTCGGGAGAGAGCAGGGACAATCTGGTTCACGGTCGATCAGCCTTTGACAGCGCCGGCGGTCATGCCGGCGACGAAGAAGCGTTGCATGATGAGGAAGAACACCACGATGGGTGCGACGAGGATGAAAGCACCGGCCATCATGGCCCCCTGGTCGGTCGCGTAGGTGCCGTTCATCGAGAGATAACCCAAAGTCATGGTGACGTTGCCGCGGCCTTTCTGGAAGGTCGAGGTGATGAGGAACTCGTTCCACGAATTGAGGAAGACCAGGATCGCCACGGTCACCATGCCGGGCTGCATCAAGGGCAGGATGATGTGCCGGAAGGTCTGCCAGGGCGTAGCGCCGTCCATGAAGGCAGCATCGTCGATCTCGTTGGGAATGGAGATGACATAGGCCCGCAACAGGAAGATTGAGACCGGCAGGTTGATGGCCGATAGGACAAGCCCGGTCGCCACGAAATTGCCGATGATCCCCAGCTTGGCGAACACGAAATACAGTGGAAACAGGAAGAGCTGGATCGGCACGGTGGTGGCGCAGAGGAAATAGATGGTGAGCAATTGCCAACCCGCGATTTGTCGGCGGGCCAGCGCAAAGGCTGCCATCGAGGCACAAGCCAGCGTCACGATGACCGTGGTTCCGCTGAGCAGCAGCGAATTGACGATGCCGACGCCGAAATTGCCGCCTTTCCAGGCGCGGGCAAAATTGGCGAACGTGAATTGGGTGGGCAAGCTCAGCGGATTGGCGACGATGGCCGCATGCGGCTTGAACGTGTTGAGCGCCACCAGCAAGAGCGGCAATACGGCGATGAGTACCGCCCCGATAAGAAAGACATTGGCGGCGGTGCGGCCGAGGCGGGGAGCGGTTTTGGCCATGGCTAAGCCTCGATGCTTGAACGGCTCATCGCCACGTAGGCGATGGAGGCCAGCAACCCGAAAAAGCTCATCACCAACGCCACGGCTGCGGCTTTGCCCACCTGGAAGCTGGTGAAGGCAAATTTATAGGCAAAGGTGGACAGCATTTCGGTGGCACGGGCCGGCCCACCCTGGGTGATGAGATAGACATAGTCGAAGGTCAGGAACGAGAAAATCGTGACCAGGACCAGCATCAGCCCAAGTGTCGGCAGGATGTGGGGGAGGGTCACGAAACGGAACACCTGCCAGCCGTTGGCGCCTTCGAGGAACGCCGCTTCCAGCTGATCTGCCGGGGTCTGGCGCATGGCGGCAAAGAAGATCACCGTGAGATAGCCCCAGAAGTGCCAGATATCGACGGACGCCACTGCGTAGAGTGCAGTGTCGGGATTGGCCAGCGGGCTTTGCATCGGCATGATCGTGCGCGAGATAAACCCGACCAGCCCGGAGACCGGGCTGAAGATGATGTTCTGCCAAATCACCGCATTGGCCACGGGCGAGAGGACATAGGGCAGCAGGAACACCACCTGGAAGATTGCAGCGCTACGATTGCGCGTCATCATCACCGATGCCGCAACCAATGCTATGCCCATCGGAATGGTCAGGAAGATGATGGTCCACTGCACGTTGTTCCAGATCGCGGTCCAGAACACCGGGTCGTTGCCGATGGCGGCGAAATTGGCGAGGCCAACGAAGCTGGGTGAGGAAATGCCATCCCAGTCGGAAAAAGCTGCGCCAAACGTCAGCAAGGCCGGGAGCAGGACAATCGCCACACTCAATATGAGTGCGGGCGCTATGAACAGGTAGTGCGAAGTTTGGACCGAAAGCCGGCGCACGGGTAAATCCTGTGATCAATTTTAGTTAGTGAAACGTTTAATTACGCCATAGTCAACCCAAATCCTCCTAGGTGGCCGGGCGTGTTCAAAGCTAATAAAATTCACAGCCATGCCGTTTGTCGGGAACGATGTCAGCTTTCGAGAAACGGTTTGGGTCCCTTAAAGGGCTGACATGGGGGCGACGGCGTCAATGACGTTTACAGGAGCCGCAGTGGCGCAAGTACAGATACTGATCTCATCGCCGTGGGAGACCTCACGACCGAACTCACCGACAATGCCTCTAGCCGGGCGCTTCTTGAAATGCTGCCGGTCACGATCACCATGCGAGACCATCTGCGTCAGGAAAAAACCGGCGAACTTCCCGCTGCTGTGCCCGAAGCCGAGCGTCAGCTGGATTTCGAAAACGGAACTCTCGGGCTGTGGGGTTCCAATGATTTCGTGATCTACTACCGTGACGGGAGCGTGCCGCGTCCGGGTATCATCATTCTAGGCCACATCCGAGGCGACGCTTCAATTCTGGACCGGGACGGTCCGCTCACTGTGGAGCTTAAACTGGCAGAGTAGGCGAGATAGCTCCGCTCGCCAGCTGGGGCAACCGTCCTACACGGCTTCCAGCAACGGACCGATTTTCGGTCTGAAGCTTTCGACCTCCGGCTTGGCAAAGTAGTATCCCTGGAACAATTTTATCCCGGTCGTTTTCAGGACTTCAAGCTCGGCAAACGTCTCAACACCCTCGGCCAGAACAGTAATTCCAAGCGCTGTCGCGATGTCGATGATGCCTCGCACGATAATTCTGCGGGCGTCAGATTCAGCGATGCCTCGTATCAGCGCCATGTCGATCTTGATGAGATCAGGCTGAAATTCGGCTAGCAGACCCAGGCCCGCATACCCGGCGCCAAAATCGTCCAGCGCAGTGGTAAAACCCATTTGCCTATAGGCTGCGACGATATTTTTGACATGGCCGGTATCGTCGATTTTTTCGTTTTCGGTAAACTCGAACATGAGCCGTTTTGGGTCGAACTTGGCGCGTGCAGCGGCCGCAAGCGAGGCCCTGATGCAGGCGGCAGGCTCATAAACGGCATTGGGCATGAAATTAATCGACAATTTGGCGGTGGAGCCAGCAGGCATATGGGCGCCGGCCAGTTCGATGGCCTTGACCCTGCATGCCTGGTCGAACTTGTAGCGGTTGCTGTCGTTGACCGCCGCAAGAACAGCGCCCGCCCCTTCGCCGTTGACGCCCCTGACCAGCGCCTCGTAGCCCCAGATTTCATCCATCGAGATGTCCACGATGGGCTGGAAAGCCATGGTGAAATCGATCTCGAATTTGGCGCCACTCTGGCACCCTTCGCAGGCTTGTTGGGTCAACTCGATATCCGGTGGGCTTCAAAATCTACGGCTAAATACTGACAGGTGCCCCTTAACGGGGCGTGTCCGGCGGCCGGTCTGTATGATGGCGTACGCCGCCAGAGGAAGGCCATTGGCGACAATTACAGCGACTGTGTACTGCCGAGCCAGGCGCTAAAGGGTTTGGTCAAAGGCGGCAATCAGCCTGTCGACCTCGGCGAGCGTGTTGTAGTGAGCCATAGAAACGCGAACAGCGCCGTTACTGCCCATCAGATCAAGGTTTTCGGCCAACCGGCGCGCGTGGAAATCGCCAAACCGCACCGCGACCTTGAAGGGATCGATGGACTTGGCAATCTCGCCGCTATCGCGGCCATTGATGGTGAAGCTAATCGTGGGCACCCGGCCCTCGCCTGCGGCATCCCGACCGATAATGCGACAATCGTTGCGGCTGCGGAGATAGCTCAGCAGTCGCTCGCCGATCTGACGCTCATGGACTCCGATATCGGCAAAGGCGGATACGATCCTTGCCCGGCTGCTGCCTGCGGAGTTGGACTTCCCGCCCAGTTCAATCAGATAGTCCACAATGCCGGCGGCGCCGCAGGAGAGCTCATAGTTGACGTTGCCGGGTTCGAGCTTCTGCGGCACTTTTTCCTTGCCGTAGAAGTAATGATAAAGGCCATCGAGCTCGAGCAGATGGTCGTACTTGCCGTAGAGAACGGCATGGTGCGGGCCGAACACCTTGTAGAAGCTGAAGGCGTAGTAATCGACATCCCAGGCGGTAACGTCGACGGCGCCGTGGGGGGCATAGGCAACGGCGTCCACGCATATGCGTGCGCCGTGTTCATGGGTGATGCGGGCAATCTCGGCGATGGGGTTGATCGTGCCCAGCAGGTTGGAAACGTGGGTGACGCAGACCAGCCTGGTGCGTGCGCTGAACAGGGGCAGCAGGTCGTCGATGTCCAGTTCGAAGGTTTGCTTGTTGACCTGCCAGGTCTTGATCACCACGCCCTGCTTTTGCAGGCTCATCCATGGTCCGATATTGGACTCGTGGTCGGCATTGGTGATGATGATTTCGTCGCCTGCGGACAACTGGCTGGCCATGGCGCGGGACAGGTTCTGCAGCAGGGCGGTCGTGGAGGGCCCCATGACGACTTCCTCGGGTCGCGCGGCGTTGATCAGCATGGCGACCGCGAGACGACTTTGCTCGACGGCTTCGCGCGCCTTGACGGAAACATCATAGGTTCCCCCGGTCTGGACATTGCGCGTCAACAGGAAGTCGCTGATGCGGTCCACCGATCGCTTCAGGATCTGCGAGCCGCCTGCATTGTCGAAGAAGGCCCATTCGCCACCAAGGGCAGGAAACTGGCTACGGACGAAGTCGAGGTCGAGGCTCATCGGTGGACTCTATTTTGCAAGGCAGGAAGGTCTAGTGGGCCAGGATCGCCTTGAGGAAGTCCCTGGTGCGCTGTTGGGTTGGGTGATCGAACACTTCGGCTGGCGTACCGGCTTCGATGATGCGGCCGCCATCCATGACGATGACGCGATCGGCCACCTGGCGCGCAAATCCCATCTCGTGGGTGACCACGATCATGGTGACGCCGGTATGGGCCAGGCCACGCATCACATCGAGGACTTCGCCGACCATTTCGGGATCGAGCGCCGAGGTGGGTTCATCAAAGAGCAGCGCCTTGGGCTCCATCGCCAGAGCGCGGGCGATCGCCACGCGCTGTTGCTGGCCACCCGAGAGTTGGCCGGGATATTTTTCGGCCTGCTCGGCGATGCCGACCCGCTGCAACAGCGCCATTGCGCGCGCGGCGGCAGTCGCCTCGTCAAGCTTGCGAATACGCATCGGGGCGAGCATCACGTTGCGCTTGACGCTCATGTGAGGGAACAGGTTGAACGACTGGAACACCATGCCCACCTCGGCGCGGACCGCGGCCAGGTCTTTGCCGACACGGACCGGGATGCCGCCCACGCTGATATCGCCGGGGCCAAACTGCTCCAGCAGGTTGACGCAGCGCACCAGGGTCGACTTTCCTGAGCCCGATGGGCCGATGATGCAGACGACCTCGCCGGGCGCGACGTCCAGATCGATGCGGTCAAGCGCGAGGAATTGGTCGTAGGACTTGCAAACGCCCTTCAGGGAAATGAATGGGACCATCATGAAATCCCCCGACGGAAGCGGGCTTCAAGCCGCGACACCAGTGCGACCAGAGGCCAGAGCAGCGCGATATAAATCACGGCCGCGCCGATGAGCGGGGTCGGGTTGGCGGCAAGCGCCTGGGCTTGAGTTGCCTGTTTCAGCAGGTCCGGCATCGCGACCACCGAAGCGAGCGCGGTGTCCTTGATGACGTTGATGCAGTTGTTGGTGAGGGGCGGGATGACGATGCGGATCGCCTGTGGCAGGACCACGTCAACCATCATGTACCGGTAGCCCAGGCCCAGCGCCTCGGAGGCCTCGAACTGGCCTTTGGGAATGGCTTCAATGCCGGCGCGAAATATCTCGGCAGTGTAAGCACCCGATACGAAAGTCAGAGCCGACCATGCGGCCCAGAATGAAGTGAGCCTGATGCCGACAAAAGGCAGGGCGTAGTAGACCAGGATCAGCAGCACGAGAATGGGTATCGAGCGGAAGATATCGATGTAGACTTTGGCGATCGCGGCAATTGGGCCGGGGCCATAGATGCGCAGCAAGGCGACGGCGAGGCCCAGGATCAGCCCGGCGACAATGCTGGCAACACCCAGCTGGATGGTGACCCACAGGCCGGTCAGCAGCAGGGGAAGGCTCTCTAGCAGCACTGCGCCGTTGAAGAATGTCTTGACGATATCCACCGCTCATCCCAGCTTTTAGTGGCAGGCAATGCGGCACCGGAGCCGCATTGCCAATGTGGGTTCAGCTTATTTGGCGGCTGGCATGTCGGTGACCATGACCGTGGAGGTCGTGTCTTCGGGCTTGGCACCAAACCACTTTTCATGCAGGCCGGCGATGAAGCCCTCGCCCTTAAGCGCGGTCAATACGTCGTTGACCTGGGCGGCCAGCGGATCGCCCTTATTGAACATGATCGAATACTTTTCGCCGGTGACGATACGTTCGACGACTTTGAACTCGGGCTTGTCCTTGGTGTAGTAGAGCAGGGCGGGGATGTCGCTGATATAGCCATCGATGCGGCCGGCCTGAAGGTCCAGCATTGCGGGGGTGAGACCCTCGTACCGGTTGATGCCGGCCAGCCCCAGCTTTTCAGTATTTGCGGTGGCATAGATGTCGCCGGTGGAGGCGGTGTCCACCCCGACGGTCTTGCCCTTGAGATCGGCGGTGCCGGTGATGCCCGAGGCGGCCAGCACCGTCAGCGACTGGTCGCTGTCGTAGTAGGGCTGCGCGAAGGCAACCGATTCCAGGCGTTTGTCGGTGATGGTGATCGAGGACACGGCCATGTTGACGCGGCCCGATTGTACCGCGGGGAACAGGCCGTTGAATGGGATGTTTTCGAACGCCACGGTCTTGCCAAGGCGTTTGGCCACTTCGTTGACGAGATCGACTTCAAAGCCAACCGTTGCGCCGGATGCGTCCTGGAATTCCCACGGAACATTGCCGATATTGGCGCCGACGGTGAAGTCTGCCGCGAGGCTGGTGGATACCATGCCGCCGAAAGCAAGACTTGCGATCATGGCTGCGGATGCAAGTAGGCCAGAAAATTTCATTGCGTATCCCCTTGTTTCAACAGCGCTTAAGAGCGCTGGCCTGCCTTCTAAAACCCATTGAGGCGACCCGGTCCGAAAGTGCGACCAACAGGTCAGTCCGGTCTGACCTGTCTAAACTGGTGTTAATAAATGAGCAAGTTGGAATCTCTGCCCATCGAAGCATCAATGCAGGTGACTAAGCCCGAGGATGGCGGTAACGATGCCTGCGGGCCCAATAAGACGGCCCTGTATCGACACGGTTAACGGCAGGCATGGCTCGGTCAAACGTCACCAATGCTGCAGCGCAAAAGCTGCAAGAGATGATCAAAGCCGGCACACTGGTTCCGGATCAACAATTGCCGTCGCAGTCCGATCTGTCGCGCCAGCTGGGCATTTCGCGCGCGTCGCTGCGAGAGTCCCTTTCAATGCTGGAAACGCTTGGCCTGCTGCGCATCGAGCCGGGACGCGGCACATTCGTGGCGGCCAGCGTGCCGAGTGGCAGCGGGCAGCTGGCGTCACGCGCAATGACTGGCCGCTATGGCAAGCAGGACATCTATCAGACGCGGCTTTACCTCGAGAGCATCGTCGCGGGTCTGGTCGCGGACCACATCACGCCGGCAACGATTGCGGCGTTGAACGAGCACACCACCATGATGTGCGCCGCGTGGGACAAGGGCGACCTGGTTGGCGTGGTCAACCACGACCGCGATTTCCACCATGCGATCTGGGCCGCCTGTCCGAACATCGTGCTGCGCGACCTGTGCCTGAGCATGGCCGATGAATTTGCCGCCACCCGCAGCTATCCGCTGCCCGCGACCCGACCGGCGCGCTTCGTGGAGTCGGCCAACGAGCATTTCGCCATGGTCGATGCCCTGGCGGTGGGCGATGGCGATCGCGCGGCGGCCATGATGCAGGGGCATATTCGCAATACTGCCGCCGCTGCGGGCCTGACGCTGCAACCGCTTCCGCACAGCCACATGATCCCTGCCTAGTTCGGGCACACGAGAGACGCAATGACCAACTTCGATACGATAATCGCCAATGGGCTTGTCGTGAATGCTACCGAGCAAAGGGTGTGTGACGTGGGCATTCGCGACGGTGTCATCGCCGCCATCGGATCGGGGTTGGGCACGGCCCATCGGGTCATCGACGCCACGGGCAAGATCGTGGTGCCGGGCGGTATCGATAGCCATGTGCATATCTCGCAACCATCGGGCCATGGCATCGTCATGGCTGACGATTTTGCCAGCGGCACGCTATCGGCAGTCTGCGGCGGCACCACCACCATCCTGCCGTTCTGCCTGCAGCAAAAAGGGGAGTCGCTGCGCGAAGTGCTCAAGGACTATCACGCCAAGGCCGACGGCAATTGCCATGCCGATGTCAGCTTTCATCTGATCGTCACCGACCCAACCCCTAACGTGCTGGGGCAGGAACTGCCGGCACTCGTAGAGGAGGGCTATACCTCGTTCAAGGTGTTCATGACCTATGAGGGCATGCGGCTCTACGACGATGAAATTCTCGCTACAATGGACTGCGCGCGCGATACGGGCGCGCTGATGATGGTGCATTGCGAAAACGAAGACGCGATCCGCTACCTTATCGGCAAGCACGAAGACCAGGCAAAGGTCGAGCCCAAGTATCATGCGACGACACGCCCGCAGGTGGTCGAGCGCGAAGCTACACACCGGGCGATTTCGCTGGCCGAAGTGGTGGATGTGCCGGTGGTCATCGTGCACGTTTCCAACGGGCCGGCGATGCAGGAAATCCGTGCCGCCAAGGCGCGGGGTCGCGCTGTGGTGGGTGAGACCTGCCCGCAATACCTGGTGCTGACGGCCGAAGACCTCGACATGGCGGAGTGGGAGGGGGCCAAGTTCGTCTGTTCACCTCCACCGCGCGATGCGGAAAGCCAGATGGCCTGCTGGGAAGGGATCGAGACCGGGGTGTTCGACCTGTTCTCCTCGGACCATTGTCCATTCCGCTACGACGATCCTCACGGCAAACTGAGCCCTGACGGGCGGAAAAGCTTCCGCTGGATTCCCAATGGCATTCCTGGAGTCGAAACACGCCTGCCGATCCTGTTTTCCGAAGGCGTCAGCAAAGGCCGGATCGACCTGCAGCGCTTCGTCGCGCTGTCGTCGACCAACCATGCACAACTTTATGGCCTCTATCCGCGCAAAGGCGTGATTGCCGTAGGCTCCGACGCGGACATTGTGATTTGGGACCCAGAAAAAAGCGGTGCCATTCGGCAGGCTGGGCTTCACCACGGCGCCGATTACACGCCTTACGAGGGCCTGCATATCGACGGGTGGCCGATCCTGTCGATGCTGCGGGGAGCCGTGGTGATGGAAGGGGGCGAGCCGACCGGCGTCAATCCGGGCGGCCAGCACCTCGCGCGGGAGCGCTCGCCCCTGGTCGAGGCCGCTCGCCTTGCCCATTCCCCACCATGACGTCTTTCAACCGGATCGAGACATGCCGCTATGACTGAGCCGACGGAAATGCTTTTCATCGCAACGCCGCTCGAGACCGAATATGTGGACCGGATAAAGGCCGCAGCCGGTGATCGCATCCGTGTGGTTTACGACGCCGATTTGATGCCTCCAACGCGCTTCGTCGCCGACCACGGGGGCATGCCCGGCTTTCGACGCAATGAGGAGCAGGCCTCACGTTGGGCAAAGCATCTCGCCGCGGCAACGATCCTGTTTGACATGCCGCCGGGAATTCCGGCGGGGAGCGGCCTGCTGGACGTGGCTCCGAACGTCAAGTGGGTGCAGACATCCAGTTCCGGGATCGGGCAGGCGCTGAAGCGTTTGGGTCTCATTGGGACCAGCGTGCACGTGACCAATGCCCGCGGCATCCATGCCGAGCCGCTTGCGGAGTTCGCTTTTGCCAGCATCCTCAAACACGTCAAGCGCCTCGATTTCCTGCGGGACGAACAGGCAGCGCATCGCTGGGAACGCTATTGCGGAGACGGGCTGGACGGTACCAGTCTGCTCGTGGTGGGGGCTGGCGCGGTGGGTAGCAGGGTTGGCCGCCTCGGGCAGGCGTTCGGCATGACCGTGGCCGCCGTGGTGAATTCGCCCTCGCCGGAGCGAAAGGCGGAGTTGAATGCGCACAGCATCCATGGCGTTCAGGAGCTGCACGGGCTGTTGTCCACTGCCGACTTCGTGGTGCTGTGCGTGCCCCATACCCCAGATACCGAGCAACTGATCAATGCCAAGGCCATAGCGGCGATGAAACCCGGGGTGGTTCTCGTCAATATTGCTCGCGGCCAGGTGATCGACGAGGAGGCGATGATTGGGGCGCTGAGGTCCGGGCACATTGCCTTTGCCGGACTGGACGTGGCCGCCATCGAGCCATTGCCGGTTGAATCGCCGCTCTGGGACATGCCCAACGTGCTGATCAGCCCGCATTCGGCCAGCACCGTAACCAGCGAAAACCGACGGATCACCGATATTTTCTGCGCAAATATCCCGCTGTACCTCGACGGTCGCCTGGCGGATATGAAGAACGTTTTCGACAAGGACCGGATGTACTGACGAACGCGCGACATGGCCGCCAGCGCAAGCATGCGGGGCCCCGGCATTGGGCCAATGTTTGTATGACGCAATAGCACCGCAGTGCTAGAAGCTCAGATCTGGTTTCGTACATTTCCGAGTCGATAGACCGGCTGGTTGTGCGCCCGATCCTGGAGAATGAGCGTGCACGGCGATTCTGCCATTTCCGAACTGCCGCAACCCAAACGCATTTCGCTGTCCGAAAGTGTCGCGGATACGATTGCGGAGGCCATCGCCACTCGGATCATTTCGCCCGGCGAAAGGATTGTAGAGACGTCGCTGGTCGAAAAGCTCGGTGTCAGCCGGGTGCCAATCCGCGAAGCGCTGAAGGTGCTGCATGCCCAGGGCATCATCAGCGGCGGTGGACATCGAGGCTATCGTGTCGCCGCCTTCGATACTGGCGTCACCCAGCAGATCATGGAAGTGCGGCTGAGCCTTGAAAGCTTCATGCTGCGCGATGCGATCGAAAATTGGCGGCTGGGCAAGGGCAGCCCCAGGGTTCTTGAGGACTCCATCGAACAGATGCGGCAGTCGGCCAGGGCCGGCAGCTTGCGCAATTCGATGATCGCCGATCTAGAGTTTCATCGGATGATCAGGGTTGCCGCTGACAATCCGATCGTGGGCACGCTGTGGGACACGATTGCCCGCCACGTGATGATCGTCTTCAACTTTGAACGGTTCCGCGACGAAGACCTCGATGCCATCCCAAAGCAGCATGAGGAGTTCCGCGATTGGATCGTGGCGGAGGTTGGCAAGGACGCCACGCCGTTTTCACAAATCCAGGCTGCGCTCGAAGATCATATGCTGCTGATCGCCCGCAAGAAAAGGCAGGGCAAGGTTTCCATTACCAGCTAACCGCCGCATTCCGGGCGTTTTTTGGGCAGTTCGCCAGAGCGCGGCTGTGGTTTGCGCCATTGCAGCATTGTATATTGTATGACAAGGTCGGGACGTTCACGATGTGGATGACCCGTTTTCCGTAATGGCTTGAGTGTACATGTATCGTATCGGCGTCGACGTCGGTGGCACATTCACCGACTTCACCTTGCTCGATGAATCGAGCGGTGAAATCCACTTCCACAAGACTCCATCGACCCCGCACGATCCTTCCGAGGCCATCGAGAATGGTCTGCGGGGCATGCTGGAGACTCTGGACTTTGCACCCGAAAACGTCAGCTACCTTGGCCATGGCACGACGGTCGCGACCAATATCGTCATCGAGCGCCGTGGTGCCCGGACCGGCCTGATCACCACCAAGGGCTTCCGCGACGTGCTGGAACTGGGGCGGCAAGCGCGTCCGTCGATCTACGATTATCGCGTGGAGAAGCCACCAGTGCTGGTCCCGCGCGACAGGCGGGTCGAGGTTGTCGAACGCATTGGGCCGGCCGGAGAGGTGCTGGTCGAACTCGATGAGGCCTCGCTCGAAGCCGCCGTGCGCAAGCTGGCCGAAGTCGGCGTCGAAAGCGTTGCGATCTGCTTTCTCCACAGCTACCGCCGCCCGGAGCACGAGGCGCGGGCCAAGGCCGTGGTCGCGGCGATCCTGCCCGATGCCTACATCACGCTGTCGTCGGAAATCCTGCCCGAATTTCGCGAGTTCGAGCGCATGTCGACCGTTGCGGTCAATGCCTTCATCGGCCCGAGGATGGGCGCGTATCTCGACCGCTTCCGCAATCGCGTGCGGGACGTCGGTATCCCCGTCGAGCCTTACACCATTCATTCCAATGGCGGTCTGATGTCGGCCGACACGGTCTTTGCGTCCCCGGTGCGGACCTGCGTGTCGGGACCGGCGGCCGGCGTGGTTGGGGCCGCTGAAATCGGTCGCATTGCGGGGTTGGGCAATCTTATAACCTTCGATGTCGGCGGAACGTCCACCGACGTGTCGCTAATCGCCGATGCGACGCCGCTGTTTACCAGCGCACGGCTGGTCGCTGGATATCCGGTCAAGACGCCAATGCTGGATATCCACGTGATCGGGGCAGGCGGTGGCTCGATTGCGGCGATCGACGATGCCGGCTCGCTCAAGGTGGGTCCGCGTTCCGCCGGTGCCGCGCCCGGTCCCGTCGCTTATGGCCGGGGCGGAACCGAGCCGACCATAACCGATGCCAATCTGTGCCTGGGGCGCCTGGACGCCGGAACTTTGCTGGGCGGGCGCATGAGAATCGATCTCGAAGCCGCGCGAACGGTGATCCGCGACGCCATTGCCACCCCGCTTGGATTGTCGCTCGAGGAAGCTGCGCACGGCATCATCCAGATCGCCAATGCCAATATGAGCCGCGCCATTCGCTCGGTGTCGGTGGAAAAGGGCTATGACATAGGCGACTTCGCGCTATGCGCCTTTGGTGGCGCAGGGCCGCTGCACGCTGCCGAAGTGGCCATCGAATGCGGCTTGCCGCGCATCCTCATTCCGCGCGAGCCGGGCACCGTGTGCGCGCGCGGCATGCTGCTGACCGATTTGAGCTCGGACTATGTTCGCAGCTATTTCGCCGATTCCACGGCCGAGAACTGGCGGCATGTGCTCACGCTGTTCGACACCATGATTGCCGACGGACAGGCCTGGCTCGACAAGGAAGCCGTCCCTGCGCAGAGCCGCCGCTTCAAGCGAGTGCTCGATGCGCGCTATCGCGGCCAGAACTTCGAAGTCAAAGTCGATTGCGACGGCGTTACCGCCGAGGGTCTGGCCCAGCTCGAAGAGCGCTTCCACGCCGCCAAGGGCGTCCCCACAAGCACGCGGCCTACAAAAAACTGGGAATACACAGTGTTAATGGACTTTTACGCCTATTCAAAGAGCCCGAAGTTTTGGAAACACATCCTTCCCCTGAAAGCCTTGCCCTCACTCAACTTGAGGCCCGAATTCGAAAGCTAGAATTGAAGGTCGCCAAGCTCACGCGACAATTGCTTCAGTCAAATAACGTCGAGCCGTAAGCAACCTAATTTGCTGTGTAATACGAGCCGCCAGCAACCTCTTAACGATTCTGATCTGCGAGTACCGCGGTCGGCCCAAAACCAGATTGGGAATTGGAGGTCGCGTTATGCGACGGAGGACCGCTCTTGGCAGGCTTTGCCGACCATCTGAAAATCAGGCGCAATGAATCATAGAAGGGGTGTTAAGCCAGAGGCGATGTCCGCTTTCGGGCAGTGGCAAAGGGCGGTCGAACGTCTGAATTGGGGCGCGTTGCTGACCGGCTGCACCCGACCCCATCTCAGCCGTTGGCCCTTTTCTACCCTCCCATATATGACCAAAACACCATCTTGGCGAACTCGGTTTTCCAGAATGGGTCGCCATGACCGCCGTCCGGAGTACTAAAGATAACTTCGGCGCCTGCCGCCTTCAGGGCGTCTGCCCACTGTACCGCGTTCTCCAGGAAGAATGGCTCGAGCGTTCCGGCGGTGAGATAAGTTCGGGGCAAAACGCTGGGCATTTTCGCCGGCGGCCGATAGCCGGCACCAGGTGACGCAGCGAAAACAAAGCCGAACATCTCAGGATGCCGCAGGCCCAAGGCGAGAGCCAGTTCCGCGCCGGCTGAAGCGCCTGCGACTATAGTCCGGTCGGCCGGAATTGATACGTCGAACTTCGAGCGGACCCACTCGCGTACGTCGTGAATGAGAAAGCCTTCATGGGCCGAAAACTGCTCCGCGTCAAAGCCCGGCGAGTACTCCCGCAGACGCGCCATCTCATCTTTGTCGTCGGTGCTGTGAACGCCAACGATCATGGTCGGCGGAGCGCGCAGGACTTCAAGTTCCCGGCCCCACGTCGAAATGAGCTGCCCGTCGCCACTAAACACGATGGCGCGCGGCGGGCTAGGCGGCATGTAAACGGAAACCTGCCGCCCACGGTCGTAATCGAACCTCTCGGTTACAATCATCACAATGTCTCTCGTGCGCCCAACCGGGGATGCACGGCCTGGCACCTATATCGGCAATCGGCTGGCGTGTCGCTCCTGGCACCAAGCAGACGCTAGCAGCCCAATATCGGCCTGTCGCCTTCCCGCTCTGATCAAGACATCAATATCGCCATCAAACCGATGGCCGCTTTTGGGCGTTTATCGAGTGGGCCCGAACGGCAGGGATGGGGCGCAATGTCGACCGGCAGCTTCCGACCCCATCTCTGCCATTGGACAACAATGTAAAGTTTCCCGGAAGCGGACATGCACCGGCGGTCATGGGCGTAGCAGCATTTGACTTGCCAACTCGGTTAGGGTCACGGCGACAACGATAAGCCAAGGCGGCGCCTTCCACATGACCAGGGCGACAAAGCCAATCACAGCTATGGCGAAGTCGATTGGCGACAGGATCGCGCTTGTCCAGACCGGTCTGTAAAACGCCGCTCCGAGGATACCAACAACGGCGGCGTTCGTGCCTCTCAGTCCTGCTTGAGCCCGGGGGTGACGCCGCAAGGTATTCCAGAAAGGTATGGCGCCGACTAGCAGTAGGAAGCCGGGCACGAAGATTGCGACCAGACAGATCATCGCACCGACCGGGCCGTTTGGCTCCGGTGTCATAGCGAACCCGAGATAGGCCGCGAAGGTAAACAGTGGTCCAGGAACGGCCTGTGCGGCACCATAACCCGCAAGAAAATTGCTGGCGCTAACCCAGCCTGTTCTGACAACCTCGGTCTCCAACAGCGGGAGCACAACGTGCCCACCACCAAAGACCAGGGCCCCAGATCGATAGAACGCGTCGATCAAGTTTAAGGGTTGCCATCCTGCCAGCGCGGCCAGCAGCGGAAGCACGAATAGCAGGCCCAAAAAGAGTGCTAGGGACACTAAGCCCACAATCTTTGGAATACCGAACGCGAGTTCAACGGGCTCCTGAGCGGTATCTGTTCTGCAAAACCAAAGCCCGGCGATCGCGCCAAATACAATAGCGAGTATCTGGCCTAGAGCGGTCGGTGCCAAGATCGCTATCAAAATCGCGATGAGTGCAATTGCGGCGCGTTGTCGATCTGGGGTCAGGTTCTTGGCCATGCCCCAGATAGCCTGAGCTACAATAGCAACTGCTACCAGCTTAAGCCCGTGGATCAAGCCCTGGCCGACAGGTCCATTGAACAGGCCGGCGAGTGAAGCAAATGCGACCAGCAATATCGCTGATGGCATTGTGAACGCCAGCCAAGCGGAAGCCGCCCCCAACGGTCCCGCACGCAGAAGGCCCAGGGCAAAACCGACTTGCGATGACGCCGGACCAGGTAAAAATTGGCAGAGTGCGACAAGGTCGGCAAAACCCTGCTCATTGAGCCACTTTCTTCGAACGACCAGCTCGTCGCGAAAGTAACCGAGGTGGGCAATGGGGCCGCCGAACGAAGTCAGTCCGAGCTTTAGAAAGACGAAGAATACTTCTGCGGGCGTACCGCGGTTTGTGGTTGCATCACCAGTGGCGTTATCGGCCACATAAGGGGTCTTCATATTTACGCGCTCTCCCGCTCCAGCTTTGGTCGAATAAGAGGGTGTCATGAAAACTTCATGACAAGCCGTCGCATAGATCAAGAAGCAAAGAAAACCGCCCTTGCTCTGCACCGACGGTCTGGCTTCCATAGGCTCGAGGTACGAAGCCGAAAGTGAACTTGCCACTCCTTACCGCCTGTCGCTTGGCGACCCCATTTCACACTCTAATCCCCCAATGTTGGAAGCCTGAAAGCGGCCATTTGGCAACAAAGTGGCCGCCCAACAAAACCAGAGCGCTTGACCTGGCTCATTGAATCGATAGTATTCGATATATGGAATCAAAACACGCCATCGATGTCTTTGCTGCCCTGTCTCAAGGCACTCGTCTGGATACATTCCGGCTCCTGATGGAGCATGAGCCTGATGGCCTTGCGGCTGGCGAGATCGCCCGCCGTCTCGAGGTGCCGCAGAACACCATGTCCACCCATCTAGCCATACTGACCCGAGCCGGACTTATTGAAGCCGAGCGCCACAGCAGGTCAATCGTCTATCGGGCTGTGGTTGATCGGGTGCGGGAGATCACAAGTTTCCTGGTTCAGGACTGCTGCGGCGGTCGTCCGGAGCTGTGCGAACCGCTCGTTGCCGAATTCACCCCGTGCTGCCCTTCGAAGGAGCCGCGCCATGTCTGATCGCGTCTACAATGTTCTTTTCCTGTGCACCGGCAATTCCGCTCGATCCATCCTGGGCGAAGCTATCCTCAACCATGTGGGTCAGGGCCGCTTCAAGGCGTTCTCTGCCGGTTCCACGCCCAAGGGTGCCGTCCACCCGATGACGCTGGAAACCCTGATGAAGGTCGGCATCCCCACCGAAGGCCTGCGGTCAAAGGCGTGGGAAGAGTTCGCGGTGCCGGGTGCGCCAAAGATGGATTTCATCTTTACCGTCTGTGACAACGCCGCCGGCGAGGCCTGCCCGATTTGGCCCGGCCAACCGATGACCGCACACTGGGGCATCGAGGATCCGGCTGCCGTGCAGGATCCAGAGTTCAAGCAACGTGCCGCTTTTGAAGATGCCCTGCGTTACCTCCGCAACCGCATCGGCGCCTTCACCAACCTGCCGCTCGCCAGCATCGACCGCATGGCGCTGAACTCGAAGCTCGAGGCCATCGGCGGGATGGACGGCACGACCACCAAGTCGTCGAAGGTCGCATGATCGACCTGCCGCGCCGCCTGGTTGCGGAAGCCTTGGGCACGGCCATCCTGGTCGTCACCGTCGTCGGCTCCGGCATCATGGCCGAAACCCTGACGACGGACACAGCGCTGGCGCTGCTGGCGAATACCATTGCCACCGGGTCGATCCTGGTCGTGCTGATCAGCTGCCTCGGTCCGATTTCCGGGGCGCATTTCAATCCTGCTGTGTCGCTGGTTTTCACCCTGCGTGATGAACTGCCAGCGCGGGATGCCACACTGTATGCCCTGGTGCAGGTCGCCGGCGGCATAGTCGGGGCAGTCATCGCTCATGCCATGTTCGAGCGGGCGCTGCTGCAGTCATCGACCCATGTCCGCACCGGCGGTGCCCAGTGGTTCTCGGAAGGGGTGGCGACCTTCGGCCTAGTGGCCGTAATCCTGGCCGGTATTCGTTTTGAGCGGAAGGCAGTCCCCATGCTGGTGGGCCTTTACATCACCGCCGCATACTGGTTCACCGCGTCGACGTCGTTCGCCAATCCTGCCGTGGCGATCGCCCGCTCGTTCACCGACACCTTCTCGGGCATCCGTCCGCTGGACGTGCCCGGCTTCATCGTCGCCCAGGTGGCCGGTGCATTGCTCGCCCTGGCGCTGATGTCCTGGCTCCTGCGGGTACCTGCCGGCGGCCACCTCCCTATCAATCCGGAAGACCGAACATGACCGTCACCATCTACCACAATCCCGACTGCGGGACCTCCCGGAACACTTTGGCCATGATCCGGCAATCGGGCGTCGAGCCGACCGTCATCGAATATCTCAAGACCCCACCCACTCGGGAACGCATTGTCGAACTGGTATCGGCTGCCGGCCTCTCGCTGCGCGATGCCATGCGAAAGAAGGATACGCCGTTTGAGGAGCTGGGGCTTTCGGACTCAAGCTTGTCCGACGATGCGCTTCTCGACGCCATCCAGACGCACCCGATCCTGCTGAACCGCCCGCTCGTTGAAACGCCGGTCGGTACGCGCCTGTGCCGTCCGTCTGAGGTCGTGCTCGATATCCTCGACAACCCCGACATCGGGCCGTTCACCAAGGAAGACGGCGAGGTCATCATCGATGCCAAAGGGATGCGCCTTGTCTGATCTTTCCAATATCACCGACAATGCCTTCGAGGTGCCCGACTTCTCGAAGCTGACGGCACCCGACCTGCAGCACAAGCCGCGTATCCTGATGCTCTATGGCTCGCTGCGTGAACGCTCCTACAGCCGGTTCCTGACCTTCGAAGGTCAGCGTCTTCTCGAAGCGTTCGGCGCCGAGGTGCGGGTCTTCCACGCCAGCGGACTGCCGCTGCCCAACGATGCGCCCGATACACATCCCAAGGTGCAGGAGCTGCGGGAAGCCATGCTCTGGTCCGAGGGTCAGGTGTGGACTTCCCCGGAGCGGCACGGCGCCATGTCGGCGGTGCTGAAGTCCCAAATCGACTGGATCCCGCTACCGGGCGGCGCCATCCGGCCGACCCAAGGGAGAACCCTGGCTGTCATGCAGGTATCCGGGGGATCGCAGTCGTTCAACGCGGTCAACCAGATGCGTATCCTTGGTCGCTGGATGCGAATGGTCACGATCCCGAACCAGTCGTCGGTCGCCAAGGCCTTCCAAGAGTTCGACGAGGCCGGGCGCATGAAACCGTCATCATACTACGATAGGATCGTGGACGTCATGGAAGAGCTGGTGAAGTTCACGCTGATCAACCGCGGCGTCGCCGGCTACCTGACCTCCCGCTACAGCGAGCGTAAGGAAGCGGCAGCAAAACTCGAGGAGCGGGTCGGCCTGAAGTCGATCTAATGCGATGGCCGATATCCATTCCAACGCCGCTGCCATCTGGGCCCTCGGTGTTACCCAGATCATAGGCTACGGCACGCTCTATTACAGCTTCAGCATCCTGGCACCCGGCATTGCCGCCGACCTCAACGTGGCAGTGGAGTGGATCTACGGCTGCATATCGTTGGCCTTGCTGGCCGGCGGCCTGATCTCGCCATGGGCCGGCGGTTTAGCCGATCGGCTCGGTGCCGGCAGAGTGATGTCGTCCGGGTCCATCGGGGCGGCGGCGGCGCTGGTGGTGTGCGGCCTGGCCGACAGCACGGTCACCTTCCTGGGCGGAATGATTCTCGTCGAACTGGCGTCAGCCTTTGTCCTCTACTCGACGGCGTTCGCCTTCCTGGCGCAGACGACGGGGAACCGGGCCCAGCGCAGCATAGCCTACCTGACGCTGATCGCCGGATTCGCGTCGACGATCTTCTGGCCGCTGACCACATGGCTGCTCCAGGCTGTGGACTGGCACCAGGTCTACTTTCTCTTCGCCGCCCTGAACCTGGCGGTGTGCCTTCCTCTGCACCTCCGGCTGTCCCGCTTCGCCCGGATTGCCGCTGCCAGGCCGGTGTCAGCTGTCGTCACCGCAGCCCCGACGATCGACAACAACGCCAACCTCGTCTTCGTCATGATCGTCCTCGCGTTCTCGCTCGCCGGTTTCGTTTCGGCGGCAACGCTGTTCCACATGGTTCCCATGCTCGGGCTCCTCGGGCTCGGGGGCGCAGGCGTGTGGGTCGCCTCTCTTCTCGGACCCGCCCAGGTCGCGAGTCGTCTGCTCAACATGGCATTCGGCAAGGATCTTCCGGCGACGGTACTGGCGGTAGTGTCCGCGATCACCATGCCTCTGGCGCTGGGCACGCTGGCAATCACGGCGCCTGCGACCGGAGGTGCCATCGCGTTCGCCGTAATCTTCGGCCTGGGAAGCGGACTGTTCAGCATCGTGTCCGGCACGCTGCCGCTGGCGATTTTCGGCAAGGCCGGATTCGGCAAGCGGTTGGGCTGGATTGGCATGGGACGACTGGGATTGTCGGCGCTGGCACCATTCACGCTGTCAGTCGCGCTCGGTGCCATAGGACCCAAGCCGTCGCTGTGGATACTGGCGGGAGCCGGCACGCTATGCGTTGCCGTTTTCGCCGAGGTCTGGCGGCGCTGCCGACCCACTCGCCCCGTTACGGTTGCGCTGGAGAAACGACCTAACCCGAAACAAACCCCAAGTTGAGCGTCATCTTCCGTGTTTATCGCGCTGATACCTGACCGTAGGCCCTGCCGATGGCTTGGAAGCGTCATCGACTGGCTCTGCCGCAATTCCCTTCGTCAACGCGGAATGCCCGGGCGATATCTTCGTGCATGCCGATGAGGGCGGCCCGGTTTACCTCGATGGCGAAGAGGCGCAGTTCACCGCGTTCTCCGAGACCTATTTCGAGGCCAAGCAAGGCGAAGTGACGGTCTCGGCGACGACCATTCCGGACGGAACGCTCGACATATCCTACACCGGTCCCGGCCGAGCCAACGGAGTTTGCAAACTGCAATAGGGCCTCCGCGTAGCTTTGGGTATCCCCACTCTGATTCATCGTCCGCTTGTGCTGCGGCGACAACCAAAACCGGACTGACCGCTAGCCACCCATCTCTGCCATCGCGGCCCACCTACATTGACGCCGCTTGGCGAACAATGGCGCCGACCGCGGGGACTGGTGAGTGGTCGGCGCCAATGCCACCGTGTCACATCGGGGCATACCCTCGCGTGACGTAACCGGACCTGCCAGCTTGACGTAACTTCAAGCCTCTTGGCGGCACGATGTTACGACTTCTCGATGAGCATAAACCCTGAAGTTACAGCCCTGCTACCTCAGGGTAAACAAGCGTCTTGCGCTGTTCGTGCCGCAGTCTGCATTCGTGATGGAACGCTCGTCCTCCCGTTAGATTAAAACGCTTGCGGGTGTACTGCTCTCGATATGAGGAGGATGTCTGAGCCGACATTAGTCCTGGCCGCTTGGCATTGTCAGTATCTCGTCGAAACGTTGCTCGTTCATTGAGCCGAGGAGCTATTATGGAACAAGAACCACGGACTTTGGCTGCTGCGATGGCCGAAAATGCCCGCACCGCGTTTCCGGGCGAAACCCCGGAGTATCAAGTCGCGCGCCAGAGGCTACTGCAAGAGGAAATTGAGTTTCGTCGCCATATGACGCGGTTGGTTGAACAGCGTCAGGCGCTGCCGGATGGTCCTATCATCTTCAAAGACTACCGCTTTAATACCAGCAAAGAGGCTGGTGTGAGCTTGCTTGGCCTGTTCGGCGACAAGACTACTCTCGTGACATATTTCTGGATGTTTGGGCCGCAGCGCGAGCGCCCCTGTCCCATGTGCACAAATTGGCTGGGAGCTGTGAACGGCAATGGCGCTGATATCGCTCAGCGCGTTTCGCTCAAGATCATCGGACGAAGTCCAGTGGTACGTCAGCTTGCATTTGCAAAACAACGGGGTTGGTCGAACCTCGACTTCGTCCAGACAGCCAACGATGATTACGCGAACGACCTAGGACTAATCGACGAAAAGGGCGGGGAGAGTCCCGCGCTCGTCGTTTTTAAGCGAGACGGTGACCAAGTGCGCCTTTTCTGGTCAAGCGAGATGACCTCAGATATGGCCGACGTCGGTCAAGACCCGCGAGATGCACCAGACATTGCTTCGTTGTGGTCTATCCTTGACCTCACTCCGGAAGGCCGTGGAAGTGATTGGTACCCAAAACTGAGCTACTAAATCGAAACGTCGTTCGGCGGCAATAAAGATAGGCGACACCAAATCCGAAAGCGAGCGGCTGAGTTTATTCTCGTCCGGGAAATGACTCCGATAGGATTCGGTAGACCTGAATTCGCGAACATCCGACCTGCAGCGCAATCGCCGATGGACCAAGCCCCCCAGCTCGGATTGCGCGTACGTGATTGAGGTCCAGCTTTCTCTTCCCGCCTTTATACATGCCTTGTGCCTTAGCGTGCTGAATGCCCTCCCGTTGACGCTCTTTGATGAACCGCCGCTCCATCTGCGCGACCATGCCAAGCACCGTCAGCACGACATGGCCCATCTCGCCGCGTGTTGATACATGGGGATCCAGCACGGTGACGAACGCCTGCCGCTGATCACATTCGTGAATTAAGTTGAGCACGTCGCGGGTATCCCGCCCAAGACGGTCAAGGCGCGCAACCATGAGTTCGTCGCCCGGCCTCAGAAACTGGATGACGGTTTCAAGTTCAACTCGACCTTCACGGCTACCGCCCGATATTTTCTCCGACCGCACTATCTCGCAGCCCTCGGCCTTGAGCTTGGCAATTTGGATTTCGAGGTCCTGGTCGATGCTGCTAACGCGGGGCGTACCCGATGCGGGCCATGTGTCACCTCAATTTTTAGGTGCCAAGGCTACTTGGTCGCTCATAGTCGGTGTCAAGCAGAAGCTGTGAACCAATGCATCATAAGTGCATGGTAGCCTGCGCCAATGATCTCCAACCGAACAAAAATATTCCGCTCTGTGTCGAGTTCGTTGGTTTGGCTTTTGCTGCTCTTCGGCTTAGCTCTGCTATCGATCATCGGTGTGGGGACTTGGTGGGCAGTTGGCCGGATCGATGCGTGGTCGGAAGCAGGCGAGCGCCATTTGATCACTGCTGGGCTGAACCAAGAAGAAGAGCGACTCCCAGTCGCGCAGAATAGATTCGTCGTATGGGACGATGCCGTCGCGCACCTGCTAGCGAACCATCAGTCTTGGATTGGGGCAAATCTTGTCGAAGGGGTAAGCGACTTTTACGCCCATGATCGTGTCTATGTCATCGCGCCTGATGGCCATGTGGTTCGCAGCGCCGAAGCGGGCCGGTACGCGGGGCAAGGTCTAAAGTCCCAAGATGAGGCTGTCGTTAGCGAAATGGTGCGCGACCTTCGGGAGCGCATGGCCCGAGCGTCTGCCGGGCAAGATGACTCCACCGCTACGGTCACCGGACTGGGCATCGTAGACGCCGTTCGGCTGAGCGATGAGGAACTGGCTTATGTCAGTGTTCGGCCAATCGTTCCCACTTCGAGCGCTATCAAGCAGACTCCCGGGGATGAATATGTGCATATCTCAGTCAAGCTCATCTCCGCCAAACTGCTCGAGGGCCTTGGAACCCAATTCGGGTTCGACGATCTGCACTTGGCGGGGCGCAACGAGGCGCACACAACCCTCCCCGTCTTGAGCAATTCGGGAGGAGTGGTCGGATATGTCGCTTGGAAGCCACGTCAACCAGCACTTGGGTTGTTGGTGGAAACCGCTCCAGCGAGCCTAGGCATCTTATGTTTCGGGGCTGCCAGCTTATTAGCTCTGATCGCTTGGCTGCGCCGCACGACCATTAAGCTTGAGCTCAGTCAGGATCGGACAACCTATTTGTCACTTCACGATCCGCTCACCGGGATAGCCAACCGAGTGCTGTTCGAAACGCGGCTGAAGGAGGCGATGGAATACGAGTACTTGGCCCCAACCAAGGTAGCGCTTGTTTCCATCGACCTCGATGGCTTCAAGGAAGTGAACGACACTCTTGGCCATGCGGCTGGTGATGAACTGATCCGTCAAGTTGCCAAACGCTTGGCATTCGCGCTGCCCGAAGAGGCGACAGTTGCGCGTTTAGGCGGCGATGAATTTGCTTTAGTCCAGCCCGGGATGGTTAGCGAGGGACAAGCTCACTGGATATGTGACGGCCTTGTTCGGGCGTTTCGGGATCCGTTCGTCTTGGGTGCCGAGATTATCGAGGTCACCGCAAGCTTTGGCGTGTCGCTGGAAGAAGGTAGCCAAGTACAAGCGGCAGAGATGCAGCGACGCGCTGACGTGGCCCTTTATGTTGCAAAAGCGGAAGGGCGTAACCGGCTGAAGTTCTACAAACCTGAGATGGACGCGTCTCGCCGCGAAAAGAGGACGTTGGAAGTTGATCTTCGGAATGCCTTGCTCACTGGCGAAGGTTTATTCGTCCTCTTTCAGCCCATCTTCAGCATCAGCACTGGTGCAATTGCCGGAGCCGAGGCGCTGGTGCGTTGGCATCATCCGACGCGCGGCCTCCTGTCGCCAGACGTATTCATCCGCATTGCCGAAGAGACGGGTATTATCAATCAGCTTGGCAATTGGGTTCTGGAAGAGGCTTGCCGGGTCGCGGTAGAAGTTGGGTTACCATGGATTGCCGTGAACATTTCGCCCGTGCAGGTCCGCGAGCAAGAGTTTGGGGGCCGCGTCATGAGGGCGTTGGACAAAACGGGCTTGCCAGCCAACCGTCTTGAATTGGAAATCACCGAGGGCTTGTTGCTGCAGAACTCCTCGACTGTTCAAGCCGCGTTGGCGCAACTGCAGGGCACCGGGATTCGAGTTGCGCTTGATGATTTTGGAACCGGGTACTCGTCGATCAGCTACCTACGCACCTATAAATTGAATAAGCTTAAGATTGATCAGTCCTTCATCCGCCTCATGTGCCGTGACCCGGTGACTCGCAGTATCGTGCAGTCGGTAATTCAAATGGCTGATGCACTCGGCATGACCGTCACGGCAGAAGGGGTCGAGGAAGAAGAGCAACGTCAGCTACTCACCGAATTAGGATGCACGCAGCTTCAGGGATTTTTACTGTCCCGCCCGGTGACGGCAGATCGATTGTCGGACCTGCTATCGCAGCAGCGATCAGCCGCTTAACGCCGACTTTGGTTTGGTCCAGCTCCTGAACTGGCTCCGGCGCTCGAATAGCTAAAAAATGTGCGCAAGCCGTTGCCGGGCGCTGTTTTCATACTTGATCAGGAACAGGATCATTGTTCTGCGGCTGACTAAGCAGCGATCCGTTCGAGACGTTCGAAGCCGCGTTCCAACTTAACAAAGCATGCGGGGTCAATGGTCACGGTCAGCTCGGACCGCATGACCGCGAAGGCTTGCGAGGCTGGCATCGCGCTGCGATAGGGGCGATCCGCTTTAAGCGCGTCAAAGATGTCAGCAGTGGTGACGATGCGCGTATCGAGGTCGATCTCCTGCGCCAAAAGACCAGCAGGATACCCTTTTCCATCAAGCCGCTCATGATGGTTGCCCGCGATCACCGCAGTGTCTTCAAATGCCCCGATCTTGGACAGTATCGCACGACCAAGCCTAGGGTGACACCTGATTTCCAGCCATTCCCCGTCATCGAGTTTGCCGTTCTTGTCGAGCACGGCGTTGGAAACCCAAGCTTGCCGATGTCATGCAATAGTGCCGCCCGGCGCAGCCACCGACGCCGCTCAGCCGAATAGCCCATCTCCTCCGCAATCAAATCCGCGAACAAAGCCACGCGGTCGCTGTGGCCGGCGGTGAAAGGGCTCTTGGCATCCACCACTTGAGCAAATCCGGCGGCAATGTCGTCCAGATAATCTTCGTCAACTTCCCGCATGAGAGTGCTCGGCTCAAGGTCGATCACCTTCGTTGGAAGGTCATCAGCACGCATAGCGGTCCAGATCTGCGTTTCTGCGGCGAGCGCCTCAAAGCTGGCTACGAGCTGCGGATCGAACCAACGACCCGATCTGCGTCGGATCTCGGTTAGCGCGGCGTCGAGTCCTCCCCTCATGAAGAACACGTCGGCCACCTGCGCGAGCAAAGCGATCCGTGCAAACAAAGCGATGTCGGTGCCCTTTTTGCCGAGAGGCTGACCAGATCCATCCCAGTGCTCATCCAGATCCAGGATGCCTTGCGCTACCAGTTCCGAGAACGTCATGGTGCGAACGATTTCAGCACCCCGCTGGCACCGGGTCTCGATAAGTTCGCGCGCGATCTCCCCGCCATTTCGGGCGATATTGACCATGGTCTGGAGTCGCTCGACCATCCCTGACTTTCGCGCCGTGTTGGCTATCAGAAATCTCAGAACCTCGGGGAGCCTCTTGTCCACGAACTTGTAGGCGTTCTTAAAACTCAGGTCGTCGGCGAGATAAAGTTTGCAGATGCGAGCGGCATTGGAGCTGCACCCAATGTCCTTAAGCAGCAGGGTATAATAGAGGTCAGAGAGCTCGGCAGGCGTGAGCCCTTGCCGGATGCCAATATGCATTCCCAGCCAACAGGAGCGCAGGCTATGGCCAACCGGCTGGCCTTCAGTGATATCGAGTGCATAGCTCAATGCACCCACGATTTCCGAAAGGTGGATGGCTTCAAATGATCTGTGCATACCGGTCCTCGCCGCTATATTCAGGGCGAGCATAGGCATCAGCTTATTATCTGCTCATTGCCGAGCACCGTACTCGATCAGACAATCTGAGTGGCTGGCGAGCCTTATCCTGCCCTCACCTCAAACGGTGACGAAACATGGCAATTCTGCCAGCCTGCAAGCTATCTAGGCGATGGCTGCTGATGGTGCGGCTGGCGAGTAGATAAACGCATACACCACAATAAATACCGCCCAGAGCAGTACCAGCAGTACCGCCCACCGCCGGGCGGTTCGGTTTGATGTTTGACTCGACGACGCGGGCATCCGTTCGCGGATCGCAGCGAGCACAAGGCCAACCAGTGCGAGCCAGCCTGAGCCTAAGAAGGTACTTCCCAGGACATCGGAAGGCCAATGCGCTCCAACGTAGATGCGCGAGGTACCGACTGCGGCAATCAGGGCAACCGTGAGGCTACCGACGAGTCTCGGATGTCGGGTACTTTGGCCATGCCCCACATAGATAAGGCCGAGAAGCCCATAAAACGCGAACGCCGAAAAGGTATGGCCACTCGGAAATGTCGAGCCGCTTGCTGGCAGGAGTGCATGCGTCTGGTCAGGTCGAACCCGATGCATGACGCTTTTGATGCCACCGACGATTAGCACGTTACCAAGAATCGAAATGATCATGGCAGCCGCTGCGAACCACATTCGCCGCGCAAAAAAGAACAGCGTCGTTAAGACGGCACCGGTGACCACCACCTGCCACGAGCAGAGATAAGTCGCCGTGATCATCATCGCATCGAGAGCCGGATTGCGCATCGACTGCACGGCAGCGGCGATCCCAACATCCCACTTTACCGAAGGACCAGTATAGATCAGCGTAACCGCCAAAATGGAAAACAGCGCCACACATACTGCCGCGACACTTACCCAGCGAACGGCGTGGATGGCCCCCGGACGGTGCCGCTCAGGGAGCGCGGATTTTCGGCTTACCATAGGCCCTCCTGGGCGAAATCCACTTGGTCGCCTGTGGCGAGCGCCCCGTTCAGAAGGCGCGCCTATGCAACTGTCACATCGGGCTTTAGGCTCCACAGGATGCTGTAACGTTAGGTCGCAATAAAGCCAGAGGTTACGTCATCAGCTGACGGCCACGTTACGCAACATTCGGGTATGCCCTGACGTGACAGGTAGCGCATCGCGAACGGCGGCAACGGGGTGGGAAACGGAACGACCGCTTTTAGCAATTGCTGACGGAAAGCAGACGCCGTCAGATGGTGACTACCGACAATCCCACGTTGCACCCCACCATCTAGTCTGGGGTGAGCATTGGCGCTTCGAGCCGTTCGCCAAACCGGGTCGCGCCCGTCGCACTTTTTTAGTTTGCGCGGCGCCGGCCGACCGATCCGCTATGACGGATTGGTTTGCGCGCCGCGGACTCGATACCCAAGTTCTAACTTGTGACGCGGTGCTCGCTCTGGCGCTGGCATTCCATGCCGGTTGCTTGCTTAGGTAGCTACAACGAGATCGGATACATCGCCGCGATGCTCGTCGGTGGCGATGGCATCCCAGCACATCTGGGCGATCTGCCGTTTTTCCTCAAGGCTCAGCGTGTCATGGGTCGCCCGATGCCATTTGAGCGTATTGCGAATGCCGCCGCCGATCAGCCCGCCCATGAGGGCGACCGAATGCGGCTTGACCACGCCATCGGCCATCGCCTCGCTCATCAGGGTGCGGCTATAGGCCCGGGTCTTGCCGAACACCTCGGCCATTGCCTCCTTGGGTATCAGCGGCACGTTGGAGAGATATTCGAACAGGATCGCCCGGTCCCAGTTGGCCCAGAAGAAGTCGATATAGTCGGTGACGTATTTCATCACCCGCACGCGATGCGGCACGCTGCGGTCGATCTCGTCGACCACCACGGCGTTGAATTCCTCGGCCAATAATGCATAGACCCCCAGGATCAGGTCGTCCTTTGACTCAAAGTAATTGTAGATCGAGCCCATCGCCACGTCGGCCTTGGCGGCGATAGCCGACATCGGCGATTGCAGCCCGTTCTTGACGATCAGTTCCGATGCGGCGCGGAGAATTCGCACGCGCTTGTCTTTCTCCAGATCCACCGAGAGTCCCGCCCTACTCATGATTCCGCTCCGAACCTAAGGTTAGGCACAGATCGCGGCAAGGTGACGTGATCGAGGATGGCGCTGGTCATGCTGGCGCCAATTCGGTGACCCGCATCCGGAAATCGTACAACGCCTGCCGGCCCCCCAGGGCATTGCGGGCAAACTGCACGGCACCGCCATGCTGGCGCTCGAGGGCGTCGAAGGCGGCCTCGAGATAGGCCAGCTCGACCCCCAGAAGTGCCCGCCGATAGCTTTCTGGCACGCGCTCGCCGATATCGGCCGGCGGCTGCCAATCGTCATTTGTGCGCAGGAAGTCGGCCTCGATCGCCGCCTTAGGCACGCCCAGCGCCGCCAGCAGCAAGGCCGCCGCAACCCCGGTCCGGTCCTTGCCGGCAGAGCAGTGGAACACCACAGGTGCTTCGGTGGCAGCCAGCAGGCGCAGGAACTTCGCATAGGTTTCGGCATGGGCCGACACATAAGCGCGATAGCCATCTATCATGATCTCGCGCACCATTTCGAATGTGGCAGGCCCCTGCGCCTCGGCCGCCCGGATACGCGGCGACGCACTGGGCTCGATGGACAGCGCGACGCGCCGGCCGGTGAGTGCCGGGGACACCGCGATCGGCGCCGCCAGGGACTCCTCGACACCGCGCAGATCGACCACGGCGCCGATATCCTGTACATCAAGCCAGGCAGTATCCTCCGCCGACAGCCCCGTCAGCCGCGGCGAGCGATAGAACAGCCGAAGCCGAATGGTGCGGCCTTCGCCGGCGGGCAGGCCGCCCAAATCGCGGAAATTGCCGAGGCTGGGCAGCAGATATGTGCTGGCGGCGCTAGGCATAGGCGGCCTTCACGGTCTCATAGGCATGCGCCGTCATGGCTTCGGGGAATACCGCCTCGACTTTTACACCATCGGGGCCGAACTCATAGGTCACGAGGCCAACTCGCTTGATGCCGACCTTGGGTTGCACGTCGTCGGGCAGGGTGAAGGCGGTGGCCGGTCCCCAGACGTGGCGGATGCCGTCGACCACGTGGTCGCGCGACTGGTGCACATGGCCGCAGGCGAATAGTTGCACATTGGCCTTTTCCATCAGCGCGGCCAGCTTGCGGCGCGGCACCATCGGCACATAGCGGTAGGGAATGTCCTCCGGCTCCTCGATCGCATCCAGCAATAGCGGCTTGTGGCAGAACATGGCGACCGGCTTGCCATTGCTGGCCGACAGCATCTGGTCCAGCCACTGTTCCTGCGCTGCTTCTTCGGCAAGGCCCGAGAGAAACAGTTGAGCATTGACCCCGATGATCGACCAGCCGGCCGCATCGAGCTGCCACTGGCTAGAACCGAACAGGGCCTCATGGGTGGCGATGCGCTCGGCGTTCACCGGCTTTTTCGGCATATAGCCGCCATTGCCGGGATTGTCGCCGATATCGTGATTGCCGGCGATCACCCGATAGGGCGCGTCGAGGCTTTCCATGGCTTCCTTGGCAAAGAGCAGGTCATCCGCACGCGCCGTGGCTTCCACCGCCACGTCGCCCGAATGGATCACAAGGTCCGGCTTGTGGGCATTGGCGAAGTCGGACGCCACCTCGTAATTGCCGACAAACTGGGGATGCACACGTGACAGATGGGTGTCGCTGATCTGGACGATACGGAACGAAGTCAAAGCATGCCCTCCTGCGGATTAGCTGGAGAAATCGCACCGCTGCATGTCAGTCGGATGACAGAATGAGCGCTCATTCAGCTTTCATCAAACCGTCATGCAAGCTCACTCCAACCGTCATCCAAGGGTGTTGAAGATGGGATTAGACGTTCTCAACGCAATCGGAGACTTTTCATGTTTCGCATCAAATTGGGCCGGATCGCCTTGGGGCTGGCTACGGCCGTCCTGGCGGTTGGCACAGCGCACGCGGATACGGAACTAGCCTTTTATCACTATCAGACCGGTAAGAGTTACGAGGTGTTCCGTGGCATTCTCAATGAATTCGAGACTGCCAATCCGGGCATCAAGGTGCGCGATATCTTCGCCCAATCCGAGCAGATCACCGGCGAAGTGCAGGCCGCTCTGGCCGCTGGCCGCCCGGTCGATATCGCCACGGTGATCGGCAAGAACATCGTGTTCTTCCTCAACAATACCGGCGCCGTCGACATGGTCGCCGCCTCCAAGGGCGATACCGCTTGGCTTGATGGCTACCTGCCCAACTTTCTCGACCTTGGCCGGGTGGGCGATGCCGTTTATGCCATCCCGCATGCCTATGGCACCCCGATGCTTTACTACAACAAGGACATCTTCACCCAGGCCGGTCTCGATCCCAACAGCCCGCCCAAGACTTGGGAAGAGTTCGTCGCCGACGGCAAGACCATCACCGAAAAGACCGGCCTTCCCGGTGGCGCGCACCTCGCAGCAGCGATGGGCGACTATGGCACGATGGTAATGGTCAACAATGCCGGTGCCACCTACCTCAACGCCACCGGCACCAAGGCCGAATTCGATAGCCCCCAAGGCATCGCGGCGCTACAGACCTGGCAGGACATGGCCACCAGCGGCATGATGCCGATCGCCGGTGACACCGACTGGACCGCCGCCTTCAATGCCGGCCAGATGGGCATGTACATTACCTCGTCCGCCGCCCTGCGCGGCACCGTTGCCGCCGCCGACGGCAAGTTCGCTCTCGGCGTCGCCAATTACCCGCTGTTCGGCGATCATCCACGCCACGTCTCCAATTCCGGCGCTGCCCTCATGCTCTATGCCCCTGAAGGCGAACGGCGCGACGCCGCCATGAAGCTACTGCGCTTCATCAGCCAAAAGGAAGTCGCTAATCGCTGGTCGCGTGAAAGCGGCTACATGCCCTTGATCCAGGACCCGCTGAGCGATCCGGCCATGGCTGCCTATGTCAAAGACTTCCCCTATGTGCAGCCGGTGATCGACCAGATGGCCGACACCATTCCCACCAACGTGTGGCCCGCCAAGGGAACGCTAGAAGCCCAGACCGTCATCCGCGCCATGCTCGATGAGCTGTGGGCCGGCCAGCGTCCCGCCGCCGAGATCGTCCCGGAAGCCGTGGCCAAGGTCAACGCGGCCCTCGCCGCCAACAACTAGGACCAGCATCATGGTGGACACGGCACTGGCTGACGCTAAGGCGCCAGTTGCGACAGGAACCAAGTTACAAAACCTCAACGCGCGCATGACCAGCACCAGCTGGGTGCCTTGGCTTTACCTGGCCCCCACCCTGATACTGCTCGGCGTGTTCACCTATTGGCCCCTGATCCAGACGGCCTATCTCAGCCTCGTCGAATGGAACCTCAATCCCGGACAGACCGCCGATTTCGTCGGCCTGTCGAACTACGGCCGTGTCGCTGGCGGGACGCTGTTCCAGTCCGCCTTCGTCAATACGCTGATCTATATTGCCGCCTCGATCCCGCTGAAGGTGCTGCTGCCCATCCCGGTGGCGATGTTCCTCTGGTCCTTGGGCGGCAAGGGCCATTTCTACCGCGCCATCCTGTTCCTGCCCACGCTGATCAGTTTCGTCGTCGTTGGGGTGGCGTTCATGTGGATCCTCAACCCGATCTTGGGCTACGCCAAGCAATACGCGGCCATGATCGGCATCCACATGCCGAACCTGCTCGCCAGCCCCGGCAGCGCCATCTGGGTGATCATCGGCATCTCCTCATGGAAGGTGCTGGGCTTCAACGTCCTGCTCTACCTGGCGGGTCTGGCCAGCATCAATCGCGACTATATCGAAGCCATGCGTATGGACGGGGCCGGGGACGGCACCATCTTTTTCCGCCTGATCTGGCCGCTGCTGACCCCGACGCTGATGTTCGTTTTGATCTCGACCGTCATTTTCACCATGCAGCAGGTGTTCACCCCGATCGACCTGATGACTCAGGGCGGGCCGTCCAATTCAACCACCAACCTGTTCTACATGGTCTATCAATATAGCTTCGTCACCTTCGATGTCGGTGGCGGCGCCGCGGGCACGATGATGCTGTTCGCCTTCCTGATGCTCATGGTGTTCATCCAGCTCCGCGTGCTCGACAAGCGCGTCCAGTACAAGCAATAGGCCGCCCCATGCAGCTCTCCCGCCCCTGGACTGTCGTCGGCCATATCGTGCTGCTGTTGATATGCATCTCCATCCTGATGCCGATGGTCATCGTGCTCAGCACCGCGTTCAAGCCGATGAACGAGGTTTATGCCGTCGCCCTGGTCCCCCAGCATCCGACGCTGGATAATTTCGGCCGCCTGTTCCAGAACACCGCCTTCGGCTGGTATATCTGGAACACTGCCGGCACCACCGTGTTGCGCGTGGTTGGCCAATTGATCATCGGCGTACTCGCCGCCTATGCCTTCGCCCGCTTCCATTTCCGCGGCCGCGATACGTTGTTCACCCTGGTCATTGGCGCCATGATGATCCCGCAAGTGCTGACCATGCTGCCCATCTACATCATGATGGCGCAATTGGGCTGGTTCGATACCTGGTGGGCCCTGATCATCCCCAATCTGGCCACCCCCATCGCGGTGTTCCTGCTGCGCCAGCACATCATGAGCTTCCCCTCCGAGTTGATGGACGCCGCCGAAATGGACGGCGCCGGCCACTGGACCGCGCTGTGGCGCGTCATTGTCCCCAATCTGGGCCCGGCGCTGGCAGCGCTGACCATCATCATCTTCATCGAGAGCTGGAACGAATACTTCTGGCCCTTGCTGGTCACCGAAAGCCCGAAGTCGCGCACCATCCAGATCGGTCTGCGCGAATTCCTGCAAGAGGGCATGAGCGACTACGGCGCGCTGATGGCCGGCATCATCGTGGCCAGCATTCCCGCCGTCGCCGTCTTCCTGTTTTTCCAGCGCCGGGTGATGGACACCTTCGTTTCTTCCGGCCTCAAGGGGTAATCGCCATGGCTTCGATCCAGTTCAGCGGCATCGCCAAGGATTTCGGCGATACCAAAGTGGTCTGCGACTTTAACCTCGAGATCGCCGATGGCGAATTCGTTGTGCTGGTCGGTCCATCCGGTTGTGGGAAGACCACCTCGCTGCGCATGCTGGCGGGGCTCGAAAAACCCACTTCTGGCCGTATCCTGCTCAATGGCGTCGACATCACCCATGTGCCGTCGAAGTCGCGCGAACTGGCCATGGTGTTCCAGTCCTATGCGCTCTACCCGCATATGAGCGTCGAGGAGAATATCGGCTTCTCGCTGTCGCTCAAGAAAATGCCGCGCGCCGAAATCCAGCGCCAAGTCGCCGCCGCCGCCGAGCGGCTGGAAATCGACCACCTGCTGGCCCGCAAGCCGCGCGAACTCTCTGGCGGTCAGCGCCAGCGCGTGGCAGTCGCCCGCTCCATCGTGCGCCAGCCACAGGCCTTTCTGTTCGACGAACCGCTGAGTAACCTCGACGCCAAGCTGCGTCACAGCGCCCGCATCGAAATCCGCAAGCTGCAGCAGCAACTGGGCACCACCACTGTTTACGTCACCCATGACCAAATCGAAGCCATGACCATGGCCGACCGCATCGTGGTGATGGAGGGCGGACGTATCCGCCAGGTCGGCACGCCGATGCAGCTTTACATGAACCCCAACTGCGTCTTCGTCGCCTCCTTCCTCGGCGCTCCCCCGACCAATTGCATCAAGGGCGAGGTGCGCCATGCCGATGGCGATGTGCTGTTCACTGCGCCGGGCCTTTCCGTGCGCCTGGCGTCTCATGTCACCGACGGCCCCGCGACACTTGGCATCCGCCCCGAAAGCCTGATGCCTCGCACGGACAACGCCCACCATCTCCACCTCGAGGGCGTTGTCCGGTTCGTTGAAGCGCTGGGCGCCGAAACCCTCATCGACCTGGGATTATCGAGCAAAGCCGGCAGCGAGGCGGTCAGCGAGGTCACCGCCCGCCTACCCGGACACCACCTGCTCTCGGCCGGCCAAGTGCTGCCCCTGTCCATCGATCGTACCAGTCTGCGCCTGTTCGACAAGTCCGGCGATGTGATCGAAGGCGGCATCGCCGGTGCCCCGCGCTAGCGACCCTGCGATTTGCCTGATGTGGGGTGGTTAAGGCCTGTCCGCTTTCAGGCAAGCTCCTCGATAGTTGCTGTGTTTGCGGACACGTTCCGCGTGGGCCGAGACTTCATTGCTCAAGCGTCTACCAAATGCCATGAAGCAGCCGCTTGAAATCCGGATACAAAGAGTTTCGTCGTGACCAGACCAGAGGGCATTCAACAAAACATCGGCAAATATCGAACGCTATGGGATGTCATGGCAGGAACGCGGTATTCTTCAGCAGATGATATGTCAGCGCCGCGCGCAGACAGAGCATCAGGGGCTCTAGCGCCAGCGGGCCAGTGACCGGAAGGACGAGTGCGCGATTGCCCTCGAATGCGAAGGTAGCGGCAAAATGGCTTCGGAACGTCTCGACCAGCGTTGTCTTGCAATTGAACAGCACCGCGCACTCTGCAGCGTTCGATCTGGTAGCACCCAATCTGATTGTCGTTCCGCTCTGGCTTGCCTCGGTCAAATATGCCGGTTCGCCCCATTTAAGCGTTTCGGTCAGTGCGCCGACGCCATCGGCTTCGGCAGCTGTGGCAAATATGATCTTGCGAATTTCCAGCAGACGCACACGCACCGGCTCTGGGTAGCGCGATACCGCTTTAACAATATACAGGGGCACCTGCGGAGCGGTCATTGCGAAGCTCTGATTGGCAGGTGGATATCGGTGCGCAATTCCGTCTGGGGCACCTCTCGCGGGTCGTTGAGGTAGGCTTCAAAGAGTGGGGCATTGTCAGGTTCATAGCCAGAGTCGGGCAGCCACACGCCGAGAAACCACCGATAGGCATCTCGCATGTCTGCATAGGGGCCCGTATAACTCAATCGCGCATAGAGCCCGCCGTGGATAATATTTTCCACCAGGGGCGCCTCGACGGCTAGGGAATCCGTGACCGCCAAGCAGGCACGTGAGCGCAAATCCGTCTCCGGTACGAGATCGGGATCGTCGAAGAACACGGCGATCATGGCGGGCCCAGCGGGCAAAATATGCCGTGCGGAAAGTTCGGCAAAGAGCCTGCCATAGCATGATCGATTTGCATGTAGGCCCCTCAGTGATCGATCGCGGCGCAGCGTCGCTCCGGCAAGGTCTCGACCGCTACGGGAAAGGCGCCGGCATCGCTGGCTCGATTGGCGGATTTGAAGCGGCATGCGAGCCACTGGCTCGGTAAGAGGCGGGGCTCATGCCGAATGCATCCTTAAAGGCCCGTCCAAACGTATCGAGGCTGCTGTAGCCGGCCCATGTGGCGATTGCTGCGACGTCCAGATCGGAACTGGACAAGCGATCGGAGGCGCGCTGGAGCCTCAACCTCCGAACCGTTGCCGCAATGGTTTCTCCGCGCATAGCCGCGTAAATTCGGCTCCAATGATAGGGGGAAAGGCAGGCAACTTCCGCCAGCCGGTCAAAGGAGAGGTCGCCCTCCAGATTGGCATATACGTAGTCCACCACTCGACTGAGGCGATCGTTGTAACTTAGCTGACTGTGCATGGCTGCCTCTGTTGGGCTTGAAGAAGCACTCTGGCACGACATGGGCAGGCAAATCCTGCGGAAGTGCGATCAGGCTAAGGAGGCGTCATAGACGCCTATCGTTCACACCCTGAGGCGCTGACAAAATCCTTTAGCCAACCCACATCGTCGCCTGACAGCGTGTCGATCAGCCCGGCGCGAAGATACTGCGGCAGCGTTTCATCCCAGTTCAGACCCGACTTGCGCGCTCTGTCCCAGGTGCGCGGGCTATAGGCGTGGCAGCGAATGGCAATGCCGGCCGCATGCAACTGTTCGGCGCCGACCGGATCGAAGACGTCGAGATCGATGCACAGTTCGTCTAGATCGGAAATCCGCGCCACCGCGAGCGGATCTGGGAATTTTTCATGCACGATGCCGCCGGTGCGGATACCAGGGATCGCGGCTTTAACGACCTTGAGATTGGCATGGTCGAACGAGATCATCATCACCCGGGCCAGGTCATCCGGATCGGCGACGGCCGCCTTTAGCGCCGTCAGATAACGGTCGAGATGCACCTTTTCCTTGATCTCGACTTCCAGCACCATGTCCAGCTCATGCGCCAGTGCGATGGTTTCGGCCAGGGTCGGTATGCGCGCGCCGGCAAACTTCGGATCGTACCAGGCGCCGGCATCGAGGCCCTGGATGTCGGCCAGGCTCATGTCCTTGACGGCGCCGGTGCCGTTGCTGGTGCGATCAACCAACAGGTCATGGATGACCACGATCTCGTTGTCGGCGGTCAGCACGGTATCGATCTCGAGGCTGCTTGCGCCAAGATCCTTCGCGGCGCGAAACGCCGCGAAGGTGTTTTCCGGCGCGCTCACATTGTGGCCGCGATGGCCGCAGATGCGAAGGAAGCCGGTGTCGCGGGCGAGGAAGGGATTGCTCATTTGAAAAGGCTCCAGGTCAGAGTTTGCCGAGGCCGGCGGCCATCACGTCATCCTTGCTGAGACGTTCGGCGAGGATGAAGATGACCAGCATCGGGGTGAGAAGAATGAAGGTGACGACGGCGGCGGTCGGCAGCACCAGAATGTCGCCGCCGAGATAGCTCCAGAGCCTCACCGCCAGCGTCTGCACCTTGGGGGCGCCGACCATGAAGCTTTTCTCGAACTCCTCGAACGAGGCGATGAAGGTGAGCAGGCCCCCCGCGGCAAAACCCGGCCAGGCCAGTGGCAGGGCGATGCAAAGCACCGCGACCCGAGGCGAGGCGCCCAGCGTGCGCGCCGCATAGATCAGCTCATTGGGAATGCCTTCCAGCGTCGCCGTCAGGATGCGGATCATGAAGGGCAGCGTGCCGATCAATTGTACCAGGATCACCCCCAGCACGGTGCCGAACAGTCCGAAGCGGAAGAAGATTTCGCCCAGGCTGATCGCCACCACGATCCCCGGCACGATGACGGGGGCGAGGATGAAGATTTCGACCGCGCGCTTGAGGCGGAACGGGAACTGCGCCAGCGCCCAGGCGGTGGGGAAGGCCAGCGCGCCGGTCAGCACCGTGACAACGATGGAGACGAAAAGGCTGAGCATCGCCGAGGGCCAGATATTGCGGTCGGCCAGCACTTCGCGCCAGGCCGACAGCGAGAACGAGCGCGGAATGATATCGGGCGGAAACCAGCCCACCTTGGGATCGTAAAAGGCCCAGAGAGCGATCACGATGATGGGAAAAAGCAGGGTCAGCGCTAGGTAGGCGTAAAGACCAAATCCAACCAAGCCCTGCGATTTGCTGCTGCGCGATGCCATGGTCAGCTCCTCGCCGTGAGTGCGGCACTGCCGCGGCTGAACGAGCCAACAATGGCGTAATAGGCCAGCAGCACCGCGATCGCCAACACGCTGAGCAGCGTTCCCATGGCATAAACCATGGGCCAGTTGCCCTTCTGGAACCCCTCGGCAAACATGTGCACGCTGAGCGGCAGCGGATAGGCCGGACCGAGCAGGCTCGGGATCACATAGGAGCCGAGCGAGCCGATGAAGCTCAGCAGGACCGCCGCGGTGATGCCGGGCTGCGCCAGCGGCAATTGAATGCGCCACAACACGGTCAGGCGGTTGGCGCCCAGGGTGCGGGCGGCGGCGAGGATGTCCTTGCTGATCGCCGCCATGGCGCCGGCAATGATCAGGGTCATGAAGGGGATGGTTTTCCACGACGAGGCGATGATGGCGCCGACGCCCCAGTCGTCGCGCACCAGCCGCGGCATCGGAATGCCCAGCGGCATCAACAGGCGCGAGGCCATGCCGCCACGATCGAGGATGACGAGGACGAGAAAGCCGGCCACGACCCCAGGCACCACGAGGGGAATGCGATAGAGCGTGCCGAACAGCTTTTGGCTGGTCTCGTTGGCCTGCATCAGCGCCGAGAGCGGCAGGCTCACCAGCAGGCTCACGGCGGTCGGTGCAATGCCGAGCCAGAGCGAGAACCACAGTCCATCGAGATAGACCGGGCTGGAAAACAGCGTGATCCAGGTATCGAGCGTGATTGGCGACGCGCCCGGCGCGCGGCTGGTGAAGCTGCCGAACACGACGGTGACCAGCGGCAGGCCGAAGAAGACCAGCAGGTAGCCGACGCCCGGCAGCAGGCAGAGCAGCAAGGTAAGGGTATTGACCTTGGTTGGGTTCATGGCGTGGTACCCAGCGACTTCAGCAGGTGCAGTGCCATCGGGGCCACGAGCTTGACCTTCTGGCCGGCCGGCAGGATGGCATTGCTGCCGCCGCTGGCGATGGCGCGCAGTGTCTGGCCGGCAGCCTTGACCCAATAGTGCGTGGCGGCGCCCATGAACATGGATTGATCGATGACCCCATCATGTTCGCCCTCGACCGGCACGATGGCCAGGTCCTCCGGGCGGATGGCGACGCCCTCGACATCGGTCTCGGCTGGGTTTTCGAGTCTGCACACCGCGCCCCAGGGCAGGCGGCAGGTCTCGCCCTCGATCTGCGCGGCGATGACGTTGGTCATGCCGAGGAATTCGGCGGTGAAGCGGTATTTCGGGCGGCGATAGAGTTCGATCGGCGTGCCGCGCTCGACAATGGCGCCGTCTTTCATCACCACGATCTCGTCGCCCAGCGCCATGGCCTCGGACTGGTCGTGGGTCACATAGATCGAGGTCACCCCAAGCTTCTGCTGCAAAGCGCGAAGGTCTTCGCGCAGGCTATCGCGCAGCTTGGCATCGAGATTGGAGAGCGGTTCGTCGAACAGCAGCACATCGGGCTCGATGACGATGGCGCGGGCCAAAGCCACGCGCTGCTGCTGGCCGCCGGAAAGCTGTTTGGGCAGGCGGGTGGCGAGGTGCGCGAGCCCGACCAGCTCCAGCGCGGCGGCGACCCGGCGGACGATCTCGGCCTTGCCGACCTTGCGCATTTCCAGCCCGAAGGCGACGTTCTTTTCGACGCTCATATGCGGGAACAGCGCATAGGTCTGGAACACCAGGCCGAAATTGCGCTTCTCGGGCGCGACGCCATCGATGCGTTTGTTGTGCAGCCAGATTTCGCCCGAACTCGGATCGGTAATGCCCGAAATGGTGCGCAGCAGCGTGGTCTTGCCGCAGCCCGAGGGGCCGAGCAGGATGAGGAAACGGCCGGCCGGAATCTCGAGGTCGATACCCTTGAGCACGGTGGTGGCGTCGAACTGCTTGGTCAGGCGGCGAATGGAAATGGAGGCGTCCATGGCAAGACTTTCGGCAAGAGAAACGGCGGCGCCGGAGCGCCGCCGCAAAGGTTCGGATTACTTCTTGGCCAGGATATTGGCGACGAAGTGGGCCTTGAGGCCGTCGTTCAGGATCGCCGGCATGCGCAGCTTGGCGCGGGTGGCGTACTGCTCGGTCGGGATCAGGCGGGCGACCTGCTCGGGGGTGAAGCTGGCGGCCGGATCGATATCGGTGCGGGCCGAACGCGAACCGTTGAGCGACAGCTTTTCGAGCTGCACGTCATGGCTCATCAGGAAGTCGAGCATCAGCAGGCCCGAAGCGGGATGCTCGCCATTGACCGGGAAGAATAGGCCGTCGCCGCCGCCAACCATGCCTTCGCTGAGCAGTTCCAGGCGAACCGTCGGGGGCAGCAGGCCGCGACCGGTGAAGTCATAGACCATGTCTTCCCAGGCGGTGCCGATCGAGCCGGCGCCGTTGGCGATCAGGTTGAGCGTATCGGAATTGCCGTTGGTCACTTCGACCGAGGGCAGGATGTCGGCGTAGTAATCCCACAGCGGCTTCATGCAATCGGCACCGGCGATGGCCGTAGCCTCTTCGGCGGTGATGTCCCACTTGGTGAAGGCGGCGGTGCAATCGGCGCCGGTCACCTTGGCGAAGGCGATGGCCTGCATGAAGCCGTCGCCCGAACCCCCGCCAGCCGGCGAGGTGACGATGAACTTGCCCGGATTGGCTTTGGCCCAGGTGGCCAGGGTATCGAGATCGGCCGGGACCTGGTCGGCCGGGATGGCGCGGGTATCATAGACGATGGCAGTCTGGTTGCGGTGGAACGGCAGGAAGGCGCCGCCATGCTGGATGCCGCTGGTGGAGGTGGCGATTTCGGCATTGATGCCGGGGCCGGCAGGCAGCACCTGGTTCAGCGGCACATTGGACATGACGCCGGCGCCGAGCAGCAGCGGAATACCGCCCGAAGACACGAAGTAGGCGTCGGCCGGAGCCTTGGCGCCGGCATTGTGGGCGGCGATGAGCTGCTGGTTGGCAGCGGCGCCTTCGCCACGGATATAGGAGACGGTGATGCCGTACTTGGTTTCAAATTCCGGGATCAGGTGTTCGGTGAACAGCGGGCCGAAGCTGTCGGTAAAGTCATAAAGGGTGACGCTGCCCTCTTTTTTGGCCAGGGGAACGATGACATCATAGAAATTCTCAGCCGTCAGCGTGCTGAGGTCGAACCCTGGATCGGTATTGAACGTATCCGATCCGACGGGCTCCACGGCGTAGGCGGTGGTGCTCAGAAGCAGGGCGATGGACGCCGTAAGCAAGGCTTTCATTGTTTCGTCTCCGCGTTGGGGGAAGGCTTGCGATCACTCGCAATATCTCCGGCACTCCGTTGCTCATTTTCCCGATGGAGCGGAGTGCCGGAAAGCACGTCTGGCATGGCTGCCAAAAGCTGGGCCGAGATGGCGGGCGCGGCGGCATAGACCACGGCGCCATGCTGCAGTCCGCCCGCCCCGATATAGTCAGCGGTGACGGCACCGGCGCAGGCGGCCAGGTACAGACCCCCCACCGCATCCCAGGGATTCATATGCGGCTCGACATAGGCATCGAGCCGTCCGGCAGCGACATGGGCCAGGCACAGCGCGCCCGCGCCCAGGCGGCGATATTCGGCGCCGGCCCGCACGATGCCGTCGACCATCGCGCCATTGAGCCCGGCATCGTGGCGGATCGAAAAGCCCAGCCCGATGACGGCCTCGCGGAAGTCCGGCTGCGCAGCGCAGCGGATCGGGCTGCCATTGAGGCGCGCCACGCGGTCGGGACCGGCCTGGAACAGCTCCCTTTGCAGCGGCTCCAGCGTCCAGGCGGCGATCGGCCGCCCGTTTTCGAGCAGCGCCAAAGCGACGCAGAAATAGCCCAGCTTGCGGGCGAAATTTACGGTACCGTCGATGGGGTCGATCAGCCAGGTATAGCCAGCCGCCAACAGCGCCCCGCCCAGTTCCTCGCCGATAAAGCCGTCTTCAGGAAATTGCGCCGCAATAGCCTCGCGCGCCATGCGCTCGACGGCGAAATCGGTCTCGCTGACCACGTCGCCCGGGCCCTTGCTGGTGACCTCGAGCGCAGCATTGTCGAAGGCAGCACGGGCGATATCGCCCGCCCTTGCCATGATGGTTTCGGCGATCAGCAGGCGTCGGTTCAGGCTCAAGATTGCACCATCGTGGTTTGGCGCACCACAAGGCGCGGCGGGCAGTAAAAAACGCCATCGGGGCTGCGAACCAGGCCCGACAGGGCGGCGGAGGGTTCGGCCGCGGCCTCGGTCTGGTGCGCCTCGATATGGCCGAGTACCCCCGCCACCATGACGTCGAGCCTTTGCTCGAACGTGGTCATGCGGTAGGGCGCCCAGGAGGAGGCAGGCAGATTATCGAAGCCGATCAGAGACAGTTCGGCCGGAAGCTTTGGGCCGTCGGCGCGCAGGCCATCGATAAAGCCGAGCGCAATAGCGTCGTTGGTGGAGAACACCGCGTCGGGCCGCTGCTGCGCGGGCAGCGCCAGCAGGCACGCGGCGCAAGCCTGGCCGGCATCGACGGTCATTTCGTCATTGTGCCACACCAGCGGGCGATGCCCTGCCGCGGCAAGTGCCTCGACAAACCCCGCCACACGGCGCGAACTAGCCCAGCTATCCTCGGGGCCAGCCAGCACCAGAAAGCGTTGGCGCCCTTCGGCCAGCAGGAGCGAAGCCGCCTGGCCGCCGCCGGCCGGATTGTCGGTCGCAATGGAGAACGCGCCCGGATGATTGCCTGGGCGATTGAGCGCGGCGAGGAACTGCCCACGCGACAGGATGGCCTCGGCGCGTGCCGGGGTGATCACGCCGGCCGTCACCACCACGCCGCGGGTGCGCCAACTGATGGTTTCGCCGAGCAGCCGATCGACCTCGTCGTCATTGTCGGCATAAAACAGCAGCGGCTGCAGGTGCCACTTTTCGAACGCCTTGAGCAGGTGCGACAACACCTGAGCGCGCCAATCGAAGCTCAACCGCGTGGTGATCACCGAGACCAGCGGCGCATCGCCAGTGACCATGCTGGCGGCCAGCGCATTGGGATGCCAACCCAGTTCCGCCGCCACCTTGAGAATGCGTTCGCGCGTCGCCGCCGCGATCCGGCCATTGCCGGTAAAGGCCCGGCTGACCAGGGCTTGGGACACATTGGCCGCCCGCGCGACATCGCGCGAGGTGACCGCATTGACGGCGCTGGAGCGGGCGCGAACCATCAGCGGCGAATCCCGGGGGGCGCAATGGTATTACGTATTACCATACCCACGTTGAAGTTGCCGCTCGTCATCTGCTACCGATCCTGCTTTGGATGGCTGCAGTCTTAGCGCCCTTCTGTGACAGTCTGGTTGCAGCCCGATAGAACTTTGAACCTGTTGTTCGGGCGTTATCTTTGACGACTGCTTGTTGCCGCCACGATCACATCCCATGTAGATAACGTGCAGCGGCGAAAGACTGTTACATAACTGTCATATTCGACCGCCAATGTCCGGCAAGCTGCACTGCGTCCGCCACCAAGGGGTTCATCCGATGGCCGAAACCGAGATCGCCACCACCATTGCGCCGGCCAGCACGCTGCCGGTCATCACGGCCGATCCGGCGGAAGTGGCGCGCATCAGCGACCAGATCAGCATTACCGACCGCGCCGGCATTTCGGTCTATGGCGACAATGCCCAGCAATCGGTGAGCAATTACGCCGATAAGATCCTCGGCGAAGTGCGCAATCGCGACCTTGGCGATACCGGCAAGCTTCTGACCGAAGTCATCCTAAAGGCCAGAAGCCTCGATCCGGCTTCGCTCAAGAACCAGAATTTCTTCTCCAAGATTTTCTCCTCGGCTCAGGCCCAGCTGGAAAAATTCAAGTCCGAGTTCGAAGACGTGGCCAGCCAGATCGACCGCATCGGCCTGGAGCTGGATCGCCACAAGGATACCTTGCGCCGCGATATCGCCGTGCTCGACGACCTGCATGAGGAAACCAAGGGCGCCATCCTGCGGCTCGATGCCTATGTGCAGGCCGGCAAGACGTTCGCCGAGAATTTCCGCACTGTCGAACTGCCCAAGCTCAAGGCCACGGCCGACGCCGCGGCGGCCAGCCAGGGCGGCGGCATGCTGGAAGCCCAGGCCTATCAGGACAGCGTGCAGGCGCTCGACCGGCTGGAAAAGCGCGTGTTCTATCTGCAGCAGGCGCGCCAGCTAGGCATCCAGCAATTGCCGCAGATCCGCATCGTGCAGGCGGGCGATGAAACGCTGATCGAAAACCTGCAGGCGACCTCGGCGCTGACCGTGCCGGCCTGGAAGCAGAAGATGGTGATCCTGCTCGGCCTGTCGCGCCAGCAATCGGCGCTCGAACTGCAAAAGACCGTCACCGACGCCACCAATACGATGATCCGCCAGGCCTCCGAAATGATGAAGGACCAGGCCATCGCCATCGAAGAGCAGGCCCAGCGCGGCATCGTCGATACCGAAACGCTGGCCCAGGCCAATCGCGACCTGATCGACACCATTACGGGCGTCATCAGGGTGCAGGAGGACGGCCGCAAGAAGCGGGCGCTGGCCGAGCAGCAGATGGAACAGATGACGGTCGAGCTCAAGAAGGCTTTGACCCAGGCCTGATGCGCACTCCCATGATGCGAGCGCTTTCCGCCGTCCTGCTGCTGACCATGGCGCTAGCCCTTGCGGCATGCGGCAAGAATGGTCCCGAATTCTCAATCGTTTCGGGCTCGGAAAATACCGTGATCGAGCCGATCGTGCAGGAATTCTGCGCCCAGCACGGCGCCACCTGCAGCTTCAAATATGAGGGCTCGCTCGATATCGGGCTGGCTTTGCAAAGCGCCGATGGCGTCGAGCAGGACGCCGTGTGGCCGGCCGCCAGCGTCTGGGTCGACATGTTCGACACGTCGCGGCGCGTCAAGCAGTTGACCTCGATCGCGCAGACGCCGGTGATCCTGGGCGTGCGGCGTTCCAAGGCCGAAGAGCTCGGCTGGGTCGGCAAGCCGGTCTATATGAAGGACATCCTCGCCGCAGTGAAAGATGGCAAGCTGAAGTTCCTGATGACCTCGGCGACGCAGTCCAATTCGGGCGCCAGCGCCTATCTGGCCATGCTGTCCAGTGCCAATTCCAGCCAGTCGGTGATCGAGCCGGGCGACTTGGATAATCCCACCGTGCAGGACACCGTCAAGTCGCTGCTGGCCGGGGTCGAGCGCTCGTCGGGCTCGTCGGGCTGGCTGGCCGATCTCTATGTCGATGCGGCCAGCAAGGGCACGCTCTACGACGCGATGTGGAATTACGAGGCCGTCCTCAAGGAAACCAATGACCGGCTGAAGCCGCTGGATCAGGAGCTGCTCTACGCCGTCTATCCGGCCGATGGCGTGGCTGTGGCGGATTCTCCGCTGGGCTTTGTCGATCATGGCCGCGGCGCCGATGTACAGACCTTCTTCAACGATCTGCTGGCCTATCTGCACACCGCGCCGATCCAGCAGCGCATTGCCGATACCGGACGACGCATTCCGCTCGGCGGCGTCACCGCCAAGCCCGAGCCGGACTGGAATTTCGATCCGACGCGGCTGGTGACGGCGATCCGCACGCCCGAGCCGGCGGTGATCCGCCAGGCGCTCGATCTCTATCAGGCCGCCCTGCGCAAGCCGTCGCTGACCGCCCTGTGCCTCGATTTCTCCGGCTCGATGGGTGGCGATGGCGAAACGCAGTTGCAGCAGGCCATGCAGTTCCTGTTCACGCCCGAACGCGCCGCCGAAGTGCTGGTGCAATGGTCGCTGGCCGACCGCATCATCGTCATTCCGTTCGATGGCTATGTGCGCGACACGCTGACCACCACGGGCGCCGAGGCCGACCAGGCCACCTTGCTCAGCGAAGTCTCGAGCCAGAGCGCCGATGGCGGCACCGACATGTATGCCTGCGCCAACGAAGCCCTCAAGGAAATCCAGAAGACGCCGAACCTGGGCAGCTACCTGCCGGCCATCGTCATCATGACCGATGGGCGCAGCGAGGGCGACAGCGCCGGCTTCATAGCGCAGTGGCAGGGCGTCACCCCGCATGTGCCGGTGTTCGGCATCACCTTTGGCGATGCCGAAAAGGGCCAGCTCGATACGCTGGCGGCGCAGACCTCGGCGCGCGTCTTCGATGGTGGCGCCGATCTTGCCGGTGCGTTCCGCGCCGCGCGTGGCTATAACTGATCCGATGACCTCCTGGCTCGGCAATGATGGCAATTGGATCGTGGCGGGCCTCGCCGCCGCGGTGCTGGTGCCCGTCCTGAGTTTCGGGCTCGGCGTGCCGTTCCTGGTCTCGGCCATCATCGCCGTGCCCGTGTTTGCCGGGCTCGTCGTGCTGCTGGCGCCACGAAAGCTATTCGAGGGAATGGATGTCAATGCGCTGGGCCGGGGCCGCGTCGCCTTCGCGCGCGATCTGCTCAATGAGGCGACGCCGTCCGCCGATCGGCTGCGCGCCGTGGCCGGGCGCATCGGCGACAAGGACATGACCGCCCGGGTCAAACACCTGGCCGATATCGCCAGCGACGTGTTCGCCCGCGTCGAAGCCAATCCGGATAGCGCCACCACGGTGCGCCGCTTCCTCAGCTACTACCTGCCACGGGCGGCCGAAGTGGCCGAAGGCTTTGCGGTGATCGAGGCCAAGCGGGCGCCTGACCAAACCCAGCTCGGCGAAGTGCGCTCGGTGCTGGTCAAGCTCGAGGACGCCTTCGTGCACTACGCCGATAGCCTGGCCGACGACGAGCTCGGCTCGCTCGATACCGATCTGCGCCTGATCCAGGCATCGCTCAAAGAGGACCTTAGACACTGATGGCACTGTCACGCCGCGCATTCGGATTGGGTCTTTTGGGATTGGGTGTCGCCAGCACCGGCGGCTATTTCGCCTTCAAGGACCAGCCGGGCCTGCAGGGGCTGCTGGGCAACCGCACGAGCCTCTTCGGCTTCATCGGCGGCGAGAAGCAGGCGTTTTTGGAAGACCCCGACGTGGTGCGGGCGATTGGGGGCTTTGGGCTGGAACTCGATGCCCGCGTCGCCGGTTCGGTGGAAATGGCGCGCGAGCCGGCACTGCTGTCGCAGAACCCGGCATTCCTCTGGCCGTCGTCCTCCATCATGGTCGACATCGCCAAGCAGAATGGCGTCAAGGTTCGCAACGACCAGGTGGTGCTCAATTCCCCCATCGTGGTCTATTCTTGGCAGCCGGTGGTCGATGGCCTGACCAAAGCCGGGCTTGTCACCGTGACGCCCGAGGGCCAGCACCAGCTTGATCTCAAGGCCCTGCTCGACGCGATCCTGGCCGATACCAACTGGTCGGTACTGGGCGTCGACGCGCTCTATGGCCGCGCCCGCATCGTCTCGACCGATCCGAACCGCTCCAATTCGGGCTTCATGTTCGCGGGCCTGGTGCTGAGCCTGCTGGCTGGCGATGTCGCCACGGCGGCCGACCTGACCCAATATGGCGAGCAGGTGCGGGCCGTCTTCCGCAATATGGGGTTCAAGTCGCCCTCGTCAGGCAAGCTGTTCGATCAATACCTGGCCGGTGGTCTCGGCGGCGAGCCGATGATCGTCGGCTACGAGAATCAACTGGTCGAATGGATCCTGGCCGATCCGGCGCGCTGGACCCGGGTGCAGTCGAGCACCGGCGCCAAGCCGGTCGTGCTCTATCCGCGCCCCACGGTCTATTCGGCCCATCCGTTGATCGTCATCGATCCGGCGGCCGACCGACTGCTCGAAGTGCTGACCACCCCGCGCCTGCAGGAAATGGCCTGGACCCGCCACGGCTTCCGCGGACCGCTGGGTACTTTCACCGGCACCGCCGACAGCGCCATCGCGGGGCTGTTGCCCGCCGAGATCGACGCCGTGCTGCCGATGCCCGATGCCAGCGTGATGCTGGCCATGCTGGCGCAATTCCCAAAATAATGGTGTAGCCGCAAGTATAGATCCCGCTGGCTGGTACGAACCGCCGGCCGAGCCGCCTAGTCCGCGTTGTACATTTGAGGTGGCCTACGGCGCTAAGTACGGGTAGTTGTCATCGAATGTTCACGTAGTGCCAAAATGTCGAAATCTACAAAAGTCGATAAAGAAGATGACCTGCAGACGACCATGCTCCGGCTGGCCGAACCCAACGTTTCGTCGCAAGATTTGCTGAAGGCGATCAAGAAACAGCATCCCAAAGCGTCCAAAAAGGACATTATCCATGCGGCGTTCTCCTCCCTGATTAGCGTTGCGGGCACCGACGACGGCAAGGCTGCTCGCCTGCACGATGCGGCGATGACCGAGCGCCAAGGTGGGTTGGGAGAATAGCTCAGCTATTAGCTCGCAGTTTTGCCTCCACGGCGCATCCCGCGACTAGTGGATGCTTGGAGCGCGCCTGCGCTATCACTAGCTGAGCCAGAGCATCGGTAGCCGTAGCCGGCAGTTTTAGAGCGACGGCCCCAACGTGCCTCCGGCGAAGTGCCCCGTCTTGGCAGTCTGGGCTACCAGCACAATTTCAAATTATAGATGGCTTCCTCCAGCCTTAAGGTTGAACTGCAGCGTCGCGTTTGAGCTGAGCAGTATCAGTCGAGCCCAGCGCAGTCTTGCCTTCCCTGGCAGTCGGATTTTAGGGGTAGGCTGACACAGTCTTACCTTTGTCCGCTTGCGTTTATGAATGGCGGGTTGTCGGCGCCAAGCGGCGGTCTCCATAGGACGGCAAATGGCGGCTTTTGGGTAATTAGAGTTGGCGCGTTTATGACCGAAATGGGGTCGTAGGCCGCCCTTCCGAGAGCCTTTGGGCAGCCCATAAAACCGACGACTTTAACGGTACGCACTCAGCCAGAGTCGCTTCAGGGCATGTCTTTAGATGGCACGGCTCTTTAGTCGCAATCTCAACTAACTGATCCCTACATGCAGCTGCAATTGACTCTACCTGCTGTAATTGCAACTTAGAGCAGGAGGATTTCATGAAAAAATTTATTGCTACATTTGCCAGTGGGCTAGTGCTCGGTTCTTTTGCTTTGCCGACTTTGGCTCTGGCGGACATGGACTGCAAAGACTTTCGCTCGCAAGAGGAGGCTCAGGCTTATTTCGATGCGCAAGGTCCGGGCGATCCTGACGGGTTAGATCGAGACAATGATGGTATTGCTTGTGAGACCTTGCCTTGAGGCCTTTTCCAGCTCGTCGATCCCGCCAAGCTTTATTGTCGCGCCACCACCGGCGGCAACTGGCAGGTCCCGCTGTCGCCATTGTTGTTCTTGTCAGTGGGATTTCAGCGCTCGTATCTGGGGCGCGCGAAGATAAGGGTTACGCGTCAGGGGCGTTGGCGCAGGATCGTGTCCCATAGCGTGGTGTAACTGAGGCTTGGCCTCCACGCTTTCCGGCAGTGCCGGGATGATCAGCGCGCTGGCACGGCCGGCAGGCTGACGAGCGGATCATCGCGCATCTGGCCGATGGTTTCCAGCGTCATGTATCTGGTGCGCTGCACGGCCCACTCATCGTTCTGTTCGAGCAGGATAGCGCCGACCAAGCGGGTGATGGCATCCTCATTGGGGAAGATGCCGACGACGTCGGTACGACGCTTGATTTCACCGTTGAGCCGCTCGATGGGATTGTTGGAGTGCAGCTTGGTGCGGTGTTCCTTGGGGAAGGTCATGTAGGCCAGCACATCATGCTCAGCCTGATCCATGATGGTGGCGAGCTTGGGCACCTTGGGGCGGATCTGATCGGCAACGGCACGCCATTGGGTGCTGGCAGCTTCGGCCGTCTCCTGTGCGAAGGCGGTGGCGATGAAGGCACTGGCGACCCGGCGGCCGCTCTTGCCTGCATGGGCAAGAACATTACGCATGAAGTGCACCCGGCAGCGTTGCCAGGTGGCGCACAATACCTTGGTCACCGAGGCCTTGATGCCTTCATGGGCGTCTGAGATCACCAGCTTGACCCCGCGCAGGCCACGCCGGGTCAGTTTGCGCAGGAACCCGGTCCAGATCGCCTCGGCTTCCGAGGTGCCGATCTGCATCCCCAGCACCTCACGCCGGCCATCGGCATTGACGCCGATGGCGATGATGACCGCGACCGAGACGATGCGCCCACCCTGGCGTACCTTGAGATAGGTGGCGTCGATCCACAGATAGGGCCAGTCCCCCTCGATGGGGCGATCAAGGAACACCTTCACCTTGTCGTCGATCTCCTCGCACAGCCGGCTCACCTGGCTTTTGGAGATGCCGCTCATGCCCATGGCCTTGACCAGATCGTCCACCGAGCGCGTCGATATCCCCTGGATATAGGCCTCCTGGATCACGGCGGTCAGCGCCTTCTCGGCCAGGCGGCGCGGCTCCAGGAACCCGGGGAAATAGCTGCCTTTGCGCAGCTTGGGGATGCGCAGTTCGACCGTGCCGGCACGGGTCTCCCAGTCGCGCTCCCGATAACCATTGCGCTGCGCCAGACGTTCGGCGCTCTTCTCGCCATAGCCGGCGCCGGTGGCGGCGCCGACCTCCAGCTCCATCAAGCGCTCGGCGGCAAAGCCGATCATCTCGCGCAGAATATCGGCGTCCGGGGTCTTCTCCACGAGCGCACGCAGGTTCATCATGGCATCGGTCATCGGTGGTCCTTCAGGTACAGGGTTGGTGTGAGCAACCCGACCCTACCGGAAATCCGTCGATGACCACCGATCAGCTACACCACGTCCAGGGACACGACCTGGCGCAGCAGGGGGTTGCTGTTGAATCGACCATCAAGTTCTCCATGTGTGGTTCGGCCCGGTACAGCTGCGTGGTAGACGGCGACACCATTTGGTTCGAGGGGCGAAATCTTCGCCTTCAATCCTATGATACACCGGAACCCTATACCGCGATCTGCGGAGGTTCGGCAGAGGTAGCGTTGGCTAAGAAGGCGAGTGCACGGTTGCTTGATCTTCTGAACACTAACGCTTTCACGGTGGAGACATTCGGCTTGGACGGAACTGGCAAGCGGACCTTGGCCACCGTCAGAGTCGGCGGACGTGACGTCGGCGATATCTTGATTAGTGAGCGACTGGCACGGCATTGGCCGGATGGCGACGAGTGGTGGTGCAGTTAATCGAGCCAATCGTGCCGATTCTGACGTTGCGCGAATATATCGTTGCCGGGATGCAGGTACAGGTCGGCTGCATGGGTGGATGCGGCCACCGGCATAAGATCGATTTTCAAAAGCTCATGGATATCTATGGCCCCGACATGGATGCGGTTGAAGCGCTGCGGGCCGGAACTCGCTGCCGTCATTGCGGTGCGGGTACGATGTTCGTAACCTACCCATATACTGGGTGACCCGACGTCAGTCTTCGAGCTCCGCGACCACAAGCAACGCAGCGAGATGACTGAGCAATCCAGTGGCAACACCGCATAACGGCAGCCACCAGCGCATGTCGTTTGCCAACACCGGCGTTAGGCACATTGCCGTCAGGGCAACAATCGCTGCCGCGTTGAGAAAAGCCGCAACCACCTTTCTCCGTTCATTCCGTGCATTTTTGCCAATGGCGTTCTCCTTCACGATGACAAGATAAGCCCTGATTGGCGGCAGAGGATTTGGGGGCTTGAGCGCAGGTGATGGCCATGAAGGACTTCGTTGACCGGCTTAGCGCCAATCTGTCAGAGCGCTATGTGTACTATCTGGAGACGTTGCTGGTGGACCTCTGGAGCGGGTCTGATCACCAGCGCCGCCTGATTGTGGTGATGATTTTCGAAGAGATCGAGGAAAAGACTGACCTCGCTATTTCTGAACACAGATTGGACGCCAACTAGATGTGCAATCTCTATGGCATGACCAGCAATCGGCAGGCCCTGATCGATCTGAACCGCGAACTATCGATCCTCGACAGTATTGGAAATCTTGAGCCCCAGCGCGGCATCTTCCCCGACTACTCAGCGCCGATTATCCGCAATTGGGACGGCGGGCAGCAATTGACCAAGGCCCGTTGGGGCATGCCGACGGCGTTCAACGTCATCAAGGCGAACGCCCAGAAGCGGGCCGACAAGCTGATTGCCAAGGGCAAAGAGGCAGATTTCGGGGCCCTGCTGGCCGCAGAGCCCGACGCTGGCGTCACCAACCTTCGCAATCTCGATAGCCCCCACTGGCGGCGCTGGACCGGTGTCGAGTCTCGCTGCTTGGTGCCGATGACCAGTTTCTCGGAAAACGAAGCCTTGCCGGATGGAAGCCATCCTCCGGTGTGGTTCGCTCTTGGCGATGATCGCCCGTTGGCGGTATTCGCTGGCGTGTGGACGACATGGACGAGCGTGAGAAAGGCCAAGGAAGGAGTCACCACCAACGACATCTTCGGCTTCCTGACCTGTGAGCCGAACGCTATTGTCGCCCCGGTTCATCCGAAGGCCATGCCGGTCATTTTGACGACTGAAGACGAGCGCGACGTATGGATGCGCGCGCCGTGGGCAGAGGCAAAGGTCCTGCAACGCCCACTGCCCGACGATGCGCTAATGATTGTCGCGCGAGGAGACCGAACGGGCGATGGGTCAGGACTAGAACTCTAGCCGAGCGGCCGGCTGTCTTATACTCATTAGCCGGAGCCTCGCGTATGCGGTTCGGCGTGTCGTCGACCCGGGGCATTTCGACCCAGTATTTTGCACCGCCTAATAACTTGAAAATGCAGGTTAAAAAACGCATGCAAAAATTTTGGTATTTGCACCGACGGCTCCCGACCCATTTCAGAAGTTAGAGAACGAATTCTATACTGCCTTAAGCGGCCATCGTCCACCTCACAGAGCAAGCTGCCTTAAGATCTATTCAATGTCTGGCCAGCATCGTGTGGACATTGTCTATTTTGACGACTGGGCTTGCGGTGGCGTACGCATTGTTGTCGAATCCGACACATTGGCGTTACAGTAGAGACGGTGCGAACGTGGAAAATAAGTATTGGTTTAGGTTTGTATATCTGCGACGACCACCCTGGATTGCTGAGCAGGAGTCCCCGAAGCGGCAAACCTTTCCAAAGCCGGTGGCATGGCAAGGGTGGGCAACGGTGGTTTTAACCGCGGTAATCTAGGCCGCCGGTGCAGCAGCATTCCTGGTTCATGTTCAATCCTTGTCAGAATGGCCTTGGCCCCTCGGCGTCGCGTGGTTTGCATGGGCAGGTGCTTGTTGGGGTGGTTTCCGTTTGGTTGTCGCGACGACACGTGACCCGAAATTTCCATGGAACAGCCATGAGCCCTAAGGGGTACAGTTAGTTCTGCGACTGCCGTTTTTAGTAGCGGCATGCCCACAACGGACAGGCCGCTTCCCACCCATTTCGACCTTCAGGCTTGGTGCATAAATCTTGATTTATGCAACGGCGGAAAGCCGATCCCATGTCGGACGTTAACGATGAGCGGCCACACCCTGCTGTAACGCGTCCTATATTTGCAGTCGCATCAGACACGACGGCTCGCCGAAGGTAAACGCGTCTTCGCTGTCTTTCCCGTGAAGGGCGACGCCCGCCATTTTCGCGACAATAACTCGCGCACGAGGCCTCCCTATTGGACGTCGCGTTCGAACTGCAGGGCGCCTCTCACAGGGACACGCCAAGGCTCTCGTCGAAGTATCCAGCCCTCGCGCACGGGGTGAAGGTCGCCTGGCGCATCGTCCAAGGAGCCGAGCATGACCGAAACCCGGTCACGATTGAGGTTGAACAGGCGAGTGCCACACTCTGGGCAGAAACTCCGCCCCACAAATGTGCGGATCAGACCCGTGACTGAGAAATTCTTGGCATGCCAGTCTGCGTAAGGCATTGCGTCGGCGCCGGTAGCCTTGCGGCACTCAAGGCAATGACAGATACCGACAACTATTGGCGAACCGCGTACCTCAAATCGCACTGCCCCGCATATGCATCCACCGTATCGGATGCGTCGGCCGTCTGGGCCGGTGCGTGGTCCTAAGTTTAGGACAGGGAAATCGGGTGGGTTAGTGCTCATAACGAATGGCCATGACCTTGCGTAATAGGACAAAACTTAGGGCAAATTTATCCGCTCGACCAGAAGCCCGGTTACAAAGCGCCGACGGATGGCCGAAGTGCCCATCGTGGTTGGCATCCACCACCCCTCGGATATACCAAACTGCCGCTGCTTAAAGAGCTGTGATGCTCACAATGAACAAGTCCCCATGTAAGATAAGGATGGTGCGTAAATCTTGATTTCTGCACCAGCTCGGCAAAGCAGGGATAATCCATGTCCGTAAAACGTATCGTTTCAAACATTGCCGCAAGTTCGGTCGATGAGGTTAGCAAATTCTACTCGGGCCTGTTCGGACTAAGCCTTGTTATGGATCATGGCTGGATCGCAACATTGGCATCGGACGAAGTCGCTCAAGCCCAAATAAGCATTGCCACGGAAGGCGGCTCCGGAACTCCGGTCCCCGATATTTCGATAGAGGTTGATGATGTCGATGCCGTCTACCAGCTCGCCGTAAATCTTGGTCTTCGCATCGAATATGAACTGACCAATGAACCCTGGGGGGTGCGGCGTTTCTATCTTTTTGATCCGACCGGAAAGCTTCTCAATGTACTGTCACACCAAAATAATGGGCAATAAAGTAGCGTTCCATAATGCATGTTACGCGGCTTACAGGGTAAGCATCATCTGGGTGGGTAATTTGTTGCCATGCGTCTCAAGGCCGGGCAGGGTTATGCCGAGAAGGCGAATAGCTTGGCACTCGGAAAAAACCCGACAAGTATGCTTTGTGCAAGGCCGCTGATCTGGTCCATATCGGAAATACGATCTTAGTCCTGCAGCCGACTGGTCACAGTCAAAACGCCGAATTGGCCACTGACCCCACAACACTTCGTAAGATCGACCGCAAATTTCTTTCTGGCAAACTCATCCAGCTAGAGCGGTTTGCTAACCATGTGCTTGGCGACGTGCGGATCTCATAGCGATCCAGCAATTCGCTCGACTGCACTCGCGCAGATGGTTCCACCCGGATAGGCATGGCAGCCCGGCGCAACTTCGACACGTTTCCTGCGTAACTATGGGTATGACCAAACCTGATGAGCAATCAGGCGGGCAGCCCTACGAGCTGTTCGTCTTCGCCCGCAGGCACAGAATAAAACTCGACCGTGCCCGCTGTATTATCGCCAAGTACGGAGCCGATCGGCCCGGTGCTGACGCTGCCGCCAAGGGCTTAGCCGAAAGTGATTTGTACGTGCCAATCGTTCGGTACTAGATGGCCCCATCGCCGGTCGGTGGAGTGCTGGGAGTGGCCCCACCGACTGCTGCGATTCCCAACGCACCACCCGTTCCACTAGCTCAACAAGGACTCTGTCGCGGAATGTGGTCAAGCCGTCAAATTTGACGCGCTACCGTTTTGCGCATTGACTCTCGACCTCGTGATGTTCCCTTTATGTTCTCTTATCGATCCCGATCAAGAGGCATCCCCCATGCACCGGCCAGCCTATGCCGAACTGGTCTGCGCTACCAACTTCACGTTCCTGCATGGGGCGTCTCACCCGTTTGAGCTGGTGGAAACAGCGGCTGCCTTGGGCCTCGTGGGGCTGGGCATCTGTGACCGCAATTCCTTCGCTGGCGTGGTCCGCGCCCATGTCGCCGCGCGGGACCTGAAAGACCGCTATCCCGAGTTCCGGCTGGTTGTCGGCACACGGCTGGCCTTCGATGATGGCACGCCCGACATCGTCGCCTATCCCACCGACCGCGATGCCTATGGACGGCTGAGCGCCCTGCTGACGCGCGGTAACCGGCGAGCGCCGAAGGGGCAGTGCTTCTTGCAATTGGGCGACCTGTTGGAGTTCGCCGCAGGCCAACTGCTGATCATCCTGCCCAACGAGCGCGACTTGCAGCGGGCACGGGACATTGCCATCACCCTCAACAGGGTTGCGCCCGGTCGGGTCTGGGTCGGCGCAACGGTCCGGTTCGAAGGCAAAGACCGTGCCCGGCTCAATCGGCTCCAAACGCTGTGCCGTGAGGTTGGCGTGCCGATGTTGGCGACCAACGATGCGCTTTACCATGACCGGGATCGGTCCATCCTGCAGGACGTGCTGACCTGCATCCGGCATGGCGTCACCTTGCAAAAGGCCGGGCGGCTATTGGCCCCCAATGGCGAGCGCTACATCAAAACGCCGATGGAGATGGCCCTGCTGTTCGAGGAACACCGAGACGCTATCGACGAGACGATCCGACTCCTGTCCCTCATCGACTTCTCCCTCGATCAGCTCAAATACATTTACCCGGAGGAGACCGTTGGCGATGGCGAAACCGCCCAGCAAACCTTGGAGCGACTGTCCTATCAGGGCGCGTCCTGGCGTTACCCATTGGGCATCCCCGAAAAGGTCACCAAGGGCTTGGCTCACGAGCTGGCCCTGATCGCGGAGATGAAATACGCGCCGTACTTTCTCACCGTGCAGGACATCGTCCGCTTTGCCCGGCAGGAACGCGGCATCCTCTGTCAGGGGCGCGGCTCGGCGGCCAATTCGGCGGTGTGCTTCTGCCTTGGCATCACCGAAGTCGATCCCATGCTGGTGGACCTGCTGTTTGAGCGCTTCGTCAGCACCGAGCGGGACGAGCCGCCCGATATCGACGTGGACTTCGAGCACGAGCGCCGTGAAGAGGTGATGCAATACATCTACCAAAAGTATGGCCGCCATCATGCCGGGCTGACAGCCGTGGTTACCACCTACCGTACCAAGGGTGCCCTGCGCGATGCTGGCAAGGCGTTTGGCCTGTCCGATGATTCCATTACCGCGTTGAGCAAACTCAACTGGGGTTGGGGCTCTAGTGACATGAGCGAACAGCGTATCCGCGCGGCGGGTATAAACCCCGACGATCCCACCATAGCCCAACTGCTAGAGGTGGTGAGGGCGCTGTATGGCTTCCCGCGTCATCTGTCGCAGCATGTTGGCGGCTTCGTCATCACCCGTGACCGACTGGACCATCTTATGCCGATTTCCAACGCGGCCATGGAGGATCGCACCGTCATCGAATGGAACAAGGACGATCTGGACGACCTCGGCATCCTCAAAGTTGATGTCCTGGCGCTAGGCATGCTGAGCTGCATCCGTCGCAGTTTCGATCTGATGAAGCAGCACTATGGCATGACCCTGACGCTCGCCACGGTGCCGCAGGAGGATGAGCGCACCTACAAGATGACCCATCGGGCCGACACTATCGGCGTGTTCCAGATCGAAAGCCGGGCGCAGATGTCGATGCTGCCACGCCTCAAGCCGTCCGAGTTCTACGATCTCGTCATCGAGGTTGCCATCGTGAGGCCCGGCCCGATCCAAGGCGACATGGTACATCCCTACCTCAAGCGCCGCCAAGGGCTGGAGCCGACGACCTACCCATCCCCGGAGCTCGAGCAGGTGCTCAAGAAAACCTATGGCGTGCCGCTGTTCCAGGAGCAGGCGATGAAGATTGCCATTGTAGCGGGGGGGTTCACGCCGGGCGAGGCCGACAAGCTGCGCCGGGCCATGGCAACCTTTAAGCGCACGGGCGGCGTCGGGCCATTCCGCGACAAGATGATCCGGGGCATGCTGGAACGGGGCTATACGCAGGACTTTGCCGAGCGGTGCTTCCAGCAGATCGAGGGCTTTGGCTCATACGGCTTCCCCGAAAGCCATGCCGCGTCCTTCGCGCTGCTGGTTTACGTGTCGTGCTGGATCAAATGCCACTACCCCGACGTGTTCGCCACGGCGCTGCTCAACAGCCAGCCGATGGGGTTCTATGCCCCGGCCCAGATCGTCCGCGATGCCCAGGAGCATGGGGTCGATATGCGCCCGGTCGATATCAACTTCTCCGATCTCGAAAACGTCATGGAGCACAGCAACGTCACCGGCGACTACATCGCGCCCCGCCATGCCGAAATGCGGGACGATATCTGGGGCACCCATGGGGTGCGGCTGGGGTTCAACCTGATCAAGGGCTTGCGAACGGAGCACGCCAACATCATCGTCGCACGACGGCGAGGCGGCTATGACAGCGTGCGGGACCTGTGGTTGCGCACCCAGCTATCGCCTGCCGTGCTGGAGGTGCTGGCCGAAGCCGATGCCTTCCAGTCCCTCGGCCTCAACCGCCGCGATGCGCTGTGGGCGACCAAGGGGCTGATCGGCACTGATGGGGCAGAGACCCTGCCGCTGTTCCGGTCAGCAGGCTTACCGGGCATGCGACAGGAAGCCGACTTCAATCTCCCGCCTATGCCGCCCGGCGAAGAGGTGATTCACGACTACCGCACCCTGTCGCTGTCACTCAAGGCACACCCGATGAGCTTCATGCGAGAGGAGCTACGGCGAAAAGGCATCGTGCCTGCCGACAATCTGCGCACCATTCAGCCGGGCCGCATGGTGACGGTTGCAGGACTCGTCTTGGTGCGGCAACGGCCCGGCACGGCAAGCGGGGTGATCTTCGCCAGCCTTGAGGACGAAACCGGGGTCGCCAACGTAATCGTCTGGCCTAAGGTATTCGAGGTCAACCGGGCGGTGGTGCTGGGGGCGCGGGTGATGGCCGTCAAGGGTCAACTCCAGCGCGAGGGCTTGGTGGTGCACGTTATCGCCAAAGAGTTCATCGACCTGACGCCGCAACTCCTCAAGATTGCCAACGGGCACGACATTGGCGAGGCGGTGATTGCCCGCGCGGACGAAGGCAAGACCGGCCCCCACGGCAGCCGCACCCGTGAGCGCGATCAGTATGCCGAACTACAGGCTCGCAAGGCGACGCTGGCGCTGCCTGCTGGCCGCAACTTCCATTGAGCCATGATCCTTCCAGCCAGCGCGACCACGCTCGACGCGTTCCGCATTAGCGGGCGCACTATCACGGCGTTCTGCACCAACTACTACCAGTGCTCGCACGACGGGGAGTTGCGACTGGAGGTGTTGGCTTTGCGCCTCGGCTGGCAGTTCGATTTCTTCGAGGGACGGGTTCATCTCGCCAGTCGTCTCTACTGTTCGCTCTGCGGTACCTACCATCCTACGTTTTCGCTGGGGCACGCTGGCAAGCCCTCGGGGTATGCCGGGACACATAGTGCCGGGTTTACGAGGTTGTCGCCCGAGGAGTCCGCCCGGCTCCAACTGGCCCGGCAGGTGGCGGCTAAGGATGAGTTACCGTGGGTCGGCGTCAGGAAGGGTGGGAGGAAGTTCGGGCGCTAGGCAGCGCCCTCTGCTGCAACGCTGTGCATGCTTAATGGCGGTCGAATGATCGGTCTTGCTACCAGTGGACTGCCCCCGGTTTGGCAGACATTTCCCAGCCTCACGCCGCGGCGCTTTCAAACGCCTCGGGACTGACGCCGCCAATATGGCTGTGGCGGCG
>NZ_JBEPOL010000016.1:0-59318 GCF_040546795.1 Devosia sp. UYZn731
CATAGCCCTCATGGCCTTCTTGTCTCAAATCGCTCCACTGGAGCGATTTGCCCTTCGGGACGCCGCGAAGCCCCTCAAGGGGGAGGGGACGATGGGGCGGGTGGATTGGGGAGGCGGGCGTGTCAGAGGTCGAGTATGGCTTGATCACCGCGCTCTCACACTCACCGGTCTTCCCGCGGGCTTGACCCGCGGGGCACTGTCCGGTTGCACGGAATTCGGTGGGGTGGCGAGAGGCCCGCGGGTCAAGCCCGCGGGAAGGACAGTGGGGTGGGCAACGTGGTGGATGGGTGGCGAATGCGGTGGGGGTGACTACCCCCCTGCCTCGGCGCGGGCCGATGCGGAAAAATCACGCGGTTCGGCAATCAAAAATTCGGCATTGAATTGTTTATCGGCCGCTACCGGGCGTTTCGCGACCATGGTAACTGTTGGTTAACCAAGAGTTCTCATCCTCTGCTAACCAAGGCGGCGTAGAGGTAAACCGACTCTTTCACTATCAGGCTGCAATTACCTTGAACTCGTCCCTTTTGCACAAGCTTGCAACGATCCTCATCATCGCCGGGGTTGGCTTTGCCCTGGCTGCCTGTGGCGGCCTGGTCAAGGGCGACAATCGCCAGAACCAGCCGCTCAACAGCGGCCTGGTGTCCGCGATCAAGGCCATCGGCTCCACGCCCGGCGAGGGCATGGTGGTGCGCCTGTTCAAAGAGGAAAGCGTCGTCGAAGTCTGGAAACGCAGCACCGCGGGCCAATACCGCCTGCTCAAGACCTACCAGATTTGCGCCTTTTCGGGCGGCCTCGGCCCCAAGGTCAAGGAAGGCGATCGCCAGAGCCCCGAGGGCTTTTACAACATCACGCCCGGCCTGATGAATCCGAAGTCCAATTACTACCTGGCCTTCAACACCGGCTTTCCCAACAAGTTCGACCGCTCGTGGGGCCGCACCGGCAGCGATTTGATGATGCATGGCGATTGCTCGTCGCGCGGCTGCTACGCCATGACCGATGAGGGTATTGCGGAAATCTACACGCTGGCGCGCGAAAGCTTCAAGGGCGGCAATCCCAGCTTCCAGCTGCAGCTTTTTCCGTTCCGCATGACCGCCGCGAACCTGGCCGCCCACGCTTCGGACCCCAACATGCCGTTCTGGAAAGACATCAAGGAAGGCTATGACCTGTTCGAACTGAACAAGACGCCGCCGACCTGGGACGTGTGCGAGCGGCAGTATATTTTCAATACGACTTCGGGCGTGCCGCTCGACGCCATGGGGGCTTGTCCCGTGGTGACGGCGAGCGCGGCGCTGCTCGCCAAGCAGGCGGCCGATGAGGCGGCGGTGGCCAACCATATCCAGAGCGCCGAGCAGCAGGCGGCGTCCGAAGCCGCCATCAAGGCGCGCGGTGAAGCGGTGACGGGTGCTGTGGGCGGCCTTTTCGGTGGGATCGGTTCGATGTTTGGGGGCCAGCCGGATGTTGCGCCGGTGATCACCGGGCAGCCGGCTCCCGTGCCAATGCCGGCACTGGTGCGGAGCTAGGGCCGAGGGTGTATCTCGCCTTGGTATTGCTCCAGTGACCCCCACCCTACCTCCCCCTGGAAGGGGGAGGGGTCTTCCGGCGGGTTGAACGAGATCGTACGTCGTCCTAACTTTCTTCTCCTCCCCCTTCAGGGGGAGGCCGGGTGGGGGTAATGAGCGCGGCAATCTCCACTGCCAGCAGCCATCTTTCCGGCGCGATCGTGCCGCACGTCCTGAGGGACGCAGGAGCAAGGCATGGGCGAGCGCAAACCGGGACGGTTGGGACTGCTGGTTCTGCTTGGGCTCGCCGGGATGGCCGTACTTGCGATCGGACTGCCGCTTTTGGTGAACCACATGCCTGCGCCGCCTAAGCCGCCAGAGGTTGAGCCCGCATACGACCGCAGCCAACTGGTCGCCGATCTGCATACGGCAGGCTTTGCGTTGGGCAATCCGGCCTTCATCCGTATCTTCAAGCAGGAGAAGCGGCTCGAAGTCTGGATGCAGGGCGAAGGCCGCAGGTTCGAGCTGTTTCGGGTCTATGACATCTGCAATTATTCCGGGCGCCTGGGGCCCAAGCTGCGCGAGGGCGACAACCAGGCGCCGGAAGGGTTTTACCGGGTCGGGCGCAAGCAGCTCAATCCCAATTCGCGTCACCATCTGGCGTTCAATCTGGGCTTTCCCAATGCTTATGACCAGAGTCTGGATCGGACCGGGTCGGCACTGATGGTGCATGGCGGGTGCTCATCGGTCGGCTGCTATGCGATGGGCGATCCCAATGTCGACCAGATTTATGCTATCGTGGAGGCCGCGCTGCTGGGTGGACAGGAGGCGGTCGATATCCAGGCGCTGCCGTTCGTGCTCAGCGACGCCAACATGGCGCAGATCGAGCCGCAGCCGTGGCTGGGTTTCTGGAAGAACCTCAAACAGGGTTTTGACCTGTTCGAGGCCGACCGCGTTCCGCCCAAGGTCGGCACCTGCAATGGAGACTATCGCTTTGGACGAGAAGTGGGCACTGCCGGGTGTGTCGAAATCGGATATTGGCGAGCCTGAGACCAGGCCAGCCAAGCCAGCGCAATCCGCGCGCCTGCTGGTTTTCGCCGTGGGCCTCGTGGCTGTCGCCGCCATCGCGACCTCCGCCTGGGTCTATGCCGAAACCCAGCGCGACCTGAACCGGGTTGCCACCGATATCGCCCAGATCCGCATCAGCCTGCAATTGTTCAGCCAGCAGCAGCGCCCGGGCGATATTGCGGTGCCGGCCAGCGACACGCTGCAGGACCTCAGCAACCGGCTGGGCATCCTCGAACAGAACTGGCGCGGGCAGGCGAGCACCAGCGGGACTGCGGCGCCAGCGGCGGGCGTTACCGCCGCCACGACCGGGCCGCAGACGGACTGCATTCCGCAGGGCAAGCGCTTCCTTGTCGCCAATGGCGACAGCTACCCGATCTGCGGCACCCCGGCGGTGGTCTCGGTCACCGAAGTGGCGGCGACCTATGTGTCGTTCACCGATGGCACCATTATTACGGCCGGCGGCAATGCCATCCTCAAGGGGACGCAATGTACGCTGTCGGTGGTGTCGTCGGGGGCGGATGGGATGACGGGATATGCGGAACTGCGGGTGGGGTGTTGATCGGGGAGATTTGTGAGTGCAGTTGCTCCACATTCACCGGCCCTTCCCGCGGACTTGATCCGCGGGTCACTCTCAGCACGGCACAGCGGCAAGAGGCCCGCGGATCAAGTCCGCGGGAGGCGGTGGGTGTGGGGATATGGCCAGTGCAACAAAAAGCCCGGACCGAGGTCCGGGCTTTTGCGATTTCAACTGCGAGGCGGTTAGAACGCGCCGTGGCAGTGCTTGAACTTCTTGCCTGAGCCGCAGGGGCAGGGGGCGTTGCGAGAGACGCCCACCAGCAGAGCCGGGTCGATCGGGCGCAGGCTCCGGTCGGCGTCGCTCTCGTCCTGGCTGCCATCGGCGAAGGCGCCGGCGGCAAAACCGAGGCCCGGCACGGTGCCGGAAACGTCGGTTTCCGCGTCGTTCTCGCCCGTAGTGGGGTCGATATGGACTTCGCTGAGGCGCGACAGGTCGGGGGTCGGCAGGGGTTCTGGCTGGCGGATCTGCAGCTGGATATGGCTGAGCTGGGTGGTCACCAGTTCGCGCAGATTGGTCAGCAGTGCCTCGAATAGTTCGAAGGATTCCTGCTTGTATTCGTTGAGCGGATCGCGCTGGGCGATGCCGCGCCAGCCGACCACCTTGGAGAGGTGATCCAGCGTCACCAGATGCTCGCGCCACAGGCCATCGATCGACTGCAGCAGGATGGACTTTTCCACCTGGCGCATGATGTCGGGCGAATATTGCGCGGCCTTGGCGGCAGCGCCGGCATTGGCCAGGTCGACGAGACGCTCCTCGACCGTCTCCTGGTCGATGCCTTCTTCCTCGGCCCAGGCCTGGATCGGGGCGTCGACGTTCAGGTAGGTCTTGGCAGCGGCGACCAGTTGCTCGATGTTCCACTGCTCGGGATAGGAGCGCGGCGGAATGGCCTTGGCGACGATGGCCTCGACCACATAGTGGCGCATGTCCTTGACGGTGTCGCTGACGTCCTCGGCATCCATCATTTCGATGCGCTGCTCGAAGATCACCTTGCGCTGATCGTTCATCACGTCGTCGTATTTCAGGATGTTCTTGCGGATATCGAAGTTGCGGCTTTCGACCTTGCCCTGGGCGCGCTCGATGGCCTTGGTGACCCACGGATGGGTGATGCTTTCGCCCTGCTCGAGGCCGAGCTTGCCGAGCATGGAATCCATGCTGTCGACCGGGAAAATGCGCATCAGGTCATCCTGAAGGCTCAGGAAGAAGGCCGAATGGCCCGGATCGCCCTGGCGGCCGGAACGGCCACGGAGCTGGTTGTCGATGCGCCGGCTTTCATGGCGCTCGGTGCCGATCACCATCAGGCCGCCGGCGGCGATGGCCTTGGCCTTGTTGGTGGCGATGGTCGCCTTGATGTTTTCGATCTTGGCGTCGCGCTCGGCGCCTTCGAGACCTTCGGTCTCGCGCTCGATGCGCATTTCGAGATTGCCGCCGAGCTGGATGTCGGTGCCGCGGCCGGCCATGTTGGTGGCGATGGTGATGGCGCCCGGCAGGCCGGCATCGGCCACGATATGGGCTTCCTGTTCGTGATGGCGCGCGTTGAGCACGTTCATCTCGCCGACATTCTTCTTACGCAGGAGGTCAGCCAGCATTTCCGACTTTTCAATCGAGGTCGTGCCGACCAGCACCGGCTGGCCGCGATCCTGGCACTGCTTGATCAGGTCGGCGATAGCGTCGAACTTTTCAGCGGCGGTGCGGAAAATGGCGTCTTCGTCATCCTGGCGCTGCACCGCAACGTTGGTGGGCACCGTGACGACGTCGAGCTTGTAGATGTCGGCGAATTCCTCGGCCTCGGTCGCGGCCGTACCGGTCATGCCGGCCAGCTTCTTGTAGAGGCGGAAATAGTTCTGGAAGGTGATCGAGGCCAGGGTCTGGTTTTCCGGCTGGATCTTGACGTGTTCCTTGGCTTCCAGGGCCTGGTGCAGGCCTTCCGAATAGCGGCGGCCCGGCATCATGCGGCCAGAGAACTCGTCGATGATGACGACTTCCCCGCCTTCGGGTGTCTGGCGGACGATATAGTCCTTGTCCTTGCGGAACAGGCGGTGGGCGCGCAGGGCCGAATTGGCGTGGTGCACCAGGGCGACGTTTTCGATGTCGTAGAGCGAGCCCGATTTCATCAGCCCGCTTTCGGTGAGCGCGGCTTCCAGCTTTTCGACACCCGCATCGGTAAAGGTTGCCGCGCGCTGCTTTTCGTCCAGCTCGAAATCGTCGTCGCCGATCAGCGGCATCAGCGCGTCGAGCGTGGTGTAGAGCTCGCTGCGATCATCGGACGGACCCGAAATGATCAGCGGCGTACGGGCCTCGTCGATCAGGATGGAGTCAACTTCGTCGACGATGGCGTAGGCATGGCCGCGCTGCACCATCTGGGCGCGCGTATACTTCATGTTGTCGCGCAGGTAATCGAAGCCCAGCTCGTTATTGGTGGCGTAGGTGATGTCGGCGGCATAGGCGGCCTTGCGCTCGGCATCGGTCAGGCCATGCACGATGACGCCCCATGACAGGCCCAGGAAATTGTAGATCTGGCCCATCCAGGCCGCGTCGCGCTTGACCAGGTAATCGTTGACGGTCACGAGGTGGGCGCCCTGACCGGTCAAGGCATTGAGATACATTGGCAGCGTCGCCACCAGGGTCTTGCCCTCGCCGGTGCGCATCTCGGCGATGCCGCGGTCGTTCATCACCATACCGCCGATCAGCTGCACGTCGAAATGGCGCATGCCGAGCACGCGCTTGGATGCTTCGCGAACCGTGGCGAAAGCCGGGACGATCAAATCATCGAGATCGGCGCCTTTGGCGAGCTGATCCTTGAATACGGCCGTCCGTGCCTTCAACTCGTCATCGGAAAGCTTTTCCAGCTCGGCCTCAAGCGCGTTGATCGCGGCGACCTTGGCGTGGAAGCGCTTCACATGCCGGTCCGACGGAGAACCGAAAATCCTCCGGGCAAGCGCTGCTAGTGCCATATGTCAGGTCCTTTTGATGCTCATCGCTGCGGTGAGAAGCCATAGTCTATGGGCGGATTTGCGGCCATGGAGGTCAGCCTCATCAGCGCGATGGTGGAGCGGTCCGCGCTCCGAATGTCTGTTGTCCATGATCGCGCCGGAATTGCGGTCCGGCTATGTCGCTCATGGTCGTCAAATGCGCTGTTGATGTAAGAGCGAGCCCTTGTCTTGTCAACGTCGCCGAAATGGGCGACATCTTCGCCGCCCTCCCGGAAATGGTCCGGCCAGGCTGGTTTTTTCTGGCTGCAATGACGGTCGATTGATCCGATCTGGCACATTTTGGCCCCGTTACCGTGCGAGGGGCAGGCCGACGGCGCGATCTGTTCCGCCGCCTGTCGCCAAAACAGGGTGCCGCCGCGTCGCGGGCCATAACGAGCATCGGCGCCCCAGCAGGGTGCCGGCAAGGAGAATGCTTTGATGTCGAATACTTCCAAACGCCTCGCCCAGACCGTCAGCATGCTGGCGCTGGTTCTGGCGAGCGTGGCAATTGCCCCGGCCATGGCGCAGGACGCCGCCCCCGCGGCCCCGGCCGCCACCGATGCGCCGGCCGCTCCCGCGGCCGCCCCGGTTGCACCCAAGCCTGAAGACGTGGTTGCCACGGTTGGCGACGATACCATCACCGAGGCCGATCTTTCCTTCGCGTCCGAAGACCTGGCCCAGGAACTCAGCCAGATGCCGCCGGCCGAGCAGCGCGCTTTCTTGGTGCGTGTCTTGATTGATATGAAAGTGATGTCCAAGGCCGCCAAGGATGCCGGCATGGATAGCACGCCGCTGTTCCAGCAGCGCCTCGACTATCTCAAGGAACGCGCCCTGCGCCGCGTGTATTTCTCGGATGCCATCGCAAATACGGTCACCGAAGACGCCGTTCGTGCGAAGTATGCCGAGTATGTTGCGGCCTTCAAGCCGGCCCAGGAAATCCATGCCAGCCACATCCTGGTCAAGACCAAGGAAGAGGCCGACGCCATCGAGGCCGAACTCAAGGCCGGTGGCGATTTCGCCGCCATCGCCAAGGAAAAATCGATTGATCCGGGCGCGGCCAATGGCGGCGATCTGGGCTTTTTCTCCAAGGGCATGATGGTTGGCCCGTTCGAGGACGCGGCGTTCGCGCTGACCGATGTCGGCCAGATTTCGGCGCCGGTGGAATCCCAGTTCGGCTGGCACATCATCAAGCTTGAGGAAAAGCGCGAGTCCTCCGCCGCCCCGATCGAGCAGATCGGTGGCCAGTTGCAGCAGCAGTTGCTGATGAGCACGTTTGACGGCGTGGTCGCCAAGCTGATGGACGGCGTCAAGATCGATATTCCGGACGCCGCGCTGGCCGCTGCCGTTGCGGCGCAGACCGATCCGGCCGCGACAGAGTCGCAGGGTGATGCGGCGCCGGCGCAATAAGGTTCGGCGGTCAGTTAATTCAGGAAGGCGGGGCTGAGGCCCCGCTTTTTTTGTGGCCGGTACGGTCTGTAGATGAAAAAGGAGCCAAAGGCCCCCTCACCCTACCCAAGAGGGTCGACCTCTCCCCCCGAGGGAGAGGTGACGAAAGCCTAGAACGTCGACCCGATCGCCAGGAATTTTTCGCGGCGGTGTTCGCGGGTTTCGAGGCGCCCCTTGCCGGCGAAGTCGCTGAGGAACGTCGCGATGGCGTTGCGGGTGGCGTCCATGACGAACTGGGGCTGGCGATGGGCGCCGCCCGAGGGTTCGGGGATGATGCCGTCGATGACGCCGAAGCCGAGCAGGTCGGTGGCGGTGATCTTCATATTGGTGGCGGCGTCCTGGGCGCGGGCCGCGTCTTTCCAGAGGATCGAGGCGCCGCCTTCCGGTGAAATCACCGAATAGATGGCGTGCTCCAGCATCAGCACGCGATTGGTGGTGGCGATGGCGATGGCGCCGCCGGAGCCGCCTTCGCCGATGATGATGGCGAGGTTGGGGACACCCAGTTCGAGCGATTTTTCGGTGGAGCGGGCAATGGCCTCGGCCTGGCCGCGTTCCTCGGCGCCGATGCCCGGATAGGCGCCAGCGGTATCGACGAAGGACACCAGGGGAATATTGAAGCGGTCGGCCATGTCCATGATGCGGACGGCCTTGCGATAGCCTTCGGGGCGGGCCATGCCAAAGTTATGGCGCAGCCGGCTTTCGGTAGAATTGCCCTTTTCCTGGCCCAGGATGGCGATGGACTGGCCATTGAAGCGGCCAAGGCCGGCCTGGATGGCGGAATCCTCGGCGAATTTGCGGTCGCCGGCGAGGGGCGCCCATTCGGTGATCAACCCGGCGATATAATCGGAAAAATGGGGGCGCTGCGGATGGCGGGCGACCTGGGTCTTCTGCCAGGGGGTGAGGCGCTTATAGATATCGACCAGCGCCTCATCGGCGCGCGCGGAGAGGCGGTTGACTTCCTCGTCGATGCTGACGGCCTGATCAGTCGTGGCAAGCGCCTTGAGTTCGGCGATCTTGCCCTCAAGCTCAGCGACCGGCTTTTCGAAATCGAGATAAGACTGCATCCCACCTGCCCGTTGGAGCCTCATGCGATTTGATCGCCGGCTCGCGTTCCTTGTTATCGCATCGCTTGGGCGGAAAACCGGTTTCCACTTGTCCGCGCGATGCTTTTGAGGGTCATTTTATTGCGACCCGAGTAAAGGTCGCTGCTGTTGCGCCCCAAAGTGGCCGCAAAGTGGCGGCGGGAGAACGGGGAGTCAAGGTTAAGGGTTGCCCTAACGCGCCTTATGAGTGGCGTCGGCGATGGCGGAACGCAGTTCATCCACAGTTTCCGTGATGTGAACCGAGGCGCCATAGGGCGCAATGGCGGCCGTCAGGTTGACGATGACCTGGTCGTTAATGATCTCGCCGGAATTGTCGCGCCGAGGGCCATAGGAAATGCCGACGATGTGGGCGGCGTTGATGATGACCGAATTGGTATCGGTTGCGGTCAGGTCGATCCAGATGGGGTTGGCCATGTAAACTACTCCGCCAGGGGATGGTGCGTTTCCACGAGGGTGCGCAGCTTCTCGTCTAGCACATGGGTGTAAATCTGGGTGGTCGAAATATCGGCATGGCCGAGCAGCATCTGCACCACGCGCAGATCGGCGCCGCCGTGCAGCAGGTGGCTGGCGAAGGCGTGGCGCAGCACATGAGGGGCGACGCGGCTGGGGCTGATGCCGGCGCTGATCGCAAGGTCCTTGAGATCGCGGGCGAAGACCTGGCGGGAAAGATAGCCTTCCGCGCTATTGGCGGGGAAGAGCCAGATTCCGGGCTCGATTGTCTTGAGGTAGGCCTTGATGGCGTCGCGGGCGCGGTCGTTGACGGGCACGACGCGTTCCTTGTTGCCCTTGCCGATGATGGTGAGGAAGCTGGCGTCGCGCATGACGGCGCTCCGCTTGAGGCTGACCAGTTCGGAGACGCGCATGCCGGTGGCATAGAGCAGTTCGAGCAGCAGATAGAGGCGGAGCGCGGCGGCCTGTTTTTGCGGGGAGGCGTCGAGATTGGCTTCGGCTTCGGCGGTGGTCAGAAGCTTGTCGACCTCGGCGATGGACAGCACTTTGGGAAGCGGGCGGCGTGCTTTTGGGCTGGCGATGATGCGGGTGGGGTCATCGCTGCGCATGCCATCGGCGCAGAGGAAGCGGTGGAATTGGCGGATTGCCGAGAGGCGGCGGGCGGAGGAGGCGGCCGACAGGCCGTCGCGCTTGAGATGATCGAGATAGGAGGCGACATGTTCTCGCCCGCCGGTGAGCAGGGTCTGCTGATGGCCAGTGAGGAAGCCGGAGTAATCGGACAGGTCGCGCTGGTAGGCCTCGATGGTATTCCTGGCCGCGCCGCGTTCGGCGCTCATCATTTCGAGGAACGCAGATATCAGGTGGCCGCCGCTCATTCGACGGGAATGTTGGCTGCGGGGCCGGTGGCCGCGGGGACATCAACGGGCGGCGCCGGCGTGACCAGCGAGGGCGGCTCGACCGGGGCCGTGCCGCCGGGCAAAGCGGGGGCGCTTTGGTTGAGCAGGTCGCGCGCCGGAATGCGGATGGTGACTTCCTTGGGCTTGGGCTCGACGAAAGCCACCAGCACGAACATGCCCGCATAGACGAGCCCAGCGAGGAACAGCAGGGTGATGATCAGGCGGATAAGAGTGGGCATGGCAATCCCGACACGAAACTTGGGCGCAATATGGCACTAAAAGCTTTCGAACTGGTAGGCCCCGCATCGGGGGCATGGAGCATGTCGTTCTTGACAGACACCCTCCACCCCGCTTGATACGCTCAAGACACATGCGGAGCGTCTTGTGAGCAGACCCGACACGGCAGAGCGCCAGGCGCGTGCCCAAGACCTGATCAACGCACTGGACGGGCGCCCGCTGGTGCTGGTCGGCATGATGGGCGCCGGCAAGACCACGGTGGGGCGGCGGCTGGCCGGCCAATTGGGGCGCAGCTTTCTCGATAGCGACGACGAAATCGAAAAAGCCGCGCAGATGACGATCCCCGAGATTTTCGCACAGCGTGGCGAGCCCGAGTTTCGCGCCGGCGAGGCCCGCGTGATCGCGCGAGTGCTCAAGGATCGCGATATCATCCTGGCGACCGGGGGCGGGGCTTTTGTCAGCGCGGAGACGCGGGCGCAGGTCAAGGCCGGGGCGGTATCGGTGTGGCTCAAGGCCGATTTCGACCTGCTGTTCGCGCGGGTGTCGCGGCGGTCCAACCGGCCGTTGCTCAAGACCGCCAATCCACGGGCGACGCTGCAAAAGCTGATCGAGGATCGGTATCCGATTTATGCCGAGGCCGATGTGACCGTGGTGTCGCGCGATGTGCCGCAGGACGTGGTGGCGGCCGATCTGATCGAGGCGGTTCTCGCCCACCTGCAAAACTGAAAGATTCTTGATGGCCGAGATCGCCCATACCGTTCACGTCGCGCTTGGTGAGCGGGCTTACGATATTTTGATCGGCGACCGGCTGTTGGACGATGCCGGAGCGATCCTGGCCGAGCGGTTTCCGGGACGGCGCTACGGGATTATCACCGATGAGAATGTGGCCAAGGCGCAGTTGCCGCGGTTGCTGGCATCGCTCGACGGGGCGGGGTTGGGGCATTCCGAGATAATTTTGCCGGCGGGGGAGAGCACCAAGTCGTTTGCGCATTTGCAGACGGCGGTCGAGGGGCTGCTGGCGGCCAGGCTGGAGCGGGGCGATCTGGTGATCGCGCTGGGCGGCGGGGTGATTGGGGATCTGGCGGGATTTGCGGCCTCGATCACGCGGCGGGGCATGGATTTCGTGCAGATGCCGACCTCGCTTTTGGCGCAGGTGGATAGCTCGGTCGGCGGCAAGACCGGGATCAATTCGCCGCATGGCAAGAATTTGATCGGGGCGTTTCACCAGCCAAAGCTGGTGCTGGCGGACCTGTCGACGCTCGACACGCTGGATGCGCGGCAGTTTGCAGCGGGTTATGCCGAGGTGGTCAAATATGGGTTGATCGACGACGAGGCGTTTTTCTTCTGGCTGGAAGAAAACCAGGCCGAGATTTTTGCTGGTGGGCCGGCGCGGGGCGAGGCGATCGCGCGCTGCTGCCGGCATAAGGCGCGGGTCGTCATCGAGGACGAGAAGGAACTCGGCGTTCGGGCGCTGCTCAATCTGGGGCACACGTTCGGGCATGCGCTGGAGAAGGACACCGGCTATGGCGACCGGCTGCTGCATGGCGAGGGCGTGGCCATCGGCATGGTGCTGGCGCATGGTTTTTCGGCGCGGCTGGGGCTGGCGCCGAGCCAGGATACCGGGCGGATCGTGGCGCATTTGAAAAAGAGCGGGTTGCCCACTATATTGGGTGACATACCGGGCGCGCTCGGCAGCACCGAGACATTGATGGCGGCGATCGCGCAGGACAAGAAGGTCTCGCGCGGGGCGCTGACATTTATTTTGACGCGCGGAATCGGCAAGGCGTTTATTGAAAAAGGGGTCGATCCGACTTCAGTCAGCGCTTTTTTGAACAATATGCGCTAGACCCGGTTCGGCAATTCAAACGGACCATCGGCGGGCAAAACCTCGATGGCGAGGGCGTGGACGCCGGCTTTGAGTTCGGCGTCGAGTGTTTCCATGACGGCGCGGTGTTGCGCCACGCGCGACTTGCCCTCAAGATGACGGGTCGCGATTCTGACTCGAAAATGGGTTTCACCACCCTCCCGCCACCCGGAATGACCGTGGTGCTGTTGGGATTCGTCGATGACTTCGAGATGAGCGGGCATAAACGCCCGGGTCAGCTTGTCAGTGATGGTGTCAGTCATGGACATGGTTTGGCGTTTCTGTTGAGTAAATTCGAGCAAGTAGCTAGGCGCAATGAAATCCGATTCCAAGCTCTTCGATAATATCCGTATCCGGTCGCGCCGCGACGTAAAACCCGAGCCCGCAGCCATAACCTGCGATTGGGACGGGTGTAACAAGCCGGCTACCAATAAGGCGCCCAAGGGCAGCCGCAGCGCGGGGGAGTATTTCAACTACTGCCTCGAGCATGTGCGCCAGTACAATGCGACGTTCAACTTTTTTGCCGGGATGGACAAGGAAGCGCTGGACGAGGCGCTACATACTCCGCCTCAGCCCGAGGCCCGCACCAGCTTTGGCACCGGGCAGCCCGGCGCGCGCGCTTCCAAGACCGCCAAGACGGCGGGCGTGGGGTCCGCCGACAAATATGGCGATCCGTTCGGCGTATTCGCCAAGTATCGGCATCGCCAGGCGCAGAAGCCCGCCGAGGAACGCTCGCGCCCGCTGCACGAGCAGGACCGGCGTGCGCTCGAGACCATGGGCATCATGGGCCAGGCCAAGTCCGAAGAGATCAAGAAGGCGTACAAAACGCTGGTCAAGCTGCACCATCCCGATGCCAATGGCGGCGACAAGTCGTCCGAGGATCGGCTGCGGGCTGTCATTGCTGCCTACGCCCACCTCAAGAAAGCCGGCTTCGTCGCGAAGTGACGTGTCGCCAAATGGCGGCACCCCATGCCCGTCTGACGGCTACCCGGCCCGTCACATTGCTGCTATAGAGCCCGCACTTTCGTCTGTCCCCCGCCCTTCAAGTCCTTGCTGCCAAGAGCCCTGCCATGAGCGAATTTACCAATCTGCCCGATACCCAGTACAAGGCCCGCGAGCTGTTCGGCATCGATACCGACATGGTGGTGCCAGGCTATGCCAACCGCACCGAGCATGTGCCGCCAATGGACCCGGACTATCTGTTCGACCGCAACACCACGCTGGCGATCCTGGCGGGCTTTGCGTTCAACCGCCGCGTCATGGTGCAGGGCTATCACGGCACGGGTAAATCGACGCACATCGAGCAGGTCGCCGCGCGGCTGAACTGGCCGATGGTGCGTGTGAACCTTGATTCGCATGTGTCGCGTATCGATCTCGTCGGCAAGGACGCGATCGTGCTCAAGGACGGCAAGCAGATCACCGAATTCCGCGACGGCATTTTGCCGTGGGCGGTGCAGAACAATGTGGCGCTGGTCTTCGACGAATATGACGCGGGTCGTCCCGATGTGATGTTCGTGATCCAGCGCGTGCTGGAAGTTGCCGGCCGGCTGACGCTGCTCGACCAGAACCGCGTTATCACGCCCCATCCGGCGTTCCGGCTGTTCTCGACCACCAATACGATCGGTCTGGGCGATACGTCGGGCCTTTATCACGGCACCCAGCAGATCAACCAGGGTCAGATGGACCGCTGGAGTCTCGTGACCACGCTGAACTATCTGCCGCATGACAAGGAAGTCGGCATCGTTCTGGCCAAGGCCAAGAGCTATGCGGCCAATGATAAGGGCAAGAAGACCGTATCGAACATGGTTCGACTGGCGGACCTGACGCGCTCGGCCTTCATCAATGGCGACCTGTCGACGGTGATGAGCCCGCGTACGGTGATCACCTGGGCCGAAAATGCCGAGATTTTTGGCGATATCGGCTTCTCGTTCCGCCTGACGTTCCTGAACAAATGCGATGAACTGGAACGCCCGGTGGTTGCCGAGTTCTATCAGCGTGTGTTCGGGGAAGATCTGCCGGAAAGTTCGGCCAATCTGGCGGTCGCCGTTTAAACTAATGCCTGGCAAGGCCCCCTCACCCGCCGCTTTGCGGCGACCTCTCCCCCCAGGGAGAGGTGGGGTGTGCGGCTAGACCTCTTCTTCACCTCTCCCTCTGGGGGAGAGGTCGGCCCGCAGGGCCGGGTGAGGGGGCCTTTGCCTTAAACGTGTCCCGGGACCATGGCCCAGAATATCTATGACGATCAGGCATTCTTTGAGGGGTACAGCCAGTTTCCGCGCTCGCGGATGGGACTGGCTGGGGCTCCCGAATGGCCGTCGCTCAAAGGTATGCTGCCGGGCCTGAACGGCGCGCGGGTTCTGGACCTGGGATGCGGGTTCGGGGCGTTCTGCCGCTGGGCGGTGGAGCAGGGCGCGGCCGAGGTCGTCGGGGTCGACCTGTCGAGCAAGATGCTGGCGAGCGCTGCCGAGCGTGGGCCGGGATTGCCGATTGCCTACGAGCAGGCCGATCTTGAGACCTATCAGCCGCAGGGCAAGTTCGAGCTGATCTATTCGTCGCTGGCGGTGCATTACCTCGCCGATTTCGATGCGCTGTGCGCGCGAATCAAAGCGGCGCTGGTGCCGGGCGGCGCGTTCGTGTTTTCCATGGAGCATCCGATTTTTGCGGCGCGGGGCAATCCCGAATGGCTCAGCGACGGCGAAGGTTATCGGGTGTTTGCGCTCAGCGACTATGCGCGCGAAGGTGAGCGGGTGACCAATTGGGTGGTCGATGGCATCGTCAAATATCACCGCAAGATTTCCACGATCGTGACGGCTCTGGTTCAGGCTGGCTTCGTCATTGATGCGATGGACGAATGGAGCCCGACCCAGGCTGACCTTGAGGCCAATCCTGGCCTTGCCGACGAAATCGTTCGTCCCATGCTGCTGCTGATGGCAGTGCACGTGCCGCAGACCAAACTCTAGCCGGACTATTTTTCATGGCACAGCCACCGCGCAACAAAGCCAATAAGCCAGACCAGACCCAGGCGTTCAAATCCGCCATGGGGGCGACGGTGCGCGCCATTGGGGGCAAGCCGGACCTGGAAGTGACGTTCACCGCCGACCGGCCGCTATTGACCTCCGACAAGGCGCGGCTGGCAAACCTGCCGCGGCTGCCGACCAGGCGCGATATCGCTGTGGCGCGCGGGCAGGGCGACGCCATGGCGATGCGGCTGGCCAGCCACGATCCCGAAACCCATCGCAAGCGCTCGCCGATCGATCCGATGGCGCGGGCGGCGTTCGATGCACTGGAGCAGGCTCGGGTCGAGGCTCTTGGCTGCGTGCGCATGCCCGGCATGGTGGGCAATATCGGGGAAATGCTGGAAGACCGGCTGTTCCGCGCCAATTTCGCCGAGGTGAACGATCGTGGCGATGCGCCGATTGCGGAGGCGCTGGGCTTGCTGCTGCGGGAAAAGCTGGCCGGGGTGCCGGTGCCGCCATCGGGGCACAAGCTGGTCGACCTGTGGCGGGCGGAAATCGAAGCCAAGGGCGGGGAGTCGCTCGACAAGCTGATGACCCGGTTCGAGGACCAGGACGACTTTTCGCGCGTCGCCAAGGCGCTGCTGCGCGACCTCAACCTGATGCCCGAAAGCGAAATGGAAGACCCCGACGCTTCCGACGAGGAAAACGGGGACGACCAGGAGCCGGATCAGGCCGAAGGGAGCGATCAGTCGCCAGAGCAGGGCGAGGGCGAGAACGAGCAGTCGGATTCTGAGCAGGACGAGAGCGCTGGCGATACCGAGGAAACCGGTGACGTCGACGGCATCGACAGCGACATGGCCGATACCGACGAGGACGCGGCGTCCGAAGCCGGCGAAGACGCGCCGATGCCGCCGCCGGCCAAGGATGGCGGCACGCAGCTTAGCAATCAGTTCAACTACAAGATTTTTACGCAGAAGTTCGACGAGATCGTCAAGGCGAGCGAACTCTGCCCGCCCGAGGAACTCGACCAATTGCGGGCGCTGCTCGACAAGCAGCTGGAGAACCTTGCGGGTGCGGTGGCACGACTGGCCAACAAGCTGCAGCGGCGGCTGATGGCCAAGCAGAATCGCAGCTGGCAGTTCGACCTGGAAGAGGGTCTGCTGGACACGGCGCGACTGACCCGCGTGGTCACCGATCCGATGCAAGCGCTGAGCTTCAAGGTTGAGAACGACACCGATTTCCGCGACACGATCGTGACGCTGCTGATCGACAATTCGGGCTCGATGCGCGGGCGGCCGATCACCATTGCGGCGATCTGCGGGGATATTCTGGCGCGGACGCTGGAGCGGTGCGGGGTCAAGGTGGAGATTTTGGGCTTCACCACGCGCGCCTGGAAGGGCGGCAAATCGCGCGAGGCGTGGCTGGAGGCCAATCGTCCGGCCAATCCGGGCCGCGTCAACGACGTGCGCCACATCATCTACAAGGCGGCCGACGAGCCATGGCGCCATGCGCGGCGTAATCTTGGGCTGATGATGCGCGAGGGGCTGCTGAAGGAGAATATTGACGGCGAGGCGCTGGAATGGGCGCGCAAGCGCCTGATGTCGCGGCCGGAGAGCCGGCGCATCCTGATGGTGATTTCGGATGGCGCGCCGGTGGATGACAGCACGCAATCGGTCAATGCCGGCAATTATCTGGAAGCCCATTTGCGGCAGGTGATCGAGGATATCGAGACGCGCTCGCCGATCCAGTTGGTGGCGGTGGGGATCGGGCATGACGTGACGCGGTATTATCGCCGCGCTGTGACGCTGCTGGATGCCGAGGAGTTGGGCGGGGCGCTGACGGATGAGTTGGCGGCTTTGTTCGACGAGGAGCCACCGGCACAGACGCGACGGGGACGGCGCGGATGATCCGCGGCGCTGTCGCGCTGGCGCTTGCCGGCCTGGCGATTTGCCAGGCCGATGCGGCGGAGCTGACGGTGGGCGCGGTGCAGATCACCGATTTTCGGGGCGTGGCGCTGGACGGGCAGGTCGACAAGCTGATCTGGCGCGGCGGCATTGCGATGGTCAGCCAGGACGATACGTTTGGCGGGCTCTCGGGGCTGGCTTTTACCGGCCCGGAGCAGAAAGTGGCGCTGGTGTCGGACCGCGGGAATTTCGTCTCGGGGCAACTGGCCTATGACGAGGCCGGGCGGCTGTTCGGCTTTATCGGCGTGACCATCGAGGCGATCCAGAATTCCAAGGGCGTGCCGCTGCCACGGCAATATAGCCGGGATGCCGAGGCGATCGCGGCGGTGATGCGCGATGGCGTACCGGTGGCGGTGCGCGTTGGGTTCGAGCACCTGACGCGGGTGGCGGAATTTGCGCTGACCGATGGCGTGCCCGGCGGTCCGGCCAAGGAAATCGAAATTCCCAAATGGCTGACCGATACGCGCACCAATGAGTCGCTGGAGGCGGTATGTATTGCGCCGGATGCGTCGCCGATTGCGGGATCGACGCTGCTGCTGACCGAGGGGGTGATCGACGATGACGGCCAGCATGTGGCGTGGCTTTTGGGGCAGAACGACAAGGGGTCGCTGAGCTATCAGTCGAGCCCGGACGTGAACCCGACCGATTGCGCGTTTTTGCCGAATGGGGATCTGTTGGTGCTGGAGCGGGGGGTGTCGTTCCTCGCCTTCACCATGACGCTGCGGTCGGTGCCAGCGGCGGATGTGCGGCCGGGGAATTTGATGAAGGGCGCGGTGCTGCTACAGGCCAGCGGCGGGGCGATCGACAATATGGAGCAGGTGGCGGTGCACACCGCGCCGGACGGGGAGACCCGGATCGTGCTCGGGAGCGACAACAATTTCAACGATTGGGAGCGGAATTTGTTGTTGGAATTTGCGCTTGCGGAGTGAGCGTACTGCGCTCGATGGCTGCACAAGCACCGTGCTTCCCGCGGGCTTGACCCGCGGGCCATTGACCACTTGTGCCGTGCTGGGAGTGGCCCGCGGATCAAGTCCGCGGGAAGGTCGGTGGGTGGGGCGAGAGCGGGGCTAGTGCTCCCGCGTGGATCGGAACGCCGCCTTTAAGCCCGCACGCCCATTGCCGGCAAAGGCATGAGCTTGCCCATCAGTGCGCGATAGGGGGCGAGCAGCAGCAGAGCGGCGAGGAATTTGACGAGGAAGTCGCCGGTGGCCAGGGAGGTCCAGAGGGGGACTTCGGGGCCGAGGCCGAGCCAGGGGGCGGGGAAGCCCAGCGAGCCATCAGCCAGGCCAAACAGGGCGTCGACGCCGGCGAGGGCTGGCGCGAAGGCAATGGTGAAGAAAATCGTCGTATCGATGATCGAGCCGAAGAGTGAGCCGGCCAGCGGCGGCAGGAACCAGGCACGGCTGGCGCGGAGGCGCGAGAACACCGCGATATCGAGCAATTGGCCGGTGACAAAGGCGGCAGCCGAGGCCAGCGCGATGCGCTGGGTGGTGGCCGGCGCGCCATCGGGGTTCCACGGCAGCGAGTGATAGCTGAGGTAGAAGGACAGGCCGAGGCCGACGAGGAAGCCGACCAGGACCACGATGCGCGCATTGCGGGCGCCGTCGAAGCGGTTGGTGAGGTCGGTGACGAGGAAGGCAAAGGGGAAGGTGAAGGCGCCCCAGGTGAGCAGATCGGCCAGGTTGACCGAGCCAAGCTGGGCCTGCAGGGGGAACAGCACGAGCACGTTGGACGCGGCAACGACCACGACCATGGCGGCAATGGCCGCCAGGAGACGAGTGAACATCAGAATGTACCTCTAGGTATCCGCTTGCCAGCATTAGACTAGGGCGGGATTTGTGCATTATCAGGCGCGAAGGCTTTGCGCTAGGTCGAAGGGCGGATGAAGCCGAAAGCTCGCAGTCGTCACCCCTCTCCCCTTGTGGGAGAGGGTGGATCGAGCGTAGCGAGGGACGGGTGAGGGGTGAGCAAAAGAAAAACCGCGCGGCGCCGGGGCGCCACGCGGTCTCAAAACTGGAAGCGAAAGAATTAAGCGGCGGCCAGGGCGGCGCGCAGTTCCTTCTTGAGGCCCTGAGCCAGCGGGCTCATATCGGCATCGTCCTGCTTGAGCAGGAAGGCATCGAGGCCACCGCGGTGCTCGACGGTGCGCAAAGCCGCAGCGCAGATGCGCAGCTTGACAGGGCGGCCGAGCGTCTCGGACAGCAGGGTGACGTTCAAAAGGTTGGGCAGAAAGCGACGACGGGTGCGATTGAGCGCATGGCTCACATTGTTACCGGTCATCACGCCTTTGCCAGTCAGTTCGCAGCGACGTGCCATTGGAGATATCCTATTTGTGTAAAGGTCCTGCGTGGCGGAGAAGTCCGCGACGGGCCTCGATTGTTGTGAAATCTGAGCGCTGCATAGAGAAAAGGGGCGCTCCCGTCAAGGCGAAGCGGCCTCAAACGGGCGCGATCGGCTTGCAAGGGGGGATAAGCGCAGGCACCTTTCCCTCTGAGCTGATTCGCGCCGCCTTCAATGCGTGCTGAGAGACGATCCATCTTGACCTTGTCCCGCTTTGCCTGTGCCGTCGGATTTGCTGCCCTTGCCATGCCGGCGCTGGGGGCGGAGATCAATGCCACGGCCAGCTATGTGGTGACTGTGGGCGGCATCAATGTCGCCAATGTCAATGTCGACCTCACCGACGACGGCTCGCGCTATGCGCTGGACCTCAAGGCCAATGTGGCGGGGCTGGGATCGCTGGTGGCGAGCGGGACAGCCAGCGTGACCGCCAGCGGGTCGTCCACCGGCTCGCAACTGACCAGCAAGCAGTTCGACCTGCAGACCAAGGTCAAAGCCGAGACCTTTACCGTCGATGTGAGCTATGCGGGCCATGACGTGACGGCCTTCCGGGTCGATCCGCCGCTCGTCGACAATTACAATCGCGTGCCGATCGAGCGCAAAGACCTGACCAATGTGGGCGACATGTTGTCGAGCTTCGTCATCAAGGGCGGCACGCTGGACAAAAGCCTGTGCCGGCGCAACCTCAAGATTTTCACCGGCGTCGAGCGTTTCAATATCGTCATGGCGTTTGCGGCCGAAGACGAGGCCACATCGGCGCGCACCGGCTATCAGGGGCCGGTGATTCTGTGCAACATGGACTACCAGCCGGTCTCGGGGCATTTCACAACCTCGGAAATGACCAATTACCTGGCCGATAGCGACCGCATCCTGATCTGGTATGCGCCGCTGGGCGAGACGGGGTATTTCATTCCCTATCGCGTGCTGCTCAGTACCAGCGTGGGGGACCTGTCGATGGTCCTGACGAGCATGAAGCCCTAGACGCCGTTCCCTGAGTTGATCGCGGCCTCATTCCCGCGCAGGCGGGAAAGCATTCGTCCTTTCCAACCAACAGAATAGTTTCCCGCTTGCGCGGGAATGACGCCGTGGGTGGGAGGCCTTGGGGCCTCATTTCTGTCGCGGCGGCTTGAGGTTTGAGCCGGGGATGGCGTCGTTGCCGCGGTGCATCTGCAAGGCATTGAGCAAAGTCCTGGCGGCGTTGCGCACCTCGCCCTGAATGGCGAGGTCCTGGTCCAGCGCCTCGTGATTGGTCGCGTAGGGTTCCCAGTAGCCGATGTAGCGATCCACTTCCGCCAAGGGGCCGGCGGGTTGCATTTCCATGAATTTGAGCCAGTCCGACAGCGAGCGGCGCACGTCCTTGGTGCCTTCGACATCGCCATGCACCACCACCGAGAACAGGCGGCCCTTGAGATGGCGGGGATAGTCCCAGCCGTCGAGTTCGACCTGTTTGGCGAGCTTGGCGGTCTTGCCCTGGGTCAGCGTGGGATCGGGATTACCGCCATCGGCGCAGACCAGGCGGTCCATCATGGCTTTGACCGGAGTCGTGGCCTGGTACCAGTTGACCGGGCTGACAATCATCACGCCGTCGGCCTTCACCCACACGGGATAGATGTCGTTCATCCAGTCCTGGGTCTGGCCCAGGGAATAGTTGGGGTAGCAGGAACACGGCCAGTGGCAGAGCGGCGCCGCGGTCGAGAAGCAGGCTTTGCAGGGGTGAATATTGCGGCCGTATTCGGAGGTGAGGCGGGACAGATCGAGGATCTCGGTCTCGATGCCGCCCGATTGCAGCACCTCTTCGGCCAGCTGGATGAGCCGATAGGACTTGCTCATCTCGCCGGGGCAGGTGTGTTCGCTGCGTGACGAGCCATTGACCAGCAGGACGCGGGCGGGGCGGTCGGTGATCTCATAGTCCTGCTGCGCCTTGTCGACGGCGGCTTTGGCGGCGATCCAGTCGACAGCCAGGTCATAATCAGGGTCGGCATAGCCGGGGCCGGCCTTGCGCGTTCGGGGTGACTTGCGGCTGGCGTCATAGCCTTCCCAGGCGGCCTGCGCGATGGCGTCGAGTTCGGCGCCGAGGGCGTCAAAGCTTTGATCGGTGAATTGGGAGCGGAAGCGCTTGGTAAATTCGGCTTGGTCGAGCTGCGTGCTGGGCATCCCCTTGCGGGGCTCGGGGGCGGTGGTGGTTTGCTGCATCGGGTCTCTCCTTGCTGCAGCAATGGGCGGCGTGGTGTGGCAGTTCCGCGCCCGCGAGAAAGTGAGATGTCCCGGCTTGGGACGGTCAACGGGTTTATTATCAATTTTGCAATTGGAGGCGCCCGGTCAGCGTGGGGATATATATGACGACCTGACACGGGAGCGTGGAAAGGACTTTAAAGCCTTGTTCAGAAAGGGCCGCAGATGGCCGAAATTCATCGTTTGGTGAGAGAAGTGAATGAGATTTGGGGAGTTTGTGTCAGGTCCGCTCGGCGCGGTGAGTGGTTAGTGGGTGAGGGGAGAAGGCACCGCTAGGGAGAGGGGTGAACAAAGGCGCATTGATGCGGTTCGCTCGATTCGGTCCGTGTTCGTTCCGGGTTTGGTACGGGGGTTAATTGGGTGGGGTTTTAAGGGGCGGGAGTGTGTCGAAATGGGAGGTTGGGGCTGAACAATCATCCTCCAACTTTGGCGCCTAGCTCTACCCATGGTGTCCCTCCGGCGCAGGCCGGGGCCCATCCTGGAAGAACGTTCCGCTAGATCTGTAGGCAACAGTGCGACCTTGCCGGCTTGGCTAAACCCCGGGATGGGCCCGGCTTGCGCGGGGGTGACACTGAGAGGTTGGGGCGCATTGAGCTGAGTTGCGCCTCTTAATTTCAATGACGGCGTCCCGGCTTGAGACGGTCAACGGCAAACTTCCTCAATTTGTAACTCCGAGAGGGGCGCATTGTCTGGAGAGGGAGTCTGAATGCGCAAGAAAAATAATGGGTTAGCTTGTTTACGATCTGTTTATGTTCAGGCTGCGCAGAGCCGATTCGGCAGTTTGTTAAGGGCTTGGTAACGATGCTGAACGGGTTTGGGTGATTTCTCGCTGTTGGCGGGCGCCGGCCCGGGACACTAGTGGGTGTTGTTGATCTCAACCCACCAGCCCTAGATTAGAACAAAGCCAGACTCATCGATTCACGCCGATTCGGTTTCGGTTTGTTCTCGGCCTGTTCTGTCATTAAACGGACATGGATTTTGGTCGCTTGTTACGTCCCGTTGTGGGACCCTGAATTTTCAAAACGCCCTCCACCACTTCTATCCGGCGCTCGCGCGCCCTACATTGGCGACGATGACTTTTGCACCGCACCATTCGCTCAAGGCGATTCTCGGCCCCACCAATACCGGCAAGACCTATTTTGCCATTGAGCGCATGCTGGCCCATCCCACCGGGATGATCGGCCTGCCGCTGCGCCTGTTGGCGCGCGAAGTGTATCAGCGCGTGGTGGAGCGCGTCGGCGTGCAGGCGGTGGCGCTGGTGACGGGCGAGGAGCGCATCGTGCCGGCGCGGCCGCGCTATTGGGTGTGTACGGTCGAGGCGATGCCCACCGACATCAAGGTCGATTGCGTGGCGATCGACGAAATCCAGACGGCGATCGATTTCGACCGCGGCCATGTGTTCACCGACCGCATCCTGCATGCGCGGGGGATGAGCGAGACGCTGCTGCTGGGCGCCGCGACGATGGCGCCGGTGATCAAGAAGCTGCTGCCGCATGTCGAAATCATCGACCGGCCGCGGTTTTCGCAATTGACCTATGCGGGGTCCAAGAAGATTTCGCGGCAGCCGGCGCGCTCGGCCATCGTGGCGTTCTCGGCGCGGCAGGTTTACGCGATTGCCGAACTGATCCGGCGCGAGCGCGGCGGGGCGGCCGTGGTGATGGGGGCGCTGAGCCCGCGCACGCGCAACGCGCAGGTCGAGCTTTATCAAAATGGCGACGTGGATTTTCTGGTGGCGACCGACGCCATCGGCATGGGGCTGAACCTCGATATCCACCACGTCGCCTTTGCCGACGACACCAAATTCGACGGCCACCAGAGCCGTCCACTGACCCCGGCGGAGCTGGGGCAGATCGCCGGGCGGGCGGGGCGGCATGCGCGCAACGGCACGTTCGGGGTGACGGCGGGGACCGAAGGGTTCGAGGAAGAAATGATCGTGGCGCTCGAAACCCATGATTTCGATCCAATCAAAGTGCTGCAATGGCGCAACAATGAGCTGGATTTTTCATCCATCCCCGCTCTTCTCAATTCGCTGGAGCGCTCCCCCGACCAGCGCAGCCTGACACGGGTGCCGATTGCCACCGACCAGCGGGCGCTGGAGTTCGTGGCGCGCAACGAGGCAGGGGCGCTGGCGCGAGGCATGACGGGGGCGAAGCTACTGTGGGAAGTGTGCCAGACCCCGGATTACCTGGGGATTTCACCGGCGGCGCATGGCGAAATCATCACGCGAATTTATTCGGATTTGATGCGAAAGCAGGCCGTCAGCCCCGACTGGATGGCAGAGCAAATCCGCTTTTGTGACAATTCGAGCGGCGATATCGACACGCTGAGCAACCGGATCAAGCAGATAAGAACATGGACCTTCGTGGCCAACCGCAAAAACTGGCTTGCGGACCCGCTGCATTGGCGCGAAAAGACCCGGGATATCGAAGATCGGCTGAGCGATGCTCTTCATGAGCGGTTGACCCAGCGCTTCGTCGACCGCCGCACCAGCGTGCTGCTCCGACACCTGAAAGACAAACGCATGGCATCTCCCGAGATCAATGAACGTGGCGAAGTGCGGCTGGAAGGCCATCTCATCGGCACGCTCGAAGGCTTCCGCTTTACCCTGGCGCGCAATGACGGTGACGTCGACGCCAAGGGCATAAGGACAGCAGCGGACCACGTCGTGGCCCCCGAAATCCACCACCGGGCCGACCGGCTGGCGGGGGCGCCGAACGAGGAACTCGTTCTGGCGACCGACGGGCGCATGCGCTGGAAGGGCGATATCGTCGCCGAGCTGGTCGAGGGCGATGCGCTGCTGCGGCCGCGGCTATTGATCCTGGCGGACGAGACGCTGACCGGGCCCGACCTGATCGCGGTGCAGGATCGCCTGAACCTGTGGCTGCGCCATCATATCAACACCGTACTGGAACAGGTGATGAGCCTGGAAGCCCCCGCCGATATCGAAGGGCCGGCGCGCGGCATCGCGTTCCAGCTGTTCGAAAACCTCGGCCTCATTCCGCGTGGCCAGGTGGGCGACGAGGTCAAGAACCTCGACCAGGACGTGCGTGGCAAGATGCGCAAGCTGGGCATCAAGTTTGGCGCCTATCACATCTACCTGCCGCTGAGCCTGAAGCCGGCGCCGCGCGAGCTGGCGCTGATTTTGTTCGCGCTGAAAAATGGCGGCATTCGCCAGCCGGGCGTGACCGACCTGCCCCATATCGTTTTGAGCGGGCGTACGTCGTTCCTGATCGATCCCGAAGTCGATCCGGCCCTCTATGAAGTCGCGGGCTTCAAGGTGGCGGGCAAGCGCGCGGTGCGCGTCGATATTCTCGAACGGCTGGCCGATATCATCCGGCCGCTGATCGCGGTCGATCCGAGCCGGTTCCAGGGCGAGCCGCCAGCCGGCGCCGCCGAGGGCAATGGTTTCCGGGTGACGGTCGAGATGACCTCGCTGCTGGGTTGCTCGGGCGAAGATTTTGCGTCGATTTTGACGTCGCTGGGCTATCGCCTGCGCAAGACGCCCAAGGTTGCCAAGCCGGTCGAGGCTGTGGCGGCTCCGGCCGAGGCGAGCGCCGAAGCGCCGGCGCTGGAAGAAACGCTGGTCGACAATCCAAGCGAAGTCGAGCCATCGGCGGTGGCGGAAGTCGAAGCGGTGCCGGCTGAGGCTGTTGTGGTCGAGGCCGATATTCCGCCCACGACGATTATCGAAGCAACGCCCGTCGAGGCCGTGGCGGCTGAACCGGCACCCGTCGATACCAAGCTTGCCGAGCCGGAATTCGACGAAGTGTGGTTCCCGGGCGGCAAGCGCACGCAGGACAATGCCAAGCGTCATGGTGGGCCCCGTCGCGGGCCGACGCGGCCTGAGGGCGAAGTGCAGGTGGTGCGGCCACAGCGCCCGCGTCCTGATCGCACGCGCCCGGCCGATGCACCGCCGCAGCGGGTAGTCAATCGTCGCCCCGAGGGCGAAGTGCAGGACCTGACCAAGGCCCAGCACCTCAACGGCAAGGCGCGGTTCGAGAATCGTGCAAAGGCGGAACAGCGGCCCAAATTCGAGAAGCCGCGCGCCGAGGCGCCGCGGCAGGATAATAATCGGCCGGTGCGCGAAGAGCGCAAGGTTGCCTATGATCCCGACAGCCCGTTTGCGGCGCTGGCGGCCCTGCGCAACAAGAAGCCCGAGTAGCGATTGGCGGGAACAGGAACAGGTCCGGGCATCCGCAAGGAGCGGCTCGACAAGTTCCTGTTCTTTTCGCGCGCCATCAAATCGCGCACGCTGGCGCAGAAGATCATCGAAACCGGCGCCATCCGGGTCAATTCCGAAAAGACCATCGACAGCGACCATAAGGTGGGCGCGGGCGACGTGCTGACCATGGCGATCCATAACCGCATCGTGGTGTGGAAAATTCTGGACGCGGGCACGCGGCGGGGGCCGGCGAGCGAAGCGCAGGGGCTCTATGAGGATTTGTCGCCACCGGTGCTGCCCAAGGCGGAGCGCTCGCCCTATGAAGCGGCGATTGCGCAGCGCGATGATGGCGCCGGGCGGCCCACCAAGCGGGAGCGGAGGGAGACGGATCGATTGAAGGACGACGAGTAGGGAAAGCTGCGGTTGAAATGGTCTTGCGTTTGAAGGCGCGAGCGCGACAAAAGCGACCCGGCCAGAGCCTTGCAGCAGACGCCAAAAGGGTTTAGCACCCTCCTCAGCAAGCCCCAGTCCTCATTGTTCCGCTCGGGAACCGCCCGCCAGATGACCTATATCGTCACCGACAATTGCATTAAGTGCAAATATACCGACTGCGTCGAAGTATGCCCGGTCGACTGCTTTTACGAAGGCGAGAACATGCTCGTCATTCATCCGGACGAGTGTATCGATTGCGGCGTCTGCGAACCCGAATGCCCGGCCGAGGCGATCAAGCCCGACACCGAGAGCGGGCTTGATAAATGGCTTGAGATCAATACCAAGTTCGCCTCGATCTGGCCGAACCTGAGCGAGCGGCGCGATGCGCCGACCGACGCCAAGGCATTCGACGGCGAAGAAGGCAAGTTTGAGAAGTACTTCTCCGAAACACCCGGCGAAGGCGATTAGGGCTCGATCTTTGGGCCATGCCGGCCTGCAAATGGCGGTTTGCTGCGCTTCCGGTGCTCACGTACAGAATGTACGCTCCGCTCCGGTTCTCGCGAACCACCATTTTCGACTCGGCCTGACCCAAAGCTCTTCGCCCTAATGCCGACTGCGGGACCGGTCCGCTCCCAGCGAGCGCAAGCGTGGGATTGTTCAGGAATGGGACACACTAGGTGTTGATTCGTTCCTTTTGATTCTGCTGAAATTTTGTGCTATGGTCTGTCTACATGCAGCCAAGCCCGTCACCAGAGTGCCATCAGGCACATTTTTTTTGACACACATCACCAGATGCTGAGCGCGCCGGAAAGCGGACCGGGGCGGCCAGAGTGCTTGACTGCGTCCAGTACCCCGGAAACGGGGATTGAACAGTACGGAGTGGACGGTCCTTCCCGCCAGGAACTGTCCATCGGGGCGTCAACAAGGAGTTATCTCATGGTAGCCAAGAAGACCACGCAGCGTCTTGGGTTCAAGACCGGCGAATTCGTCGTGTATCCTGCCCATGGTGTCGGGATGATCGTCGCGATCGAAGAGCAGGAAGTTGCGGGCCTGACGCTGGAGCTGTTCGTCATCAGCTTCGAGCAGGACAAACTGACCCTGCGCGTTCCTGTCGCCAAGATCAAGTCCGTCGGCATGCGTCACCTCGCCGAAGAAGACATGGTCACTCAGGCGCTGACCACCGTCACCGGCCGTGCACGCGTCAAGCGTACCATGTGGAGCCGCCGTGCCCAGGAATATGAAGCCAAGATCAATTCGGGCGACCTGATCGCCATTTCCGAAGTCGTGCGCGATCTTTATCGCTCCGAAGAGCAGCCCGAGCAGTCCTATTCGGAACGCCAGCTGTTCGAGCAGGCGATGGACCGCATGAGCCGCGAAATCGGCGCCGTCAACAAGCTGACGCTCACCGAGGCGATCCAGTTGATCGAAAAGAACCTGGCCAAGTCGCCCAAGCGCACCAAGGCCGACGCGGTGGAAGCCACCGACGCGACCGACGAGGAAGCCGCAGCGTAACGCTTGCAGGCTTGAAAATCAGAAAGGCCGGCGGCAACGCCGGCCTTTTTGTTTGCAGCACGGGAGCAGCCCAGTGGCTCGACAACATGAGGGCCCAATGCCAGTCTGCGGGGCATGAGGGCAAGCATAGCGAACACATTGCGCATTCCAATCGCCGTGGCCGCAGTGGTGATCTGGATCCTGATCACGGTGTGGGGCGTGTGGACGCCACACGATCCCACCTCGCTGACCGCGGGCATTTCGGGCGGCATCGCCTGGCAGATCGTGGGCGCGGGAGCGTTCCTGCTGGTCGTGGTGCTGGCGCTGGGGTGGCGCGATATTGGCTTCAATGCGCCGCGGCCCTGGAGTTCGCTGCGGGTTCTGGCATTTCCGGCGATCTACATCGCGCTCTTCGTCGCGGCCGCCGCCCTTGTCGGTCTACCGGCACCGTCGGTGGTTTTCTTCCTCGCGATCAACACGTTGGCAGTCGGCTTTTCCGAGGAGATCGCGTTTCGCGGCGTGCTGTTTCGCGCATTGCACACGCGGCTGCGGCTCTGGCCGGCGATCTGGATCACCTCGATTGTCTTCGGCAGTGTTCATGTCGTCAACGGCTTCACCACTGGTGACTTCCTGAACGCCTCGATCCAGGCGCTCGCTGCCTTCATGAGCGGCACCTTCTTCATGGCGCTGGTGCTGCGGACGCGATCGATCGTCCCGTCGATGCTGTTCCATGCGCTGTGGGACTTCCTGCTCACCACGATCGGCGCCGGCGGCGCATCCTCGGCGGCGGGCGGGGACAGACATTGGTGGCTTCTGCTGGTCCCGCCACTCTTCATCCTGCCGAACTTCATTTATGGCTTGTGGCTGCTGCGCAAGGTGAAAGACACCGGGCCGGCGCAATAGCGGCGAGCGGAGCAAACACCATGGATTTTATGCGCCTGCTGAAATCGGTCGAGGAGTTGCTCTACGAGCTCGTCACCTGGATACTGTTCTATCCGCTCACGCTGTGGCGCTGCGTCCGGCGTCCAGTGGCGATGATGAAATACGCCGAGCGCGAGTTGGGGGACGAGGGCGAGGAGCAGTATGACGACGCGCTGAGCCCGCCGATCTTCCTGCTGATCACATTATTCCTGGCCCATCTGCTGGAGCTTGGACTGGCCGTTCCGGCGCAAGCCAGCCTGCCTGCATTTTTGCAGGACGACAAGAACCTGCTGCTCTACCGCGCGGTTGCCTATAGCCTGTTTCCGCTGCTGCTGGCGCTGCTGGACGTTCGGCATCGCGGGGTAAAGCTGACCCGGCAATTGCTGCGGCCGTCGTTCTACAGCCAGTCCTATGTCGCGGCGCCCTTCGTGCTGTCGTTCGACATCGCCGTTCTCGTCGGGCGGCAGGGGTTTGGGGCTGCGGTGAGCCTTGGCATCGCGATCTTCGCGCTGGGCCTCGCGTGGTATTGCGGGGCCCAGATCGCCTGGTTCACCACGATCCGCGGTGTGAATGCCGGCCGCGCCGTCGCGATGGTGCTGGGCACAGTGCTGCTCGGCTTCGCCGCCGTTCTGGCGGTGCTGCTGGCGACGGCCCTGTCGGCAGGCCCGATCAGTTGATGTAGCTGAAGCTGCCGTCCAGGGCGAACCAGCAATTGAAGAATGTGGTGCCGTCAGAGCCTTCGAAATTGCCCTGAACCACATAATTGTTGCCGCTCTTGAAGGCCATGTTGGTAGTCAGGTCCTGCGGACGAACGCCAAACTTGGCGGAGGCCTCGCCCTGGCAGAATCTGGGCATCATGCTGGTATCGACGCGCGAGGGTGTGGGGTTCGGACGAGGTGAGGACGGCTGCGGCCGCTGGACGGGCGCGGCGGCGGCGGCGTTTTCGACATAGAGGGTCAGGCTATAGTTAGCGGTCTCGTTGCGCCGGGCGGCATTGCGCATCAGATAGACCTCGATCACGTAATTGCCGCTCGAGGGGATCACGACCGAGGTGCTGTTGCCCGATATCGAGCCATTGAACAGGGCCTCGCGGGCGCCGGGGGCGGTGACGTTGAAATAGCTGCTGGCATTGTCGGTATCGAGCTGCACGCTCATGCGCTGGCCCGCATTGACACCTATGCTGTAGCGTACGCTTTGATTGCCGGTAATCGACGCCTCGATGGCGGTGCCCGAGGCCCCGCGCGGGAAGCGAACAGTTTGAGTCCGCGTGTCCTGAGCCATGACAGCTGTCGTTATGGCGATTGCTACAAGACTCAGCAGCGCCGCTTTCAATAGCTGTAACATGGGCTCGCTCCTTGGATTGGACATCAGGGTGTGGCTTGGACCCGATAAGAGATTGCCCATCATTTGCGGCGCTTTTCGTTCAAAAAGCGCCGGTCCGTAAGGCCGAGGGATTTATTTCGCCTTGTTGCCCAATACCTTGGCCATGCTCACCGTGGCGCTGCCGGGCTTGAGGGGCTGTTGCTGGCTTTCGTGGGGGAGCCAGCCGGAAAGCCAGATCAGTTCGAGGGTGGCGCGGACGCGGCCGTCGGGGTCGGCGTCTCGTTGCGCATAGGCCTGGGCGGCGGCGGTGAGGAGGGCGCGGGTAGCGGGCCGGCGGGAGCGGTCGACCAGCGGATTGGCGGCGCCGAGGGATTTGAGCTCGGCCATCAGCGCGAAGGGGCTGGAATAGCGCACGATGTGGGTTTCGACATCCGCAACGGGGAGGGCGAGGCCCGCGCGTTGCAGCAGCGCGCCGGCGTCGCGGACCTGGATGAAAGGCGCGACGCGAGCGCTGGCCCCACCGGAGATTTCGGCATCGGCGGACAGGAAGGCTTCGCGCAGCTCGGTCAGCGTATTGCCACCCAGGGCCGCGGCCATCAGCAAGCCATCGGGGGCGAGGCGGGCTCGCAGCTGGGCAAGATAGCCGGGCACGTCGTTGACGGCTTGCAGGTGCAATACCGAAACGATGAGATCGAATTCGCCCTCGGGGAGGGGTGGCAATTCGCTATCGGGCGTGAAAGCCGCGAGGCGGGTGAACGGGAACTCTGCCTTGGCGGTGCGACCACTGGCGGGGAGGCGAGACACCTCGGGGCCGATGATGAGGGCGCGGGGAAAATCGCGGATCAGCGACAGCAGGCGCTCTTCGAGGTCACCCAGCACCAGGTCCATGACGAAGTCGTCGCCGCTGCGCCGCGCCAGGTGGCGGGCGATCAGCGCGGGGTCGAAGATTTTTGGTGGCATTGCCATGGGCGGGGGACGACAGCGCTCGGTTGCGGTGGCAGTATGGTGCTTATGGAGAGAGCGGACGAGGTTGTCAAAACCGAGGCGCTGCATCACCGCGTGATTGGCGGGATGCGGCGCGTCGGCGGTTTTGTGCTCGACCAGCTCTATCCGCCGGTCTGCCTTGGTTGCGAGGCACCGATTGCCGCCAGCGACGGGTTGTGCGGGGCGTGTTTTGGCAAACTACGACCGATCACCGCGCCGCTATGCCGCGTTCTCGGGCTGCCGTTCGAGGTGTCGCTGGGGCTCGATGCCCTGTCGGCGGAGGCGATTGCGGAGCCGCCGCCGTTTGGGCGGGCGCGGGCAGCGGTGATTTATAACGAGGTGGCGCGCACGATTGTGTCGCGGCTCAAATATGGGGATCGGCCGGAGCTGGCGCGGTTTTGTGCGCGCCTGATGGCGGGGGCGGGGCATGAATTGTGGGGTAGCGACGCCCTGCTGGTGCTGGTGCCGCTGCATCCGAGCCGGCAGCGGGAGCGGCGCTACAATCAATCGGGGGAATTGGCAGCCGCGATCGGCAAATTGACCGGGGTGGCGGTGGACCTGCATCTGGTGCGCCGGGTGAAGCGCACGCGGCAGCAGGTGGGGTTATCGAGCGACGGGCGGGCGCGAAATGTGGCTGGGGCATTTTCTGTGCATCCGGACCTGCTGGCGCGGTTGCGTGGGCGGCGGGTGGTGCTGGTGGACGATGTCTATACCACCGGCTCGACCGTCAAGGCGGTGACACGGACGCTGCTCAAGGGCGGGGCGAGTGAAGTTGATGTCATCTCCTTCGCCCGCGTTGTCATTGGCGCGGAAATGCCCATATAGATGCAAACAGCCGTACTTTCGGAGAGTAACATGGCCAAGATCGAGATTTATACCACGCCGACATGCCCCTATTGCCACGCCGCCAAGTCGCTGCTGAGCGACAAGGGTGCCGACTATACCGAGATTACCGTGCTGGACCCCGATTTGCGCGCGGCGATGACCCAGCGGGCGCATGGACGGCGGACCGTGCCGCAGATTTTCATCGGCGAGACCCATGTGGGTGGCTATGACGATATGGCGGCGCTGGATCGAGCTGGCGGGCTGGATGAACTGCTAGGTTCGAATTAACGCTGCTTTCCAGCCAACTGGGCATCATTCCCGCGCAAGCGGGAGCCCACCCTTGAGGAGTTGCTGCACGTGACGAAGAATGGGTTCCCGCCTGCGCGTGAGTGACGTCGTGAGTGGGATGCGTCTGAACGGGAAAATTGAATGAAAATCGCTGCCATTCAGATGCGGTCGGGGACGGAGCCGGAGGCTAATCTTGCGGCTTTGCGGCCGATGGTGGCTGAAGCAGCAGCGGCGCGCGCGCGTTACGTGCTGACGCCGGAAGTGACGATGGCGTTCGCGGAAAATCGCGAGGGGCTGGCGCGGGTGGCGGGGCCGTTCGAGGACAATCCATGGCTGGCGCAGCTCTCAGCGCTGGCGCGCGAACATCAGGTTCATCTGCATATCGGCTCGATGGCGGTGGCGCTGGAGGATGGGCGGTTTGCCAATCGCAGCGTGCTGTTTGGGCCCGATGGGGCGATCCAGACCACCTATGACAAAATCCATCTGTTCGACGCGACCATTGCGGGGCTCAATACCTATCGCGAAAGCGCGACCTATCGGGGTGGCGAAGCGGCGGTGACGGCGCAGGTGGATGACGTCACGCTGGGGCTGGCGATCTGCTACGACATGCGATTCCCGGCGCTGTTCAATGCGCTGGCCAATGCGGGCGCGCAGGTGCTGGTGGTGCCGGCGGCCTTCACCGTGCCGACGGGGCAGGCGCATTGGCATGTGCTGTTGCGGGCGCGGGCGATCGAGACCGGCAGCTATGTGATCGCGGCGGCGCAGGGCGGCCAGCACGCCAATGGGCGGGCGACCTATGGGCATTCGCTGGTGATCGACCCGTGGGGGCGGGTGATTTCGGAACTGGATCATGACGAGCCCGGCGTATTGCTGGCGGAGATTGATCTGGCGGCGGTGGACGATGCGCGAGGCCGGATACCGGCGCTGGCCAATGCGCGGAGTTTTACCGTGGCGCCGCCCTTGTCGGTATGACGGGCGAGGCCTATTTAGGAGCCGGGCCGTCTGCGGCCCGCAAGGACGTCGCCGCGTGATTCAATATTCTCTCCACTGCGCTAATGCGCATGATTTCGATGCCTGGTTCAAGAATGCCGCGGCATTCGATGAGCAGCAGGTGCGCGGTATTGTCGATTGCCCGGTGTGCGGGTCGCACGAGGTGAGCAAGGCGCTGATGGCCCCTGCCGTGGCGCGCTCGGGCAGCGAGAAAATGTCGCTGAGTTCGGGGCATCCGGACGTGGCCAAGTTCCGCGAATTGCTGCGGGCCTATCGCCAGAAGGTCGTCAGCGAGGCCGATTATGTCGGCGACAAATTCGCCGAAGAGGCACGGAAAATCCATTTCGAGGAAGTCGAAGCGCGCGGCATCTACGGCGAGGCAACGCGGGACGAGGTGATCGCGTTAGCCGAAGAGGGCATCGAATTCGCGCCCCTTCCTGATTTACCTGAAGAACAGAACTAAGCAGCGCCCATTCGGCGCGAAAATCCTGGAGATCATCATGAGCAATCTCGACGCGTCCCGTTCGGGGACTTTTTCCATTGGCGGCGACCTCAAGGTCAATCGGCTGGGTTTTGGCGCCATGCGCATTACCGGCAAGGGCATTTGGGGCCCGCCGGCGGATGTAGAGGAGGCCAAGCGCACGCTGGCGCGGCTGCCGGAGATCGGTGTCGATTTCGTCGATACGGCGGAAAGCTACGGGCCCTACATCAGCGAGGAGTTGATCGGCGAGGTGCTGGCGCCCTATTCCAAGGGCACGATCATTGCCACCAAGAGCGGGCTGACGCGGACGGGGCCGGACCAGTGGCATCAGTTGGCGCGGCCGGAATTCTTGCGCCAGGCAGTGACGCAGAGCCTGCGCCGGCTCAAGCTGGAGGTGATCGATCTGTGGCAGTTGCACCGCATTGAAAGCGTGACGCCGCGCGCCGACCAGTTTGGCGCCATTGCCGATATGCAGAAGAACGGGTTGATCCGCCATGTGGGGCTGAGCGAGGTCAGCGTCGAGGACATCAAGGAAGCGCAAAAGTACTTCAAGGTCACCACGGTGCAGAATATGTACAACCTCGTAAGCCGCAAGGCCGAGGATGTGCTGGACTATTGCGAGGCCAATGGCATCGGCTTCATTCCGTGGCGGCCGATCGATGGGGGCAATCTTGCGGCCACCAGCGTCGAATTCAAGACCATCATGGAAAAGCATGAGGCTTCGGCCAGCCAGATCGCGCTGGCCTGGATGCTGAAGCGTAGCCCGGTGATGCTGCCGATTCCCGGCACCGGGAGCGTCAAGCATCTGGAGGAGAACGTGGGCGCGGCGAGCATCGTGTTGAGCGATGCGGAGTTCAAGACGCTCGATGCCGTCGGGCGGCAGGGTTAGGTTTTCCAAACCTCCCACCGAACCAATTCAGTCAGGCGAGCCTCTCTCAAATCTTGAGGGAGGCTTTTTCGTATGATGTAAGTTGAATGTGAGGGGATGCCAGTTCGCCCGATGGGCCGGATGGCTTTAGGTCGGTTCGATGGGGAGGGTGGAATCCCCGCCATCGAACCTAACCAGCGGGTAATCTTGGCAGACCACCTTCGGCTGAGGGGCGTTTAGCATGGGATCATCGGGGTGGCGAGGGGGATTGTCACGAAAGTGTCGTGGGAGGTGACCAGCGCCCCGCAACCTTGCTGTCTTCCCGCGGACTTGATCCGCGGGCCCTTGGCAGCACGGTACGAGCGGGAGCGGGCCCCCGGATCAAGTCCGGGGGAAGGACGGTGGTTGTTGAGGCAGTTGTGTCCAACTGTTTCTGTAGCGGTATCGCTCGCCGGAACTAATGTCGCCTAGAAGAGATTCTCGAATTCCCCGAGATCGCGCACCGCGCCGCGCGCGGCCGACGTTGCAAACGCCGCATAGGCTTTGAGCGCCTGGGTCACATTGCGCTTGCGGGGATGGGCGGGTTTCCAGCCGAGGCGGTCCTGGTCGTGGCGGCGCTGGACGAGTTCGTCATCGCTCACCAGCAGCGTGATGGTGCGGTTGGGGATGTCGATTTCGATGGTGTCGTTTTCGCGCACCAGCCCAATGGTGCCGCCTTCGGCAGCTTCGGGCGAGACGTGGCCGATGGAGAGGCCGGACGTGCCGCCCGAGAAGCGGCCGTCGGTGATCAGGGCGCAGGCTTTGCCGAGGCCCTTCGACTTCAGGTAGCTGGTTGGGTACAGCATTTCCTGCATGCCGGGGCCGCCGCGTGGGCCTTCATAACGGATGACGATGACGTCGCCGGCTTTGATCTCATTGCTGAGCAGCGCCTTGACGATGGCGTCCTGGCTTTCGAACACGCGAGCGGGGCCGGTAAACTTGAGGATAGAGTCATCGACGCCGGCGGTTTTGACGATGCAGCCGTCGATGGCGATATTGCCCGATAGCACGGCGAGGCCACCGTCCTTGGAGAAGGCGTATTCAGCCGAGCGGATAGCGCCTTCCTTGCGGTCGAGATCGAGTTCGGCCCAGCGATTGGACTGCGAAAACGCCTCGGTGGTGCGCACGCCGCCGGGGGCGGCCATGAAGAAATTGCGCACGCTCTCCGAATTGGTGCGGCTGATGTCCCATTTGTCGAGCGCATCACCCATGGTGGCGGCGTGGATGGTGGGCTCGCTGCGGTTGATCAGGTTGGCGCGGTCGAGCTGGCCCAGGATCGAGAAAATGCCGCCGGCGCGGTGGACGTCTTCCATGTGCACATCGTTCTTGGCGGGCGCGACCTTGCACAAAACCGGCACCTTGCGGCTCAGCTTGTCGATGTCTTCCATGGTGAAATCCACCTTGCCCTCATGGGCGGCGGCCAGGATGTGCAGCACGGTATTGGTCGAGCCGCCCATGGCGATATCGAGCGCCATGGCGTTTTCGAAGGCTGCCTTGGTGGCGATGGTGCGCGGCAGGGCGGTGGCGTCGTCCTGCTCGTACCAGCGCTTGGCCAGGTCCACGATCAGGTGGCCAGCTTCCTGGAACAGCCGCTTGCGATCGGAATGGGTGGCCAGGGTCGAGCCATTGCCCGGCAGGCTGAGGCCGAGCGCTTCGGTCAGGCAGTTCATCGAATTGGCGGTGAACATGCCCGAGCAGGAGCCGCAAGTGGGGCAGGCGGCTTCCTCGACGGTGGCGATTTCGGCATCGGTATATTTATCGTCAGCGGCCATCACCATGGCATCGACCAGATCGAGCGCCTGCAGCTTGCCCTTGATCATCGCCTTGCCGGCTTCCATCGGGCCGCCGGAAACGAAGACCACGGGGATGTTGATGCGCATGGCCGCCATCAGCATGCCGGGGGTGATCTTGTCGCAATTGGAGATGCAGACCATGGCATCGGCGCAATGGGCGTTGACCATGTATTCGACGCTGTCGGCGATCAGGTCGCGGCTGGGCAGCGAATAGAGCATGCCGTCATGGCCCATGGCGATGCCGTCATCGACCGCGATGGTGTTGAATTCCTTGGCGACGCCGCCAGCTGCCTCGATCTCGCGGGCGACGAGCTGGCCGAGGTCCTTGAGGTGGACGTGGCCGGGCACGAACTGGGTGAATGAGTTCACCACGGCGATGATGGGCTTGCCGAAATCGCCATCCTTCATGCCCGTCGCGCGCCACAGGCCGCGAGCGCCGGCCATGTTGCGGCCATGGGTGGTGGTGCGGGAGCGATAGACTGGCATGGGACGTCCTCAAGTGAAGGCCGCGTTGGGCGGTCGATGTTGGAAATAGGTTAGACCCATTCCAGAAACAGGGCAAGAAAAAAGCGTACCGTACCGTACGGTACTGTTGACGAGTTTGATTGAGTTGCTGTTTGGGCGAGTGGGAGCGGAGGAAAGGGGCGAGAGCCGGCAAACACCAGCGCTGATCTGGATGTCGCTTCTCAGCCCTTGGATAGTGGGACCATTGCGCTCTTCAGCATCTCCGAAGTCGCCGCGTCGGCCGGCAAGAATGATTCGACGGCGAGTTCGGAGAGCGTGACGTCGAGGGGGGTGCCGAAGACCATTGTCGTTGAGAGGAAAGACATTATTCCAGCCGGGCTGCGCAGTTGCAGGGGGACGGCGATGGCGGTGCCGGGTTGGGCTGGGGTTGGCGTGCCGGCGGGATAGTGGCGAAGCTCTTCGTAGAGATCGGCGAGGAACGGGTCGGCGGTGTCGGTGATCTGGCGGGCGAGGCGATGCAGCAGGTGGGCTTTCCATTCGAACAGGTTGGCGATGCGCGGCGCGAGGCCCTGGGGATGAAGGCTGAGGCGGAGCACGTTGACGGGTGGTTCGAGCAGGAAGGGCGCGATGTTGTCGAGCAGCGGGCTTATGGCGGCATTGGCGCGGACCAGCGTCCAGTGGCGGTCGATGGCGAGGGCGGGAAATGGCTGATGCGCGGCCAGGAGCGTTTCGAGCAGGTCGAGCGTGGGGCGGAGCGCCGCGTCGTCGAGCGGGCGCTCGGGGAAGATGGGAGCAAAGCCTGCGGCCAGCAGCCAGGCATTGCGCTCGCGCAGCGGAATATCGAGCGTTTCGGCCAGCTTGAGCAGCATGGGGCGGCTGGGCTTGGCGCGGCCGGTTTCGATGAAGCTCAGATGACGCGCCGAGATGTCGGCGTCGATCGCCAGGTCGAGCTGGCTCAGCCGGCGGCGGCGACGCCAGTCGTGCAGCTTTTCGCCGATTGATCCAGTATTTTCCATAGCGACAGACTAGCAGAGCAGGGCGTCAATTCCATTACCTCCGAGGTAATTGGTTTGCGTCGCCAACGGTGAAAAATGGGAATCGTTCGATAGCAACCAACCGGAGATTTTTGCCATGACCGACGCCCTGAACATTGCCAATGCCTATCTCGCCACCTGGAATGAAACCGATGCGGACCGGCGTGCGGCGCTGCTTGGGCAGAGCTGGAGCCCGACTGCCAGCTATCGCGATCCGCTGATGGCGGCCAAGGGCGCAGAGGCCCTCGGTGGCATGATCGGGGCGGTGCAGGAGCGGTTCCCCGGCTTCGTCTTCACGCTCCTGGGCCCGGCTTTGGCGACAATGTGCGCTTTTCCTGGGGACTGGGTGTGCCAGATGGCGAAATCATCATCGAAGGGACCGATTTCGTGCAGGTCCAGGCCGGGCAGATCGCCGCGGTGACCGGCTTTCTGGACAAGGTGCCTGCGGCCTGATGACGGCAGGCAACCGCGCGGCACGATCCGCGCGGTTGCCCACTAGGCGGTGGCGGGGCGCTGCGCCATGACCATGTAATTGATCGCCATGTCGCGCGACTTGCGCCAATCGTCGGCGAGGGGGTGATAGACAACGCCGGTCTGGTCGGTAACGACGAGGCCATTGCGGGTGATCAGGGCCTTGATCTCGTCGGGGGTGAGGAATTTGTTCCAGTCGTGGGTGCCCTTGGGCAGCCAGCCCAGCACATATTCGGCGCCGATGACGGCGAAGGCCAGGGCGCGGGCGGTGCGGTTGAGGGTGGCGGTCAGCATCAGGCCGCCGGGGGCGACAAGGTCGGCGCAGCTCTTCATGTAGAGCGGCACGTTATCGACGTGTTCAACCACTTCCATATTGAGCACCAGGTCGTACTTTTGGCCCTGGGCGGCGAGGGCTTCGCTGGTGGTGGCCTCATAGGTGACGGCGACGCCGGACTGTTCGGCGTGCAGGGTGGCGATCTTGATATTGCGCTCGGCGGCGTCGATGCCGGTGACGGTGGCGCCAAGGCGGGCCAGCGGCTCACAAAGCAGGCCGCCGCCGCAGCCGACATCGAGAATGGTCAGGCCCTCAAGCGGGCGCATGACGCTGCCGTCGCGGTGGAAATGGGCCAGCACGTGCTCGCGGATATAGGCGAGGCGGACGGGATTGAACTTGTGGATCGGCTTGAACTTGCCCTTGGGGTCCCACCATTCCTCGGCCATCGCGGTGAATTTGGCGACTTCGGCATCATTGATGGTGGTGGCGGTCATGGGCGGGCTCCGAGTTTGGGGCATATGAGCCCGAGGCTGTGGCGGAGGCAAGGCCGGGGTCGGGGACCGGGACATTGTGCCCCATTGGACATTTCGGCCAAATGAATTGCCCGACGCGCCTTTTGCGAACGCGCCGAGGCGCCGCCCGGCCTTGTGGCGTCGCGGATACACGGTGACAGGCGGCCATTGGGCCATCTGTAGTTTGTAGAACGGTCCAATGGCCGCCCGTCACGAGCCGCTTTTGCTCAGGGTCCGGTTCATGCGCAGTTTATTGCAAATGCGCGTGCCGAGCTTCCACCCTGCCGAATGAGCGCCCCCATCCCACGGTCTCCCCGTCCGGCCCTGCGTCGGGGCCGCGTGTGTGGCGGGAATGGGGGGACTTTCGCATGGGGGATTGGGGGCGGGGATAAGTTTTCGGTTTGAACAGGTAGACGAACGGAAGGCTTCCGACCCTATTTCGGACGTCCAAGCTTGTCCGTCGACATCCTGAAAGCGGAAGTTTGTTAGTGCTTTTACGAGTTCGCCAGCTGCTCGTCTGCCACCGAAACACCCCAGGTGTTCATCGCGTTCAGCACCGTGCTCAGCGTCATGCCCAAGGGCGTCAATTCATAAACGACCCGTGGCGGGGTCTCCGCGAAAGCTGTTCTGGTGACGATGCCGTGCTGTTCGAAACGCTTAAGCCGGTGGGTGAGCGTATGGGCGCTGATGCTGCCCAAACGGATTTTGAGCTCGGTGAACCGCTGCGGACCGTGCAGCAATTCTCGAACGATCAGTGTTGCCCAAGGGCCGTCCAGCAGCAGCAGAAAACGTTCCACTCCACACTCCGGAAGACAGTGATCAGCCATGTTCGCTTTGCCTCAAAAAAATTTCACACCACGTCCATTAGTGCATTTGACGTAACCGATGCACGGAATGCACTGATGCCGCTTTCTAACATCGAAGCGAGATCAGGCCTATGACTTTCATCATCCACGGAGCCACCGGCGCACAGGGCGCTCCACTGTTCGATCGGCTCACGGCCGCGGGCAAGTCCGTAAAGGCTGTGTCACGCAATGCCGACAACGCTGCGGATTCGATCAAGGCTGACGCGGGGTCGGTGGAGCAGCTGACGGCTGCTTACGACAAGGCAGACGGCATCTTCGTTCACCTGCCGCAGGCGCCCGAAGATGTGCGGCTGCACTATGCCAACACCATCGTCGCGGCCGTCCGCGCGGCGCACCCGTCACGCGTCGTGGTTTCCACCAGCGGCTCTGTCGTCGACATGCCTAACACCGCGCTGCAAGCGCCTGATCGTTCCGCCATCATGGTGCTGATCAATGGCATCAAGGACAGCGGCATCTCGAACGCCGTGGTGGCGCCGCGCCTTTACCTCGAAAACCTGCTGCTCCCCATGGTCTTGGGACCGGTCACCGCCGAAGGCATGTTGCGCTACCCGGTGCGTGCGAATTACTCGGTCTCCTGGAGCTCCCATGCAGATGTGGCCCGCGTCTCCGAGCGGCTCCTGCTGGATCCGGCCATTGCTGGCGTGGTCGGCGTCGGTCATCTGCCCGGACTGCTGGGCGATGACCTGGCGGCTGGTTTCAGCAAGCATTTCGGGCGGGAGGTGAGCTTTGAGTCCATTACACCCCAACAGTTCGGCACACTGATCGAGCCCTTCTTCGGCCCTGCCTTTGCGGGTGTTGTCGGGTTCTACGAAGCGCATTGGCAGGCTCCTCAGAACACCATTGATCCAAAGACCAGCGCGCAAACCCTGCTCGGTATCGGGCCCGAAGACGTACAGGCCTGGCTCGGCAGCACTTTGGGTCGCTGAGGAAGCGGTGGTGGGGAGGTACTGCTGATCCTACGGGGCGAACCAGGATGGGCGAACCCTGCTGACCTTCACGAAAGCTATCCGTCCAAGGACGCCCGCGACGAAGCCCTCGAAGGCTCCGCAGCCGGATTGCCGGAGCAGCTGGAAGGATTGCTGTCCGGCATGGGCGGTTTGCTCATGGTGCGTGTCTCAGCCGGCCGGCCGCATCGCGTCCAAAGTTGGATGTTTAGGAGGACTAAACCGGTTCCACAAGCTGCGTGCCGCCAGGCGATGCTCTGAGTGCTTGTTCGGCTTCCGCAGCTGGCGGCAGACGGTATATGTGTGGTTCAAGCCCCCGCTGAAATCCAGATATCGAGTGCCAAGACGGGAAGGTAAATACAGAACATGCCGACCTGCAGTCGTCGTGGCCCGGCAAAGAACGCGATGGCCGGGAGGACAATCAGGCTGGCATCCAGCACCGACCAGGGGGCAAATGGGGCTGCGTTGAAGAAAAATACGTTCGTCAGGAAAGCGAGCAGGCTGAATACCGACATCGCCAGCAAGCCATACCGTCCCTCGGTTTCGAAATAGCTCCGCAGGTCCACTGCCTCGTCCTCGGTCCGGCTTGGCAGCAACAGCGCTGAGGCGACGAAAAGCGTCATCGTCAGAATGACCAGGCTCACGAAATCCGTGAACGAGAACGTGGATTTGATCATCGGCAATTGGTTGATCGCCCACCAGTACTCCAGCTGTTGCATGAACAGGCAGACAGCCCAGCCCAGTGGCAGCCAATCGACGGCGGCCTTGTTGCGAATTCGGAACACCGTGACGACGCCCAGGAGCAGGCGGGTGACGCCCAGTCCGAGGACCATCGACAGCACGGTGGTCATGAAATGGAAAGTGTCCAAGATGATTGTCCAGCAAGCGTTTCGGTCAGACGCCGGTATCGATTGGAACGTGACCAAATGCCTGAACCACGTCGGGCAGCAGAAACTCGGTCCAATCATTGAGGATATGAGCGCCGGCGCAGACCCAAAGTTTCTTCGTCACCAGATAGGCCGCGGTCAGAACTAGTCGTGCAGAGCCGATGCCCCCGAAGCACTGGATGAAGTTCCAGCCATAGGTGGGCAAATGCACGGCGGCGAAACCGAGGGTGGAAAAGACAACGGCGATGACGACGCCGGTCTGGCGGGAGAGGTTGAGCTTGCGAACGCAAACCCACAGCACCGCCAGCAGGGGGAGGATGGTCATCAACTCCTCGCCGATGAGCTGGATGAAGCTGCGGATCATGAAGGTCACCACTGCGGATGAACCACCTGCCGCCAAAGTATCCGCTACGGCATTTACGTTCATCGAAGTGACGAAAGTCAAAGCGTAGCCAACCACAAACGAGATCAGGACTGTCAGGACGCCAAATCCGATCATCAGGAATAAGTCCCTGACCTCAAAGCGCCCAAACAGGGCGCCGTGACGACCCCGTGTGACGGCAGCCAGGGTGATCAGGGGAATGCCGGTGAAGGCGATGGCCGGGACGAATACAAGCGGGATTGTATCGAATGGCAGGGTGACGAGCAAAGCGAAGGCGACGACAACCGAGGCGACAAGCGTCAGCCAGCCTGCCGGGCTGATCTCGACCGGCTCGCCATTGTAGTAGGGGTAGTCGCCACTGCTGTTCATGCCTGCCATCCGGTTGATTTGTCGGGAACGAGACGCTTGTGGGTCTAGCTGGCCTTCGACGCGTATGGTCACTCCAAGGCCCGCTGCGGCGATTAGGAGACCGAGCGGAACCCGCCGTCCAGACCGAAGTAGCAGTTGAAGAATGTCGAGCCATTGTCGCCGTCGAAGTAGCCTTGCACGACGTAACTGTTGCCGCTCTTGAAGGCCATATTGGTGGTTATTTCCGTCGGCCGCACGCCGAATTCCGCGGACGCCTCGCCTGCGCAGTAGCGCGGCATGCTTGAGGTATCCACCGCCGATGGCCCAGGATTCTGCGGCAACGGGACTGGCCGCGGCTGAGCGCCGCCATTGCCGCCCGACAGGTTGCACACGCCATTCGCGCCGCCCCTGCCGGTGTAGGAGACGGAAGGACTGCCGTCAGCATTGATCGAAACCGAGATCGTCGTGCCGTTCCGGCTCGCTTCGTAGTAGTTGGCGTTAAACGTCTTGAGCCTTGCCTCTTTGCCGTTGATGTAGATCGGTCCGCCGGCGTCGGCATGGACCTCGATGCCGCGGGCACAAATCGCATTGAAGAACGGCACGCTCGCTGGGCGCTGGACGCGAACAGCAACGTAAAAAACAAGATTAAAACGGGTGATAGCCGCATATCTGACTCCTATATTTTTGCGATGATGCCTCAGATCAGTGGCTGACTGTGGCTGCATTGCATATCGACGTTCCACCGACGTTAATGCATTAAGTCAAATCGGCAAAGCCAAGGACTTCTTTGCCCAATTGAATTTAAGTGTACGGGCTTTTTGATTGCTGACCCGTTAGACGACGGCTCGCAAAGCCACTGAAACGGCGCGCTGGGCTACCAAGGCGCACCAAACGCTTCAGCGGCACGAGGCACGCCGACGGGACTATCTAGTGTCCACTTTGCGTATGCGGCGACGCCCCGTGCCGCTATGCATCGCAACGGTCAGAGCAACTAGGGTCCGTTTTCTCGAATTGACGGCTGAAAGCGGACAGACGGCAAACCACCCCATCTCAGACGGTCGCCTGTCTCGCTTCGCTTCGTACCTCCCCCGCCCCATCCCCATTGATCCCCCGCGCCCTTTGTGGCATGTCCGCGCTCAACAAGAAGCGTACCGACGGGTTCGGTGGAAGTTCGGGGAAAAGATTGGCCCGTATCGTCGTCAAATTCGGTGGCACGTCAGTGGCGACCGTCGAGCGCATCCGTCAGTCGGCGCGCCATGTCAAACGCGAGGTCGAGGCCGGCAACGAGGTTTGCGTGGTGGTCTCGGCCATGAGCGGCAAGACCAATGAGCTGGTGGGCTGGGTCAACGAGGCCAGCACCTTCCACGATGCGCGCGAATATGACGCCGTGGTCGCTTCGGGCGAGCAGGTGACGGCTGGGCTGATGGCTATCGTGCTCAGCGAAATGGGCATCCAGTCGCGCTCGTTCGCGGGCTGGCAGGTGCCGATCAAGACCGATGACGCGCATGGCGCGGCGCGGATCGTGGAGATCGACGGCACTGAACTCGACAAGCGCATGAAAGATGGCTGGGTGCCGGTGATCACCGGCTTCCAAGGCGTTTCACCGCATAACCGCATCACGACGCTGGGGCGTGGCGGCTCGGACACGTCGGCTGTCGCGGTGGCGGCGGCGGTGAAGGCGGATCGTTGCGATATCTACACGGATGTTGACGGTGTTTACACCACCGACCCGCGCATCGTGCCCAAGGCGCAGCGGCTATCGAAGATTTCCTTTGAGGAAATGCTGGAAATGGCCTCGCTCGGCGCCAAGGTGCTGATGATCCGCTCGGTGGAAATGGCGATGGCGCATAAGGTGCGGCTCTTGGTGCGCTCGAGCTTTGATGATCCGGATGCGCCGCAGCTGGCGCCGGACGGAACCCCTGGCGTGCCTGGCACTCTCGTGTGTGATGAGGATGAGATCATGGAAAAGCAGATCGTTTCGGGCGTGACCCTCGCCAAGGCGGAAGCCAAGATCACCCTGCGCGACGTCAAGGATAATCCAGGGGTCGCGGCGGCGATCTTTGGTGCGCTGGCGGACGAAGGCATTATCGTGGACATGATCGTGCAGAACATCGCCGACGATGGCGCCACCACCGACATCACCTTCACGGTGCCCGACAGCGAGTATGACAAAGCGATCAAGACGCTGCAGGCCGCCGGGACCGACAAGCGGATTGAATATGCTCGGATTTCGGGCAGCAAAGGCGGCGCGAAAATCTCGGTCGTGGGGGTGGGCATGCGCAGTCACGCCGGCGTCGCATCGTCCATGTTCAAGGCACTGGCCGACAAGGGCATCAATATACAGCTGATCACCACTTCGGAAATCAAGACCTCGGTTCTGATCGACGAGCAATATGCCGAGCTTGCGGTTCGCGCGCTCCATACGTATTACGGGTTGGATAGAAAAGACGCGTAAGCTCGACTGGGGAACCGCTCAGCCGCGCCGCGCGAGGGGGGCGGCTTCGGCTGCCGATAGCAGATGGCCACAAGCATAGGCGGCCCGCGCGTGCTGTTGCGGCAATTGCGCGAGACCATGGCGGAGCCACTGGGGAGCCAGGCCCGGCTCGACAAGATCGTGGGCCTGATCGCCGACAATATGCGGGCCGATGTCTGCTCGTTCTACGTGCTGCGCGATGACGGCGCGCTGGAGCTGTTTGCCACCAAGGGGCTGGCCGCCGAATCGGTGCATATGACGACGTTGCGGCTGGGCGAGGGCCTCGTCGGCATCATTGCGGCGGAAGCCGAACCCCTGAGTCTGGATGACGCACCCAGCCATCCCGCTTTCGCCTATCGGCCGGAGACCGGGGAAGACCCCTATTCGGCATTCCTGGGCGTTCCCGTGCTGCGCGCCGGGCAGACGCTGGGCGTACTCGTGGTGCAGAATACCGAGCGGCGCCATTATGGCGAAGACGAGATGGAAGCGATGCTGACTACGGCCACAATCCTGGCCGAGATGATCGCCACCTCGGATTTTGACAATCTGATCAAGCCGGGGTCCGATATCGACCTGAGGCGTCCGCGCATGTTTACCGGCGTCAGTTTTACCGATGGCATAGCGCTGGGCACGGTCGTGTTGCACGACCCCCGCGTGGTGGTGACCAATTTCATCGCCGAGGATACCGAGCAGGAAAAGACCAGGCTGGACACGGCGCTTGAGCGGATGCGCGTGTCGATCGACGCCATGCTCGACCATGGCGACATGCAGCCCAGTTCCGATCATCGCGATATCCTCGAGACCTATCGCATGTTCGCCAATGATCGCGGCTGGGTGCATCGGCTGACGGAGGCGATCGAGAACGGGCTTTCGGCTGAAGCGGCGGTCGAGCGGGTGCAGAACGATACCCGCGCCCGCATGATGCGCCAGACCGATCCGTATATCCGCGATCGGCTGCATGATCTGGACGATCTGGCAAACCGGCTGCTGCGGGTTTTGACCGGGGACCATCAGGGCATCGGGCGGAATTTGCCGGACAATGCGATCCTGGTGGCGCGCAATATCGGGCCGGCGGAACTGCTGGAATATGACCGCACCAAGCTGCGCGGCATCGTGCTGGAAGAGGGTGGTGCGACGGCGCATGTGGCGATCGTCGCGCGTTCGCTGGGCATGGTAGCGGTGGGCCGGGCGCAATCGATCGTGTCGATGTGCGAGAGCGGCGACGACATCATCATTGATGGGCCGGCGGGCGTGGTGCATTTGCGGCCGACGCCCGATATCGAGCAGGCCTATATCGACAAGGTCAAGGTTTCGGCCAAGCGGCGGGCGCATTACGCCGCGCTCAAGGATATTCCCTCGATTACCAAGGATGGGGTCGAGATCACGCTGCTGCATAATTCGGGGCTGGTGGCGGACCTACCCATGCTCGACGATACGGGCGCGGCGGGCGTGGGGCTGTTCCGCACCGAATTGCAGTTCATGATCGCCAGCAAGCTGCCGCGGCTGGGTGAACAGATGGATCTCTATGCCGAGGCCATGGCGATCGCCAAGGACCGGCCGGTGGTGTTCCGGCTGCTCGATATCGGCGGCGACAAGGTGTTGCCGTATCTGCGGGCGGACAATGAAGAGAACCCGGCCATGGGGTTCCGCTCGATCCGGCTGGGGCTGGACCGGCCGGGGCTGTTGCGCACGCAAATCCGGGCGCTGCTGATGGCGGCCAATGGGCGGGCGCTGAAGATCCTGGTGCCGATGGTGACCGAGACCTTCGAGTTCCGCCAGACGCGCATGGTGGTCAACAAGGAAGTCGACCGGCTGCGGCGCGCCGGCAAGGCCGTGCCGAGCAAGCTGGAACTGGGGGTGATGGTGGAAGTGCCCTCCTTGCTGTTCGAGCTGGATCAATTGCTGCCGGAGGCGGATTTCGTCTCGATCGGGTCCAACGATCTGGTGCAGTTTTTGACGGCATCGGACCGGGCCAATCCGCGGGTGGCCAAGAATTACGATCCGATCGGGCTGCCGAGATTGCGAGCGATCCGGCATGTGGTGGATGCGGCGCGCAAGTATAATGTGCCGATCACCATGTGCGGGGAACTGGCGGGCAAGCCGGTGGACGCGCTGGCGCTGATGGCGGTGGGAATGACGCGGCTGAGCATGGGGCCGGCCTCGATCGGGCCGATCAAGGAACTGGTGCTGAATCTCGATTTGACGCCGATACGGCAATCGGTGGCGGCGGCGCTGAGCGACGGGGCGAGTGGGATTTCCATTCGAGCCTTACTCCACGAATGGATCGAGAAGCAGGGGCTGCCAATTTAGGTGATCCTGGATGCCGCTGTATCCGCGATGCGGCTCCTCCCCCTTCCAGGGGGAGGTTGGGTGGGGGTGGCAAACGCGCGTTGGATAGACAAGACCCCCACCTTGATCCTCCCCCTGCGGGGGAGGCGTCGACTGATGGGCTGGTTGCTCGTTACCCTTGAGTTCCGTGCTCGTGCGCCTTAAACGCACGGGAGCACGAGAGAGAATTATCGCATGGCACAGCTTCCCCAGGACAAGCTCGACGCGCTTGAGACCCGTTTCCAATATGTGGAAGCGGCGCTGTCGGGTGGGGCTGGGCCGGAGGAGTTCGTCAAGTTCAGCAAGGAACATGCCGAGCTGGCGCCGATCGTCGGGGAAATCCGGGGATATAACAAGGCGCTGAGCGATCGCGTTCAGGCCGAGGCGCTGCTCAAGGGCGGCGACAAGGAAATGGCCGAAATGGCCGAGGCCGAAATCGAGGAGCTCGATGAGAGAATCGAGCAGCTCTATCAGGCGATCCGCGTGCTGCTGCTGCCCAAGGACGAGGCGGACGAGAAGTCGATTATTCTCGAAATCCGCGGCGGCACCGGCGGCGATGAGGCGGCCCTGTTCGCGGGCGATCTGTTCCGCATGTATGAGCGCTATGCGGCCAACCATGGCTGGAAGGTCACCATCATGGAAGAAAGCGCCGGCGAAATGGGCGGGTTCAAGGAAATCATCGCCAATGTCTCGGGCAAGGGCGTTTATGCGCGGATGAAGTTCGAGAGCGGCGTGCACCGGGTGCAGCGGGTGCCGGCGACGGAAGGCTCGGGGCGCATCCATACCTCGGCGGCGACGGTGGCGGTGTTGCCCGAGGTCGAGGATATCGACATCGAAATCCGCAATGAGGATATCCGCATCGATACGATGCGCGCCTCCGGTGCGGGCGGACAGCACGTCAACACCACCGACTCGGCGGTGCGTATTACCCATATGCCGTCGGGGATCGTGGTGACTTCGGCGATGAAGAGCCAGCACCAGAACCGGGCGCAGGCCATGCTGGTGCTGCGAGCGCGGCTGTATGAAATGCAGCGCGAGGAACGCGACAGCGCTCGTTCGGCCGAGCGTAAGGGCCAAGTGGGATCGGGCGACCGGTCGGAGCGTATCCGGACCTACAATTTCCCGCAGGGGCGGGTGACCGACCACCGGATCAACCTGACGCTTTACAAACTAGACAAGGTCATTACCGGCGAAGCGCTGGATGAGTTGATCGAGGCGCTGATCACCGAATATCAGGCCGAGCAATTGGCCGATCTGGAAAATGCAAACTGAGCAATCTCCTCAGCATCGCGGCGCTGTGGCGGCAATGGCGCGACGTGCTGATGCGGCTGGGGTTTGACAGCGCCGCGCTGGATGCCAAGCGGCTGACGGCTTTTGCGCTGGGGCTGAGTGACCTCGAGATTGCGACGCGCGAGGGCGAGCCGGTCGACGAGGCCGGGGTGCAGCGCGTGGCAGGGCTGTTGCAGCGGCGGCTGACCGGGGAGTCCGTGGCGCGCATTGTGGGTGAGCGCGAGTTTTATGGGCTGGGGTTCGGGCTGAACGCAGCGACGCTTGAGCCGCGGCCCGAGACGGAAATGCTGGTCGACATGGCAATTGCGGCGCTCCCGGCGGGGGGCAGGCTGCTGGATCTCGGGACGGGGACGGGGGCGATTGCGATTGCCGTGCTGGTGAACCGGGCGGACGTGACGGCGGTGGCGACGGATTTGAGCGCGGAGGCGCTGGGGGCAGCGAGGGGGAATGCGGGGCGGCACGGGGTAACTGAGCGGATCGCGTTTTTGCAGGGGTCGTGGTTCGAGGCACTGACCACCTCTCCCCCAAAGGGAGAGGTGAAGACAGGTTCGACCTCATCGTCTCCAATCCGCCCTACATAACCTCGGCCGTCGTTGAGACCTTATCCCCTGAAGTGCGTGATTTCGATCCGCTTCTGGCGCTGGATGGTGGGCCGGATGGGTTGGCGCCGTATCGGATTATCGCGGCGGACGCAGCGCGATACCTGGCGCCCAGCGGCCGCGTGCTGGTCGAAATCGGTTATGACCAGGGGGCGGCAGTAACGGCGCTGTTCGTCGCGGCGGGGTTTGGCGAGGTGGCGGTGCATCGGGACCTCGCGGGGCTTGATCGTGTGATCAGCGCGCACCATATCAACGGTATAACGCGCACGGCCCGGTGAACTGGAGCATTTTATGCTTGGAATGGCGGCGCGAACCAGATAGCTTCACATTTGCTGTCAACGGCGCATCATGGGCGCCACGGTGATAGTCACCCGTTCATCTTAAAAGCTGCAAGGCGCAGCGCGGTCCCGGAAGTCCGGCCCACGCTGATGATGTCGGAACAAGTGGCATTGCCGCGCGACAGCTTACGGTCTTCATGAAGCCAGACTTTGCCAGATGCTGGAGCCAGGGGCTCCGCCTGGCCTTTGGCCGACCTCGGCACGATGCCGGTCCGCCAGATGTGTGACGCTTAACTTTTTTGAGTTAGACAAAGCGACCAGATGAGACCCAACAGCCAGAATAACAACAATAACAACAAGAACCGCTCGCGCGGCCGTAACGGTGGACGCAAGCACGTCAATCCACTGTCGCGCAGCTTCGAGAGCAATGGCCCCGATGTGAAGGTGCGCGGTAACGCTCCCCATATCGCGGAGAAATATATGCAGCTCGCCCGCGACGCGCAGTCCAGCGGCGACTCGGTGATGGCGGAGAACTATCTCCAGCACGCCGAGCATTATTTCCGCATCGTTTCGGCGGCCCAGCCCAATGCAACGCGCGAAGATGGCGACGATTTCGACGACGATATGCCCGAAATCAATTCGCGCTTCTCCTCGCCGCAGCCGGCCAGCCAGCAGAACGATGGCGACGAGGGCGGCGAGCAGCCGTATCAGCAGCAACAGCCGCAGCAGCAGAACAATGGCGCAGAGCGCCAGGATCGTGGCGACCGGCAGGAGCGCCAGCCGCGTCCCGATCGGCCATCGGCTGAAGAGCGCGCCAAGGCCCAGCAACTGGCCCGTGAGCAGGCCGCAGCGGCCGCCGCCGAAGCCGCAGCCGCGCAGGCTGCAGCACCGGTGGCTGAAGTTGCGCCGGTTGAAGCTGCCGCTGAAAGCGACGTCGAGGGTGAGCCGCGCAAGGTGCGCGAGCGCCGTCCGCGCCGTCGCCGTCCGGCGGGTGGCGATGCGGGCGATCCGGCCAACGAGCCGCAGCCCGATGTCGGCGATTTGCCGGCATTCATCACCGCTGGTGGGACGACCGCCGCGGAGTGATCCGTGGGTAAGATTTGAAGAGGCCGGGCAGCGATGTCCGGCTTTTTTGTTTGTTCAGCCAGCTCCCGGTAGGGCTATCTCAGATAGATTGCCGCTCGATCTTGCGACGATCACAGGGCAGCCCCTCCCCCTGCCAGGGGGAGGCTGGGTGGGGGTGCCGAGAGGTCGAGTTCGGCGGCGAAAGACCCCCACCTTGATCCTCCCCCTGGTAGGGGGAGGTGTCGACTGAGCCGGCAGGGTAGCCAGATTTTTTATCGGCGATGGCGCCACCGGCGGAAGATGGCGGTCCGGTGCTTGTCGTGAGATGGGCGATCCCAACCCTTTTCCTTTGCAATCCCCTCCCTATATTTGGGGCATGATGGAGCAGCGCCGCTGAGCGGGCGTTTCGTCGAACGACGCTTCCGCCGTCTGGTTGTGCCTTTGGGCAATCGGGCGGGCGAGACCAGGAGAGTTGAATGAATATCGAAAAATATACCGAGCGGGCGCGCGGCTTTATCCAGAGCGCGCAGACCGCCGCACTGGGCAAGGGGCACCAGCAGTTTACGCCGCTGCATCTGCTCAAGGTTCTGCTCGATGACGAGCAGGGCATGGCCAATGGGTTGATCGAGCGCGCCGGGGGCAATCCCAAGACGGCGCGGGCCGGGGTCGAAGCAGCGCTGAATAAATTGCCGAGCGTATCGGGCGACGGCTCGCAGCTTTATCTGAGCCGCGAACTGGCGCGGGTGTTCGACACCGCTGAAAGCGCGGCGCAGAAGGCGGGCGACTCGTTCGTGACCGTCGAGCGCCTGCTGTTGGCGCTGGTGATCGAGAAGGACACCGATGCGGGCAAGATTCTGTCGTCGGCCGGGGTAACGCCGGCGGGGCTGAATACGGCGATCGAAGAAATCCGCAAAGGGCGGACCGCTGATTCCGCATCGGCGGAGAATTCCTATGATGCCCTCAAGAAATATTCCCGCGATCTGACGCAGGCGGTGCGCGAGGGCAAGCTCGATCCGGTGATCGGGCGGGACGAGGAGATTCGTCGCACCATTCAGGTGCTCAGCCGCCGCACCAAGAACAATCCGGTGCTGATTGGCGAGCCGGGCGTCGGCAAGACGGCGATCGCCGAAGGGCTGGCGATCCGCATCGTTAATGGCGATGTGCCGGAGAGCCTCAAGAACAAGTCCCTGTTGTCGCTGGACATGGGCGCGCTGATTGCCGGTGCGAAATATCGCGGCGAGTTCGAGGAGCGGCTGAAGGCCGTGCTCAACGAGGTGACGTCCTCGGACGGGCAGATTATCCTGTTCATCGACGAGATGCATACGCTGGTGGGCGCGGGCAAAGGCGAGGGGGCGATGGATGCATCGAACCTGCTGAAGCCGGCTTTGGCGCGTGGCGAGCTGCATTGCGTCGGCGCGACGACGCTGGACGAATATCGCAAGCATGTGGAGAAGGACGCGGCCCTGGCCCGTCGCTTCCAGCCGGTGTTTGTCGATGAGCCCAGTGTTGAGGACACGATCTCGATCCTGCGCGGGCTCAAGGAAAAGTACGAGCTGCATCACGGTATTCGGATTTCGGATTCGGCGCTGGTGGCGGCGGCGACGCTGAGCAATCGCTATATCACCGACCGGTTTTTGCCCGATAAGGCCATCGATTTGATGGACGAGGCTGGCGCACGGCTGCGCATGGCGGTGGACAGCAAGCCAGAGGCGCTGGACGAACTCGACCGGCGCATCATGCAGCTCAAGATCGAGCGCGAGGCTTTGCGCAAGGAGACCGACGACGCCTCAAAGACGCGGCTCGATCGGCTGGAGAGCGAATTGGGCGGGCTCGAGGAGCAGGCGCAGTCGCTGTCGACCAAGTGGCATGCCGAAAAAGATCGCCTGCAGGGCAGCCAGAAGCTCAAGGAAGCACTGGATGCGGCGCGTTCGCAGCTCGAAATTGCACAGCGGACGGGTGACCTGGCCAAGGCCGGAGAGCTGGCCTATGGGGTCATTCCCGGTCTCGAAAAGCAGATCAAGGGCGCCGAGGACGCCAATGGCGTTGTCGATCCGCTGATGGCCGAGGAAGTGGTGACGCCCAGCCATATTGCGCAGGTCGTCAGCCGCTGGACCGGCATTCCGGTGGACCGGATGCTGGAAGGCGAGCGCGAAAAGCTTCTCAAGATGGAAGAGGCACTGGGCGCGCGGGTGATCGGGCAGGCCGAAGCCGTGGCCGCGGTGGCCAAAGCGGTGCGGCGGGCCCGGGCTGGGTTGCAGGATCCGAACCGGCCAATCGGCTCGTTCATGTTCCTGGGGCCAACCGGCGTCGGCAAGACCGAGCTGACCAAGGCGCTGGCGCAGTTCCTGTTCGACGACGAGACCGCCATGGTGCGCATCGACATGAGCGAATTCATGGAGAAGCACTCGGTGGCCCGCCTGATCGGGGCGCCTCCGGGCTATGTGGGCTATGACGAAGGCGGCGTGCTGACGGAAGCGGTGCGGCGGCGGCCCTACCAGGTGATCCTGTTCGACGAGATCGAAAAGGCGCATCCGGATGTGTTCAACGTGCTGCTGCAGGTGCTCGATGAGGGCCGGCTGACCGACGGGCAGGGCCGGACGGTGGATTTCCGCAATACGGTGATCATCCTGACCAGCAACCTGGGCGCCGAATACCTGGTCGAGCTCAAGGACGGGGACTCGGTGGAACTGGTGCGCGGCAAGGTGCTGGACATGGTCAAGACCGCGTTCCGCCCCGAATTCCTCAACCGGCTCGATGAAATCCTGCTGTTTCACCGGCTGGGCCGCGAGCATATGGGCGCTATCGTCGATATCCAGTTCAAGCGGTTGGAGAGCCTGCTCAAGGACCGCGATATCAAGCTGACGCTGACGCCGCGGGCGCGCGATTGGCTGGCGAACGAAGGCTATGATCCGGCCTATGGGGCGCGGCCGCTGAAGCGGGTAATTCAGCGCTCTGTGCAGGACGGCTTGGCCGACGAGATCCTGAGCGGTCGCATCGCCGATGGCGATCAGGTGCTGATCGATGCCGGCGAGGACGGGTTGGTGCTGCTGCCCGGCATGGCACCGGCAAGCGACGCCGCCGCATAAAGTCGATTGGAAGGCCGGGTGAAAGCCCGGCCTTTTTGTTCTAGCCGATGAAATTGGGCAAGATCAGCTCGCGCCAAATCCATTCCGGGCCCTGCTCGCCGCCCGGCGTGTCATAAAGACCGGCCAGGATGACGCAGGCAATGCCGGCTTCGGGCAGCACGAACAGGCGCTGACCGCCATTGCCATAGCCGGCAACGCTGGGCGTGCCACCCGGAAAGGCCGGCGGCGTGGCGCGGCCCAGATACCAGAGATAGCCATAGGCCTGGCCCCAGACCGTATCCGTCCGGCGGGTCCAGCTTTGCTTGAGCCAGGACGATGGCACGATCTGGCCGCCTTCATGCTGGCCGCCATTGGCCAGCATGGACCCGATGCGCAGCAGGTCCAGGGCACCGAGCCGCAGCCCGGCGGCGGCCGAATAGACGCCGTCGTCTCCGGAAAACCATTCGCTTCGGTGGATGCCGAGCGGCCGAAACAGCGCGTCGCGGGCGAAATCAGGCAGGCTTTGGCCGGAGCCGCGCTCGATCAGCGCGCCGATCAGGGCGACCGCGCCGCCGGAGTAAATCCAACTTGCGCCGGGCGCGGCCACGATGGCGCGGTCGAGCGTGAAGCGGTAACGATCCGCCGCCATCTCCATGGCGATTTCAGAGTTGCGCGGATCGGTATAGGGCAGCGACTCGTCCCAATCGAGCCCCATGGTCATCGACAGAGCATGGGCAACCGTGAGCCGGCGTCGGGCTGGATCGGCGGCAAGATCGGGATATTCGGGGAAGGCGTCGACCAATGGTGCATCAAGGCCGGGAACAAGGCCACGCTCAAGGGCGATGCCATAGAGCAGGCCGACGATGCTTTTCGTCACCGAACGCAAGTCGTGCAGCGTTGTGCCGGTAAAGGCGATGCGACCGATGGAATCGTAGCCGATCTGCTGGTCCTCGCCGATGAAATAGCGATCGAGCAACAACCGGTCATGCCGGGCGAGAACAATGGCATGAACGGGCGGCAACTGTCCGGCGGCGACCAGCGCTTCGAGCTTGTGGGCGAGGTCGGGGGCGAAACCCGCGTCTTGCGGTACGGCGTGATCCCAGGCTGAGGTCATGAGGCTCTTCTTTGTTCCGACTGAAGCAGATCGATATTTGGCGAGAGGTAGCAGGCCGAATCGCTGCCGAACCGGGTTGCCAGCCGGTCGATCCTAGGCTAGAACAAAGCCAGAACATAGAGGTGAAAAATGGCGGACAAGATTGACTATATCGAGTTCCCCTCGAGCAATCGGGCGGTGACGAGCGCATTCTTCCAGGCGGCCTTTGGCTGGGGCATCACCAGCTATGGACCCGATTATGACGGATTGAACGACGCTGGCATCGACGGCGGGGTCGATCAATCGGCCGACAAGGTCGCGACAACGACGGCGATCCTGCGGACCGATGACCTGGATGGCGCGGAACAGCGGGTGATCGCGGCGGGCGGCGTGATTACCCGGCCGCAATTCGATTTCCCCGGCGGGCGGCGGTTTCATTTCCGCGAGCCGGGCGGGAACGAGCTGGCGATTTACGTGGCGCGGGAATAGGGCTGGCGGCATCATCGGCGGTAGCCGATGATTGCCTATCGACTCAAGGACCCACCATGACAGAAGCCAGCGCGCCCCTTTCAGACAACACCGCCATGGCGACGACGCCCGCGGAACGGCGGTTCGTGCTGATCGCGGCGATCCTGGCCTCCAGCATGGGATTTATCGATGGTTCGGTGATCTCGATCGCCATTCCGGCGATCCGAGCCGATCTGGGCGCGACGCTGGCCGATGCGCAGTGGATTTCCAATGGCTACCTGCTGTTCCTGTCGTCGCTGATTCTCCTGGGTGGCGCAGCCGGAGACCGGTTCGGCCTGCGCAAGATGTTCGGGCTGGGCATTGTGGTGTTCGTGCTGGCATCGGTGGTGGTGGCGCTGTCGCCGACGCCACTGGTGCTGGTGATCGCGCGCGCGGTGCAGGGCGCCGGGGCGGCGTTCATGGTGCCGGGCAGTCTGGCCATCATCGCCAAGGCTTATCCGCGCGACGAACGCGGCAAGGCGATCGGTATCTGGGCGGCGGCTTCGTCACTGACCTCGATCGGCGGGCCGATCATTGGCGGTTTCGTGCTGACCTGGTTTGGCGAGGCGAGCTGGCGGCTGATTTTCGCCATCAACCTGCCGCTGGGCGCAGCGGCGCTGGCGCTGTTGTGGTTCAAGGTGCGGGCGGACCGGCCCGAGGCGGGCCGGAAGCTTGACGTCGTAGGAGCGGTCCTGGCGACCTTGGCGCTGATGCTGATCGCCTTTGGGCTAACGGGAAGCGGCAGCGAAAGCACGCCGCCGCTGAGCCATATTGCGCTTTATGCCGGTGGCGGCCTTGTGGTTGCGGTGCTGTTCCTGGTCTGGGAGGCGCGGACCAGAACCCCGATGCTGCCCTTGCGACTGTTCGCCATCAAGGCGTTTTCGGGCGCCAATGCGCTGACCTTCGCGCTCTATTTCGCACTGGGCGGCACGATGTTTTTCCTGCCAATGACGCTGATTGCCGGCTGGGGCGTATCCCCCGCCGAGGTGGCATTGGCGCTGCTGCCGCTGGGGATCCTCTTGACCATATTGTCCTCGTTCAGCGGCATGATGGCGGACCGGTTCGGGCCGGCGCCACTGATCGCGGTGGGCTCGATCGTGGTGGCTGCCGCATTCGCCTTGCTGGGCCTGACGGCTCCGCTGCATAATGTGTGGTTCGCCGTCATGCCCTGCATCGTGCTGCTCGGTTTGGGCATGGGACTGGTGGTGTCGCCGCTGTCGACGGCGGTGATGACCTCGGTCACCGATAGCGACACCGGCGTGGCGTCGGGCGTCAACAATGCGGTGGCGCGTGTCGCGGGGCTAATGGCTGTGGCGCTGCTTGGCGTGGTGGTGGCGTCGGTGTTCGAGCAAGCGCTGGGGAGCGCTGCGGAACTACCGATCTTTTTCGGCATGGCGGCGCCGGGATTGAGTGCGAGCGAAGAAGCGGCGCGGTTGACGGCAACGGACGCCGCCTTTGCCAGCGTTACTTATGTGACCGCGGCGCTGTGCCTGGTCTCGGCAGCGATCGCCTGGTGGACGCTGGAGCGAAAGCCCGTGAAGCACGAAAACGCAGCGTGACTGTGAGCTATATCTTGCAGTCGACACCCTCCCTTTTGCGGGGATGGATCAAGGGTGGGGTGTGTTGGGGGATGGAATTGCGGAACCCTACCCATTCCGGCGCGATGTACGGACTTGGCGAGGGCTAAGCCTTATTTCGCTCGGCCTCCCCGCAACGGGGGACGGTGGCAGACTGATGGTTCTGATGATCCATCCCGGCCCAAGATGAGCTGAATATCTCGTTCGGCTGCGCCTAACGCCGACACCGAGATTGTCATTGGCGGTGAATGGAGAGCGAGCGCTCCCTAGTTGGCCGCCGCAACATTCACCTTGGCGGGGTCGCGCGACATCAGTTCGTTGATCTGGGCGATCACCTGGTGGAACTGGTTCTGGTATTGCGGCGGCATGGTGTTTTCGCGCGGCAGCTTGACGCTCAGCGGATCGACCAAATTGCCGTTGATCTTCATCTCGAAATGCAGATGCGGGCCGGTGGCATAGCCGGTTTCGCCCACATAGCCGATCAACTGCCCCTGGCGCACGCGGGTGCCGACATCGATGCCGGGCTCATAGCGGCTCATATGCGCATAAGCGGTTTCGAAGCCGTTGACGTGCTTGATCTCGATCTTGTTGCCATAGCCCGATTCCCAGCCGTGGTATTCCACCACGCCATCGCCGGCGGCATAGATGGGCGTGCCGGACTTGGCAGCCAGATCGACGCCGGTATGGAGCTTGCGGGTGTGGAAAATGGGATGGATGCGGTAACCGAAGCGCGAGCGCAGCGTGCCGCCGCCTTGCAGCGGACGGCGATTGAGGAAGCGTTTGCCGGTTTCGCCCTCGGGATCGTAATAGTCGACAGTGCCGTCGGCAGTCGCAAAGCGGTAGAGTTGCCGCGTGGTCTGTCCCAGGGTGATGCCGACATAGAGCAGGCCCGCTTTGCCATTGGCATCGGCGGGCGTCTCGAGCACTTCGATACTGTCGCCGGCCACGACCTTTTTGGTCATGTCGATGTCATAGGCAAACATGCCGATGATGCGCTCGATAGTGGCATCGTCCAGGTCGTGCTTGCGACCGGTCTCCCAGATCGAGCGGTAAATGGTGGGCAGGTTGGCGACGTTGATTTCCTCGGTGTCTTCATCGGGGAAGGTTATCGCCGGCGGCTCGAGGCCCAGGACATATTGGCCATTGTCGGTCAGCGCGACGGTGGCCTTGTGCTTGTCGGTGTTGGTGGCGTCGTCATGCATATAGACGCTGAGACGATAGGGAATGAGGCTGTCGGAACTGCGCGACGGGCCGAACAGGATGCGCAGGCGCGTGCTTGCCGGCAGGTTGGTGGTGGGCAGCACGTTGTGCAGATTGGTCTCGATCGCCGTGATCATCGGCGCCGTAAAGCCGTTCTTGGTCAAAACCTCGTTGATCGGGGTCGGCTCGCGAATGGTCAGGATGCGCTCGGCACGGCCCAGGCCCGCCTGCTCGGCATCGACGGTGCGCGGCACCACGGTGACATTCTCGGCGATGCCGCCCAGCGTATCGCCGCCGACCACGCCGAGATCGCGAATGGTCGGACCCAGGGCCGCATAGGCCAGGGTCGGCGTATCAAAGCCGGATTCCGAATAGGCGCTTTCCACCGTGTCGCGCACGAAGGCGGCGGCCGACTGATCGGAAATCACCTTGGCGGGCACGAAGGTCATTGGCATGGCGGCCAGCCGAACGGCGACTTCGCCCTCGACTTCGGCGCCATAGATATCGGTATTGACCTCGGGCGCCGCGGTATTGGTTTCGGGCGTCGTGGCCGTGAGAATGGCGACCGGGTCATAGGCGGGTGCGTCTTCGGAGAGCGAAGTGGCCGCGGTGGCCAGCGTTGCCTTGATGCGCACGAAGGGCTGGTTGCGGATCATGTCGCGGCCGTCGACGGTTTCGCGGATGGACGCCTCGATCACCTCGAGGTCCGAGCGGGTGGCGGCGACAGGCCGCGAGCGCGAGGATTTTGCCGACAGATCGGTGGGCGCCTGTGCCTCAGCCTTGGGCCGGGCGAGCTGCAAAGCCTCATAGGCGGTAGAGAACGTATCCTGGCCCTGAAACGATACGTAAAGCGCGGCGCCCATCAATAGAACAGAGGTAAGGCCGGTCATGACGGTGCCGGTCAGCCAGGCGAAGCTCAGCTCGCGGCCATGGGGGATTTCGCCATCGGTCGATTGGACTGTGAGGGCGGGACAATCTTCGTATCCCGTAGCCTTCAGCCGTGCCGCATGGCGATTTCGTTGCGCTGCGTTCAACGCCCAATCCTTAGAACTGTCACGGTCGTCCCCCGAGGGCCGGTCTGGCGCCGGTCTGCATAGAAGCAAGTTCACGCGCGTATCCGCAGGAGTCTTATACGCGCAGTTGGGTGATCTGCAAGAAATGCGGCGATATTAGGCCCCAAGGCGTTTGAGGGGTGATTGGATAGGGGGCAAGCAATTGGCCCATGAGAGGTAAAGGGTTGAACCGTCTGCAAACAAAACCATATTGGGGTAGTTGGCGCTGTAAGGCCCGCAACCAATGGCCTCTCGTGGGAGTTATCCACACGGGCGAATCTGTGTTTTTCCAAAAAAGTCAGTTTTGTCATTTTCCGGGGTTTACAGGTTCGGCGGGTGTCCCTATAACCCGGCTCATCGCTGGAGACCGCGGCGCCGCAAGGCCCGCAGCGACCGGCAAGCTTCTGAAGTTGCT
>NZ_JBEPOL010000017.1:0-52622 GCF_040546795.1 Devosia sp. UYZn731
CGCCGCCACAGCCATATTGGCGGCGTCAGTCCCGAGGCGTTTGAAAGCGCCGCGGCGTGAGGCTGGGAAATGTCTGCCAAACCGGGGGCAGTCCAGTTTTGGGAACCGGAGAGTTTTGATGGAGAGACGCAAGTTCAGCCGGGAGTTCAAGCTCGAGGCTGTCAGGCTGGTCAGGGAACGAGGGTTGCGGTGGCGTAGGCGGCCCGTGATCTGGACCTGCATCTTAACGTGTTGCGCAATGGGTGCGTGAACAGTCCGCCGATCCGCAGCAGCCCTTTCCCGGCCACGGGCAGATTAAGCCTCAGCAGCTCGAGATCGAGAAGCTGCGTCGCGAGGTTCCAAGTCGTTGCTGCCAATCACGACATGGGTAAACACGCTTCTTCTCCAAAACGGCTGGTTGCACACGTCAAAAACGAGTAGCACCGCGTAAACGCTCGAACGGACGGCCCGCGCCCTTTGGGTGTACAACTTGAATGACAGGCAAAATGCCGCACATTGACTGCGCTTTCCCGTGACCCCAGGGGAGGCAGACGGCTGATAAAGGGCGCAAGGCCGACTCCTATCCAATGCTAACTGATCCCTTAGGCGAAAATCAAGTCGCCTTCAGCAGCTCAGTAGAGCGGCGTAGGTGCACTCAGCTCTGGGTAGCCACGCGTCCCCGAACGGCGTGGGCACGACCCTCGTAAACTAACTCGCCCGAAGTGTGAGAGCCGCGAACGGTATCACGGATATTACTCAGTTGCCCGGCACTGAGCTTGGCAATGGGCTGCCCGATGCCTGGCGCGGAAATGGCCCTCTCCCAGTAGTTATCGAAAGATGGAAACACGCGCTGCGCTACAATTGTGCGGGTTGCGACCTCGACCAACCCCGCATCTGTCCAAAGTCGCTCAAGGGCGTCGAGATTCGCAACTTCGGACTGCGGTGGCAATATGGGGTCTACGCCCACGTTGCGCATGGCAACATGGACATCCTCGTACGGGAAACCGCCTCCCTCAATATCCCAGGCATAAGCGGCAACGGTGCCGCCGGGCCGAACGACGCGCCGCAGTTCCGCGACCCCTTTAGCCGGATCGGGAACGAAGAAAATGACAAGCGCCATGATGGCTACTTCAAATGCATCGGCTGGATACGGGAGCTGCAATGCGGAACCTAAGGTGAAGTTTGCCACACCCGAGCGATGGCGGCTTCGGGCAAACTCTAGCTGTGCTGGTGACGGGTCGATCGCTTCGACTGAAGTCGGCCTCGAACGCTCAGCAATTAACTCGGTGGAGGCACCATTTCCGCACCCTATGTCAGCCCACCGAGCGCCGCCCGGAACATTCAACCAATCGAGGAAGTCCGCTCCGATCAAGGCACTCCAGATGCCCATCATCGCCTCGTAGCCTTCGCCGTCGCTAAACCTCATTGTATCTGCCATGAGTGCCTCCTGTAGGCCTGGAGCTTAGCGCGATGGTAGGTTCGCCGGTAGTCAGGACCGTCGTTTTGGGACCGTAATGTCCTCTCGTTCGGCTTTCATCTTCGTGAGCGGGCACGCGCTCGTCTGGACCCTCGCGGGATATCGGATCTCGCCGCTGCCCGGCATGGTCGAAGGACTACTCACACCGCCCTCGACTCTAGCGGTCCTGAGGGGCGGCTACCGTCGATTCTGCACCACACGGATTCCCCCTCGTATACGGATGACCCCGATGACAAGTGACCTATTTCATGGATTTGAACCTCCCGCACCCCGCCGCGAGGACATGGCCGAAGGAGCCGTCCTGCTGCGCGGGAAAGCGCTTGAGACCGAAGACGAGCTTCTCGGGGCCTTGGCGGCCATTGAGGAAAAGGCGCCATTTCGCCACATGGTCACCCCCGGCGGCTTCGTAATGTCGGTGGCGATGACCAATTGTGGAGAAGCCGGCTGGGTGACCGATTTGAGCGGTTATCGTTACGACCGCACTGATCCACTGAGTGGAAGGTGCTGGCCGCCGATGCCGGCACCTTTCATGTCTCTTGCGGTCGAAGCGGCAACGGAAGCCGGCTATCCCGACTTCCGCCCCGATGCCTGCCTCATCAATCGCTATGAACCGGGTGCTCGTCTGTCGTTGCACCAGGATAAGAACGAGCGCGACTTCGCCAACCCGATCGTCTCCGTGTCGCTCGGCCTTCCCGCGATTTTTCAGTTCGGCGGCCTCAAGCGCACGGACCCGGTCAGAAAGTATGCTCTGCACCACGGGGACGTTGCCGTCTGGGGCGGCCCTTCCAGGCTCTTTTATCATGGAATTCCCGCCTTGAAGGAGGGCGTGCATCCCAAAGCCGGAGCCGCACGGATAAACCTGACTTTCCGAGGAGCTCTCTGAGCCTGGATCGATACTTTGTCGGTTTGAAAGCAATAACCCGAGTGCCAAACCGTCGCCAACGAGTGGAATGACCCGATGGGTATCGAGCAAGATATCCTGATCGCCACGCAGAATTTCAGAACCAGTGTCACGAGGCAGGCCGAATCCGTCCGACGCCGCTCTTGCTCAAGTACGTGCCGGGCGACTTTAATTGCCTGCATCAGGACCTCTATGGCGAACTTTCATTTCCGTTGCAGGTAGCCGTTCTACTCTCGGCCCCTGGTGAGGACTTCACCGGCGGCGAGTTCGTACTGACTGAGCAACGCCCCAGGATGCGGAGCCGGGATGAGGTCGTTCCCCTCAAGCAAGGCGACGCGGTCGCATTCGCTGTCCACAATCCCCGTCAAAGGCAGCAAGGGTAACCGATTTTCGCCGCTGTCGAGATCATCAACCTTTACAGCGCTGCGCACGATGTCGGAGGGAACAGCCGTGGATTTTCCTAGTCTTTCTGCGCTGCCCCCCTGGGCCATCGCCGCCTTCGTCATCGCGCTTGCTGTCATCTTCGCCTTCGATCGCTTTGGCGCTCGGAAAGGCCCGCGTCTGCGGTCGCGCCGACGGGAGCTGCGCAGGTCGCAGCCGTCATCATGGACTCAACGGCCCTGAACCACGCCACGGCCGCCGTAGAGGGGTGACGATGGCGGTGACAAGAAGCAACGTCATCGCACGCCAGCACGCGCTGGCCACCGATCGTTGGCCGAACAGGTCGAGCATTTGGGTGAGGGCCTGGATCGCCTGCGCGGTGAGGTCATCCGGTCGGCGGCGAAGAGCTAGAGCGGAAGGGCCATTGCCACCCACCATTTGTCGGCCTACCCATTGGCGACTCGGCGGGGGCAAAACTTCGTCGGGTCCCCTCCAAAGAACAGCCCGCTTTCTGCTCGAAGGCGAGCCCGGCCCCTAACCGCTCAAGCGGTTGGGGGCTCTTTTTTTGCGTTTGTGGATGTGATCCTTGTTCTAATTCTGTTCACGGTGCTAGAACCGGGCTCCCTTTGCCAGAGGAACCCGTCATGAACATCGCCATCAAGCCCGTCGCTGCGAACCAAATCCGTGCCATGGCGGAACGCTATCCCGATCTCAGTGCCAATGAGTTGGCAAAGAAGGGTGCGTGGACTTATGGACAGGTCACGTCAGCGTTGAGCAAGAGACGGCCCGACAAGCCGAAGTCGCGGGCGAGCTAGGTGGGCAATGAAACCGCCGGCACGGCTCAAATGGCGCAAAGTAGGATGGCCGGTTCAAGCCGACCCCGGCTGGCTGGAACCTAGCGGGGCGCTATGCGGCGATCTGGAAATCCGGTTCCGGCATCGCCACCGACGTCACACCGCACCGGCCTTATGAACACTGGGCCTTGCGTGAACTGAGGGGTAGTTTTCCAGAAGCGGCTTTGCGGAGACCAAGCAACTTGCAGCCGATCGGGCGACCGAAGAGTGGTGGAGGGCCATAGACACGGAACCCCGCGCGACGTCGATTTAGAAGCTGCGATGATCGCGGCGCGGGTCCTGGTCCGACCGATCGCTAATAGCCTTCTGGGTAAGGACGTGAAGTTCCTGCGGACGTCCTGTGGAACCTCAACAATATCTATGGTGAAGAGATCAACCGTGGCAACTGCCCGAAGCCGGCGCTGGTGGTCGTCGCTCGGCTTTCCAAGAGCTGTTTCGGCGTCGGGAAGCCGGTGAATATAAAGAGCGTGTGCCGATGGTTCCCCCAAACATGCGCCGGCGCCGGCGTTAGTTCGGCGCTGGCTGGCCGGTCGGGACGAAGTCCGCCGGCTCGACCATCAGGAACTCCGCTAGCCCGCTTACCAGGCTGGCCGCGCCTATGCGATTGAGCGTGACTAGTAGTGGGCCGTCTTTGGTTTCCATCCGCAAAACGCCTTGGAGCGGCAAAATGCTGGTGACGGTCATCGTCGTAGTTTCCAGCGAAGCGGGTAGGGGCTCATCAAGTGGAAAAGCTGTAGGTTCGTCGACCATCGCATCCTCACAACGGGTTGATTATCCGCATAGTTGTACCGTGCCCCACGCGGCATTCCGTCGTCGATACCGATCCGTAAAAGTGCTGACATTAAGGTGAATGCGAGGTTCTGCTGGCGTTCATGTGAGGTGTGCCCCAGTAATTGCCGGAGCCCAGTTCCATCTGGGAACGACCACCAGGGAAGCGGCACCCCGCCGCACGGTGTAACGCTTCCCTGCGTCGTCCTCCCCGCCCGAGAGATGCAGACTATAAAACCCCAGCCATTCCGCTAGTCGGGGCTCGAGTCGTATGCAGTGACCATGTCGTTCTCGTGCTGGACGGACACCCGTGCCGCGCGGCCGCCCGTGAACTCGCCGCCGTAACGGCGCTGTCGATGGCGACCTGCCGGCTGACATAGGGTCCCGTGCGTTGGCCGTCGACCAGAACCCACCAGCGCTTCTGGCGTTCGAAGACGAGGTATTCCGCCTTTGTCACTACAGCCTCCTGTTACCGGCGAGGTCGAACCCGCTAGAAAAAGGATAGTTGCTTAAATTTTTTCGGAGCCGCAGCAGCTGGCGGAGTTCCCTCCCAAGAACTCCGCCAGCCGGCGATGGTCCATCTAGTCCCGGACGGAACCCCTTTTCAAATCACTTTGCGGGACTGCCTCGGCCGCGGCATCGGCTCCTGGCCGGTCACCGCCGTATTGGTCCAGAATTTCGCGGGCTACTTGGACTCTCAGGCAGTGCTTCCGGGCGAACATAAACCGCTCATATGGCTGCCCGCCGGTTTGCCGACCGGCCGCTTCCGGCCCCCATTGCCGCCGATCCGGTCAACTTGGCCAGGTCCCGAAAGCAGACCTTACGGCTAGTGGCTATCCAACCTCGATATCGCGACCAAATTGTTTGCGACCTTTGGCGAAAGCCTACCGCGGGCCATAAGTTGAGCTATTTGCTCTGATGTGATTCAGAGCGGGGTCATTGAGCCCAGTGGAAAGCAATCGATGCGTGGGACGGTTGAATGAAGGGCATGCCGCAACAGATCAATGCCAAGCTCGTCCAGGCATTGCTGCATGAGCAGCACCCAGACTTGGCCGAGTTGCCAATCACCTTTGGTGCTTTCGGCTGGGACAATCAGATGTGGCGCCTCGGTGAAGATCTTGCTGTGCGACTTCCGTGGTCAACCGAGGGCGCCGACGAGCTACTTCTCAAGGAGTATGTAGTCCTTCCAGCCATGGCGTTGCGCCTCCCGCTCCCCATACCTGTTCCGGAGCGGCTGGGAAGCCCAAGCGTTTTGTTTCCTCGCACTTGGATCGTGACAAGCTGGGTCCATGGTGAACCTGCCGACCGGGCACCTGTGACGCGGGGCATCGAAGCTGCTGCCATGCTGGCCGCTTTTCTTGCCGCCCTCCATCAGGCTGCACCTGGCGATGCACCTATCAGCAGGGACCGGCGAGGCGGATCACTGGCAGCTATTCAAGAAGGCTTTTTGCGTTCCCTGCAGGAGGCGGTTGACCGCCAACTAATCCCCGACGCCGACGAAGTTCGTAGAGTCTGGGATGATGCGGTCGCCGCTCCTGCCTGGGCAGGACCACTCGTTTGGCTGCATGCGGATCTGCACCCAGCGAATGTCCTAACGAAAGAGGGCAACTTTTGCGGGATTATCGACTTCGGAGATATGTGTGCCGGTGACCCATCTTGTGATCTGAGTGCCGCGTGGCTGTTGCTGCCAGATGGCATGATGGATCATTTCCATGCGCGATACGCGCCAGCGCTCGACGCGGCCACTATACGCCGCGCTCGGGGTTGGGCACTCAGCAAGGCCCTAGTTTGTCTAGTTATCGGCGACAATGGCGTACAAGGTAAGCCGGGTGGGAAAGCTACATGGGGACCGCCTGGAAAAGCCGCAATACAGAGGCTCATTAGGTCTCAGATTTGAACCGGGGCCCGCCCAAAGGCCCTCCAGACAGCAACCATCTGTGGACGCCCCGTAAGACGCAAGCGGTATTTTGAAGGATTGCACGTGGTCGGATGCTGCCATCTGTCCGGCCTCTGATGCACCACCAGAGGCTGCGGGCCCGTAGGGGAGTTCGCGGACCCCGATCCATATCACCCACAGCGTGCTCAAAGCACAGTGGATTGCCCTAGTTTCCGACCCCGTCTCGCCGACTGTTGCGCCAAGCTGGCGGCGCACCTACTGGTGGTGAGGTGCTCAACGCCAACCTTGACGTTGCGGTCTGCTGCTAACCATTAAGCTCGTTGGGATGAGGCAAGGTCTTTCCGTCGGGGCTGTCGAGGCCAGCAATTTCCGACATGTCTTCCTCCGTCAGGGCGAAGTTCCAGACATCGAGGTTCTCAACTGCGCGTTCGGGTTTGCTCGATTTCGGCAAGACGACGAGATCTAGCTGAAGGTGCCATCGAACGATGACCTGCGCCGGTGACTTCCCGTGACGCTTGGCTATTCGGTCGATGATCGCGTCCTGCAGTAGCGCAGTGCCCTGTCCCCCAAGCGGGCTGTAGCTTTCCGTCACGATTCCGTGCTGTTTGTGCCAGTCACGACTTGCACCCTGTTGAAAGCGTGGGTGGAGCTCGATCTGGTTGACCGCAGGGGTAACGCCTGTCTCCCCGATGATGCGCTCCAAGTGCTCGGGCAGGAAATTCGATACGCCGATTGAACGGATACGGCCCTGCTGCTGCAGTTCGATGAACGCCTTCCAGGTTTCGACATATTTGCCGCGGGCCGGCGCTGGCCAATGGACGAGAAACAAGTCGAGTTGATCGAGCTCGAGCTTCTTAATGGTTTGATCGAAAGCGCGAAGGGCGCTGTCATAGCCCTGCAAGCTCGTTTGCAGTTTCGACGTTATCCAGATGTCGCGCCGGCGTATCTTGGCGAGCTTAACGCCTTTACCGACCCCTGCTTCATTTTGATATGCTTGGGCGGTATCGATGTGGCGATATCCTGCATCGATCGCTTCGCTGACCAGTCGCGGCGCTTCGCCGTCCGCAAGGCGCCAGACGCCGAGACCGACGCGGGGAATGGCGTTGCCATCGTTGAGGGCGATATGGGATGTCAATGTCACAGAAATCTCCTTGGCGCGTAACCCTCAACGAACATCGAGACGATTGGCTGCCACGCGGTCTCACCAAGCCGGCGCCGATCGGCTTATTCTCGACTGCTACACGCGTTGTGTCCATTGCGAGGGAGAGACTTATGTTTGGCTTCCGAAACAAGCGAGCGGAGGCAACGGATGAAGCCGCCTCATATCTGAGGTCAATGTTCGGTGGACTGCTCTAGATCAGGGAGGAGGGCCTGCCGGATCAGGTGTTCAGTGACCCTTACGTTGCAGGGTTTCTTCAAGTTCCAACAACCCACGCAGTTGCCACCGTTTATCCGTGGCGAATGCCAGACGCCACCACGATCAGCAAAATATTGGAAGACATCGGTTGGTGCCCGCGTGCGGAGCAACTGTCCGCAGAACTATCGAACAATATAGTGTTCCAACCCATATTCAGGACGCGAAGTATCTAGACGGTCGCCGTGACGGGTCTGAGCACATTCGGACCCTGCTCACCACTGACGACATCGTGCGGAACGCGCCATATCAATCATTCCAAAACTACGTGAGGAGACACCTTCTCTCAGCTTCTCCTTCGGCCCGATGGGCTGCTCGAAGCGGAACACGACGGCAGCATTTGGGGAATACCCTCGGCTGGCTAAATGGCCGAATGGGGCGCTAACGCTCCTGCCTGGACAAGTGATGCTGGTGCGTGGGCTGCGCAGGTCGCCGATTTAGCATACTGAGCTGATGCCGGTTTTGAGGACACCGAGTTAAGGTGTTTTTGGAACTGGAGCTTTGCCGCGGCCGGACCCGCCCCGGCATCAACCCTTTCATCTCTGTCTGGCACGAGGCCAAAGCGTCGTCAGAAACGCTGCAACTCGGTCCAGCGCGGCTTTTGCGCTGGGCAGTTCGTCCACCGAACGCTGGAACACGTGGTGCAAATCATCATAGATTTCTAACTTCACCAATCCGCCTTTGGCTGCGGCGCGCTCGGCATACCGCCGCGCATCGTCTAGCAGCAATTCGTCCGATCCAACCTGGATCAGCAATGGCGGGAGTTCGACTGGAATGGAATAGAGCGGGGAAGCTCGGCCATCGCGCGGATCGGCTCCGGCCAGATGAAGCGATGCGGCTGTTGCCAAAATTTCCGGCTGAAAGATTGGGTCGTGGGTTTCGGGATTAGAGAATGACGAACCGGCAAGTGCAAGATCGATCCAAGGTGAAAAGGTGACCACGCCGGCGACGCGATCCGCCTGTGTTTTGGCGAGCAGCGACAGCACGAGCCCCCCACCCGCAGAATCGCCGATCAGCGCCACCCGCCCTGCCTGCTGGTTCAGTAGCCAGTGATAGGCGGCCTCGACTCCATCCTGCGCGGCTGGAAACGGTTGCTCAGGCGCTAAAGGATAATCGGGCACAAAGGCGGCGACACCGGCCCTCACCACGATCTGGCTGGCAAGGCCGCGATAGGCCGATGCCGTACCCAACATATAGGCGCCCCCATGGACGAAGAGGATTGCCCGGTTAGCCAGGGCGATTTGTGGCCGAACCCACCAGCCGCGGACGCCATCGCGATCCACCTGCTGAACCGTCACGCCATCAGCGATTGGCGTCTGCGCGATCAGTGCGTCATAGGCTTCGCGCTGCGAGCCGGCAAAGCTGGCAAAGTGCGCACCGCTCGCGGCCAGCACCGCCTCTTCGGCCGCACGCTCGCTGGCGTCCAATGCATAGTGAAACGTGAATTCGGCATTGGTCACTTGGGGTGAAACATTGGGACTCATCGGTATTCTCCATCATGGTACGAACTAACTATCCATTCCATTTTGCCTTTTAAATGTGGCTCACTAGACTATTATCTATTCCATAATGGAAGTTTTGGAGAACGAGATGGACCGCGTTGATGCCATGCGCCTTTTTACTCGTGCAGTTGACATGGGCAGCTTTGCCGCCGCTGCACGCGATGCAGGCATTGGACAGCCGGCCGTAAGCAAGCAAATTGCCGGGCTCGAGCAGCATTTTGGCGCCCAGTTGATAAGACGGACGTCGCGCAGCATGGCGCTGACCGAAGCGGGTTTGCGCTTCTATGAAGCCGCGCTTCGCCTTATCGATGAATTCGATTCCCTCGAAGCCTCCATCAACTCCCAACAAGCTTCGCCTGTTGGTGTTGTCCGCCTCAGTACCGCGCCCGTCTTCGGCCGGTTGCGCATCGTGCCGCACCTGCCAGCGCTATTTGTCAGGTATCCCCGCATTGTCGTCGAAATTTCAGCGTCTGAGCGGCCGGTCAACCTGATTGAAGAAGGGCTCGATCTAGCGATCCGCGTAGGCGAGGTAGCCGATTCAACGATGACGGTGCGAAAACTCGGCAAGGCACCATTCGTTACCGTTGCCACCCCGGATTATCTGCGCACCCATGGCACTCCGACGACCGTGGCTGACCTTACCGACCATGTTTGCATAACTTTCATCAGCCGCGGTGAAATCCGGGCATGGGCGTTTGCAGACGCGACAGGCCCGATCCTACACCACCCCAATGGCAATTTCCGCAGCGCCGATGCCGAACAGATCCTCGCGGCCGTAGTGGCTGGTATCGGTGTTGCCCATGGTCCGGAATATATGTTCGCCGACGACATCGCGGTCGGCCGGCTGAACGTCTTTCTGGCGAACCTTCAACCGCCGCCCCTCGCCATCAGCGCCATCCACCCCGCCGGGCGCTTGCTCTCCGCCCGTGTGCGAGTCCTGATCGATTATCTGGCGGATATTTTGCGCGAGCCATAAAGGGGGCCGGAGAGCAAAAGATACCGCCGCTATCTGGCGGCGGCGTCGCGAGAAGATGGCTTTTGGGGCGGCCCGAGCGTAGGCGCTATCATCCGGCGCCAGACTGGCGAACAGCTCAGGCAGATTGAACGCCGCATCGTCGCATCCAGACCGAGAGCATCGTCCGCATCGCGGCACCCCTCGGCCGACCGCGCCGCTTCGCCATCCCTGGTATCCGTTCCCTGGGTCTTCCCCCTCACCGCCACCGCGCTTATCATCGACATGCACGAACTCGGATCACTCGAATACGGGCAGGCGGCTTCACTGGCAGCCCGGCTCAAATTTCGAGGCAGTCCGAAAGCTGAACCGGTCGCGCCTTCGTTGCGGCGGGCGCTGGAGTCCGCCAAGCGCTCAGTCGCTAAATGCGTTCGCAACCGCCTCGCAGGACGGGCTTGCTGCCAGGATCGCAGCGCTCATCAAGATTCGCGCCTCACGGATCAACGGCTGCTCAAAGTGCCCACGCGGAAACCATCATGGTGATGCCGAACATGCCGCCGATGCACTGAACCATTGAGTAACTAACGCCTGCAGGACCGCGTCTGACCTAAGTATCACGACTGGCAAATTCTTGGAGTATTCAGTTCAACAAGGCTTCGGGCAACTCCTTTGCAAGGAGATCCACGGTCATCTTCAGCTTGGCGCTGGGGTGATCCGTCGATTTCCTCAGCAGGTAGGTATCGATGGTAAACGGAATTTGGTCAGGGAGCACCGATATAAGCGCGCCTTCAGCAAGGGCAGGAGCCAGCAACCATTGCGGCAGCCAAGCTATTCCCAATCCGTCGCAGGCCGCGTCAACGAGACATTCGATGTCGTCAGACATGAAGCTCGTGGGCGGATCAACCTGAATGAGGTCGCCGGCGACTGGAAAGAACCATCTCCTAGGCCTGCGATCGCGGGAGTAGCGGACGGTCCTGTGGTTGCTAAGATCCTTTAGGTTGGCCGGTTGGCCTGCGCTGGCGAGATAACCAGGTGAAGCCACCAGGATTAGACTTTGGCGTGCGATGACACGGGCGATCAAGCTGGATTCATTGCCTGTCAAAGGGCCATTCCGTACGGCGATATCGACACCAGAAATAACCAGATCTTCTGGGTCGTCTGACAATCTTAGCTCTATCGTGAGTTCCGGGTGGGTACGCGCGAGATCTCTCAGAATAGGTGCGACGCATCGACGGCCCAAGGCCAGCGGTGCGGAAATGTGCAGAGGTCCGGAGAACATTTCGGCTTTGTCACTGACCCGATCCAGGGCATCGATACCTGCAATGACCGATCTGGCCCGTGCGAGAACGTCCAGCCCCACATCGGTTAGTGCTTGGCGCCGTGTCGTGCGCACCAACAACGACGCATTAAGCCATACCTCTAGTGCGCGGATGTGATTGCCGACCATTGCGGGAGAGAGTCCTGTGTCTCGCGCCGCCGCAGCAAGGCTGCCGAGGTCCGCGACGCGTACGAAGACCGTCAGGGCCTTGAGCTTATCCATTAGACAGTTATCCTGATTTATGTACGCACGAATGGCGGACTAAAAGTGTTCTATCGCAGCGGCTACCCTCCAAGAAGGAAATTCGAAGGAGACTTAAGTGAAAGCCATCGTGATTAGAGAGTTCGGCGACGCCAGCAAGCTATTGCTCGACGATCTGCCGATCCCCAACCCGGCCGCAGGTGAGATCAGTATCGAAGTGGCATATGCGGGTGTCGGCTTCGTCGATACGCTCGTTCGAGCTGGCAAGTTTGATTTTGCCACCCTGCCGCTCATTCCGGGAATTGAGGTGTCAGGCTATGTACGAGCCTTGGGCGACGGCGTCTCCGGTTTCGTGGCCGGTCAACGGGTTGCCGCCCTGCTCACCGATTTTTCCACGGGAGGAATGGCCGGATACGCCGAAGTGGTGAACGCTAAGGCCGCGTTGTCAGTGGCGCTGGGACCTGAGGACGATTTGGCCACGGTCGCAGGGATAATCGCAAACGGTGCCACGGCCTTTATGGCAATGGAAGGAATGACGAATGGAGCAAGCATCGCGATCAGCGGCGCCTCAGGGGGACTTGGGCAAGCGCTTATCGCTGCAGCAGTAGCGGCTGGAGCGAGGGAAATTATTGCTTTTTCCAGCAACAGGGCACGTTACGGCGCTTTGCGGGCGGCGGGAGCAACAGAGGTCGTGACTGGCCTGGACTTTATTCGGAATGACCTCGACGCAGCATTCGATTGCGTCGGAGGGGCTTTCCGCTCCTTGTTGCTCGGTAGCGTTAAACCCGGCGGGCGATTGCTGCTGCTGGGCAACGCAAGCGGCGAAGATACGGCACTTTCAGGGGATCGGATCTGGCTGAGTTCTGTGCATGTAGAGGGCCTTTCAACGGGCGGACTTTCACACCTGACACCTGGTAGGATTGCCACGGCAGCTGGCGCAGCTCTGCGGGCTGCTAGGAGCAGACCCCGCGCTTTCCAAGTTCTAGAACTGTGCGACGCCGCCACAGCCCATCAACTGCTGGAGGATCGCGAGGGCCCAGGAAAATTCATACTGAGGGTGGGCGGCCAAAGGTCCGAACCCGCCACCAACGCCACAAATCTCGAACGGTAGCGAGCCGCCACGTTTGGGCCGGAGGCGAACGACCGCTTTCTAATCGGACCGTCTAGTAGCGGATGGCGCGCTTCCAGCCAAGAAACTGCCATTTGGTCTATGTCCGCTTCTCAGTGACATACTCCCAATAGCGGACAGAAAGGAGAGCAACAAACTTCTCTCTAGTCTCGCAGGAGCAACTCGACGCTGTCGCTTTGCGGCTCAACCAGAGACCGCGAAAAATCCCTGGACTTCGAAACGCCCACCAATAGGTTACAGAGGGTTGCAGTGACCGGTTGAACCTACCGCCTGATCTCGGTCGTTTAGCCTCCGTAAGCGTGATCTGATAAATCGGCCCAGTCGCCGTCCAATTGGCATTCGTGCTGTGGAATCATGAAGGTTGCGACAGATCGTGGCACTTTGCGCCGATCGAGAAATCGCCACGGGGGCAGCTTAGCTGGCCGATCTTTTGGAAACCGGCTCCCTCTTTCCTGACCGCCGTCGTGGAAATGGCGACGCCCGGCCTTTAGCGCGAGTGACCGGCTAGACCTTCCGCTGCACTAGTTGCTGACCCAGCGTGACGCAGGCGACACCGACGGCGAGCAGGATCGCGGCAGGAATGATGGCGGGCGGCAGGATTTCTCCAAACCAAATGACGGCTAGCGGGGCGCCAAAAATGGCAGAGACCGAGCCGATTTGGCTGAAATAGATGGTCCCTGCGTAAAGCTGCAGCACAAAATACATGATGTACAGCGCCGTCATCATGGCAATCTGAACGGCGAGCGACAAAGCCGCATACCCATTTGCGCCCCGTGGGATTAGGCTCGTGTGGTCAAACACAGCTAGGAACAGCCCGAGCCACAGCGCAGCACCGCCGAGCATCAAGGGGGCTAGTTGTAGCGCGGTGGCGCCAGTAGGCCAGGCGCGGGCGCGGAACAGGTTGGCGCAGGCAACTATGACGGGTACCAGGAGCGGCAGGAAGACCCAGACCGGTTCGGCGGTGGCGAGATCGAGCTTTGACCAGCCCAGAATGATGACGCCGGCCATGCCGACCAGCACGCCCAAGGCGCGCAGCCAATGGAAGCGCTCGAGTTTGAGCCCAACGGCCATGATGTAGGTTATAATGGGTGGCAATGCCCCCACCAGCGTGACGAAGCCCGTGCCAACATGCGGGATGGCGACAAACAGCAGGCCGAACGGCGCAGCAACCGTCAGCAGGCCCGCAACAAGCCCATAACGCAGATGGGCGGGGCGGATCTGAGGCATTTGCCCAGCGAGTGTGGCCACGATCCAAAGCATCACGGCGGTTAGGGTTGCCGCAACGAAAAGAAAAACGAGCGGCGTGAACCCCTGCGCATAGGCATACTTAGGCACGGCGAGAGTAAGAGTGAGCAGCCCGGCGGTAAGCGCGAGCAATAGCGCTGAAAACAAGGCGCGTGAAGGCGCGCTAGCGACGACTGAGGTATCGGCCATGCTTGGCATCCTGGAGACGTGAGACTACAAAGATCCATCTATCTTGACGCAAACTATCTTAATGTCAAGATTCTTAACGGAGAGATATATGGCGTTCATGAACCGAGCGGCGCAGGCGGCCCAAATGTGGCATCGGGAATGGCCGGAACTCGAAGCCGAAGGCATGGCGCTGGTTGGTCAATTGAGCGAGGTCGTTCACCTGGGCGCAACGCATCACGCGACGCCAATGCTGGCCCAGCTCGGGATCAAGACTGGAGAGTTCGACGTCCTTGCGACGCTGCGCCGATCGGGTCGGCCCTATGCGCTGACGCCCACCGATCTCTATGCGGCGACGATGGTGTCTTCGGGGGGGATGACAGCGCGCATCGACCGGCTGGCGGCGCTGGGATTGGTCGTACGGCAGCCCAATCCGCAGGATCGCCGCGGCACGCTGGTTAGCCTCACAGAAAAAGGGCTGGGCACCGTAAACCTGATGATGCCGCAACACGCCGCCAACAAGATGCGGCTGGTATCTGGACTATCGCCCGCCGACCGCAAGACGCTGGCGGAACTGCTTGCGAAGTTGATTTGCACCGTGGATCCGGCATCGCCGGATTATATCGGGGGACCGCTCGAGCCGCCCTAGTCGGCAAAATAAGCGCAGGATCGGCCAGTCAACACTTTGTCTCGAGTCCACAGTGTCGCGAGAAGCACCGCATCCGGCGTCAAGAACCTCAACAGGCGCCACGGTAGATAGGTAGAAATATGATTCAGAAAATGTTCTTGTAACGGGCGCATCTGGAAGAATAGGCACTGCTTTTCGCCTCTTGGCATCGGATCGGTTTAGTTTGCGGTTATCGGATCGCGACATATCCGGTCTAGAGGGTGTCACGGGGGCCGACACTCTTTCCTTGGACGTGAGCGATTTGGAGGCTTGCCGAGCCGCTTGCTGCGGGATCGACACCGTTCTCCATCTGGCGGCCGATCCTTCGCCGGATGCGGATTTCTATGACTCGCTGCTCGAAACCAACATCAAGGGCACCTTCAACATTTTTCGTGCTGCTTCGGATGCCGGTTGTCGGCGCGTAGTGCTCGCTAGTAGTGCACAAACCGTTGAAGCTTATCCGACAGACCAGCAGATATCAGTGCGCGACCCAATTATGCCCAAGAACCTCTATGGCGTCACAAAGTGTTTCGGCGAGGCTCTTGGATCGTACTTTGCAACTCAGGAAAATATGTCAGTCATCGCGGTGCGCATCGCCAACTTTACTGAGCTATTGCGTGGAGAAAACTACTCGGTCCGCGACGTTAGTGCTTTTCTCAGTCATCGGGACGCAGTCCAGTTGCTGACCAGGGCGATAGATGTTGAGGTGGTATCATATGCAATCGTAAACGGCGTTTCTAATAATCGATATAAGCGGCTGAGGTTGGACGAAAGCCGGGACTTGTTGGGATTTGTCCCCGAGGACGACGCTTTTGAAATCCTCGGCATTTAGAGAACAGACTTGGTCGGAAATCGAATGAAGCTGCGAAAGTCCCGCGCTTTAGCAATGCGACACTCTTCCTAGTGCTCTTAACTCAAAACGCCCACTATCCTGACCCGGCGTGGCCTTCCTCGACGCACGACATGGTAGAGCTCGGAAATTTCAAGCAAATGGATTTGGACGAAGTTGGGCAGCACCTTCCGGATTCTGGACGTTGGTGCCGTGCCCGCCGGCCCGGTCTGAGGATAAGGCCCCTCTGGCATTAAGTTCACGCGCCGCCATCACTCTGATGCAGTTGACGATCGCGGCGAGCCTCTGTCGTACCGGGCACAGAAGTAGCACAGTGTCGTTGATAGCGGAGGAAGCTCAACGCAATAGCGCCGCTCGATGCCACGTATAGAATGGCGCCGTTGCCGCGCGCAAATTCGACGTTAGATGCACAACCAGATCAGTAGACCAACCATCAGCGGCCCTGACCTAGGGAGTGCCCGCGTTCGCGAGAATATCTGCCAGACCCCGCAAGCCTTGCATCATTCCATCCGCCATCCCGAGCCGTTCCATCAGTTGCCGCTCTGCCACGGTTTCGAATTGCGTGCGCAAGTCGACCCGGGTACCGCCGTCGACCTCGGCGAAGACGACAGTGTGAATCGCGTCATGACGTTGCAAGCCGCTCCATTCAGGCAGGTCTGCGACTGGAACGTCGGAGAATTTCAACACCCGCGGCGCTTCAACTGCGAGGTAAATGCCCCCGCTATGAAAGACGCGACCCGACCTGGCCCGCATGGTGATGGACCAATGGCCACCAACGCGCAATTCGATGGTGCAATCAACCACTACCGAGCCCGCGACGCCCCACCAGGTGGAGAGTAGCTCCGGTTCGGTCCAGTAGGCAAACACGAGCGAGACGGGATGTGGATAGGGGTAACTCATGGACATGATTTTGGAGTCAGACATCGTTGCTGCCACGACCCTGGTTCTTGGATAGTTGACGATCTAGATTGCCAAGGCGCTCGAGCCACAGCAGGCGATATCTGTCCAGCCAGTCGTCAACAGCCCGCAGCGGTGCGAACTGGATGAGACTTGGCCGGCGCTGAGCGTCACGCCCCCTAGTGACCAGACCGGCGGCCTCCAGGACGGCGATGTGTTTGGAGATGGCCTGGGTCGACATATGGAAAGGCTCGGCCAGTTCCCCCACATTCGCTTCTCCCGTTGAGAGCCGTTCAAGGAGCGCACGACGGGTCGGGTCAGCAAGAGCAAAGAAAACTAGCGAGAGCGGGTCGTCATGCATTCACATTCTCTCACGGATTTTCGGCAAAATAGCTTCTACACAGCGGCTTGACTACGCAAGTGAAAAACCAATAGGTTGCGCAACCAGTTAGTTTAGCAATTGCGAGGTTGCTCATGATAGAACATGGCGGGCAAGCGGAATCCAGTGACGGCTGCGTAATTAGCTATTCTGAATCAGGCAACGGGCCCACGGTGATCTTGGTGGATGGCGCAATGTGCTGTCGAAGCCTGGGGCCAAGCGAGGGGATGAGCCGCGTGCTGGCCGCCGAAGGTTTTCGCGTCGTCCGTTACGACCGGCGCGGTCGTGGCAAAAGCGGTGATAAACCGCATTCAACTATTCAGCAGGAGGTGATGGATATCGCCGCTCTGGCTCGACAGGCGGATGGTCCAGTCAGTCTTTGGGGGATGTCGTCTGGTGGCATCCTGTCGCTCATGGCAGCGGCCCAACTCCCTAAAATCCGCCGTGTGGCGACTTACGAAGTACCGGTTCTGTTTGATCGCTCCCATGCCTCCATGGCCAAGGACTGGGATCAGATCGCGTCATGCGTTGAACGCGCTGATTTAAGCGGTGCCGTGGCCTCCTTTCTGGCCATGGTCGGCATGCCGGCACCCATCAGAACCGTATTGAGGATACTGCCCCTATGGGGCAAGCTTTGCGCGATCGCTCCGACCTTGCGTCACGACCGCGACTTAGCCGCTCCCTTCCTCACAGCGTCAGAAGATTCGCTGCGGCTCTTGCCGCGCGTAGCGTGCGAGCTCCTGGTTACAGCCGGGAATCGAAGCCCCGACTGGCTCGTCTCGAACAACCGTCGACTGGCGGGGCAATATTCCCAGGCGCAGTACGTATTAATCGACCGTGACGACCACATGGTACGGCCTAAACACCATCGCAACGTCCTCAGCAATTTTTTTGGAGAACCATCGTGAAGCTTGACCACATCATTTGAAGGTCTCCAACCAAGATGATGCTTTGGCATTTTACACATCCATAATCGGCCTGCAGGTGTGTGAGGACGTGGAAATGGGACAATTCCGTTGGCTCACCCTCATCAGCGCCGACGACGGAGTGAAGCTGCTCATTGAGCCTGCTTTTCCACTGCCCACTGCCCGTGCGCAGGCGGCACTGTATGACAGTAACTTCCCCGCTCTCATCCTGACCAGCGAAGACATTGAGGCCGATGTCGGCCGCCTTGAATCCAACAGGGTTCAACTGCTCGGCCCGATCGCCGACTTTCCGGGTGGTCGTACCGTGTTCTTTGATGACGGGCTCGGCAATGTCGTGAACTTGACGCAGCGGATCTTACGGCACGGCGGAACTTCGCAGAAACTGTACTGAACACTGGGCGCGGCTGTGCGACCTTTGTCATACCACTGACGGTAGGGACCCTATGAAAAAGCTCGTTCTTCAAATGCAGATGTCAGTCGATGGCTTTGTTGGCGATGCTGGCCAGCGGAGTTGGCAAATCTGGAATTGGGGCACGGGCTGTTTATGGGACGCGGAGCTCAAGCGTGATTTCAACGCGGTTATCGCATCGGTCGACACGATCCTCCTCAGCCGGAAAATGGTCGAGGAAGGATACCTTTCCCATTGGGCCAACGCCGCGAAAAACTTCCCTCTGAACGACTTCTACGCTTTTGCGCAGCGGATTACGGATGTTGGCAAGGTGGTGTTGACCAGCAAGCTCGAAACGTCGATCTGGGACAGGACGGTCCTCGCAAAGGGAGAGATTTCAACCGAAGTCAACGCGTTGAAGCGCGGCAAAGGCGGCGACATCGTAACCTTTGGTGGTGCTGGTTTGGCCTCTTCGCTGATCGCCGCGGGCTTGGTAGACGAGTACCAGTTCTTCATCAATCCCGCTGCGTTGGGCAATGGTGAAAGGATTTTTGCCGAAGCCGGTTTTTGCAACTTGAGTTTGCTAGGCTCAAAGTCCTACAGCTGCGGCATTATGGTCAACCGATACGCGCCGGCACGCTAGATTTGTTGCCCTATTCAGCCCAACAAAATCACTGTTGCCTGGCTCTGAATCGCCACTGTGGCTTTGGGCCCGGTCATCTACCACGACTAGTGAAGCAGGTTTCGCAGTCGCCCGTCAGAACTAATTTTTTGTTCCGGTGCTAATCATCTCGGTCTCCAGTCGCCGCGGCGTTTTTACGTGAGACAGACGTGCCTGGGCCAATGGTCAACGGGCGATAGGACGCCTCGATTTTCGCCGTTGGCTCCTGCCTTTTCGATCCTCCACCCCATCATTTCAACATCCAACATTAAGGTCGCCTATGCGGCTAGTCCTGTTGTTCGCTGTTATGTATCGCCAACAAATTGGCTACCGCCTGTTCCTGGATCGCCATGGCGTCGCTGAGCACCTTATCGACCATGCCCAGTTCGGCCATTGAATACTTTTCTAGCATCTTGGCGCCGGCTGCGCCCAGCGGCAGGTAGACCTGCGCGGTCAATTCATGGGCGGATTCGGCGGCCTCCACCATAACCTTGCGCCGGTCGGTTGGATCGGCTTTGCGCCGCACGTAGCCGCGCTTTTCCAACCGGTCCACCAGGGTAGTCACGGCCGCGGGCGTCAGCCGGATTTCGCGCGCGATTGCGCTGGCGGTCTGCGGTCCCGGCCACAAAAAGCTAAGGCATAGCCGCTCGGATGCCGAGAGCCCGTAGATATGGCCCACCAGTTCATCGAACTTCTGCGTCGCGTCCTGCCAGCGCATCACCGTGCGACCCAGCGTTTCGATCAAGGCGGCCTTGTCTTCGCTTGACATAATTAGTTCGTCCATCTAATTATTAAATAATCTAATCATAAGGTGTTCGTACAATGTCTCCTATCCCTTTCGTCGCCACAAGCGAAAATATCGCCCCCTGGCGCATTGCCATCTGCGGCGCCGGCATTGGCGGACTGGTGCTGGCCATTCAGTTGCGCCAGGCCGGGCTCGACCCCGTCGTTTTCGAGCGCCGCAATGAAGCGCAACTGCGCAGCGAAGGCGTCTTCCTGACGTTGGCGCCGAACGGCGTCAACGCCCTACGCGCGCTTGGCCTGGCCGATGCGGTGGTCGAGGCGGGTCTGCTGACGCGCGGCATCGCCATGTTCAACGAGCGTGGCAAAAAGCTGGGCCTGATCGATTATCGCACCCACAAAGCCCGCTTTGGCGCGCCCTCGGTAACCATCGGGCGCGGGGTATTGCTGGGCCTGCTGCTCGATGCCGCACGGCAGGCCGGCGCGGATCTCCGCCTGGAGCAGGACATTGACGGCATCGCGGAGGGCTCCGACGGGGTCGGCCTGCGCAGCGGGGGCGCCCTGATGAGCTTCGACATGGCGATCGGCTGCGATGGCCTGCGCTCGAGCGTGCGTCGCTTAATCTTTCCGGAGCTGCCGCAGCCGGTCTATTCCGGGCTGATCGGCACCGGTGGCATGGTTGAAGCCCCAGGCGTTGCCAGCACCGATGGCATCATGAACATGACTTTTGGCAAACGCGCCTTTTTCGGTTACCTGCGCCTGCCGGGTGCTCCGGTGATGTGGTTCAATACCTATCCGGCGCTCGAAGGCGCAGTGGGAGCAGTCGCCAGTCCCGCCGCCTATGCCCGCCAAATCGCTGCCATGCACCGCGACGACCCGTTGGACAATGCCGCGATCATGTCCGGCGTCACCGCCATCGACCGCCAATACGCGGTTTATGACATGCCCGAGTTGCCGCGCTGGCACAGCGGGCGCGTGCTGCTGATGGGCGATGCCGCCCATGCCGTGGCGCCGCATTCCGGCCAGGGCGCGTCGATGGCAATCGAGGACGGCCTGGTGCTGGCGGCCTGCCTCGCAGCACCAGGCAAGATTGCAGCGGCATTCGAGCGTTTCGTCGGGCTGCGAAAACAGCGCGTGCAGACGGCCATCCGGATCGGCCGCGCCGCCGGCTCACAGAAGCATGCGCAAAGCTGGCTGCAGTTGCGCATCCGCGACCTGCTGCTGCCGCTGTTCATCCCGATGGGCGTCAAGGCGCAGGAGCGCATGTTCGGTTTCCGCGCCGACCTCAACCCATTGGCGCAACCCGCACAGTGAACCCCATGAAAGAGACAAAAATGAACAACCGCCCGCCGATGACGCCCGAACAAGAATGGAAATACGCCGAGACGGCTCTGCGCTGGCATGGCTGGGGTTCGCCCGTCGGCATGCGTTTGGGCCTAGTTTGCCTCGGCCTTGCCGCGGTGCTGGTCCGCCTGGCACTGTTCGGCTTTTTACGTTGAACCGTCTACTTCTCTCTTTCGAGCGAGGTTTGGGTCGGCCTAGCGGCATCCCGAATTGGAAGCGGCGGATTGCTTGAGTGTCAAGAACCCACCGTCAGACCAACTGCAACTTTTGCGCTCGAAGTTGTCCAGCTCAGTTCTAGCTGCGGATTGACCGCTCGTAGTGGGCATTGCGCTGACCGCGATAAGTGCCGAGATCGTCACAACGCTGGCAGCGCGTTGAATGGGTTAGCCAGTCGCCTTTGGGCGCCAAAATAATTCGACTTTTGGCTGTCGATTCGGTGGGATACCGTTCGACTGTCCGCCGTTAGCAAGTACCAACAACGGAGAAACGAAAATGCAGTACCTCCTGATGATTTACGCCGACGAGACCTATGGCATGATGACCCCCGAAGAGGGCCGGGCGATGGGCGATGCCTACGCCAAATTCACCCAGGAGATCGTCGCGAGCGGTCATCTCAAGGGTGGCGACCGACTGAAGCCGCCGAGTTCGGCTACCACAATCCGGCGTGGTGACGGCAAGTCCATGACGACCGATGGACCGTTCGCCGAAACGCGCGAGCAACTCACTGGTTATTACATGATCGAGGCCCGGGACCTCGACGACGCCATGGCCGTTGCCGAACGCATCCCGTTTACCGCCGGAGCGGTCGAGGTGCGGCCGATTGATAGCCTGGCGCGCCAGTACTGAGACGGTGCAGACACGCCTCGCTCGAGACGCCGTCGAGGCAGTCTATCGCGGTGAGGCGGATCGAGTGCTCGCCACTCTGATCCGCCTCCTGGGCGATTTTGAACTCGCTGAGGAAGGCCTGCAGGACGCCTTCTCGGCGGCGCTTGAGCGTTGGCCGGACGGTGGCCTGCCGGCCAATCCGCGCGCCTGGCTGGTCAATACCGGTCGATACAAGGCGATCGACCGGCTGCGCCGCAAAATCTCATTGCGCAGCAAGCTTAAGCAAGTCGGCGCTGAAGCCAACCTCGACCAGCAGCTCTGCATGCCAGTAGAGGAGGCCGCCGACGCCGCGGAAATCGAGGACGATCGGCTGCGGCTGATCTTTACCTGTTGCCACCCGGCGCTGGCCAAGGAAGCGCGGGTGGCGCTGACGCTCCGGGTGGTATGCGGCTTATCGACGCCCGCCATCGCTAAGGTATTTCTGGTAAGCGAACAGACTATGGCGCAGCGCTTGGTGCGTGCCAAGGGCAAGATCCGCGATGCCGGCATCCCCTATGTGGTGCCACCCCGGGCCATCCTGGGCGAGCGCCTCGCCGGCGTATTGGCAGTGGTCTATCTCGTTTTCACCGAGGGCTATGCGCCGAGCGCCGGCGAGGCCGCGATGCGCCCCGAACTCTGTGAAGAAGCCATCCGCCTCGGGCGGCTGCTCGACCAGTTGCTGCCCGGTGAAGCCGAGATTGAGGGACTGCTGGCCCTGATGCTGCTGCACGCGGCGCGGCTGGCCGGACGCACCGACGGCGCTGGCGACCTGTTGCTGTTCGATGAGCAGGATCGCTCCGTATGGGACCAGATGCGCATTGCTGAAGGCGCGGCCCTTGTAGAGCGAGCGCTGTCATTGCCGCGCGCGATCGGGCCCTATGCCATTCAGGCCGCGATCGCCGCGCTCCACGCTCAGGCACCGCACTATGTCGAAACCGATTGGCCTCAGATCGCGGGCCTTTATCAGGTGCTGCTGCGCATTCAACCGTCACCCGTCGTCGAACTCAACGCTGCCGCAGCATTGTCCATGGTCGATGGTCCCCACCGGGCGCTTGAGCTGGTCGATGCGCTTATTTTCCGTGGCGATCTCGGCGGCTACTACCCATTGCCCGCCGCGCGCGCCGATCTTTTAGCCAAGCTCGGACGTAACGATGAGGCCTTGGCGGCCTACCAGATCGCCATACCGCTCGTGCGAGTCGAGGCCGAGCGTCGGCTGCTGCACCGCCGGATGGCGATGCTCGAACCCCTGCCGGGTGTTCGGGAAACAGGGTAGTGTTACGGCAGGGCGTCTGCCCTGATGCTGATGATTGCTTCGCCAGCCCATTCCAATGTCTCCTGGACCCTCTGATTGGTCCCCACTATCGCGGACGGCCCGGAACGGACACCGCCTCGGCAATGGGGCCGCTACCCTATAATCTTGCGGGCGCGCAGATCATCGAATACCGCAAAGAACATTGCTGCGGTGTCGATGTGCTCATGGAAGCCCAGACGTCGGGCCTTCGACCCGTCGGCGAAGAAGTCGTAATTCCAGCTGAAGACCGCGTCGCCAAAGGGCCAGGAGGACACGTCGGCGTAGCTGACCTTCGCCAGCTCTTTGCGAGCCACCATGTCTACCCACAGCGGCCCCTTATCCGCCATGATGGTCGACAGGTTCATTGGCAGGGGCGGCGCCACATCCATTTCGAAATAGGCGGCGATTCTGGGCCACATTTCGCTCCAGCGAAACAAATCGCCATTGGTGATGTTCAACGCTTGGTTAGCACAGGCCGGCGAGGTGGCTGCCCAGACGGTGGCTCGCGCCAGCAACCCAGCGTCAGTCATCTCCAATAGGCTATCATACGCCCCCGGTTTGCCCGGAAAGCGCAGCGGCAGCCCGAGTTCCTTTGACATGCTGGCATAGATGGCAATCACCATGGCCAGGTTCATCGGATTGCCGAGCCCATAGCCAATGACGACCGAAGGGCGCAACGCGGACCAGGTCCAAGTCTGGCCCAACTGACGCCGTTCCAGAAACGCCTGCTGGTCGATGTTGAATTCGGGCGGCATATGGTTAGCGTCGCTTTCGCGGGCCGGTGTCTTGAACGGACCGAGATGGGCCCCATAAACCTTGTAGCCCTGCATCAAGCTGATGTGCTGCAGAGCGGTGGCGAGGGGCTCAATCGCGTCCACGACGTTGACGAGCATGGCGAGGTTCGGCGGCACCAGTTCTGCCCAATCGGGGCGATCCTGGTAAGCGGCGTAGAAAATATGAGTGACCTCTGACAGATCAGCGAGGGCGCGGTTCGTGGCTTCGCGATCGAGCAGATCGACAGCAACATAGCGCAGACGCTCGTTGGAGATGCCACCGCGGCGTGACAGACCGACAATGTCCCAATCTTCAAGTGTCAGCAGATGATCGATCAGATTGCCGCCAATCACGCCATTGGCGCCAACCACCAGGGCGGTCCTTCTAGGTTCGGACATGCTGTGCTCCTTGCGCCCGTGATGGGCATGAGCAGGATCATTCATTTGCTACCGGTGCGACAGGTCTCTAGATGTAGGATCAGTTATAAGGAAAACTTTGGGTGAATCGATGGATGTCTTGGCGGGCATGGGAGTATTCGTCCGCGTTGCCGAACTAGGGAGCCTGTCCGCGGCGGGCCGGGACTTGAATCTGTCCCAACCAGCCGTCAGCCAGAAAGTGACCGCTCTGGAGCAACATTTGGGCGTTCGGCTTATCAACCGGACTACCCGCCAACTGGCGCTGACGGAGGCCGGCCTGGCTTACTACGCGCGGGCTAAGCCAGTGCTCGCCGCGGTCAATGAGGCGGCCGAATTGATCGCGGGTACTGGCAGTCAGTTAACCGGGCATCTGCGAATCCAGGCGCCGACCGGCTTCGGCCAGATGTATGTGGCCGATATCGCCGTCGAGTTTCAGCAGGCGCATCCAGGGCTAACCCTAGAATTGATGCTGGATGACCGCTACGTCGACCTCACCGAACAGGCCGTAGATCTTGCCATTCGCTTCGGGAATTTGCGGTCCTCGGGTCTTGTTGCCCAGCGGCTCGGTACGCTCCAACGTATTCTGGTCGCCTCGCCGGGCTATCTTGCCCAGCATGGCACACCGGATACGCCAGAGGCGCTTTCGAACCATCGGCAGGTTCGGTTCAGTTGGGCCGCTCCGGACGATACCATGCCGCTGGTCGGTCCGAAGGGATCACTGCTGGTCCAGGTGCAGACAAGCTTCTTTGCCAACAATACATTCGTACTCACCAAGGCACTGGTGGCCGGGCTTGGATTGGGCGGTGCCCAGTTGCCCCAGATCAACGCCGAACTTGCCGCCGGCAAACTGCTGCGGATCATGCCCAACTACCATTACGCACCGCTCGACGTCCATGCCGTCTATCCGACTGCGCACTATGTCCCGGCAAAAGTCAGGGCATTCCTCAATCACCTTAGAACTGGCGTATCGAACATCATCTGACGTGCAGTTGGACCAGGCAAAATCCACTTAGAGGCGTCACTGCCCGGCGTGCAACCTGCGTTCGCCGTTCGAACCGGCGGCGCGGCAGTCGGTTCGTGCCCTGGGCGATCAATGTCAAATTCGGGTCGCTCCTGTTCCAAGAATGTAGTTTCGTGACGGAAACATGGGGACGATCATGACACTGCGCTTTTCGGGAATGCCAAGCGAACTTGCTGCTGGCTATCGTGCCGGCGCGCTGCGGACGCCAATGGGCAATTGCCCGAGCGCCACATTTCAGACGGTGGTATCCCATGCAGACATTGCCTGGGCATGGTTGCCGAGGGCGAGACCTGTTTGTTGCTAGCCTATAGACCATTTTCTGTGCCGCAGCCGTTTGCCGAAGTTGGCCCGGTATTTCTGCATGCCCAAGTATGTCCGGCTTACAACAACGATGTGCGGCCTCCGCGAGAGATACACGGCGATGGGCGGCATTCTTCGTGGTTACGACGCGCATGATCGCATCGTCTATGGGAGCGGGATTGTTGTGCGCCTACACATGAAATTGAAACGCGAGCGAAAGCTATATTAGCGCGTGACGCACGTAGACTATGTACATATGCGTTCGTCCACGAACAACTGTTTCACTCTTCGGATTGTGAAAGTTGAAGTACTTTGGACGCGTCTCACTGCTGCACTTTAATAGTAGTTAGCCGGTGCACGATCGAAGAGCGCCGGATCCCTTCTCCGCCCCTCTTTATCTAGAAATAAGCGGACTGCCAGATCTGCCTTACCTTTAAAGCGCGCTTGGCACCGGCCTGCCTACCGGCGGCGGCAGGATCATGCTCTGAGATACCCATTATAATTCTTCCCTTTGGCCGAAGCGGCCTTGAGAGAACCGATTGTAGCAATGTCACCGGGGCAGCACCCGACCTCAACTTGCTCAAAAGCTGCCGACAGTCGGCGCGTAACCCGCGATTGTGGAACGCCAACTTATCAGTCGCCTCAGGTGGTTCACAGCGGCATGCTGGCTGCCGACTTGAATAGGATGCCGCAATGAATGATCCTGCCCGCTCTACCGAAGGCCGCGCTCGCTTTGAAAACGTCCAGCGTGCCGTTCGCCTTTCGGCAAGGTTGAGTGATATTGGACTTGACGACCTTGATGGCCTCCTTGCTGGTTTTTCTGAGCTGATCGGCAAACCAGTTGGCGAACGGTTTTTGGTCATCCCGCCCTTCTCCACCGACTGCGGGCTCAACATTTCGGTAGGTGCAACGTATTCATCAACCAAGGGTGTCATTTCATGGATATGGGTGGCATCACCATTGGGAATGACGTGATGGTTGGACCCAAGGTCAACCTCATCTCAGCAGGACATCCAGTATCGCCAACTGAGCGCCAGAACATAGTCACGAATCCCATCACCATCGGAAACAACGTCTGGATCGGTGCAGCGGCGACCATTCTTGCGGGCGTCACCATCGGCGACAACGCCGTCATCGCGGCGGGGGCCGTCGTTAGTCGCAACGTCCCCGCCAACACAATGTCAGCGGGCGTTTCGGCCCGAGTCATAAAGCACATCTGAAACGACGACTTATCTTGGTGAATAAATCAAGATTTATGCGCCACTCGGCTCCCTGCTCGAGCCTTTCCGTCATGCTTTCCCATTTTGCGAACAGGGGCGGAAGTCCACGCTTTGCCATGTGTGGCAAATTCAGCCATGCGTTCAGGATTTAGCGGATAGCTGATCTTGTTCTGCGCCTTAGCGGCCTCGCCAATGATGAGTAAGTGCACATCTTCGTTGCTGTTGTTCAGAAAAGTATGCGCAATGCCGGTGCCGTGCGGAAAAGCTACCGCGTCACCCTCAAATAATTCGTAGAGATCGCCATCTACCCAAACATCAGGCGTGCCCTTTAAGACCAGAACGAACTCATCTTCATCACTCTCTGCATGTGGGAATGATGACCTGCAACCGGGTGGCGCAATTTCGTAATGGATGCCTATGCGGGTCAAGCCGAGTTCGCGACCGAGAGGGAAACCAAGCCCTTTAAGGTCATCAAATCCGCCGCTATCAAGCGGTCGCAATCGCTCTGAAATATTGGCGATAAAGTCGGGTCGTTCACGCGTAGACATAATTGGCTCGTCAATTGTCGATGCTCGGGCGATGATGAACAGCTTAATGCTGAAAGCAAGCAGCGCATATCTCAAAACTTATGCACTGCGTTGCAGTCGTGCAATCTCAGCTGTTTGGACGGCGCATAATCAGGTGCAATTGCAAAAAACCAAGATCGTGCAGGTCAACGTCCTGGAGTGACAAATCTAATGGCCGTTCACGACGGCGCGACGCGGCGCAGATTTAGAACATCCTTAGCTATGTTGGGCACTTATGGATTTGAGTGGCTCGTCCTGCAGGTGGGATTTGGCCGACCAGCTCCGTTCTCGAGTACAACATGCCTTCACTGACCACGCGTGCTGCGCAAGCTGCCTTTGTCGCATTCCTCTCGATCTTCGCAGTTAGTGAAGCGCTGGCGCAGTCAATGCCAATATCAGCAGCAGCCATCAACACTGCCAGCGTAACGGATTACATCGTCGCTGCTGCGCTCGCCCCTGCTGTGGTGCAGGTGGCGTCGACCGAAGCTCTGCAGCGTGAGCGCGTTTCCGCCGATCCAGCTCTTGCGCGCTTGCAGATACTGCTGGACCGAGCCGGAGCCTCCCCCGGCGTTATCGACGGCTTTGATGGCGATAACCTCCACAAGGCGGTACTTGCGTATCAGATGATGAACAGCTTGCCTGCAGACGGAAACCTGACCCTCGCGCTCGCAGCCCGGCTGGATGCGCCGGGCGATGCGATTGGTGTCTACACCATCACTGCCGAAGACGCGGCAGTGGTCGGCGGCCCTATCCCGACCGACTATGCGGAAAAAGCTGCAATGGACTACCTCGGCTACGAGAGCGTGGCAGAGTTATTGGCCGAGCGTTTTCACATGGATATCGGCCTGCTCGCAGCTCTTAACCCGTCTTCTGCGTTTGAGGTTGGAGAGATCGTCAACGTCGCAATGACAGGCACCAGCCGCCAAGGTGTCGTGACTTGGATCGAAGCCGACAAAACCCTTCGGCAGGTACGGGTCTACGGAGTTAATGGCGTTTTGCTGGCCGCATACCCCGCCACCATTGGCAGCGAAGACAATCCTTCACCCACGGGCACCTACGCCGTTGAGCGTGCCACTAAATTGCCGGGATACACCTACAACCCTAAGATCAACTTCCAGCAGGGAGAAAACGCCGACGTGCTCGCGATCCCACCCGGCCCCAATGGCCCTGTAGGATCGATGTGGATAGCTCTATCCAAGCCGTCCTTCGGCATCCATGGCACCCCCGAGCCCTCGATGATCGATAAAACCGGATCACACGGCTGTATCCGTTTGACGAATTGGGACGCAGAGGAACTTGCGGCGATGGTTACCCCCGGTGTGACCGTGGATTTCCTGTAGCAGTCTTACTATTCGCGACACGGCCAAGAGGCCCTTATTTTCTGGTTCAACTCAGCAACAGCATCTTCCGCATCGCTACGCGCATCTCTGTCAACGTTCCTATTTGGCCCCAAGAGCCTTCCGTGCAGCGGCTGTGGCACGTTGGACGATTGCGATCCGGCGCTCGTGTTCATCAACAGACCACATAGGATCAACCTTTTCTTCTCTCGATGCCTGTGCGGAAAGACCTGCCATCATACTGATCCTCCTTTCGGGAACACTGTCTCCGACATGTTTAGCCAAGGTTAGGCGCACGATCACGAATTTTGGTCTACATTGGCCGCGCGACTATAACAGCGTCTCCAGCGCGCATATTCCGATAGCGGATCGTCGTGTTGCATCATGCCCAGCCCCCTATGTGGCAATCTCATGATTACTCTGACGCCGAAACACGGGCTGCACATTTTTTGGTACGTGAAAAAAATTGATGCAACTTTGAACAAAGTTGAAGGCTTTACATGCATTGGAGTGGCAATGATGGCTGTTTACGAGCGCTTGCATCCGGGTTCTCGCATCCCGAGGGATGTTGTCGTGGTCACTGTCCGCCAGTCGCTTGGAAGAACCGTTGCTGACGTAGCGGCGGTGGACCAGATTGCCGACTTTCCAACTTCAGTTCCAAGGGCCCTTGAGCTGGCATCACACTGGTGCACGGAATTCGGTCTCTCTCGCATACAGGTCATTCTTGAGGATGAGCATTTATGGAGTTCCGATTGGGGTGCCCTAAGTGACGCTTCCAAGCCAGGAATCCCGTAGTTCAAATACAGTCGAAACTCGGTGCGCCCGGCGTGGCTAGCGACTTGAGCATCTCGGTGCTATTGCGCTGGCTTTCAGGTTGCCAAACATTCGGTGCCGTATATCCACAGTCGCATAATAGGTTCAGTCGAACACAGATTGAGCTGGAATTGCCGCCTTTGGTGGGACTGGTAGCACCCGTGGTTGCTTCTGACCGACAACCCGAGTGACAAAGACATTCACCTGCATTCTCTTACTCAAAGCCGGGACGGTCATCAGGGCAATTGGGGACCGGGTAAACGTTGCTTCCGCTATACTTGCATGCGAGAGCAGCCTACCTGTTTAGCAATCTCTGTGGATCCGACGCCCAAGCCGTGCAGAAGTCGAACTTTTTCGCGGTCCACCTTTCGCTGCTCCCTTTGTAGACGCCTTGCGCCTTGGCTTGCTGAATGGCTAGACAACGTCGCGCCCCGAATAATGGTCAAATCCGAGCTACCTATTCTCGGCTTGCGAACGGATGGCCCGGACCGAGCAATCGGAATTACTTACGGCTCCAGTGACTTGAGATATGCCACTATCGCTGCCGCCTGATCGGGGTCGAACTCGAACTGCGGCATTTCATCATGGGCAGTGACGATGCCTTCGACCAACGCCTCGCTGAGATTCTCAACGTCGTAGCGCAGGTGCAGATCGCGAAAACGGGGCGCTGTTGGGAACGGGCTGTCACCCGTAATCTCGGTCGCATGGCAGTCAGTGCAGTACATGGTGACCAAAGCATGCCCCGCTTCGACCGAGTCAGTATCTTGGGCCGTGGCAAACCCGCCCGTGGCAACGGGAGCTGCCAAGGCCGCCGCAATCAGTACGGCGCGTCTTGCGTGCTTCATGCTGCCAGAAACGTAGCTTTGACATTCACCATAGAACGCGACTTTGCTCATGATGCGCATGGAGGAACCTTCGTTGAATTAGCCCATTCTACACCCGCCGTGATAATCCGGTTTGATGCAGATCAATCAGCGCGGGCCTTTGGGAGCCTTCTCGAGGTTTTTCTACGCGATGGGAGTAACTTCGCGGTCGCCATCGCGCCGCTCTTGAGGGTGTCGTTGTTGTACGAGCCCGTGGCATCATTCGTGGCGCGGCCATTCCGGTTGACATCGACTATTTAGCCCATGCGAGCCTTAGGCTTTAGACCATGAGGTGACACATGGCCCGTACGCCCGCGTTAGCAGCATTGACCAGGATCTCGATCTACAAGTTGTCAAGCTCAAAGCCGAGGGCCGCGAGATCGTTCGTTCTGAGAAGGTGTCAGGCGGCAGCGGGGAGGGGCGCGTCGAGCTGGAAACCATGACTCAATTTTTGGGACCGGGCGACGAACTCATGGTTGCCCGCCTGGATCGGCTGGTTCGGGATACGCGCGACGTGCTCAATTTGATCCATGAATGCGAGCAGCGACAAGCCTTCGTCACGGTGCTCGACCCGCACGTTTCGACGAGGGGCGAAATGGGGCATGTCGTCCTCACCGTCCGTGGCGCAACAGTCGGCGAGACAGGGTCGGAAAACCAGGGCGATCCACTTTGCCTTGAGCACGCTGTGGGTGATATGGATCCGGTCCGCGAACTCCCATAGGGGCCCGCACCCTTTGGTGCTGCATCAGAGGTCGGACAGATGGCAGCATCCGACTATGGGCTTACCTTCAAAATACTGCTTGCGTCTTACGGGGCGTCCACAGATGGAAAGGCTAGTCCGGTTTCGGAATTCTTCGGGCCTAAGCGGTCCTCAGCCTCCCGCTTAGGCGTTTTTGAGGTAGCCGGATGCATCACCGGCCGTCACCGCACTGCAGGATTTCACCGATCTCAGTCTTGTCGACCTTGTTAATGAACTCCAGCATTGCTGACGCAAGGGCACTCGGCGCCTCCATGGCGACGTAGTGACCTGTGTCTGCAATTGTCTGCGTATTCAATTCGCCCGACGATGCGGCTGCAAAAGACTCAGCAGTGAAGTTCGAAGGGTTCCGGTCAATGGCCAGGGCGGGCATCATCAGCGGCTGCGCGGCAACAAGTTTTGTATACGCCTCGGCCTCATACAAATTGCTGCTGTAGATCGCCTGCGCGCCGTTCCAGCCACCCGCGCGGTCATAGCCGCGGATAAATTCGGTGATATCATCGGCGCCGATCGCCGTTGAGGTAGTCATGGGTGGAGTGAAGATGAATTCGCTCAGCAGTTCGGTCTCGCGCCCCTTGAAGAAGCGCTCGGCTGCACCCGGCTTTGCCAATGTACCAAAATACCAGGCGATCATCGGATTGGTCAGTATTTCCAGACCGAAGCCCGGCAAGCCAGTTTCTACGGCGATGAAGCTTAGCAAATCCTGCGGATGAGTCGCGGCGAGCCGGTATGCCAACGGGCCAGAGAAGTCCTGAGCTGCGAGATGCACCGGACCAAGACCGACATGGCCGACCAGTGCATGCAGATCTTCGGCCATGGTGGCACTGGTGTTACCGACTTGCGCTACATCTGAAGCGCCGAACCCGCGAAGATCGACGGCAAAGACGCGATGGAACTTTGCCAGAACCGGGATGACCTTGTGAAAGGCCCACCAGGTTTCCGGCCAACCATGCACCAGCAAGATCGGCGAGCCCGCACTGCCTGCAGAGACATAGTGAAGGTTGGTCCCGTTGAGCGCCACGCGATGATGCGTCACTCCGGAGATAGTAGCGTGTGTCATATCAATACTCTAGACAACCGAATTGTCTTTTAAAGATAGACCACCAGGTTGTCTATGTCAACGACATAGACATACTGGTTGTCCTTTTGCAGGAGATGCGGTAGCGAGATGCTATGGATAGAAAAGGCGCTGATCTCGCATTGCTTCTTCTTGGCGGCTTCCGGCAACTGGCCGGTGCGGCGGGCGATGAGCTGTTACGGCGTGGCTATCCGGAGCTCCGCCCCAGTCAAGAGTTTGCCATGCGAGCAATTGCGGGCGGGGCAAACAATGCGTCCGAATTGGGTCGCCGATTATCGATGTCTAAACAGGCAGCGGCCAAGGTCATTGGCCTTTTGGAGGAGCGGGGCTATGTGGCGCGCATGAGCGATGCGGCGGACTATCGGCGAAAACTGCTGATAGTCACGCCAATAGGGCAAGAAGCGATGCGGGAGGGCGAGGCAATCTTCGATGAGTTGCGCGCTGCCTGGGCTAAAAAAATCGGCGAACCAGCCTTGAGACGCATCGAGCGGGACCTCGCAGTGCTTGTTGGGGAGGCCGCGATCGATGACGATGCACTGACTTTGACAGGATTGGAGCAAGATTAGCCACTAGAATGGCTTTTCGGGAAATAGAGATCCGAGCGCAGATGTATTGAGTGGGTCATGACCGGCTGAGCACTCACGCTCTCCATAGCGACCATTCAGGTCGATTTCTCGATTACCAAAAGCAGGCACCCCTGTGTACCGACGACCAGTCGCTTATTGCCAACTCTGGACCATGCCTTCCAGCATCAAATGGTGCCTGACTTTTTGTCGGTGCGGTGACAAACACGACCTGCTGCGCTATGTGGCGACGGTAAGCTCGGCGTTCTTAAAGCCATGTCATCCCTCCGAAGCGGTGACCAAGACACGTCATTGAGCCACGCCATGACGACGCCGCGCCTCCTCGTTAATACGCGCCGACTCACCGCGCCGTAGCCTCTGCGGTATCCTGGGGACGTGTGTTGAACGCGATCGCCGCCTTCGGGGCGCCCTGGTGAATAGGGTTGACCACCTTCTCGAAGAACTCCAGGCCTTTGGGCGGGATGCGCAGGCCGCCACCGATCACGACGCAATCATAGGCCACCTTCGCCAGTTGTGCGGCCAATGCGGCGATGCCAGTGTCGTCGGGAGCGATCATGCACAGGTCGCCGTCCCAACGGCGCTCGGTCATTGTCGTCTTGGCGATGTTGATGCCCGCTTGGATCTTTTCAGCGTCGAACCCCGGTGGCAGGGAGGGGATCGGAAAAGTCGACGGTCTCGGCCTTTTGCCCTACAAACAATACGCGTGTCATGATCAAGCTCCTTTGAATGAATTTGGGGCCGGGGTCGTTGAGGCGCTGGCGCAGAAACTCGCCGATGGCGTTCACCGACTGCTCGGCCGCGCGAAACCGTCCGAGGGAGGACTGGAACACACCCGAAACGGTGATTGCGGCCCCGACCGTCCGCTATTGGCAGTTGAACTGAGCGAACCGATTCTTCCTCCGTTACGCGCGGACGCGCCACCTGCCAGGGCGCTATGCCGACGCGAACCGACGACCCTACGCGCAAGCAGAAGCAGAAGCAGATCTACGGCTCAGCGAAATGGCCATCGAACTGTTGCCGCTCATGGCCCACCTTGGCGCCTGGGGCAGCAAATGGCTGCCGGTCAGCGCCATCCTGCTCGAGCAGGGCGGGCGTGCAATGTGGGAGCAGTTCATGTCCGAGTTGCGCGCCGAACACCTAGGCGCCCCCCTGCTGGTCGTGCAGACGCACGGTTCGCGCTCAGTTGCAGGCCGGCTACCAGAATGTCATGGCCAGGAACACTTCGTTCACCTGAGGGCCGGCCGCGGGGGCTCTAGGAAACCGAAATGCTCATTTCGCAGCAGGCTCGTAATCCTGAAAAACCATCCACGGCGTGAAAAGCTTCGGTCCGCCTCCCCCAAGCTGCATCTTTTCGCTCGGCTTGCCCAGCACCTCGCCGGTCACCTCCGCCGTCGCCATCAGCGGCTCCATAAGCTGGCCGATATGGGCAAAATGCTCCATCGCCGCATCGATGTCGCGATAGCGCTCGTAGACGATCGCCTCGGTCTCATCTTGGTTGAAGAAAATCTCGTACTGCAGCGTGCCGGTATCCTGCGTCCTCACGATCTCCATCGCCTGCTCGCAGAGCCGCTTATATTCCTCCAGCTTGCCAGGCTTAATTCGGGCTCGGGCAATGCCCTTGATTTCATCCATGAGTATTGTCCTTTGAAAGGTTTGTGATGGGCCAACTTTGAAAATCGATCCAGCCGGTTGCGGCTGGACGTGTGAATGACTTGCGCAGGCGGTTGTTAAGAGGTGTGCAGGACGTCGTATCGCAGCAGCAGGACGCCGTTGTCGAAAGACCTCCCCTCGATGAGTCGAAGGGCCTGTTGCTCGGTAAACAGGCGCGTCCCGCTCCCTCGCGACGTCGGGCAGATTCGCATCTGAACCTCATCGACGACACCGGCCCTGAACATGGCCCTCATGAGCGTGAGACTGCCCCACAGCATGATGTCTTTCCCGTCCTGCCGCCGCAGTTCCTGCACGGTCTTGACGGGGTCGGACGTCACGGTCGCCGGCGAGAAGTCGCCCCAAGGAGCCTGTCTCAGCGTGGTCGAAGCAACAAACTTGGTGAGACTGTTTAACGTCTGCCCATACTCGCCCTGATCTTTTGCGTACGGCCAGTAGTCCTTGGACATATCGTAAGTGTTGGCCCCGATGATCATCGTATCCACGGTTCGGATAAAATCCATCACGCTAGTCTTGATGCCCAGATCGGTCGTCTGTTCATACGGCTGCGCCGACACAAAGCTTAGACCGCCATCATCCTCGGCTACAATATTGTCCACCGTGGCCCATTGTTGGACAATGAGTTTTCGCATAGCGGAAATCCTTCTTTATCAATATCGATTGCGCGGTTTTCGGCCGCAAAAGTGGTAAAGCGTCTCAGTGGTGCCGACGTTGCAGTGCCTGGACCAGTTCCTCCCGGTCAAAACCCAGATCGCGCAGGCGATGCTCGGGGGCGAAAAGGAGGCTCTGCAGCGTCGCCTTCCTTTTGTTCTCGGCGCGCACCTCAGCGATCCATCTGACAATGGCGCGGAATATTCCCGCGGGTGGAGAGTGGACGATGGTATCGACAGCGACATCAATGAAGACCATTTTGTATCTCGCGTGGTTCGTCTAGCGAATACGCAAGAACATATGACAGACTGGGCAGACATTTAATGACCAGTTGGGACGCAAACACTTGTCCAGTCGCAGCTTCGAACTCCTGATGAGCGTGGACCGGAACGGTCACGAATCCTTGCACGCACAGGTCGAACGGCAAATGCGTGATGCCATCCGGGGAGGCACACTGCGGCCGGGAAGCGAGGTGCCTTCGACACGCGACCTCGCCCGCCGTCTCGGCATCTCGCGGCCCTTGGTCATGGAGGCCTATGCCCAGCTCGCCGCCGAGGGCTATCTCGCACTGCGACAGGGAGCAGCGGCACGGGTGGCCGATACGGCGCCCTTGCAGCAAGTCCGGGACTTGCCGCCCGAGAGCTTCTCTACCGAAATCTTCCGCTATGACTTCCGGCCCGGCATCCCGGACCTGTCGACCTTTCCTTCCGCGCGTTGGCTGAAAGCGGTAGAGGCTGCGCTCAAGGCAATGACGCCGAACGACTTCGGTTACAGGCAACGCTTCGGCGTCTGGCCATTGCGCCAGGCCTTGGCGGAATATCTCGGGCGTGTGCGCGGCGTCAGCGCCGACCCGCGCCAGATCCTGATCACCAGTGGCTTCGAACAGGCTCGGACTTTGCTGGCAAGGGCATTGTCCCGCCGTGGCGTGACTCAGCTCGCGGTCGAAGAGCCGGGCTACGCCGACCGTGACGTCTGGATCGCCGCAGGCTTCACGTTGATCCCCGTTGCAGTAGATAAAGCCGGCATCGACGTTGCCGCGCTCGCTAGGAGTAAGGCGCAGGCGGTACTGCTGTCGCCGGCTCATCAATATCCTACGGGCGTGGTGATGAGTGGCCCGCGTCGGCTAGCACTGGCGAGTTGGTTGCAGGAGAGGAACGCCGTTGCCGTGGAGGACGACTACGATGCCGAGTTCCGCTATGATCGGGCTCCGGTCGGCGCGTTGCAGGGTCTTGCTCCAGAGCACGTCATTTACGCAGGCACCTCGAGCAAAACGCTGGCCCCGGCGCTGCGTCTGGGCTGGATGGTGGTGCCGCCCGAACTTCTGCTATTGCTCGAAGACGAACTGCGGCAGATCGACTATGGCCGCAGCCGCATCGACCAATTCGCTATGGCCCATTTCATCACCACCGGCGACTTCGACCGCCATCTACACAAGATGCGCGCCCTCTACCGGGATCGCCGCGAGGCGCTCCTCGTAGCCCTCCGGGCAGAGCTGCCCGAGGTTGAGGTCAGCGGCATTTCGGCGGGCCTTCACGCGGCCGTCCGTTTTCCTCGGCGCCTCAATGAAGAGGCCATCATCGAGAGAGCCAAGAAGCGCGACATGGGCCTGGGCTTTCTGCGCCGACACTATCTAGGCGGTGCGCCCGAAGAGAGCACCCTTCTGCTCAGCTATGCCAACATGCCCGAGTCCGCCCTTCGCTCAGGCGTGCGTACCCTGGCCACAATTCTTGACTGATAGCACGAGACAAAGGGGCTTTGGCGTGCACAAAAACCATCGTGGCGGTCTACCGGCATGTCCCGTGATGGGGTGAAGCTCAGTGGGACCAATGGCCGATATGGGCGCAGAGCAGCAATCCGCCACTCGCCGACGGCAGCTATCGGGGTACCGAATTTCGGGAGCGAATGGCAGATATGGTCGAGTAAGGACCGACCGGTTTCAGCCGGCAGCCGAAGGCCGACGCCTGAAGCTCTGTTGCATCGGGGCTCGAAGAATACGATGTCTTCTCGCTACGATCCAGAAGAGCAGACCTGTTTGAGCTCGCCCGCTTCCTCCCTTTAATCGGCCCTGGGATGCCAGCGCCATTCCTCGGCCTTCCGCGGCCAGGAGAGGTTCGTAGGTTGCGTTCATTGCCTTGCTCATGAGCACTCCTGGGGACACCAAGGCCGTGACCGCAGCATCGCCTCGGTTGATCCAGGTGCCAAGGTGAGGCCAATCGGTGGCCCGCACGGTTGAGGTCGAAACCTCAGTCTCGGAATCCAGTATCGTCAAGGCAGCGGCGGGATTTAAGCAGTTGCCGCGGCTTACCCTCCGGCGGCGGAAGAGGCTGCCGATCGCTCTCGGGAGGGGAGGGGCCTCGCCCATATTCAATCTAGGGTTCGAATGACCAAGCGATTTCAAGTTGTGGACTGTCGAACCGAACTCAACGCGTTCGCCGAGGTCGGGTTGATGGCAGACGCTCCGGAACACGCTGCACGGGCCGTTCAATTTTTCAGTTCGGATGACCAGGGAAAGTTGACGTACCGGTCGCGCGTATCAAAGCAGATGTTTCCATACATCTTGAGATAGGAATCGCGCCTGACGGGATCGGCAAAAGCGGCAGCTGGATCGGCCAGGTCAACTTGATATTGCGCGATATTGTCGGCCGTCAACGCGACGGGAAGGATGTCCATAGCCTGCGGCACGCTTTTGCCGTCTAGCCAGTCCGCAGCAAATTGCCCCATCGCGTAGCCAAACACCGGCGAAGATAGGGCGATGCTGGCCTTGTATGGACTGTCACCCTTGATGATTTCGGCCACCCCTGCGGCCTCACCGTCGATGCCGCCCAAAAACTGGTCTGGACGATCCTTTCCGGCCGCGCGCAGAGCATCAAGCGCACCGAGCACCACGGCATCGCCCCCCAGAACCACGTCGATATTTGGATTGGCCAGAAGGATAGTATTCATCGTCGCGAAGCCGCCCTCTTTGCTCACGGGATTTGGCGCTATATCGGCAACGATGGTAACGCCCGGCAGGGCGTTGAAGCCGTCCCGCATCGCCTCGAACCGCGGCGTCAGATATTCCATGCTGTCCTGCGTTAGCAGAACCACATTGGCTTTGCCGCCGAGGTGCGCATTGATGTGGGCGATAGCGGCGTCGGTGAGAGCTTTGCCGGTCGCATATTGCGGTGCATTGAGCAGCAAGGTCGCCGGAGGCGGAACCACCGTGCCGACAAAAATGCCCGCCCAAATGGCCTGCTGCAGGCTTTTGCTGATCGCAGCAGGATCCGAGGATGTGGCGACCAGGCCGCCGACCTTCGCCTCGCGAAACGTCGCTATCTGCTGCAGTGCCTTAGCGATGTCATCGTCGGTGACGCTGTGACGATACTCAAGACCACGATTCTTGGCTGCCATCTCCAGCCCGTAGCCAATGCCTTGCAAGAAATCACGCTGGTTTTCCTGCACATATGCCAGCACCCGCGAAACGCCCTTCGGCGGGGTGCACATTGGTGCAGAAGGATTGAAGGCCGGAAACACCGTGCGCTGCGTGATGCCAGGCGGCCCTTCTTGAGCGGTTGCGGCATTGACGCCGATCATCGTGGCGAGCACAAGCGCCATGGGCACGGCGAGGCGCCGCCGAACGCTTCGATACAATGACATTCGTCCCTCGCCGCTGCGCCGATGGCGCGTTTCTTCTGGCGGACCTTTTCACATATCCGGCGTGCCGGTCTACTCTAAGGCAGCGGACGAAGGCGATTTCGGAGTGAAACTCAAATGAGCGGCCGTGCCGGGCTGGCGGCCGCGGTATTCGATAGTTGCCGATAGGCTCATGCACATCGCTTTGACGATGCGGGTGCCGACGCCAGTCCCCTTGGCTGGTGCGCCCTCGGCGCGGCCAACACCGTCGTCTTCGACCGTCAGCTCGATCCGTTCGCCGCCTTTGCCGAGGCGAACGCGAACCTCGCCGACCCCGTCGGGATAGGCATACTTAAACGCGTTGGTCACCAGTTCGGTGATGATCACACCTAGGCTGATGCTCGCGTCGGTATCCAGGTGGATCGGCTCGATGGCAAACGACAAGGACACGCCATGTCCTTGGCCACGCAGCGAGGTGCTCAGATGTTCCAGCAACCCCGTCAGATATTCATCGAGCTGCACGGACCGCACATCGGCAGAACCATAAAGCCGCTTATGAACAAGCGAGATGGCGAAGATGCGCTCCTGCGTTTCGGCCAGTGCGTCCTTGGCCAACTGGTCCGCGACCGCCCGCGACTGCAGCGTTATCAGGGACGACACCAGCGACAGGCTGTTGGCCACACGGTGGTTGACCTCGGCCAGCAGGACTCCGGCCCGGTCTCGCTCGATCGCAAGGTCGGCCGTTCTTTTCGAGACACGCTGCTCAAGCTCGTTGTTGAGTGCAGTGACTTCGTTGCCGGTCTCGCGCAGCTCTCGCGTATATCGCGTAATACCATAGGCCGCCCCGCCGACCACTGCCACGATGACCAGCGCGCCGATCCCCGAGACAAGCCGAAGCCATGCTGCATTGGCGCTCTGCTCGGCAACGCCGGCCGTCAGGCGGCTGTCGGCCATCCCGATTATGCCGGCGAAAAAGACGTTGGCTTCGTCGGTCAGCGCCTTGCCGCTGTTCGTTCGGATGATGGCAATGACGTCGTAGTCCCGCCCATCCCGCTTGAGGGCAATAGTGCGATCAAATTCATCGTATTTTGTAGCGAGGATTTCCGACAGGCGGCTGAGTGTCGCGCCCGCATTGGGATAGGCTAGCAACAGCGATTGCAGAGCCAGCAGATATCGCTGTTCCTGCGCCTTGGCCGATTGATATGGCGCAAGGTAGATTTCATTGCCGGTAATGATGAAGCCGCGCTGGCTGGATTCCGCCGTCTGCATCGCATTGCGCAGTTCCACGGCAGCAACGCGCGTATCGCGGGCGCCCATGGCGTCAGCAAAATAGGCCTGCGCCCGTTCCCCCAGCCAGAAGTTCGTGCCGACGATCGCCATGAGGGCCACGAACCCGACAAGCAGGAACACGGATGTCGAGCGGATAAGCTGTCGGGTGGACGCGGGCATCAGGGCTTTACTGCCCTATTTCACTCATTCGCGCCATAGCTCAGTCTTCCACCCCATCTCGGTCATGCCTCACAGCCGCTAGAGGATGGCAGTTCTCTGGAAGGAGAACCGCAACCCACCGACGACAATTGGCATAAGGTGAGGGTGGAATGGCAGTTCCCGACCCCATTTCAGCCGTTCAATAACAGCTCGCACTGCCGAGCAGATCAGCCTCCAAGCTGCCACCGAGGCAGATCTAGCTCATATCTAAAGTGATTGATTGGCTACCCTGGGAGACGTTCCTCCTCGAACGGACTGGTAGAAGCAGCATGAACGCAGCTTGGCTTTTGGGAATAATTCTTACCACCACGTATGGCGCAACGGCTCTGGCTCAGGCTGCTCAGAGTGTAGATCTGCAATTCCAAAACGCTTTGACCGCGTGCAGTAGGGCATTTGAAGATCTTCTAGCGAGCGATGAGATTTGGGTGTCGGCAGATTTCTGCGAGCTTACGGTGCCCGATCTGGGCACGATCGAATTTGGTGTCACCAAAGGCGGCTCAAGCTTGTTCATGCAATCTGATCTTTTATCCTACTCTGCGCTCTACGCGCCGAGTGGCTTTTTTCTTCAGCCAACCAGAGACCCGGAAACCTATAGGCTTGGAGCCCGGACAGAGGGGCAGCCAGGCTTCGTGTACTTGCATAAGGAGTTCGGTGGCGTGTTCTCCTACGCCCATTTTGTCCAGGACCGCGCAACGTGGATCAGACGTAACCAGACACTTGCAGTTTGCGTCTAACCGATGACCTCCTTGAGGCGACCCCTGTTACGGATCGCTGGGGCAGGGAAATCAGCTGCAACCTGCGGTGGATCGTTTCCTTCCCCGTGCCCAGCGCTGACGGCCAAGTCACCTCCTACTTGCAAACCATTGTTCCGTTTATAAGCGAGTTCGCTGCGAGCAAAGCTGAAGATCTGATTTAGGATGTTTGCGTCTCAGTCAGAGGATTCCTGGTAATGAGCAGCGGAGTAAAGCTTATTCTCGCCCAGCAGCACGTTGCTGGGGCATATGTCTGGTTTCCAAGTTCGGGAACTATTAGCGGCCAGTCCCCTAGCCACCCCCTTTCGGGCATCGACCGCGTGGTGGCGAACGGCGTACGTTTTAACGGTCGCCCTTCAGGAGCAGGCAGGGCGCAGTAGCCCTCTTCCGTCGCGGGAATGGATTGACGGCTCGCAGGTCCAGTCTGAGGATCTATGACTTGGAGATAAGTTCGCGTACCCGCCTGCCGAAAGTCTCTGCCACAAAGGGCTTAGTCATCACGTGCATTCCTGGCGCTAGGTGCCCGTGGTTGAGCACGGCATTTTCGGCATAGCCCGTGATGAACAGGACCTGCAATCGCGGCCGGCCGGCCCGGGCGGCATCGGCGAGCTGTCGTCCGTTCATGCCATTAGGGAGGCCGACGTCGGTCACCAATAGGTCGATAACGCGGTTTGAGTTCAAGATCCGTAGCGCTTGCGGCCCGTCTCCTGCCTCGATGACGTTGTAGCCAAGCTCATCGAGGATCTCGACGGCGACCATTCGGACCAGGGGTTCGTCGTCTACCACCAGGATGGTTTCATGTCCGCTCGAGCGTGGCGCGGCGCTCAGGTCGGGCAGAATGTCCTGGGTTCCCATTTCTCCGGCATGGCGCGGCAGATAGATGCAGGCCATGGTACCCTGACCAAGCTCGGAATAAATGCGCACCGAGCCGTTGGATTGACCAGCAAAGCCATAGACCATGGAAAGGCCGAGCCCCGTTCCCTGACCTGTCGGCTTGGTGGTGAAGAAAGGATCGAAGGCCCTCGCCATGGTTTCGTCCGACATGCCCGTGCCTGTATCGCTGACGCAGAGCGAAACATACTGGCCGGGGGCCAAGCCACGTTCCTTAGCCGCGCGCTCGTCGAACCAGCGATTGGCGGTTTCAATAGTGAGCTTGCCGCCATCCGGCATAGCGTCGCGTGCATTGATGCAGAGGTTCAACAGGGCATTTTCCAGTTGGCCCACGTCGACGAATGTGGTCCAGAGCCCACCGGCACCTGCAACCTCAACCTCAATCTCCGGGCCGACGCTGCGATTGATCAAGTCGTGCAGGCCGACGACCAGGCGGTTTAAGTCAGCCGGTTGGGGATCGAGCGTCTGGCGCCGCGAGAACGCCAGGAGGCGTTGGGTCAAGGATGCCGCACGCTTGGCGCCGCCCAGGGCGCCGGTCAGATAGCGGTCCAGGTCGGATATCCGGCCTTGCGCCAGCCGCGTCTGCATGAGTTCGAGACTGCCCCCGATACCGGCTAAAATATTGTTGAAGTCGTGAGCCAAGCCACCCGTAAGCTGTCCAACGGCCTCCATCTTCTGAGACTGCCGCAACGTCTCCTCGGCCGCCATTAGCTCCTGGGTACGTTCGTTGACCTGGCTTTCCAAGGTAGAATTGAGGTCTGCCAGCGCCTGCAGGCTGGCCCGACGCTCCTCCTCGGACCGCACCCGCTCGATGTGGGCCCAGGATCGTTCCGTGACTTCACGGATTACCGCCAGTTCGTCGCGGGACCACGTATGGGGTGTCCGATCATGAATTGCCATCAAGGCCGTCAACCGCCCGTCCTTGACCAGTGGCATGCAGATGGTCGCCGCGATGCCGATATCCTGGAAGGTCTTCGCCTCGTGCGGTGCAAGCTCGACCAAATTGTCGTTGACTATCAGTGGCTCGCCCGCTCCCAAATTCCGGACTGCCAGTTCTCCGAAATCGGCGAGACTATAATGCCCGACGATCGATGGTGATCCTGGCATGGCCCAATCGCCGCGATGGTGAAGCCATCTTGGTCTTCATCCATGTCGGCGTAAGCGCAATTGGAGATGCCGAGGTGCTCCGCAACGGCACGCGTCGTGATGGCCAGGATTTCGTCGGCATCTTCGCTGCTGGCAGTTTGGCGCCCCAACCTGTCGAGAAAGGTCAATCGGGCCGCATTGGCGCGCAGGGTCGCCTCGGCCCGCCGTCGCTCGACGGCGGTTCTGGTCCGTTCGGCGACATCGCGGATAAAGGCCACTTCATCGGTTGACCACTCACGGGCATCTTCGTGGTTGAGATAGAGCAGCGCGACGAAATCGCCCTGTTCGGTGACCGGCATATTGACGAAGGAACGCGCGCTGATCGCCTCAAGTGCGCCCGCCATCTCCGCGGTGCGCGGGTCGGTTTCGGCGTCCTCGCAGATAACGGTGATGCCCCGCTTCAATTCCTCGATGTAGGATCCATAGTCACGGAACTTCAACACGCCGGCCAGGCTTTGGATGCCCGATGCATTCCAGTCCCGTTCGATGCTTATCGTTTCCGCGCGCGTGTCGATTGTGCCGTAGCCCGCGCGACTGACGTCAAACAGCTTGCCCAGTATCTCCGCAGTCGCATAGGCGAGAGCTTCCGGGTCTTCGATCGCCCTTAACCTGTCATTGAGTTCGACTAGCGCGGCCGCGCGGCGCTGCGACAGGTATCCTTCAGAGACATCGAAGCCCTCGCAGAAAATCCCGGATATCGTGCCGTCGTCATCATAGAGCGGCGCATAGATGAAGGTCAGGTATCGAGTTTCTTCCGGACCGTCGGGAGTACGGCGATAGCGGACCTGGGCTCCCTGGGCTTCAAACGTACGGCCCGTGGCATAGACGTCGTCTAGGACCTCAAAGAAACCCTGACCTTCGATGCTAGGGAACGCATCGCGGATGGTGCGGTCGATCCAGTCGGCGCTATTGAAGACCTCTCGGTGCGCGTCGTTGATGAATTCGACCACATGCTCGTTGCCGCGCATGATGATGATGAAGCCTGGCGCCTGCTCGAACAAGCGCCGCTGCCGCTCGGTCGCCACCCGCTCTCGCCGTTCTGCGGCGTAGCGGCTAGTGGTCTCTGTACAGACGCCGAACAGTCCTTCGACGAGCCCGCCACTAAGGACCGGATTGTAGGAGAACGAAAAGTGGGCCTCTTCAAGTTTGCCAAGCCGATCGAGCATCAGGCCGATATCGTCCATATGGACCGACTGCGCGGCAAAAACCTGATCGAACAGGGGTTGCAGGTCGGTCCAGGCCTCGGCCCATACCGTCGCACTGGGTTGACCGAGGGCCGAAGGGTGCTTTCTGCCCAGAATAGGGATGAAGGCATCGTTATAAAGCCAAATACGCTCTGGTCCCCAGCCTAGAAACATTGGCTGAGCGGAATTCAGCACAACATCGAGCAGAGTGAGGAGGGTGGAGGGCCAATGCACGCGTTCGCCGAGTGGCGTATTGCCCCAGTCGTGACTATCGATGAGGGCTCTCATCCCCACAGCGTTAGTGGATTTTGGATTGAATTCGCTGATGACTGCCCCCGTGCGTCGCCGTTTGCGCAACCGTTACAAACGCCTTTCCATGTATTTAGTTGCCCCGTCAACCGCCTGATCAACGGACCATTTCCCTAGCTTCGGGAGTGATGCGGCCATTGACGCGGTCGCGGCCCGCCGCCTTGGCGCCATATAGCGCTTGGTCGGCCCTGGATATCAGGTCGACGGCGGTCCGCTGGTGCTGGCCCTCACAATAGGAAGCAGCGCCGATGCTGACGGTGACGCGACCTTTCTCGCTGGCCCCATGAGGCAGGTTCGCGTCGCGGAGGCGTTTGGCGATTGTCAGCGCAATGTGGTAAGCCCCGTCTTCGTCGGTATCGGGCAACACAACGGCGAACTCCTCCCCACCATAACGGGCGGCGAGGTCCATGGGGCGATTGACTGCCTCCTTCATGCAACGTCCGACTGTGCGGAGACATTCGTCTCCCGCCGGGTGTCCATAGGCGTCGTTGTAAGCCTTAAACTTATCGACATCGATCATGAGGAGGCTGAGCGGCGTGCCACTGCGGTCGGTCCGGGCGATTTCCCTTGCAAGGACGGCGTCGAAGGTTCGCCGGTTTGGCAGGTCGGTCAACGCGTCCACCTCGGACAGGTGCTGGAGTTTCTCTGTCGTCGACCGCAGATCAAGTTCTAGGCTCTTGGCATCGGAGATGTCTGAGACGATGACGATGGCAGTTTCCTCGAGCGTTGGACGGGTGCGCAAGTTGAGCCAGCGTCCGTCGAACATTTGTATCTGTTCGTTCCCACCGTCCTTGAGAGCACCCATCGCCGCGTCGGACCAGGCGCTGCGATCGTCAGGCAATCCCAACTGCTCGCCAGTGTCCTGAACTGCCTGCAAGATGTCCCTTAGGTCCATGCCCGGCCGCCGGACAGCCTTGGTCAGCGGAAACAAGTCGCGATAGCGGTCATTCAGAAACATCAGCGTTCCCTCTTTGTGGAAGAGCGCTATGCCGTCAGCCATTTCGGTCATCACGTAGCTTAGCCGGTTGCGGCTTTCCCGAAGGTCGGCGGCGATCTGCTTGTCGCGGGTTATGTCTCTGGTCACGCCCGCGATGCCGATTACCTCGCCCTCATGACTGATGAGGGCCGTCTTGGACGTCGAATACCACCGGTCCTCACCGTTCGTATTCGTCATCATTTCCTCGACATCGGTGATGGAGCTACGGTGTTTCATGCTGTCCTGTTCGGCACCGTAAAGCTGGCGAGCGCGATCGGCGTCGGTGATGTCGAAATCGGTCAAGCCGACCATCTCACCTGGTTCCGCAAAGCCGTTGAAGGTCGCGGTCGCAGTGTTGACCGCCACGAACTGGCTCTTCCGGTTCTTGACGTAAGCGAAGTCAGGGGTCTGGACGAATGCGGCGGTGATGACCTCCCTCTCGGAGGCCTCTGCGCTGGCCGCGAGGATGAAGTATCCGGACACGAGCGTGGCGGCGAAACTGAGCAGACACACCGGCACTGCCACGGTCTGCCATGCGCTTTGGCTCGCGATGTCGGGGATAAGCTGAAGGCTGAGGAACGTGAATCCCGCGATGCCGCATGACAGCAGGATGACGCCCCAAAGCCTAACGGCTTTCCCCCGGAACCATAAATGACCCGCCAGTCCCATGAGAGAACTCGCGGCCAGCGCTATGCTGCCGGCCAGAGCCCCCTGGCCACCCAAGTAGAGGCGGTAGAGAAGGGGAGGCAGCAGGCTGAGAACCGCGACGAACGGCCCTCCGAACAACGCCGCCGTTCCGACTAATGAGGATCTCAGGTCAAAATAGGCACCGGGGTGTATCTCGATTGATAGAAGCATGGTCGCGACGGAGCCCGTGCCCAAAAGGCCGCCGAAAATGACTGTCTTTAGGGGAAGCAGTCGGTCGCCTAGGTGGCGTTTGATATGCACCCATATCGAAATCGTGAGGGCGCTGACGGCGAGATTGCCGATAAGCGAGTGCCAGATCAATTCCATTTGGGTCTCCTGCCCCAACTCTGGGCCTGGAGACTGACGATGGGGTTAATGATTGGAACAAAGTGATCGGCGCGACGAACTGATGGGTGCAGCCGGCAGAACGCTTCATTGAAATCAAGCTGGATGACTTAACCGGAGCGGGACATCTGTCTCAGAGCTATAACGATCTCGTCAGGGCTGTATGGCTGGCCAAAAAACTTGGCCTCAACGGGGAGTTCGTCGTGGTTGACCTTCCTAAGACCAGAAGTGATAACGATTTTGATCGGCGGCCAGCGGTTGCGTTGGCCTGCATTTATCAGGCATCATCGAGTTCGGGGGTCCGCGTGCCGTGGCACACGATTCCGAGACGCTTCTGTGTCGTCCCATTTTCGCTCAGGGATCAGCATTTGCCGATAATTGGGCGCAAACATGGCAATTCCCGACGCAGTACCAAGCCATGGCGTCTGAGGAGGCTAGTCCCGCAGACCGCCTGCGCCCAGCTCCGACCAGTCCAATTCCGCCTCAAGCGTTCTGAACGCCTCGTCGCCGATCTTGCCGGTAATGCGAAGCTGGTCGGATCGATTACGGGCGGCATCCAGTACTGCTCGCCGCAGGGAGTTGCCTGGCAGCTCATCCAGAGGCTTCTCCTCACCCGCGTTCGCGGGCTGCCTCATTTGGTATTCGCGGCGCACCTGCTCGGCTTCGTCACTGCTATCTGACGCGATGGCCGCAAGCCCCGCAGCATAAACGTCAGCCCGCGCCCAACTGACTTCGGTCGCCACCGGATCGTCGCTGGGAAGTTTTAGCGCCAGGATCAGCGGACCCAGCGTCAGGCCCTGTATCACCAATGTGCCCAATACCGTCACGAACGCGCACAGTAGTATTAGGTCGCGATAGGGAAAAGGTGTGCCGTCGACCAAGGTAAGCGGAATGGCGAAGGCAGCTGCGAGAGTGACGATGCCACGCATGCCAGCCCATGACAGAACCGCCGACCCTTTCAGCGTGTCCGCCATGCGCACGCCACGCTTAGTCGGATCAAGGCGCAGCGCGCGCACGATGATGCTGTAAGCGAAGATCCAAGCGAACCGGACACTCACGACACAGGCCAGCACCGCCACTGCCGTCAGCAGGCTCCCGGAGCGAGTTTCGGGCGGAAGACGTTCCCAAATTGGCCCGATCTGCATTCCGATCAACATGAAGGCAAAAGCATTGAGGACGAAGACGACGGTCTCCCAGACCGCAAAGGTCGGCACTCGCATGCGAGCGGCGGTGTTCAACCGTCCAAAGCGAGCCACTATCATGGCGTTGGCTACGATGGTCAAAATCCCCGACAATCCGAGATACTCAGCCAGCGTCCACAGCCCGAACGTCATGGCGAACTGGGAAATGACCGCTGTGGGTACATCCTTGAAGATGTGCCGCATGAAGCGCTGGAACAGGAAGCCAGCCCCACCACCAAGCGCGAGGCTGCCAACCACGGTAATGAGCAGCTCGGGAAAGAACTTCGCCGTTTCCATCCCGCCCGTCATCGCCGCGACAATAGCGAACCGGTATATCAACAATGCACTCGCGTCATTGATTAGGCTTTCCCCTTCCAACACCATACGCAGTCGATGCGGCATCGGCAGCTTGCGCAGCACGGCGGATGCCGCTGCTGCATCGGGCGGCGCGACAATTGCGCCCAAGGCAATCGCCACCGGCCAACTCATATCTGGCACGAGCCATTTGACCAGCACCGCAACTGAGATGGTCGATACGATAACGGCAAACAGGGCGAGACCAATCAGCGTTCGCCAGTTGCGCAGCAAATCCCGCGGCGACGAGTCATAGGCGGCGTCAAGCAGAACCGGGGCAACGAACAGCGTCAAAGCCAATCGGGGATCAAGGCTCCATTCCGGCCCGACTGGCAGGAATGCCAACCCGGCCCCACCCAACGCCAGCAGCGAGGGGTACGGCAGAGACAGCCTCGCGGCCAGCGCCGACAGCAAAGCTGCGCCCAGCAGCAGAATAATGACCCATTCAAAAATTTCCACGCTGTACCCATGAGTGTCGGTCCAGTGAGCATAGACGACCCGACCAACGAGCGCCAAGTGTCCGTTGAAAATCGATTATTGGCGACAGTGTAGCCTCAGGCTTTAGGTATGAGGTGACTTATGGGCCGCATCATACGAACCCTGAGATACAGATTGCCAAGCTCGAGCCGAGGACTGCGAGATCGTGCGGTTGCAGAAAAACTCGGGCGGCAGCGGCGAGGGACGGGTCGAACTGGAAACTGTGATTGAATTTTCCGACCGGGCGACGAACGTGGTTGCCCGGCTTGATCAGCTCGGGCGCGACAGCCGTGGCGCCCTCAAACTGATCCACGAATGCGAACAGCGGAGGCGTTCGTGACCGTGCTGGACCCCTACGTTTTGGCGCGGGATGAGATGGGGCATATCGTGCTAAAGGTTCTCGGCATGGTCGCGCAGATGGAGCGTCGTTTCACAAGGGAATGCGCTGCCGTGGCGCCTAATGGCAATGGAGGCAATGGCAGGCCGACACCCACACCGGTTTACATTCAACCGGATGTCGCTTTCCCACATTGGCATGCAGTGCTCGCATTGATCGCTCCAATCCAGAGTGGTGTGGTCCACCGCTAGTCATGACTCGGCGCTAGCGGCGGGTCCTGCAGGAGTTGCCGGTGCAGCCGCTACTTCGTGGGAACTCGGCTCAAGACCAAGGACTTCGGGGGACGACGGACGTCCGAACAGGTACCCTTGGCCAATTTCGCAGCCCAAAGCCGCCAAATAGTCGCGTTGGTGAGCGGTTTCCACGCCTTCGGCAACAACGGTTTTGCCCAGTCGCTTTGCCATCAAGATGATTGTTTCCACTATGGCCTCGTTATGTGTATCGGGGAGCGGGCGAACGAAGGCCTGGTCAATCTTGAGCTTGTCGATCGGCAGGCGTGTCAGATAGCTCAGCGACGAGTATCCGGTGCCAAAATCGTCCAGCGCAATGCTGACCCCCATGCGTCGAATCGTTTCCAACGCGCCGAGGATCGAGGGATCGTCTTTAATAAAAAGGCTTTCGGTAATCTCAAGGTCAAGGCGCCGCGCTGGGAATCCGGATTTGGACAGGGCGCTTGTCAGGCTGGCGATAACGTCTCCCAGTTGAAACTGCACCGATGAGACGTTGATGGACAGCCTTCCGTCCCATGACCAGAGTGCCACTTGGCGGCAGGCCTCATGCATGATCCAATCGCCTAGCCTGACAATCAGGCCGGTTTCTTCGGCCAGGGGGATGAAGTCGGCAGGCGAAATCGCCCCCAGCTCTGCGTTCTTCCAGCGGACCAGCGCCTCGACCCCGACCAACCTATTGGTCGCCAGGTCGATTTGGGGTTGGAACAGCAAGTAGAATTCGTCTCGTTCCAGGGCTTGCCGCAAGGCGATGTCTTTCAGGCGCCGCTGGGTTATCCTTTCACTTTGGTCAGCACTAAACGCCAAGGCTTTTGCGTTCTGGATCCGAGCTTCGCCCAGAGCGACGTCGGACTGCCGCAGCAATTCCGCAGCCGAATAGTCGCCATTGCTCACTGCAGTTGCGCCATAGCGCGTGTCGAGGATGATAACGTGGCCGTCGATAAGATACGGCTGGTCCAGCGCACTGGCGATCCACCGGCACAACGCTGTCAACTGCTCCGGATTCAGCGCGTCTGGGCGGCTCCAGGCAAACAGGTCCGAGCCGATCCGGGCCGGCTTGATAGCCAAGTGTTGCTCGAGACGTTGAGCCACATGGGCTGCGGCTTGTTCGCCGACGTCATGGCCAAGGCTAGCGATGGCCGCATCCAGCCGACCCAGATGCACCAGCACGACGCTGGCGGGCTTACCGCTTGTAAGCTCAGAATCCAACGCATCAACGAGCGCCTGACGCGAAATGGCACCAGAACTGAGATCATGCGTCGCGAGATAGGCCAGGCGCCCTTGCTGGCGTAGGAATTCGCGCCACCGCAACGCCCGTTCGTTCAACAGGCCCGACAATACCAACAGTCCGATCGAAAATTGGAACAGCGCTGTGGCGAGCACCGCCCCCTTTTCCCGAAGCGCCAGCCAAGCCAGGATTTCGACCAAAACGATGAAGCCGGCGCCGGCCGCGGCCAGAACACCGAGTGGCGTTTGGCGACGCCGCGCCTGCACGAATGCACCCGCGGCCAGAAGGGATAGCAGGAGAGCCGGCAGCGATCCCAAATCGGTGAGCAGACGCCCTGCCTTCAGTGTTTCCGTTGCCTCGAGCTGTACGAGCGGTCCGGGGATGACGCCAAAGCGAGGCACCTGAAAAAAGTCGCGCAGCTCGATGGCACTGGCGCCGACTATCACCTGCTTATTGGCGAACAGTGCTGGATCAGGGGTTCCCGAAAGCACTTCAGAAGCGCTGATCCGGGCGATCCTCTCAAGATCGATCCCGAAATCCATCATCAGGGTTGGGCCCGATGCCGGCGCCGCCGGAACCAGCGCTTGTGCCACAGACGGAATGCCGAGTTCGGGAAGCCCCGTAGGAACGGACTGCAGCAAACTGGTGCCATCGCCATCCACGTTGACCAGGACCGAGTTGGCCTGCGCTGCAAAGCGCGGCAATGGGCCGTTAAGAACAATTTCACCAGCGCTGGTGGTCTGCTGGAATGCGGCGAGGAACGCGTATCCCCCGGCCCGTTGTAGTGCCTGTTCTAGTGCCAGGTCACCCTGTGGCGTCGATGCACTGCTGAAGTCGATATCGAACACAACTTCAGCAGCGCCTAGGCTCATGAGCCGATCAAGAATTGCCGCATGGACTTGCCGCGGCCAGGGCCAGACGCCGACGTTCGTCAGGCTTTTTGAATCGATATCGACAAACAGCGTCTCGCCAGACGGCGCGCGGTCTGTGGCCTGAAAACGCCAGGTACGAATTGCCTGGTCGATCGGCGCCAGGCCACCCAAAAGAGAGGCTACCCACACCACAAAGACGCAGGCGAACGCGATGACGCCGCCACTGATTGCGTTCCAGTGCCGCACGGCAAGGGGTCTCACCACTTGCCCACCATTGCTGCGCCCACGTCCGTCGCCATCTTCGCAGCGGCCATTGCCATTACCGTTGGCGCTGAAGTTGCTGCTATTCTCAATCCCACTGCCGCTACCTTCGAGTGCGCTATTTGCATGTTTCCAGTTAGTCGAACCGTCTGAGGTCGTCCGCCGCGGAACCGCTTCACTTTCTTGCCTGCTGAAGTATTCAGCCGCCGAGCTTGCCAAAGCATTATCTCGGCTCTTCACAAAAACGGTCCGTCGCTATAACCGCCAATACGGTGAAGAGAGGGTTGCCGCCTTCTCCTCCTGGTTTGGTAGCTCATCATGCAGTTTGTTGGAGCCATAGAGCCTGACGCCCCGCTTCTAGACATCGGCGGTCAATCATGTTGGGCCGAAGTCATCCTGCTCCGTTTGCTCAAGGGGCTTCTGAATCGTGGCTGTGACCGCGGCCGTTAAGCTCGTGGAAACCATAATCAGAGAAGCTAACTTGGATCATAAGGGTGTTTTCATGCTTCGCTTGGTTCTGTCTATTGGTTGTTTGATGCTGGCCCCGATTGGAACCGCCTCGGCTGGATCGATGCCCACATTGCCGGAGCTTCCCCCATTGCCCACCAACTATGTGAGCCAAGGTCATAGCGGGGCTTACGCTGGTATCCTGTCGGGCTATTCTCGTGGTGCAGATAACGGGCTTGGCATCGGGCTGGTGATCGGCAACACCTTTTCGGCAGCAGATTTGCTTCTTGGGGTGGAAGCAGTGGCGTTTGCAGCAACTCGTGGCGAAGTCACCCTTGAAGGGGACATTCGGGCTGGCTTTGGTCTAACCGACACCATCAATGTTTTTGGCACAGCTGGCCTGGGCCATAGCTTCGATACGGATGCCTTTTTCTCGGTTGGAGCCACCTTAGAAGCCGATGTTGGTGATGGCTGGCTGGTTCGGGTCGATTACCGGTACAACCACGACCTGAGCGGGGACGCGGGCACCCATAAGGTGATGACCGGTTT
>NZ_JBEPOL010000018.1:0-48150 GCF_040546795.1 Devosia sp. UYZn731
CCCTGTCGATGGCCAACCAGGCCGACCAGGGCGTGCTCCAGCTGCTCCGTTAATCTCGGTTCGGCAAATATCGGAAAAGGCGGGCCTCGTGCCCGTCTTTTCTTTTTTCGCCTTGCCTCCTAATGGAAGTTGTGGCTTTTGGCTCAGCGCGAGAGCATTCCGGTCCTAAGCCAGGGACCAACCGCACGGACGTAAGTGCCAAAACTTGCTGGCTTGCTGGCGGGTCGCTGTTTGCTCATTTTGCCGATAAGCTTAAGCGGCTGTGTTTCCCGACTGGCGTCGACACGGCTAATATTGGGCAGTTCGCACCGGACGCACGGTTGGGTCAGTAGCAGCTGACTTCCCTCAAAACCAATTATGGACGCAGTTTCTTCGGCGAACGGTTCATGCTCGCCGCCAAGGACAACGTTGGGCCGGAGGCGCTCGAGTTCAATTGTGACGGCCCCTTGAGCCTCCATCAGTTGGTTCAGAATGCGCAGTGAATGAACGGACACGACATGGAGCGGATTGAGCTTGGGCCGTTGATGCGCATGGCGGCCGATGCGCACGAGGCGGCAAGGATGATCGAGGAATTCGCTTAGCCAGGCCGCAACCGCTTCACCCGCGTCTACACCAACGAACTCATCGCCATATTGCGTGACGGCTGCAGCCCTGCCACCATGGGTAACTGGGACGCCGATCGAGGTGCCGTCATGACGGCTGATCGTTAAAGTGTGATCGAGCAGTTTTACCTGCAGAAGGGTCATTTTTGGCAGGTCGCCCTGCCAAAGCATACGACCGGTCTGGTCAACCACAAGCCATTCTCTGTCGCCGACAAACGACCCTGCCGATGTAATGGTCGCCTCATGCACGCTCACCCCACCCAGTGACTTGATCGGGTAGATCCAAAGTCCGATAATCTCGAATCCGGCCATCACGGTCTCAAGGGTAAAGGGCTAGGTATTTTGCGCCGGGAATTCGCTGCAACGCCGCGTGTCCCGAAGAGGGTGGTCTGCGTCGTAGAAGTGAACCTCATGGGCGGCTGGGGGGTCACGCCACAGGTTTCCTTGGGCACCTGAGTCTCTCTCCCCTCCACGAAAAATTCTCATAGCCACCGGGCTGAAAGAGAACAAGGAGTTTGCCCTCCGTCTTGGCCGTAAAGCCGTGCCGCTACCCGGCGTCGACAGAAGCAAACGTACCGGGTCCACCCTCGAATACGTTGTCACCATATGGAACTCATAGTTTCCCTCACAAGTACCAGCTTTCAGTCTCCCGGCCATGCGTGATCGCGGCACCCGGGACGTCACCGGCTTTGTTGAGGAGCATAGACTTCCCCGCCGGAAATGGGCGGGTCAGCCAGCTGCTGAGCCATGCCATGGCTGGTGTCACTGGGATCGGCGCGCACGGCCTCTGGTCGATATCGCGCCGGCTCGCGCGGGGGCTAGAAAGCCGCGGAGATTACAAGCGCATGATGGACCACGCCGATATGCCGCGACAAGGCGATCGCGATGGTCGGAGTAACCTGTCGGAGGCAGCGCTAAAGGACTTCTGCTTTTGTTCCTCCGGGTCTGTCTGGATCAAGTCACCTTCAGAGGTCTGACCTCGACAACTTATCCCAGCGCCTGAGGCGGTATGTAGACCAACACCCCCAGCTCAAAAGAGAAGCCACGCGGTTGCTGGAAGAGGCTCTTATTCGCGGTCAATTTGAAAGGGGCGATATTGAGCGTATTACCGGCCTGCCGGAACAATCCGCTCGCCGCGTTCTGGCTGACCTGATAGACCTAGGCCTGCTCGGCTCTGACACGCCCAAAGGTAAAGTATCGCTCAGATTTCCGGCCATCCCATTGGAGGACCTGTTCCCGCGACTGTACCCTCAAGCCTAAATTCTAGCGGGTTTTATGGACGGTCCGGGGGGTGGTTGAGGCTCAACGGTCTTACCAGCAGCTTGCCCAATGTCTTGGCGCAGTCTAACTTCGGCGGCACCTCGGCTCTGGCGAACCCACCCGGGGCGGACCCAGAACGCAGCGACGGCTGGTACCACCCGTTGCCCCGATGACGTATTCATCCGTTACCGAAATCTTTCTCCTCCACGTAACCAATCTCCTCAGTTGAGCGAATGAACATTCGCGATACTGCGGATGCTAATAAGCGTCGCGCCGCTGCAGGTCGATTTCCGCCATTGAGCGGTATCACAAAGGAGACGACTATGCGTGCAGTGAAAATAGCCTTGATTGCAGGTCTCGTATTGGCTTCCGGTAGTTCGGTTTTTGCCCAAGACGCCATGGGCACCATGATGATGATGAAGAGCGGCGAAAGCGTCGCGATCATGGGCGATGGGCATATGGGCACGATGATGATCGACGACGCCATGATGGCGGAAATGATGAAGACGGCAAAGCCGGTAACCGGGTGCATGATGTTTATGACCGGTGCCGACGGAAAGACCTATATGATGGACACCTCGTCCGCCGATGCCATGGCCACATGCGAAAAGATGGCGAAGTAAGTAACACCCTCTTTGTCGGCCGCGGGGTCCCGGGCCTTGCGGCCGACGCTTTGCCGCTTAAAGCCAAACTGTCGGTGAATCGACGACAGGACGCCTTCGCGCTAGTTGGTCCGCCGCAGAACAAATCGCCTGCCTCTGGCGTTGCGCGCTGGAGCTCCTAACACGGAATTTAGAACCGCTGATGTTGATCAGCGTCAAATATTTCGTCTGTGAGGATCCGATGTTTCTCAGGCTAACAGCAGCTGTAAGTGGTGCGCTGTGGCCAGTTCGAGCAGATGAATTATTGGCCGCTTAAGCACGCTACAACAGAGGCCGCCAACTCCAGGCAGCCTCGCGGCCTCGTGAATCCAACGGGGCTTATTGTAGTCAAACTCAGCCATTTGTTCCAAGGGAACGGTGAGTATCGTGCTCTACCGCCCTGACGCGCTCCAGCCCTTAAACAGTTCAGTCAGCCGTATCAAGGCGATGAGATGCACATTCTCGGGTGTTTTGGGTTCATGGCAGAGAACATGGGAGGCGACGGTAAATTTCACGCCGTTGCGTTCCCCGCTGGCAGTGAATTCCAATCGCCGTCGCTCCGCAGAGTAGTGCGACCGAGTGACCTTAAACTGCATTGGCTACCCATTTGGGCTAGGGACTGAAGAACACAATAGCCCTGTTTTGAAATTTTCCTCATCGACCTTGACCGACCTGAACATGGCATCTCCGGTATCGATCGTCGTAAAATACTGCCAGCCTTTCCGCAGACTAGGCGGCAACGCCGCCTCTTGGCTCTCCGGCACCACCAGAAACCAGTTCTGCGGCACTCCCCCGGCGCGTAGTGAACACATTCACCCGCATGGCCGGCCTCCTGAAAATCGAGGCCGCCGTTTCCGTGGGCGGCCCTCCGCCGCTGAAGTTGACGCCAGCGAGTAACAACCAATCGTCACCATCGTCCTTCGTTCCAACACACTTCGTGCCCGAGCCACTTGGTATCAAATGCGCGATTTTTATTGCTCAATCCGGCAATAGAGCCGCACCATGGTCATGCCGCCGCCGCCTTGGAAGTAGACCCTGGCTCGTAATTCGGCTGGATTTGGGCTGCCACGCACGAGGTCTTCACTGCACCCGAAGAACAGCACTAAGGAATGGCTGGTAGCCTGCGGGTAATGGTGTGCTGAGCGCACTAGCGCTATTGAGGCGGCAGGAGGAAGGACAGGCCCGTCCGCAGGCCCAATCGGGACCAGCGTCGGGGCCGACCAGATGCGCCCGAGCGCCGATCTGCCACTTCATGGTCTGGCCGTTGACCTGGAACACTTTGGAATATCCGACGTTGAGCGGCGCCTGCCACTGCTCGGCGGTCCAATCATGGCTGGCCTCGAGATTGGCCGATATCGCCTGCCATGGCCCAGCGACAGGTTGATGAAGGGCTGCAGAGCGGTCAGATTGACCTCGTCGTGGTCCGGATCTCCGGCGACGGACCAGATGTGGCTTGCAAGGCTGCTGTAACCAGGCCTTCCTGCTTGAGCAGAACGGTGGGGCCGATGCCTAACTTGCCGCTGCCGGTCAATTCGTCCGTTCCAGTAGGGAATAGGAAGGTTTACGCGGTTCTCGCGTTTACCCAAAGCGCTAGTGCACAGCGGCAAATGCTCCGCATCGCCCAATTCGGGGGCGAGGAGGCGATGGACGTCGATGATTCCCTCTGATTTCGGCCCGACAGGAACCGCAATTGGTTCTGCCTTTTCGTGCATATCCCGACAGCCCATGAAGCCTTGGCCAACACCGGCGTGATGATGCGGCCGTGGCCATGTCCGATCGCCTGGGGCTTGGCGAGTTCCGACTCGCGGGATTGTTCGCTGGCCTCGTTGTGCTGATCATCGCTGACCTCGGGCCTGCTCATCGAAATTGGCCGACAACGCGGCATAAGTGCCATCTACGCCTATAGCATAGCGTTGGAGGCGATGCTGCTTGTCGGGCTTGGATTGAGTGATGAGCTGCTCCCCACCCCCAACGAAATGGCCATCGTGCTTGGCCTGAGTTTTGCGATGGGCCTGCAGAATGCTGCCACGACGCGCATCTCGGACGCCCGTGTTCGGACGACCCATGTTTCCGGCATGGCCACGGATATCGGCATCAGCCTGGCAAGCCTCACGATCAAGGCACAGGACGCCGACGGCTCGCGCGCCCGGTTGTGGCTGCACCTAAGCACGATCTTTGCCTTCCTGCTCGGCGGAGTGATCGGGGTGATGCTGTAGATCGCTATCGGCCGCTATCTGTTTTTGCTGATCGCCGCAGGGCTGTTTGCCATTGCTTTGCCGGAAGTCCGGCGCGCAAAGCGCCGTGCCGACCGGTAGCCTCCTTCAACTCATCTTGCCCGGAGGACGTGAGGCACTCGCCAAGCAACTTACAGCCGGCCACCCACCATTCCTTGTAACTGACCCGACCGCGCGTTAGAGATGTCCGCACAAGGCGGTGCAGCGCGTGGCCTCTGGGATGTCCGAAGATCTTGCCGCCGCTACCGTAGCGATACTGGCGCTGGTTGCAGCGCTCACACTGAGCCTTGCGGCTGGCGGTGCTGGTTTTTCGGCGCCGAACATGGCGGTTGGGGTACTGATCCTGATTTCCATCGTTGCTGTGGTTTGGCTGCTCTGGCTGGTGCGTCGCGCCAAGTCGGAAGCGCGGCACACCATGGATTTGCTGGTGGGCCGCGACGTACACCTCCAATCGATTCTGGACACTGTACTGGACGCGACTTTGGTGATCGAGGCGAATGGCACGATCGTGTCTTTCAATGCCGCCGCCGTTCGACAGTTCGGCTATGCCGCCGAAGAGGCGGTCGGCAACAATTTGCGCATGCTGATGCCGGCCCCGTATCGGGAACAGCACGACGGCTATCTGTCGCGCTATTTGACCACTGGCGAAAAACGGATCATCGGCATCGACCGTGTCGTCATCGGTCGGCGCAAGGATGGCTCCACATTTCCCATGAAGCTAGCGGTCGGGGAAATGCGCTCCGGCGGCAAAACCTATTTCACCGGCTTCATTCGCGATCTGACCGAACGACAGGAATCGGAGGCTCAATTGCAGGAGGCGCAGGGCGAACTTGCCCGGCTTGCCCGCCTGAGCGAGCTTGGCGAGATGGCGTCGACCCTTGCCCATGAGCTTAACCAGCCGCTTTCGGCAATTGCCAACTACGTGCAGGGGTGCCGGCGGCTGCTCGAAAGCGTCGATACTGACAACGCCACCCGCATGCGCGGTGCGCTCGACGAAGCGGCCAAGCAGGCACTAAGGGCCGGCGACATCATTCGGCATTTGCGGGAATTCGTCACTCACGGCGATACCGAGAAACGGCCAGAAGACATCAAGAAGCTGGTGGAGGAGGCCGGGGCGCTTGCCTTGGTGGGATCGCGCGAACACGGTATCAAGTCGGTGTTTGAATTCGGCGACGCGAACAGCATCGTGATTGCCGACAAGGTGCAAATCCAGCAGGTGCTGATCAACCTGATGCGCAATGCCACGGAGGCGATGCGGGACAGCGAAAAGCGCGAACTTGTGATCCGCACCCGCGCTGTGGGTGGTAGCTTTCTGACGGTTGAGGTTTCCGACACCGGACCGGGCATTCCACAAGATATTGCGCCGCAACTGTTTCAGCCGTTCGTCACCTCAAAACCTGCCGGGATGGGTGTGGGTCTGTCGATTTCCAAGCGCATTATCGAATCCCACGGCGGGGAGATCTCAGTGACGCGCAACGGCGCCAGCGGCGCTACCTTCGTCTTCACCCTGCCGATCATGACCGAGGTGCCAGTTGAACAGGATTGATACCGTGGTCCACATCGTCGACGACGAAGAGGTGGTCCGCAATTCGCTGGCGTTCCTGCTCACCAGTTCTGGTTTTGCCGTGCGGACCCACGAAACCGCATCGGCGTTCCTGGCACTGGCGCCGGCGATCAGGAACGGATGTCTCATCACCGATCTCAGAATGCCCGACATCGACGGTGTCGAGTTGTTGCGCCGACTCCGCGTAGCTGGCGCGATGCTGCCCGCCATCGTCATCACCGGCCATGGCGACGTGCAAATGGCAGTGGAGGCGATGAAGAACGGAGCCCTCGATTTCATCGAGAAACCGTTCAGCGACGATGTGCTGATCGACTCCATCGGCCGGGCGGTCAGCCAGGCAGCGGCACAGGTCACTGACACGGCGATGCTTGAGGCGACTAGGGAGCGGATTGGCTCCCTCAGCGACCGGGAAGCTCAGGTGCTCAAAGGCGTCGTGGCCGGACAGCCCAACAAGACGATTGCGTTCGAACTGGGGATTAGCCCGCGCACCGTAGAAGTCTATCGCGCCGGCCTGATGGGCAAGATGCAGGCCAAGAGCCTGCCGGAACTGGTGCGCATGGTGGTTGGCCTCGACGTCGGCGCCTGACAGACGAGCAACCGATGGATTTGATCCAGCGCAAGGCGGCGGCCCGAACCCCGTTCTATCGTTTGGCTCCACCAGCGCCGACAACCGATTCGTCAGGACATGTCTACTACCGCCAAAGGCCATATACTCGTCATAGCGCCCGACAGTGACCTGCGCCGATCACTGGAGTTTGCGCTTGAGGCGGACGGCTATGTCGTGACCGCCTGGCCAAGCCTCGACATCACGCAGCTCAGGCCCGGCGTCGCCTTTGACTGCACTGTGCTTGATCACGGGGCGCTCACGGCGCCTCCCGGAGATGTCGTCAAATTCTGCATCAGGGCGCGGCCGGTCGTGCTGCTGTCCAACAGCGAGATTTTCTGGCTCTCGGAGTGGATTGTGGAGACCGTCGAAAAGCCGACGCCCGGGGACGCACTTTCGGCCGCCATCCGAGCGGCCATGCGCCCGAACAGTGCAGAGCCCATCCCTAAGTAAAACCCCTAGGGCTCGAACCGGAATTTGCATTGGGCTTGCGAAGGCCGACCCTCAGGCTATCAAACCCTGAGGCCAATGATGCTGATCCAGACCGATTTCAGACAACAAGCCCACCCCTCCCGTGCAGATGGCTTTGTTGTGTCGGCTTTGCTGGCCCACGCGCGCCCCTGTGCGGTGACGCTCTATGCAGAAAATTCGGTCATCTACGCCCAGGGCGATGCGGCAGGTCCGCTTTACCTGGTTGAATTTGGCGCGGTGCGGCTGTGCCGGCTGACCGCCGATGGGCGCCGGCAAATCAGCGCGTTTCATTTCGCAGGCGAGGTTTTCGGTTTCGAATTCGATGCCGAGCATCACCACTTTGCCGAAAGCGTCGACAGCGCCGGCATCAGGCTGTTGCGTCGCGCGGTTGACGATCATCTGGCTGAAAGCGTGCTGCCGCTGGCGCTGCGCAACCTGTCCCGCGCGCAGGACCACCTGCTCGTGCTTGGACGCCAGAACGCCACCGAGAAGATCGCGGCTTTCCTGCTCGACCTCGCTGAACGACAAGACGCCGATACCCTCCTCAGCCTGCCGATGCAACGCACCGACATCGCCGACTACCTTGGGCTCACCTTCGAAACAGTGTCGCGTATTCTGCGCAAGCTGAAGGACGCCCGGATCATCCAATTGCCGACGATCAAGCAGGTCGAGGTGATCAACCTGCCCGCGCTCGAGCGGCTGTGCGGGTAAGCACCGCCAAGCGTGCTTCAAATTTGCTCTGAAAGGAAGATTTCCATGCCGACAACTCTGAACCAACGTTTTCTGCTGGCCCTGCGATTGCTGCTCGCCTGGGTGTTTTTGTATGCGGCATCACACCAGGTTTTTGATCCGGCATTTAGCATTGTCGGCTTCCTCAACAGCACGAAAACCTTCCACGGATTCTTTGCTATCTTCACGGGTCCCTCGGTCGCGCCCGCTGTCGGCTTTCTGGTTGCCTATGGCCATCTGGCGATTGGCTTGTCGCTGTTGTTCGGTTTTCTCGTCCGCTTCAGCGCCCCCTGCGGCGCAGCTATCCTGATGCTCTATTGGATGGCGCATATGGACTTCCCTTACATCTCCGACAGCAACAATTTCCTCGTCGACTACCACATCATCTATGCGGTCACCCTGATCTATCTGGCGGTCAATCAGGCCGGCAAGGTGTGGGGTCTCGATGCCTATTTCGGCAAGATGGGGTTCGTCGAGAACAGTCCCATCCTCAAGACGGTGTTTGCCTAGTCGTCCGCCACATCCAGTGGCCAGCACGTGGGCGCTGACCTCTATTTGAGCCGAGCATGATTCAGATCAATGCCTGCCTTGCCCCGTATGCGAAGACCAATTTTCAAACGGTCATCGGCCGAAAACGGGGCCACCTGCACGACATATTCAGCAGAACTTTACAACCACCAGGATGTTCGCGATGAAAGCTCTTGTCTATCTGGGCCCAGGCAAAAAAGCCCTGCAGGACTGCCCGACGCCGGAAATTGCCGCGTCCACCGATGCCATTGTCAGGCTCACCAAGACGACAATCTGCGGCACCGATCTGCACATCCTCAAAGGCGACGTTCCCACTTGCACGCCGGGCCGTATCCTCGGCCACGAGGGCGTTGGTGTCATCGACAGCGTCGGCTCCGGCGTGACGGCGTTCAAAGTGGGCGACAGAGTGCTGATTTCCTGCATCACCGCATGCGGCAAGTGTGAATACTGCCGCAAGCAGATGTATTCGCATTGCACCACCGGCGGCTGGATTCTGGGCAACAAGATCGATGGCACCCAGGCAGAGTTCGTGCGCATCCCCCATGCTGACACCAGTCTTTATCCCATCCCCGAGGGCGCCGATGAAGAAGCGCTGGTGATGCTCAGCGATATTCTGCCCACCGGGTTCGAGTGCGGCGTGCTCAATGGCAAGGTCGCGCCCGGCAACACGGTGGCCATAGTCGGCGCCGGGCCGATCGGGCTGGCATCGCTGCTCACAGCCCAGTTCTTTGCGCCCGCAGAAATCATCATGGTCGATCTGGACGACAACCGGCTGGAGGTCGCCAAGCGCTTCGGGGCGACCGCAACGGTCAACAGCACGGATGGCAAGGCCGCAGAAGCCGTGATGGCACTGACCGGCGGTCGTGGCGTCGATACGGCAATCGAGGCGGTCGGCATTCCGGCGACCTTCGAGCTCTGCGAACAGATCATCGCGCCCGGCGGCGTCATCGCCAATGTCGGCGTGCATGGTGTCAAGGTCGATCTCCACTTGGAAAATCTATGGGACCGCAACATCACCATCACCACGCGGCTGGTCGATACCGCGAGCACCCCGATGTTGCTCAACATCGTCAAGTCCAACAAGTTCGACGCCAAGCAGCTGATCACCCATCGCTTCAAGCTCGACACCATCCTCGATGCCTACGAAACCTTTGGCCATGCCGCAGACACGCACGCACTTAAGGTGATCATCGAGGCCTAGGGGGCACAGCGATGCAGCTCCTGATGCCCACACTCCTGGCAGTGGCGCTGGTTGCCATCGCTTTGCAATTGTTCGTTTCTGGCCAGTTCCAGGATAAAATCGAAGCGTGGCGTAAGACGCTGGCGGCTGGGCAGATTTCCGGTCCGCCCGATCAGGCCACCATCCCTCCGATCATGCAGGCTTTTGCGCTTCGCAACGGCGCCACGGTCGGCGGTCCGCCGCTGATGGTTTCGCAGCAGACCGACGAAATGCGACTCGGCCCGGACCAGAAGTTTTTCGCCGTCGCCGCGCGCCAGCTTTCCGGCACGCGCGATCCGGGTTTTGTCTGGGAGGCGACGGCCACCATGGCGCGGGTCGTGCCCATAAGGGTGGTCGATGCCCATGCCGGCGGCAAAGGCTGGTTGGAGGTGCAGATTGCTGGCGTCGTCCCGGTGGCGACCGCGACCGGGCCGGAAAGCGACAAGGGCGAGATGATGCGCTTTCTCTCCGAACTGGCCTGGAACCCCGACGCCATCCTCAACGTGGCCGCGCTCAAGTGGCGACAAATCGATGCAAGCACGGTGGAGGTGTGCATCGAGACCTCCGGCGGCACCGCAACGGTGCGGCAGTTGTTCGATGCCGATGGCGATATCGTGGGGATCGAAGCTGATGACCGGCCTTACCTCGTTGACGGCAAGACCCTTCCCACGCGCTGGGTTGGCCGCTTCAGCGACTATGCCCAATTCGGGACCTACCGGCTCCCACGCCACGGTGAGGTCGCGTGGATATTGCCGCAGGGTGAGTTCGTCTACTTCCGCGGCACGATCACCAGGTTCGACACCGCGGCGCAGGAAACCGGAACCTCGCTGCGCTGAGACTGTTAGCTGATACAACAAGGAAAAATCACAATGCAATTGCCACACGGAACAACGGTCGCGGTAGCGGACGGCGAAAAGCTCATTCTGCTGCGCAACCAGGGCGATGAGGCTAAGATAGAATTGGTCGCCGTCCCGGATCTGGACGTCACGCCGGTCAATGCCGGCGCTGGCGGGCATCGCAACAGTACGGGAGACCACGACGGCGGTCAGCAGGGCGAGGACAACTTCTCTGCGGGCGTCGTCGAGGCGCTCAATCGGCAAGTGCTGCAAGGCCAGATCAAGAACCTGGTGGTGATCGCCTCGCCGCGCAATCTGGGCGAACTGCGCAAGCATTACCACAAGGCCCTGACGGCTGTCCTAATCGGCGAAATGGACAAGGACCTGACGGGACATACTACTGCCGACATCGAGAAGGCCGTGCTGGCAAACTAGCCCGCCCGCACGCTTGAGGCAGGGACACCGGTATGCATTGTGCCGCCGTCCTGGCGTCGTTGATGCCAGGACAATGCCTCCTCGAGCAAATGGGGCGTGTGACCTCCTCTGGCCACGGCGCGATCGAAGTAGTCCGCGAGTTGCCGGTGGTAGATGGGATGAACGCAATTGGCGATAATGGCTGCTGCGCGTTCGCGCGGCGCCAGCTCGCGCAGGTCCGCCAGTCCGATCTCCGTCACCACGATATCGACATCATGCTCGGTGTGATCGACATGGGAGACCATCGGTACCACCGACGAAATGGCCCCGTCCTTAACCAATGACTTGGCTACGAAGATCGAAAGATAGGCGTTGCGCGCAAAGTCTCCCGAGCCGCCGATGCCGTTGACCATTTGGGTGCCGTTGATGTGCGTGGAATTAACGTTGCCATAGATATCGAACTCGAGCGCGGTGTTGATCGCCACGATGCCCAGGCGCCGGATGACTTCGGGGTGGTTGCTGATCTCCTGCGGCCGCAGCACCAGTCGGCCTTTGTATTTGGATATGTTGGGAAAAATCCGCGCTGCGTAAGCTGGGCTGAGGGTAATCGACGAGCCTGACGCAAACACCAGCTTGCCCGAATCCAGCAGATCGAAGGTGCTGTCCTGCAGCACCTCGCTATACATCTGCAGCCGATGGAACGGTCCGTCGGCAAGCCCGGCGAGCACCGCATTGGCTATGTTGCCGATCCCCGCCTGCAGCGGATTGAGGCTGAGATCGAGCCGGTCCAGGGCAGTCTCACGCTCCAAGAAATCGATGAGGTGGGCCGCGATAGCAGTGGTCTGCGGATCGGGCGCCTCAAGGACTGCAGCGCTATCGCTCTGGTTGGTCACCACGATGGCGACGATCTTGGCCGGATCGACCTGGACATAGGGCAGGCCGATGCGGCTGTCGCAGGCGACCACCGGGATGGGTTGGCGCGTCGGCCGCTTGGTCGGGATGTAGATGTCGTGCAGCCCTTCCAGTTCGCGCGGCTGGCCTAGATTGATCTCGATGATCAGCTTCTTGGCCAGGATCGCAAAGCTGGCGGAATTACCGACGGAGGTCGTCGGCACGATGCCGCCATCCTCGGTGATCGCCGTCGCTTCGATGATGGCGATGTCCATCGGGCCCAGTTGCCCGGAGCGCAGGTGCTCGACGGTTTCGGACAGATGCTGGTCGATGAACATGACCTCGCCGCGATTGATCGCAGCCCGCAGCGTCGGGTCTGACTGGAACGGCAGCCGCCGGGCCAGGATATGGGCCTCAGTCAGCACCCGGTCCACGTCCTTGCCGAGCGAGGCACCCGTCACCAGCGTGATCTGGAACGGGTCGGTCGCGGCCCGCCGCGCCATGGCCAGCGGCACCGCCTTGGCGTCACCGGCTCGGGTGAAGCCGCTCATGCCGACCACCATGCCGTTTTCGATCAGGCGCGCCGCCTGATCGGCGGTCATGATCCGCCCCAGCAGGGGAAACAGTCGAATGCGATCGGCTGGCATGGCCTCATCCCCGGTTGATCGTAGTGGCAATGTTCAACCGTTACCGCTTCATTTCGACTGCGGCATTGATGTCGATCAAACCGCCGCGATGCCCTGCGCCCTATGTTGTCGTCATTGGAGATCGGCGAACGGAACGCTCGGTGGGCCACCGTGCCGCGTGCTCTGCCGGTTCCACCAAATCCCAGGAGGCCTTTATGCTGACCGATGTTTTTGCTCCCTTGCTGACCTATCCCGATGCGGAGGACGAAGGCTTCGTCGATGAAGTCGTCCGGTTCGCCGGTCAATTTGCGACCAGCGTGGCCTTTTGCGCGTTCGAGATCGACATTCCCGAAATTGTCTATTCGTTCGGGGCCGAGGTCTTTGACGTGTCCGCCCTGATCGCCGATGCGGAAAAACTTAGCCACGCGAACGCTGGAAGGTTGATGAAACACATCGCCGCCATCGGCGGCGCGCTGCCGGTAACGTCTTCAAAGACCCGTATCCGCCAAGACCAGGTCACTCGTGCCGTCACGACAATGGCCCAACTGCGCGATCTATCGATGGTCCAACTGGTGCCCAATGCCGTCGGTCAACGGCAGATCGCCGAGGGTCTGATCTTTGGATCAGGCCGACCCGTCGTCGCTCTGCCAAAGACTCAAGAGCGGACTTGGACCATTGACAGCGTCGCCGTCGCCTGGGACGGCAGCCGGGCGGCGATCCGGGCGGTTCACGACGCGATGGGCATTTTAACGCTCGCCAAGTCTGTCACCATCCTGACGGCATTCGGCGATAAGGCCATCGGCGATGGAGCGGTTGCTGGATTGGCCGGCTATCTGTCGCGGCACGGCATTAAAGCAAGGCACCACGACATCAGGTCGTCGGGAGTGCCGATCGGGACTGCGTTACAGAACGGAGCCATCGATCACGGCGTTGGCCTCTTGGTCATGGGCGCTTTTGGCCACAGCAGAATTCGCGAGTTTGTGCTGGGCGGAGCAACCCGTTCGATCTTGGATGACCTGCGGTTGCCGATCTTTGTCTCGCACTAAGTGCCAACTATCTGAACCACCATTGTCGACATTGACCGATCCCCGCCTGTCCAGCACGGTGCATTTTCCCTATGCCACGCGGCCTGATCGGAGGCAAAGCACGCGATGGAACTGCGGTGGCACCTCGGCGTGGGTAATCACGATCATCGTGCGGCCATTGGCCAGTATCGGCAAATCGGCCAGGAACCGCGCTTCGCTCTCCCCGTCGAGCCCGCTGGTTGGCTCGTCGAGCACGACGATTTCAGCACCCGACAACAGGGTTCGCGCCAGACAAAGACGCCGTGCCTGCCCCGCCGACAAGGTTCGTCCGGCCTCGCCGACGATCGTATCCAGGCCATCGGGGAGCACGCTGACGAAGTCTTTCAGTCCCACAGCGGCCAGCACGTCCAGCATTGACGGGGCGTCGGCGTCTGCTCGCCCAACCGACAGGTTAGCGCCTATCGTATCGAGAAAAACCGGGGCATCCTGCTGCATCAGCGCTACATGCTGGTGCAGTTGGCTGGAAGCTACCTGACGCAGATCACGGCCGTTGATGCTGATTGCGCCCGACTGCGGATCGGCAAGGCGCAGCAGCAGTTGCGCGATCGTCGATTTGCCCGCGCCGCTCGGCCCGGTAATGGCGACGCATTCTCCGCTCGCCACGGTAAAGGTGAGGCCGTCAAGGACGTGGCGCGATGCGTCGTAGCTGTAGCGCACGTCGGTGAAGGCAACACTTCCGCCCGCCGGAAGTGGCTTTGGGTTAGATGCCTCCGCTATGGGCGGCAGCGTTTCGGCGAGAGCCTGCAAACGTCCGGCGGCGGCAGCGGCTCCCGCCAATCGGGTCGCGCTGCGCACCAGCATCGCCGTGGCCTCAAAGCTGGCGATGACCGCCAGCAGCACGCCCACCAGCACCGGCCCATCAATCTGGCGCTGCGACAGTGCCGCCAGACCGGCCAGTAGAACGGCAAGCAGGGAGGCGCCGGCGCAGGTCTGGACCAGGCCTGTGGCAATAGCACCCAACAGCCCAAGTTTGCGCTTTGCTTTACTCAGGGCAGTTGCTCGGCTTGCCATTGACGCTTGAACCTCACCTTTCGCCCCGAACAGCACCAGGTCCTGGTGCCCATCAAGACCATCCAGCACGCTTTGGCGCAGCGCGCTTGTCGCGGCGCTCACCTGGTCGCTGCTGGATTGCGACAGCATGATCAATCCGGTTGGTACCACCAGTGTGGCGACTACAAACGCCACCGCATAGGCCAGCGCCGCGCTTGGCAGCAGGAAGACGAGGATTGCGGTCATTGCCACACCGGCCAAGGCCGCAGTGCTCATGGGTCCGAGCGCGACGAGAAACATGGTATCGAGCGCCTCGACATCCGCCAACAAGCGGCTGATCAGGTCGGCGCGACCGAGGCGACGATCGAGCGGCACCAGCCGGAACAGCCGGCCAAACAGCCAGTGGCGCAGATTCGACAACAGCTTGAGCGTGGCATCGTGGCCGGATAGTTTTTCGCCATAGCGCGACAAGATGCGGATGAACGACAGGCCGCGCACGCCGGCCGAGGGCACGAACAAGTTGAATGCCGCGCCGGCCATGCTCAGCGCCGCCGCCGTCAGGAACCAGCCTGACAGGCCGAGCAGGGCAATGCCGGCCGCCAGGGTGACAAGCGACAACAGCAAGGTGAGCAGCATCGGCCGGCGCAACCGCACAAATAGCGGGGCGAAATATAGGATGGCGTTCATGCCGCGCCCCGCTGGTTTGCCGCCAGAACCGGCCGGGGCGCAGGCAGGATGCGTCCACCGGCGATGCGAAACACTTTGTCCATGCGGGCCGCGACTACCGGGGCGTGCGTGGCCACCAGCAAGGTGCGGCCAATGGCAAAGTCCAGCAGCCCATCGAGGACCATGGTCTCGGTCATGCTGTCCAGATGGGCAGTGGGCTCATCGAGCAGGATCAGTGCGGGGTCGCGCAGATAGATCCGCGCTAGCGCGATGCGCTGGATTTCACCTCCCGAAAGGCCAAGCCCGTTGTCACCGATCACCGTCGCCAATCCGTTTGGCAGTGCGTCGGCAAAGCCGGTGACGCAGGCCCGTTGCGCCGCCAGCCGGACTGCGACGTGGCACGCATCTCGCCGACCCAGCCGGATATTGTCGGCAATGCTGCCGGCAAAGATGCGCGGACGCTGCCCCAGCATGGCGATGCGCTGGCGCAGGTCACTCTCGGCGATTTCCCCCAGCGGCGTCTGATCAATCAGGATGCTGCCGCCAAATTCGCGCAACCCCGCGATCGCCTCGAGGGTCGTCGACTTGCCGATGCCGCTGGCACCCAGAATGGCAACATGCACGCCGGGTTCAACGGCGAGATTGGCATCATGCATGACGGACCTGCCGCCTGGCGTGGTGATCGAGACGCCGACCAATTCCAGTCCCGCCACCCGGGCCGGTTTCACCGGACTGGCCGGAATCACCGAGATCGCACCGCCAGTGTTCGGCCAACGCCCGAACTGGGCGGCGATTTCAGCCGCCGCAGCCTTGGCATTGGCGCGATCGTGGTAATGGGCGGCCAGCAGCCGCAATGGCTGATAGACCTCGGGCGCCATCAGCAGGCAAAACAGTCCCGCCCGCAGAGTCAGTTCGCTGCCGCGCAACGACACCAGATCAAGCAGTGTCAGCCCGATATAGAGCGCCACCCCGGCAACGCCGAGCGCCGCGAAAAACTCCAGCACGGCGGAGCTCAGAAAGGCGATACGCATCACCCTCATGGTACGCAGCCGCAACTCTTCCGAGGCACTGCGCACCGCAACGGTCTCGGCATCGGCCCGACCGAACAATTTGAGCGTGGTCAGGCCGCGAATACGGTCGGCAAAACGTCCGCTCAACCTGCTGAGCGCACTAGCCTGCGCCTTGCCAGCAGCCTCGGCACCAAGGCCAGCCAGCGCCATGAACACCGGGATCAGCGGCGCCGTGAATAGAAAGATCAAGGCCACCATCCAGTCGATCGGCAGGGCGACGGCTGCAAAAGCCAGCGGCAACACGGTTGCCTGCACCATGGCCGGCAAATAGCGCACGAAATATCCGTCCAGCGCTTCGCTCTGCTCAATCATGGCGCTAGACAGCGCACCAGAACTGCGTGCCGCAGTCCAGGTGGGCGCCTGATCCAGCAGGTGGCGCCCCAGTGTCTGGCGCAGCCTCGCCTTGATCGCTTCAGCGGCCCGCACCGCCAGTACTTCTGCAATCACCGCGATCAGCATGCGAGTCAGGAGCACCAACCCAAGCAGTGCAACTCTGCTCCCCAAGGTCGCCCATGTCTGATGATCGACCACGGCACGATGCAGCAGATCGGCCAGCAGATAGGCCTGAGCGACCAGCAATGCGCCCCCCACCAGCGGGAGAGCCATTGCCCATCTGAGCGCGGTCCCGCCGTGGCGGGACAGGGAGCGCAACCATTGCGAGATGGCCTTTTCGGGATTGGCGGTATCGGTCACTTCAGGCCCTCTGCGTCTTGCCCGTCAGCAACCACGCCTGAGTGCGATTGACCTTGATCCAGATCAAAGTCGAGCTGCTATGGGGCTGCTAATGAGACTGCAATCCAGCGCGTTCGCAGCCAGTCGAGGCCCTTCCATGATCGATCCCATCGTCGTCGACCTGTCCCGCATCCAGTTCGCCGCGACCGCGATGTACCACTTCCTGTTCATTCCATTGACCCTGGGCGTGGCACTGCTGCTGGCGATCATGGAAAGCGTTTATGTCATGACCGGCCGGCCGATCTGGCGGCAGGCAACGCTGTTCTGGGGCATTCTGTTCGGCATCAACTTTGCCATGGGCGTCGCCACCGGCATCGTCATGGAATTCCAGTTCGGGATGAACTGGAGTTACTACAGCCAATATGTCGGGGACGTCTTCGGTGCCCCGCTGGCGATCGAAGGACTGATGGCGTTTTTCCTCGAAGCCACGTTCATCGGCCTGTTCTTTTTCGGCTGGGACCGCTTGCGACCGGTGGCACACCTGGCCGTAACCTGGCTGATGGCATTGGGGGCCAATTTCTCGGCGCTGTGGATCCTGATCGCCAATGGCTGGATGCAGAACCCGGTCGGGGCAAAATTCAATCCCGACACCATGCGCATGGAAGTCACCAATTTCGTCGAGGTGATCTTCAATCCGGTGGCGCAGGCCAAGTTCGTTCATACGGTCAGCGCCGGCTACGTCGTCGGCTCGGTGTTCGTGCTGGGCATCAGCGCGCTGTTCCTGCTGCAGGGACGCTACGCCGAACTTGCCAAGCGCTCGATCGTAGTCGCCGCCAGCTTTGGCCTGGCCTCGGCGCTGTCTGTGGTCGTGCTGGGCGATGAGTCAGGCTACGTCGCCACCGAACATCAGAAGATGAAAATCGCCGCCATGGAGGCCATGTACGAAACCGAGCCAGCGCCAGCCGCGCTAACGCTGTTCGCCATTCCTGGCAGCGATGGAAGGCCCGCCTTTCAGGTGCAGCTGCCATGGGTCCTGGGCATCATCACCACTCGTTCGCTGGATCGCGATCTGCCCGGCATCACCGAATTGACCGAACATGCGGCGCTGCGGATTGCCAATGGCATCAAGGCCTATGTTGCGTTGAACGCCATTCGCGCCAATCCCGGCGACACGGCCGCAAGGGCAGAGTTTGACGCGACCCAAGCCGATCTGGGGTACGCGCTGCTGCTGAAGAAATATCGCCCCGACGTCGAGAACGCCACCGGTGAGCAGATCGTCACGGCCGCGCTCGATACCGTGCCCGACGTGTGGCCGCTGTTCTGGAGCTTTCGCCTGATGGTGGGGGTGGGCCTGTTCTACATCGCCTTCTTTGCGCTGTGGTTCGTCAAATCCTCGTTGCACCAGATCGATCGTCACCGCTGGCTGCTGCGGCTGGCCCTATGGACCATGCCGCTACCCTGGATTGCGGCAGAAGCGGGCTGGATCATTGCCGAATATGGACGGCAACCCTGGGTGGTCGAAGGCGTCCTGCCGACCTACTACGCCGCCTCCAGCCTGAACTTCTGGGATCTGGTCATTTCGCTGGGCTTCTTCATGACCGTCTACAGCGTGCTGATCGTGATCATGGTCTGGCTGATGACGCGGGTGATCAAGGCGGGTCCACCCCACAATCTGGGCCTTGGACTGCCCGGCGACGCGCCTGCCCTGACAACGGAGATCGCGGCCTGAAATGACAACCATTCCCTTGGACTACGAAACGCTGCGCCTGATCTGGTGGGCGCTGCTGGGCATCTTGCTCATCGGCTTTGCCATCATGGGCGGCATGGATCTGGGAATCGGCGCGCTGCTGCCCTTCGTTGCCCGAACCGACGAAGAGCGCCGCGTGCTGATCAACCTGGTCGGCCCAACCTGGGAGGGCAATCAAGTCTGGTTGGTCCTGGGCGGGGGTGCCATCTTTGCGGCGTGGCCGGCACTCTATGCTGTGAGCTTTTCGGGCTTCTACATCGCCATGATCGCCATCCTGCTGGCACTGATCCTGCGGCCGGTCGGGTTCAAATTCCGCGGCAAGGTGCATGACGCCCGTTGGCAATCGGTATGGGATTGGGGCCTGTTCGTCGGCGGCTTCGTGCCTGCTTTGGTGTTCGGCGTGGCCGTCGGCAATGTCTTTCTGGGCGCCCCGTTCCGGCTCGACGACACCATGCGCGCCAGCTACGAGGGCAATTTCTTCGGCCTGCTGACCCCGTTTGCTCTGTTGGCCGGACTGGTGAGCGTCGCCATGCTGGTCACCCAGGGCGCCAGCTATATCGCCGCTCGTACCGATGGGACTATTGCCAACAGGGCGCGGCGCTATGGGCGGATTGCCGCCCTCGCCACGATTGTGCTGTTCGCGCTGGGCGGCGTGATCTGCCTGTACCTGCTCAATGGCTACAGCGTGACCAGCGTGCAGAACCACGCCGGTCCGTCCAATCCGCTGACCAAGACAGTGATTGCCGCGCAAGGCGCCTGGCAGACCAACTATTTGGTCTATCCCTGGATGGCCATCGCGCCGACCCTGGGCATTGTCGGCTCTGTGCTGGCTTATTTCGCCCTCACGGCACGCTGGAAGCTGGCGGCGTTCCTTGGCTCCAGTCTGGCTATTTTCGGCATCATTGCCACAGCCGGCCTGACGCTGTTCCCATTCCTGTTGCCATCGTCGGTCGATCCATCGGTCAGCCTCACCGCCTGGGACGCCTCATCGAGCCAGTTGACGCTATTCATTATGCTCATCGCCACCGTGATCTTTCTGCCGATCATCCTGATCTACACCAGTTGGGTCTATCGCGTGATGCGTGGCCCGGTGACCACGGCCTCGCTTGGCCGCAATCCCAACGCTTATTAGGAGCCTGCAATGTGGTATTTTGCCTGGATATTGGGCCTTGGCCTCGCCTGCAGCTTTGGCATCCTCAACGCCATGTGGTTCGAAATGCGCAATGACCGAGTGGCGCAGGCCGAGGCCGTTGTATCGGCTAACGGGTCCGTACGGCCATGATCGAATGGACCCGACTTGCCACCCGGACCGGTTTCAAATTTCAGGTTCGCCGTGCCCGCCCTGCCGACAAGGCGGCTTTGGGCAGGTTTTATCAGCACGTCACCCCCGAAGATTTGCGATTCCGGTTTTTGACCAGCCTCAAGCAGGTCGGCCACGATCGCCTGGTCGCGATGACGCAGGCGAATAATCCCCTGGCCGAAGGCTTTGTCGCCTTCGAGCAGGATGAGGGGCCTATTATTGCTGCTGGAATGCTGGCCTGTGACGCCAATCTCGACGTTGGCGAAGTCGCCATCTCGATCGATGCCCGGTACAAGAACAGAGGCGTGGGGTGGGAACTACTAGGTCACATCACGCTCCGCGCCCGGGACAAGGGTGTCCGCACGCTTCAATCGCTCGAGAGCAGATCGAACCACTCGGCGATCGAACTGGAAAAGCAATTTGGCTTCACAGCCGATAGCTACCCCGGCGATGCCACTTTGGTCATGGTCCAGAAAATCCTCGAGACTCCGTAGCGGCTGTACGGTTCGTGGCCAACTCCCGACCAGCACGTTGTGCGGGAGGGTTCCACGCGTCGCGGATTGCCTACCTGCAGCAACTGCATTGGGAAGAGGTGGGTAGCGTTCGAAGAACTCTGGCCGGAACCAGGTCGACAGGATAGACGCCAAAGGTGGACTTCCCGCTATCGTGAATGGGCACTTATCGACGTCCCCTCTAGCGCCTTGGCGACGAAATGCGGACGGACACTTTCCCACCCCTTTGTGGCTTTAGCCGCCTTTTTCGGCAATGTCCGCTTTTGGACCTCCACGCTCAGTTTGAACGGCGGGAATGGGCGCTTCGCCGACGACCGATATCTGATCACCGGCGAACTCGCTGAGGGTCAGATTTCAGTGGCCCCAGCGGATCCCGTCGGCGTGGATACCGGGGCGGTACAACGACCAATTGTAGGGTCTTGGATCCAATAGCCAAGTCAACACCGCTGGAAGTTTCTCCAACGGCTTGACAGGGCGATCTAAATATATCCTTATACGTATCACTAATACGTATAAGGGGTTTGGAGTGCAGATCCGTCGCGCCACACAAAAGGATGTTGCTCGCTTGGCGGGCGTGTCCCAGGCGAGCGTCTCCATGGTGATGAGCGGCGGCGCATCGCCGGCCATATCAGCGGAAACCTGGGAACGCATTACCAAGGCTGCGACGGAGCTTGGCTATACTCCAAACCGCTTCGCCCAAGCGCTCAAGACTAACCGGACGATGACCATCGCATGCATTGTTCCCGATATTGCCAATCCGTTTTACCCCGCCCTGATGCGCGGTATTCAGTCGGTCACCGACACGCGCGGCTACGATGTCATCGCCATCAACACGGATGGAACGCTGGATCGCGAGCGCCATTTTCTGGATTGGTCGCGTCAGGGGCGTGTCGACGGATTGATCGGGGTGTTCTTCAATCTGCGGGCCCGCGATTTCAAGCCGCTGGTCGATGCGGGCATGCCGGTCGTGCGCATCGAATCGGCCAAGAAGCGCGGTGGCGAATTGGCCATCGACGATATCTATGTCGACAGTCACGCAGCCTCTTTGGCTGTCACCCAATATCTCATTGCCAAGGGCCACCGGCGCATCAGCATGGTGGCGGGGCGGGGCGGACCCCAGTCGGTGCGGATCGAAGGCTATAAAGCCGCCCTCGAAGCCGCGGGCCTCGAGCCGGATGTGATCCTGGAGGAAGCCTTCAGCGAGGAAAACGGCTTCCATGCGGCCGAGAAAATCCTCGCCAGGGCGACGCGCCCCTCGGCAATCTTTGCGGCCAATGACCTCATGGCCATCGGCGTCATGCAGGCGCTGCGCGAACGCAATGTCGCCATTCCGGGCCATATAGCGGTGGTCGGCTTCGACGATATTTCAGCGGCAAAGCTGGTGACGCCGTCGCTCACCACCGTGGCGCAATTTCAATACCAGATGGGCGTCAAGGCGGCCCAAATCCTGATGGAGCGGCTGCGCGGAACGACGGTCCCCACCGGTACGGCACTGGAGATGCCTTTCAGCTTAGTAGAACGCGGGTCGACCTGATCAACAGGAGCCCGATCTTGGAGGAGGATGCTATGAAGAGACGTACTTTCGTGCAGGCGGGCCTTGGCCTGTTCACTATGTCGCTGATGGGCAGCACGGCCTATTCGCAAGACAAGAAGCAGATCAGCTGGTGGTATGAAACCGCAGCGCCAGAGAACCAGGAATTTCTCAAGACCCTCCTGGTCAATCCGTTCAACGAGGCGCATCCCGACGAGCAACTGACTATCGATTTCCGCGGCTCGGAACTCGATAAGCAATTGCGCGTCGCCATGCTCTCGGGTAGCGGCCCCGACGTCGTCTACACGGCAGGCCCCAGCTATGTCGCCAGCATGGCGCAGGCCGGGCAGTTGCTGCCGCTCGACGATTTCGCCGCCAGCCTGGGCTGGAACGACCGCATCCTGCCGGTGTTCCTGGAACTGGGTAAGTACAACGGCAAGCTCTATGCGCTGCCCAAGACCTACGAAACACTCGGCCTGTTCTTTAATAAGACGCTGTTCGCCGCCAATGGCTGGGCGCCGCCCAAGACCATAGCGGAATTCGAGACGCTGGCCGAAGCGATGAAGGCCAAGAACATCGTGCCGTTCGCCGCCGGCAATGCCGATTGGCGGCCGACCAACGAGCACTATGTCTCGATTATCCTCAATTCGATCGCCGGCCCAGACAACATGTACAAGGCGCTCAAGGGCGAAATCCCCTGGACCGCCGAGCCGTTCGTTACCGCCATCGATACGCTCAACAAATGGTGGCAGGCCGGCTATTTCGGCCCCAACTACTTCTCGCTTACCGGCGAGCAGGCTTTTGCCCAGGTCGCAACCGGGCAGGCCGGCATGGCGCCGACCGGCACCTGGAATTTCACCAACGTGCCGCGCTACTTCCCCCAGAACAATGCCGAGCCAGGCTTCGTCGGCTTCCCCAGCGCCGAGGGCGTGCCCTATCCGATCTACGCTCTGGGCATCGGTTCGACCTTCTCGATCGCGGCCACCTCGCAGAACCCCGAGGGCGCCGCGGCCGTCATCGACTACGTCTTCTCGGACAAGTTCTATGGCGACATGAACACGGTCTGGCAGGGCGAGTGGAACACCCCGTTGCGCGATCTCAGCAAGGTCTCGGTCGGAGCTGAAGTCTTGCCACTCTATACCGAGACCATGAAGAGCCTGGCGGAATCGGTGAACGCCAACCAGTACGGCTACACCACGTGGACCTTCCTGCCGCCCGCGACCGACACCTATCTGGTCTCCGGCATCGAGGAAATCTGGCTCGGCAAGCTGACCACCGCCGACTTCCTCGCCAAGCTCGATGAGACGTTCAAGCAGGAACAGTCCGAAGGCAAGGTGCCAGCTATCCCGGCGCGCGCATAGTTCTCCCGCTTTACCGCGCTGGCAAAAGGGTGGCGGCCGTGGTCGCCACCCGCTCTTACCGGAGATTTGGATGCACCGGCTTTACCTCGTGCCGACCTTGGCGATCAATTTCGCCATCATTCTCGTTCCCGCCCTGCTGACCATTGCGCTGGCGTTCTTCCGCTGGGACGGCATTTCCGCGCCGGTGTTCAATGGCCTGGGCAATTTCCAGGCGCTGGCCGGGGATCGGGTGTTCTGGTCGGCGCTGACCAATAACCTGATCTGGACCGCGATCTTTCTGGTCGTGCCCATCGCCATGGGCCTGCTCGCTGCGACCATGCTGCTGGTGGCGCGCCGGGGCCGCACTTTCTTTCAAGTGATCTACTTCCTGCCCGTCATCATCGCGACCGCGATCACCGCGCGGGTGTGGCAGGGCATGATCTACAGCCCCGTCACCGGCGTGTTCGGGCTGCTGCAGAAAAACGGCCTGCCGGTGGTCAATCCATTGTCCTTGCCCACTACGGCGCTGTTCGGTGTCGCTACCGTCGATCTCTGGCATTGGTGGGGATTCTTGTGCGTCATCTTCTTCGCCGCGCTCCGTCAGGTGCCGCAGGAGCAGATCGAGGCCGCTCGTATCGAAGGCGCGACTTTTTGGCAGATGATGCGCTACGTGCTGCTGCCTGGCATTCGCCCGACCATCACGCTGATGATGATCATGACAGTGATCTGGTCGTTCCTGGTATTCGACTTCGTCTACATCCTGACCCAGGGCGGCCCCGCCTTTTCCAGCGAAGTGCTGTCGACGCTGGCCTACCGCAAGGCATTTTACGATCTCAATGTGGGGCAGGCGGCCGCTACGGCGCTGGTCATCAGCCTCTTTGGCCTGGTCGCCACCTACTTCTACATTCGCGTTCAATCCCAGGAGGGTGAGCAATGAGGCTGATCGAAAGCCGGACAACGCTCACCATCACCTATATCGTGCTGGCGATAGGAGCCTTCACTGCCCTGTTTCCCATCGCGCTGCTGGTGCTGAATTCGCTTAAAAGTGCGCAGGAGATCGTCCAAAATCCGCTGGCGTTGCCGCAGGCCATCCGCTGGGACAATTTTACCCGCGCCTGGACCGATGCGCGCTTCAGCCAGACGTTCTTTAACTCCATCGTGCTGACGGGCATGACCATCGTGCTGGTGTGTGTCACCGGCTCGATGTCGGCCTATGTGCTGGCGCGCAAGAAGATCAAATCCTGGCGGCTGGTCACCGGCTATCTGCTGGCGACCACTACAGCGCCAATTCAGCTATTCCTGTTCCCGCTCTATTTTGCCTTCGCCAAGCTGGGGCTGATCAACAACGTCTTTGCCGTATCGCTGGTCTATACGGCCATCTACAGCCCGTTCGCCATCATGCTGTTGCGGACCTATTTCCTGGCCGTGCCCAAGGAGTTGGAAGAGGCGGCGCTGATCGATGGCGCCACCCATTGGCAGGTGTTCACCAAAGTCATGCTGCCCATCGTCTCGCCCGGCATCCTGACCGTGGCGCTGATCATCGGGCTCTATTCGTGGAACGAGTTTTTGATCGCCACCACGTTCCTGCAGCAGCAGGACAAGGTAACCGCGGTGGTCTCGTTCTTCCTCCTCAGCGGGCAATACAGTTCCGACTGGGGTGAGATCATGGCCGCGGCCCTGATCATCGTCCTGCCCATCGTCATCCTGTTCGTCTTCCTGCAACGCCGCTTCATCGAAGGCATGGCGGGCGGGTCGGTCAAAGGCTGACCAACCAAACAAGAACTTCTGGAGGAAGAAATGCAGGTTCCTAACGACTATCTCGAACGCGTTTATGCGGGCGTCCTGGGCAAGTTGGTCGGCGTCTATGTGGGGCGGCCGTTCGAGGGCTGGACCTATCAAAAGATCATGAAGGAGCTCGGCCCGATCGAGTATTTCGTTCATGACAAGCTTAACCAGCCGCTGGTGGTAACCGACGACGACGTGGCAGGCACCTTTACCTTCGTTCGAGCGCTGGAAGACTACGGCATTTCGGCCGATCTGACGGCCGAGGATATCGGCAAGGCCTGGCTCAACTATATCGTCGAGGAACGGGCCATCCTGTGGTGGGGCGGTAGCGGCAACTCCACTGAGCACACCGCCTGGCTCAACCTGCGCAAGGGCATTCCCGCGCCCCATAGCGGCTCGATCGCGACCAATGGCTCAACCGTGGCCGAGCAGATTGGCGCGCAGATTTTCATCGATGGCTGGGCGATGGTTGCACCAGGCCAGCCCGCGCTGGCAGCTCGCCTCGCCGAACAGGCAGGCAAAGTCAGCCATGATGGCGAATCCGTCCACGCCGCCGTGCTTTGGGCGGCGATGGAGGCCGAGGCATTCAATTCCAGCAATATCGACCATCTGATCGATACCGGGCTGGGCTTTATCCCCAAGGACAGCCTGATCGCCAAGCTGATCGCCGATGTCCGGGCCTGGCATCGCCAGAACCCCGACTGGCGCGATACGCGGCAGAAGATCGAGGATCAGTACGGCTACGACAAGTATCCCGGCAACTGCCATGTCGTGCCCAATCATGCCCTCATGATCATGGCCGTGCTCTATGCGCCCGACGATTTCCAGCGCGCCCAGATGATCGTCAACACCTCGGGCTGGGATACCGATTGCAATGCCGGCAATGTCGGTTGCCTGATTGGCATCATGCTCGGCCTTGATGGGCTTGATGCCGGTCCAGACTGGCGTGGACCGATTGCCGACCGGTTGCTGATCTCGTCCGCCGATGGCGGCAATTCGATCAACGACGCCGTCAGGACGGCCTATTTCCTCGCCAATCTGGGTATGACGCTGGCTGGAGGCAGCCCGCTTGAGGCGCCGAAGGATGGCTCGCAATTCCACTTCTCATTGCCCGGCAGCCAGCAGGGCTTCCGCATCGTCTCGGGCCACGGTTCGGCCAGTGACGTGCGTCTCGGCAATGTCGAGTTCGAGGGCGCGCGGGCGTTGTCGGTGAACTATCAGGCACTCGGCCCGGGCCAGGTCGCCAGCGTCACCACGCCCACCTTCTCGCCGCGGGAGGTGCTGGATATGCGCACCTACGACCTGATGGCGACGCCCCTGGTCTATCCGGGGCAGGTGGTCAAGGCGCGGGTCATCGCCAACCGCGCCAACAAAGGGACGGTCGCGGTGCGCCTGCGCGTCCGTGCTTACGATGCAAACGACCACCTCCGCGATTTCGATGGCGACGCCATCACGCTGGCGCCCGGCGAGGATCGGGTAATCTCCTGGCGCCTGCCCGATTTCGGCGGTCAACCGATTGCCGAAGTGGGCATCGCCATGACGGTTGATGGCAAGCGTGCCGATGGCAGCGTGTTGCTGGACTACCTGCGCTGGGACGGCGCGCCCGAACTGGTGCTGCATCGCCCGGCGGGCGAGGGCGACTTCTGGCGCATGTCGTGGGTCAACGGCGTCAGCTTCTTCTCCAAGCGCTTCCCGCCCAGCTTCCGCATCTCGCAGGGCCGCGACGAGGGCATCATCATCCACGGCACGCGCCAGTGGACTGACTACACGGTATCGAGCGAGATCGTCATTCACCTCGGCAATTATGGTGGCGTGGCCGCCCGTGTACAGGGCCTGCGGCGGTACTACGCGGTGCGGGCAACGCGCGACGGCAAGCTGCAGATTGTGCGGACCCGGGACGCCGAAATCATCGTCCTGGCCGAGACCGATTATGCATTGGTGTTCGAAAAGAAGATCGCTGTGACCCTGACGGCAGAGGGCAACCGGATCAGCGCGGTGTTCGACGGCGTCACGCTCGAGGCCAGCGACGATAGCGCGCAGCGCTTCCGCGATGGTGGCATTGGGCTGCTGGTCAACGAGGGTGCTTTGTCGACCGACGAAGTGCGCGTCAGCGCCGCTTAGGCGTGCAACGGGAAAAGGAGACCCGCCATGGGTTCAGTCGAAATCGCCAATGTGACGAAGGCCTATGCGGGTCACCAAGTCCTGCACGGCGTCTCCGTCACCATTCCAGACGGGCAATTCGTCGTGCTGGTCGGCCCGTCCGGCTGCGGCAAGTCCACGCTGCTTCGGATGATTGCCGGCCTTGAGGACATCACGGGTGGCACCATCAGCATCGGCTCGCGCGTCGTCAACGATTTGCCGCCCAAAGAGCGCGATATCTCCATGGTGTTCCAGAACTACGCTCTCTACCCCCATATGACCGTGGCCGAGAACATGGCGTTCTCAATGACCCTGGCAAAGGCGCCCAAGGCCGACAAGGCCAAACGGGTAGCCCAGGCAGCCGAAATCCTGGGACTGACACCGCTGCTGGAGCGCTATCCGCGTCAATTGTCGGGCGGCCAACGCCAGCGCGTCGCCATGGGTCGCTCGATCGTTCGAGACCCGCAGGTGTTCTTGTTCGATGAACCACTGTCCAACCTGGATGCCAAGCTTCGTGTCGCCATGCGTGCTGAAATCAAGGCATTGCACCAGCGCCTCAAGACCACGACCGTTTATGTGACCCATGACCAGATCGAGGCCATGACCATGGCCGACCAAATTGTAGTGATGAACGATGGCCGGGTGGAGCAGATCGGCACACCGTTGGACCTCTACGACCACCCAGCCAACATCTTCGTGGCAACCTTTATCGGCTCGCCCTCGATGAACCTGATTGCCGGCACGGTGGTCAAAACCGGGGCAGCACTGTCCGTTCGTACCTACGATGGAACGTTACTGCCACTCGCCGACGACAATAGAGCTGTTGAGGGGCAGGGCGTGCACTACGGCTTCCGGCCGGAACACCTCGACCTGTGTCCGCCGGAAGAGGGCATCGCCGCTATTGTTGGAGTCGTTGAACCCATGGGTTCCGAGACACAGGTCCACCTGGCGATCGGTGGCGAGACCGCAATCGGCGTGTTCCGTGAGCGAATTTCCAAGCAGCCGGGCGAGACAATTTACATCCGGCCAGACGCGGCCAAGATTAATTTGTTCGATCAGTCATCGGGGCAGTCGATTGAGTTCTTTGATCTGGGACGGCGGCTTTAGGAAGGTCGCGGCCATTTATTCGATATCCGAATTGGCAACCACACTTCGACCAGTTAGGGCAGGGGCGCACACCAGGGCGCAGCTCTTGGTACGGCGTTGGGCAAGAGCTGTCGTTCGCGCGCTTAGGTCTCGATGGCCGCTTCCGACCCGCCCCATGTCGGTCATGCAGCAAGGCGTTCGCTGATCTTAGAAGCTGCGTTTGTTCAGCAACTGCCCAGAACCTTTCGTGATTGGTAGCCGACGGCGCTCTCAGTTCGGTGCGGCCCTTAACAGGGCGGCCAAACGTCCAAAAGACTTGGCAGGGGGGGGTCTCCTCTTCTAGAGCCCCATTCGTCGTTACACATCAGGCAGATGCCGGCCGAAGACTAAGAACAGCGATGCATGGGATGGTATTCGTAAAGGCCACTGAGACGCCACTGAGAATAGCTAAAACGGTTCGGCCACCGACAGTGGTCGTTACGAAATCCTCCAGTCCAAATCGTTCGATTGGGAAGGGTTCGACTGAGACGGGTGTCTTAAACGCGCGACTCCAACCGACTATTCAGGGTTCGTGGGGTGTTACTTGACCGGATTACCCCGCTGTGCGAGCATTTTGTAGGGCATTGCATTCGTAATAGCGAAGCAAGGGCTCGGGAGGAAATCGAAATGAAGAAGACGCTTGTCTTGAGCGCGCTGGCTCTCGTCTTGATGGCCGGCTCCGCCTATGCTGAAACCGCAGCCAAACGCATCGCATTCTCCAATAACTACGCCGGCAATTCCTGGCGCCAGGCCATGCTCGACAGCTATGGCATCGTAACGCAAAAGGCCGTTGCGGACGGTATCGTCGCCGCCGCCGACGTGTTCACCACCGCCGACCAGGAGGTGCCTACGCAAGCAGCGCAGATCCAGAACCTGATCCTGCAGGGCTATGACGCCATCGTCATCAACGCGGGATCGCCCGACGCGCTCAACGGCGCCGTCAAGCAGGCCTGCGACGCGGGTATCGTAGTGGTGTCGTTCGACGGCATCGTCACCGAGCCCTGCGCCTATCGCGTCGTCGTCGATTTCAAGGCGATGGGGCTTCAGCAGTTGGAGGAGCTCGTCGCGCTCCATCCCGACGGGGGCAATCTGCTCGAAATCCGCGGCCTCGCCGGCACTTCGATCGATGAGGAAATCCACGCCGGCATTCTCGAAGGCGTGGCCAAATATCCGCAATTCAAGATCGTCAATTCGGTGACTGGCAACTGGGACCAGACCACTGCGCAGAAGGCCGTCGCTACCGTGCTGCCGTCCTTACCCGATATCGTTGCCGTGGTCGACCAAGGCGGCGATGGCTATGGCGCTGCCCAAGCCTTCGCCGCCGCCGGTAAGCCGCGCCCCACTATCATCCTGGGCAATCGCCAGGATGAATTGCAGTGGTGGAAGGAACAGAAGGCCGCCGATGGCTACAAGACTTGGTCCGCCTCGATCGCGCCCGGTGTGTCTTCGCTCGCCTTCTGGGTCGCCCAGCAGGTGCTCGATGGCCGCACCGATATTCCGCACGACCTGCTTGTTCCCTATCTGGCCTTCACCCAGGATGACTTTGAATCGCACCTGCCTGATATCCCGGTGGGGGGCGTTGCCAGTACCGAATACACCCAGGATGACGCTATCGCCGCTATCGCGGAGAATATGTAGTAATGCGATCCGGGGCCCTTTCGCAGTCGTCTGTCCGTTTGGGCCGGCATGGCTGACGACAGGACTCCAATCGTTACGCTGGGCGGCGTCGAAAAGCATTTCGGTGCCGTTCATGCCCTCGATGGCGTCGACCTTTCGGTTGCGGCCGGGGAATGTGTTGGCCTGGTCGGCCACAACGGCGCCGGCAAGTCTACCCTGATGCATATTCTCGCCGGCATCGGTATGCCCGATGCCGGCAGCATCAGCATCGGAGGGGTGGAGCAAGGAAGCTACACCGTTGGCCTGGCGCAAAGGCTCGGCATTCGCTGCGTCTTTCAGGAGCTTTCGCTCTGCCCCAATCTGACGGTAGCTGAAAACACCCACGTCACACATGCCTCGATCCGCGGCATTGGCTGGCGCGGGCGGGCGGCCGCGCTGGTCGTCCATAAGCTCGATGAAGTCTTCCCCGGCCACGGCATCGAAGCAAGGGACGTCGTCGCCGACCTGCCGATCGGCAAGCGGCAAATGGTGGAAGTCGCGCGTGCGTTCACCGTCACGCAGGATCCGCTGAAACTGGTGATCCTGGACGAGCCGACGTCCTCGCTGGACGCCCATACCGCGGGGCAATTGCTCGCCTTCGTTCGGCGGGCGACGGGGCAGGGGATCAGCTGCATCCTGATTTCGCACCTGCTCGGAGAAATCCTTGAAACCGCGAACCGTATCGTCGTCATGCGCGATGGCAAGGTTGTGGCAAGTGACCGTGCCAGCGCCTTCGACCGTGACCGCCTGGTGACCACCATGGGTGGCGCCGAGCAGCATAAGAAGACAGTGCGCGATACCAAGGCCAAGGTCCGTGGCAGCACTCCAGTTCGAGTGAGTGCCCGCCCGAAACTACAGGCTGACGCGGCCCAACTCATCGCGCATCGCGGCGAAATCATCGGCCTCGCTGGCCTCGCCGGTCACGGACAGACCCGCCTTCTCCTCGATATTTTCAACGCATCGTCGCGGCGCATACCTGGGGTTGAAGTCACTATGCCAGTGGCACTCGTGGCTGGCGACCGCCAGACCGACGGCATTTTCCCGCTCTGGTCGATCGCCCAGAACATCGGCATCAGATCGCTGAAGCGGCTGCGGCGCGGTCCATTCGTCGCGTCCGACCTGGAGACACAGTTCGCCGACGGCTGGCGCCAGAAAATCGGCATCCGCAGCCCCGATCTCGACAACAACATTCTGTCGCTCTCAGGCGGCAACCAGCAAAAGACGCTGTTCGCCCGTGCGCTTGGCTCGGACGCCAGCATCATTCTGATGGACGATCCGATGCGCGGCGTCGATATCGGTACTAAGCTCGAAGTCTATGACCTGATCCGGGCCGAAGCGCAGACGGGTCGCACGTTCCTCTGGTACACCACCGAAACTGAGGAATTGGGCCATTGCGACCACATCTATGTCTTCCGCAATGGCTGCATCGTCGCTGATCTCGATCGCAGTGAATTGACCGAACAGAAGGTCATCCAGTCCTCCTTTGCGGAGGGAGCGGCATGACGGTCGACGCAGCCCAGACATCACGTCCTTTCAACTACGCCCGGATGCTTCGCACCCTGTTGCCGGCGCTGTCGCTAGCGCTGGTGCTGCTGGCTATCGCCTGGCTCAACCCGCGCGCCATCAGCTATCTTGGCTTCACCCTGATGCTGAACCTAGCCATCCCGATCGCGCTAGTGACCATCGCCCAGATGTTTGTCATCACCGTCAATGAGCTGGACCTGTCGATCGGTCCCTTCGTGGGCTTTGTCGGCTGCGTCACCGCCACCTGGCTCACTGAGACGCCGCTGCTCGGCTTAGCAGTCCTGCTCGGCGCCATTCTGGTCTATGCCGCGCTTGGCGCTCTGATCCATCTGCGCAACCTGCCATCGATCGTCGTCACGCTCGGCATGAGCTTCGTCTGGCAGGGCCTCGCCATTCTCATCCTGCCAACGCCCGGCGGCAAGGCGCCCGAATGGCTGATGACCATGATGGGCTTCAAGCCGCCCTTCGTACCATTCCCAATCATCGCCGCCCTGCTAATTGGCCTCGTCGCGCATTTTGGCCTGATGCGCACCTCCTATGGCACCATCCTGCGCGGCGCCGGCGGCAATGGCCAGGCCATCGCCCGGGCGGGCTGGTCGCTGCTGCGCGCTAAAATGGTCATGTTTGGCCTGGCCGGCCTGTTCGGGGTCTTTTCCGGCTTGGCCCTCATCGGTACCACCAGTTCGGGCGACGCCAATATCGGCAATGGCTATACGCTGCTCTCGATCGCTGGTGTCATCCTGGGTGGCGGCGAATTCGTCGGCGGCCGCGTCTCACCCATCGGGGCGGTTATCGGCGCGCTCACACTGGCCCTGGCCGCCTCGTCTCTCCTGACCTTCATGCACATTCCACCGGATTGGCAGGTAGCCGCCAATGGCGCTATCCTGATCATCGTGCTGGCGGCCCGCGTGCTGATCAGCCGGCGGGAGGCCTGAATGGTCCGCGCCATCCTGGCCAAACCTTGGATTTGGTCGTTCATCGGCGCGTTTCTGGTGTTCATCGCCACCATCATCTTCACCCGCGGCGTCGGCGCCGGAGGCATCGTAACCGCGGCCCTGTCGCTGGCGGTGTTCACAGTCATCGTCGGCACCGGGCAGATGTTCGTGATCAGCCTTGGTCCCGGCAATGTCGATCTGTCGCTGCCTGCCAATATAGGCCTCGCCAGCGCCGTCGCCATGAAGGTCATGGGCGGCAATGATTCAATGATCATAGTCGGTTTGGTTGCGGCGCTCGGCAGCGGCTTACTAGTCGGATTTGCCAATTATGCTCTGATCCGGGCGTTGCGCATCCCGCCGATCATCGCCACCCTGTCATCGAGCTTTATCGTCCTTTCAATCGACATCAGCTATGGGCGGGGCTTACAAATCAAACCGCCGCCGGGCTTTGCTGCCTTCACCAATATCCAGGTCCTTGGCATTCCCATCCTCGCCATTGTCGGCATCCTGTTTTCCGTCGCTGCCGGCATCGCCCTGCAGCGCATGCTTTATGGCCGCTCGGTCCTCGCCATCGGCCAGAACATGCGTGCCGCCTGGCTCGCTGGTATCCCGGTGGAGCGCGTCCGCATGATTACCTACATGCTGTCGGGGGCGCTGGGCGGCCTCAACGGGGCGCTGCTGGCGGGCTATTTCCGCGGCGCCAGCGTCGATATCGGCAATGAATATCTGCTGTCTTCCATAGCCGTCGTTGTCATTGGCGGCACCTCGGTGGCGGGAGGAAAGTCCAATGTCCCAGGCATTTGGGGAGCCGCGCTTTTCCTCGTATTGCTGCTGACGATGCTCAACACCTTTGGTGTGAGCCCCGGCCTTCGACTATTGCTGACAGGATTGATCATCGTCAGCGTTATCACTGCAGCGGGCGGACAGAAGCAGGCTCGCTGACCCTCGTCACAATGCGTATTCATGATCACATTAAAGACGCTTCCGCAGCTTCGCGAACCGACACTGGAAGGGTCTGCCACAGCCCCAAATTGCCAGCCGGTCTGCGCCCCATATCGGCCGTTCAGCCCGCCTCTCCGACTTCCTAAGAGCAGTCGGTCCGCTCAAGTCGAGGCAATGGCGATAACGAGGTTGAAGGCAGACTGTCCGTTGTCGGAACGCGATTGCAGGTACCGCAATAATCGAACGCGGCATCGTCAGTGTTCGCCAGAATATGGTGGAGTTACTCTGCTGCACGTACCTGGCGCCAAGCGCCGATGATTGCATCGGCCGAAAGGTCAATGTCTCGTTCCGTGGTCGCTCCGGAACTTATCGAAATCCGCATGACCCAGTCGCCGCGCCATAATGCACCTGCGACGTAGCAGGTGCCGTCGGCAATGACCCGGGCAATAACGGTTTCAGTCTGCCGTTTACGATCGATGCTTTCCCCGACGCCAAAATTCAGTATGAGCTGATTGATTATTGGTGTGCTCACAACACAAATCCCCGGCTCGGAGGAAACCCGTTCAGCAAAACGGATAGCCAAGGTACAATGTCGCTGCACAAGCTCCACCACACCCTGCCGCCCCAAGGTCTTGAGTACTGCGTAGACCGGGATACCCCGGGCGCGACGTGACAGTTCGGGGACATAGTTGGACGGAATACGGTCACCGGCGGCGATGGATGGAAGATAGCTTGACCATTGCGACATCGCGCCTAACAGGGTATCCCGGTCTCGAACGATAGCAAAGCCACTATCATAGGGCACCTGCAGCCATTTGTGACCATCGGTCGCCCAGCTGTCGCAGCCCTCGATGCCTTCTGTTAGCTGCGCATGGGTGGGCGTGGCCCGTGCCCAAAGGCCAAATGCCCCATCCACATGAACCCAAGCATCGTGTTCCTTTCCTATCGCTACAAGGTCTCCAAAAGGGTCAAAAGCGCCTGTGTTGATCTGTCCTGCCTGAGCAATGACGATTTTAGGTCCGGTGAGGGGAGCAATCGCCGTTTGAAGCGCACGTGGGTCCATGCGACCCAATTCGTCGGTGTCGATGCTGATGACCCGCTTCCGGCCAAGCCCAATAAGCTGAAGCGACGAAAACACCGAAGAGTGTGCGTCTTTCCCAATCAGCACATGAATTGGTGGCGCACCAAACAACCCGTCCGCGTCGGGATCCCAGCCTGATGCAAGCAACGTTTTGGTTCTAGCGGCGGCCAGGCAGATGCCATTGGCGACTGTTGCCCCTGTTGTGAAGCCGATGCCGCTTTCCCTCGGCAAGTTCAAAATCTCGAGCAGCCACCGCTCTGCTACTTCTTCGAATGCGGCTGCGGCGGGTGATGTGGATTGATAGCCGGCGTTCTGCCCCCAAGCACTGACCAGAAAGTCCGCAGCCACACCGATTGGGTCAGAGGCGCCCATGACCCAGGCGAAGAATCTCGGGCCGGTCGTTGGCATAAGCCCGGGTTCAGCGGCCGTCACCAGCTGTTCCAAAACCTCGGTTGGGTCTGTCCCAACGGTGGGCAGAGGCATTGCCAATTGTTCTCGCATCTCGTGATAGTCCGCGAGTGGACGTGCGGAATGGCTGCCAATCTGAGACCGGTAGCGAGCGGCATATTCAGCTGCCTTGCCAAGCAAAAGGCCCAAGTCTTTGCCCATTTTGTTTTCCAATCGTCGGCATCTGGAAGTTTACGTATCGAGGCGAAGCGCCTTCTGCGCGGCCCATTCGATGGCATCTTCGAGGCGATCATCACCCCAGAAGATTTCTTCTCCCGAGGCAAAAGTGGGCGATCCAAAGACGCCCAACGAACGGGCGGCATCAGTCTCAATTTCGATGTACCGGCTAATCTCGCTCGAGCTCGCCCGCTCAACCGCTTGGCTCACATTCATACCGAAACTTGCCAGCACAGATTCAGTATTCTGTTCAACGCCAGGTATCTCCCGACGAAGGAACCAGGCCCTGTAGGAAGCTTCGACGAAAGCCGCGCCATGTCCCTCGAGCGTGGCCACCGTTGCCAGACGAAGGGCCTTTAGTTGAGGGTCAACGGGGTATGGAGGCTGTTCTGTCCACGGGAGTCCATAGCGCTTGGCGCGGCGTTCTATATCGCGCCACATGTAGCGCGCCTTCACCGGCTTCTTGGCGAATGGAACGTTGTCCATCTCAACCATGATAGTTCGGACATTGAACGGTCGCCACCGAAGCTGGATACCTGCGGCCTGCGCTTTCGCTTCGGCGCGCATAGCAGTCAGATAGGTATAGGTGCTGCCCGGGAAGTAAAAGACGTCCAGCATGCCTGGCATGGTTTTGACCCTCCTAGATAGCATATGGATTGCGACTACTATCCGCAATTGGCGCTGTGCAGAGGCGAAACTTCTCATCTCGGTATGGGAATGCGCGAATTACGGCGACGGACTGTCATGGAGAGTTCGGAAGTTCCCTGCGGGGTGACCGCTTCTTGCGGGTCGAGGCCTCTACGGCCTCCATGGCTCACTCGGGTACACGCGAGTCGAGAATGCCTTGGCGGTGGCACCGATCGTGCGAGCCGGGGTGCGGGCGGGGAGACGGTCCTACTGTGCGGACGCTTCACTGCGGAATATACCTGGGCGGCGCCGCATGCCCTGTACAAGCTATCGCACGACCTGTTCCCGACCGCGCCGTCGAACATGCAGCCCCGCTATAACATCGCGCCCACGCAGGACGTGGACTTCGTCGCTAACGACAAGGGCGGCAACCTGGAGCTGCTCCGGGGCGCTGGTGGCTTTGCCGCTCTGGGCGAAGGAGCTGCCCAAGGCGACTCTGTTCAAGGCACGGATCGAGGCCGTTGACAGCACGCTGGCATTCCGCGATGCCTTCACGAGCGGCCGCTGCCTGATCCCGGCTGACGGGTACTTGGAATGGACCACCAGCCTGGTCGACGGCAAGAAAGAACCCCTGGCTCTCGGAAAGTGGATTTCCGCGCTCTGTGGTTTCAGATGTTGGGTGGCGGCATGGCGCCGGTCATGATCGCTACCGCGTCGGACATAGTGTGATTTTTTGGGTTGATCACTGCGATCCGCTTGCCCAATCGGTGGATGTGAATGCGGTCCGCGACCTCGAACACATGCGGCATGTTGTGGGAAATCAGTACGATGGGCAGGCCGCGCCGCTTGACGTCGAGCATCAGTTCCTAATCACCGCCTTCGACAGCACACTGACATCCTCGCTCACTGGTCTCAACCTTGTGACCGGTAATAGCGGGCGAGGCTACGCGCTTAGTCTCGAAGCCGGACAAGAAGTCCAGTTCGGCCAGCACTTCTCGATCACCTTGCAAGCGCAGCTCGCCTATTCCGCAGTCCGCTTCAATACCTGTACTGACCCTTTTGGCGCACCGGTGTCACTGACCGACGGCGATCGCCTGCGGGGCCGCACCGGCGTCTCGGTGGAGTACGAGACCGAATGGCAATCGCCGACCGGCAAGCGCAACAGCACGCACCTGGATGGCATCGCAAACCTCTACTACGACTTTTTCGAAGGCCCCCAGATGAGCGTGGCCGGCACGCCTGTCTTCAGCCGCAACGACCCGCTGTCCGGCGGGGTGGGACTGGGCGGTTCGATCAGCCTTAACGACGATGCCGTCCGCCTCCATGGCGAAGCGCTTGTTACAACCGGCCTTAGCAGCTTCGGCACCAACCAGGGCTTCAGCGCCACAGGCGGGATCAGCATACGATGGTAACGGTTCGAGCAATCTTGGTCCTTGCCCTCGGGTTGGTCCCCGCCATTCACCAGAGCGTCGTTGCGCAAGAGCGCCCGACTTTGCCGAACGGCGCCACTTCGCTCCTAGAAAGCTACCAAGATTGGGTCGTAGCCTGCGCCACCGCAGACGCTGCCGTCCGCTGCAGCATGGGCCAGGAGCAAAGCCAGCAGGATGGCCAGCGGGTTCTAGGTATTGAACTGTCGAAGCAGGAAGATGGCTCGATCGGCGGGTTGATGGTGCTGCCCTTTGGCTTGGCTCTCGAAGATGGGGGTAGGCTTCAGGTCGACGAGCAGCAAGCTCAGCCGAGACTGCCTTTTCGCACCTGCCTGCCGGTTGGATGTATCGCGCAATTGGTGCTGAGCGCCGAGCAGATCGCCAAGATGCGGGCTGGGACTCAGCTGCGGGTCCATGTCCGCCAAGAGAGCGCCAGCGAAGCGACAACCCTCAGCATCTCGCTGGCAGGTTTTGGAACGGCTTTAGACCGGACACTGGTTCTCAGTGAATAGTTTACCTTCAGGCGGCTCATAGGAGGTAGGGCGCGGCATGCGGTGGAACTACCGGCGCAACCGATCTGATCGCAAACTGGCTTTCCGATATAGCCAGCGTTTTGCCCCCCTATGGGGCGCGCGCCGTCATCATGGTGGCAGCCATGGCGGTAACGCCGTTCCTGAACAATGCGGCTACGGTTTTGGTCATGGCGCCGATCGCCGCGATTTTCGCGACCAACCTTGGTTTCCGCCCGGAAGCCTTTGTCATGGCCGTAGCAATTGGGGCCGGCTCTGACTCCCTCACCCCGATCGGTCACCAGTGCAATACTTTGGTCACGGGGCCCGGCGGTGAACGGTTCGGTGACTACTGGCGACTGGGACTGCCTCTATCCAACTTGGTTGTGTTGGTTTCAGTGCCCATGCTGATGTAGGTTCGGACCATCTAGTCGCCAGGACGGCCCTAGCGCGTAAGGAGACTAGGGGCGTGGGAGCGTCATCCGTTCCCTGGCGTCGTGTCTGACGCTTCGCTTACAAGTCGCCCATCAATCTGGGAACGAAAGCCCGCCGCAGCGATTACCTAGACCTAGGCAAAAGGAGCTCACTATGGACCACACCAATCACGTACGGCTTTCGAGCACGGAGTTGACCCCTGCTATTCTCGAGGGTGCGACCATCTACGGCGCCAACGATCACAAGGTCGGCAAGGTTGACCATGTGCATGGCGCAGGCGCCGGAACTGCTGCGATCGTGGATGTTGGCGGCTTCCTCGGCATTGGCGCAAAGCCGGTTGCGGTCCCGCTGAGCGACCTTGAATTCATGCGCGACCAGGATGGACATGTCCATGCGGTGACGACCTGGACCAAGGACCAGTTGGAAAAGATGCCCGAGCATCATCACTAAAAAAGAGGCCCGGTTCAGCCGGGCCTTTTTTTTTGCGCAGCCGCTCGCCGAATGCTCGCTTTTGTCAGGCGGGAGAACAGCAGCAACGCCCGCAGTCAATTGAGCATTGTCTCATCCAAATCGACTTGCCGCATCGACACGGCGGCATCTTCCTAGCGACCAAGTTGATGTGGCTGGCAGCACCAGCAGGACGACGATGATATCGAGCAGCGACCTAGGTTTGCCGCTCGATCACGGTCTTTCCTCGCGTAAATTTGTCGGCAAGAGCGTGATAAATGCCCTCCGGGCAGATCGTCTTCGAGATCAACGACGCCGCCAGCGCGCTGATCATGATCGGCAAGATAAGTGCATGATCGGCGGTCATCTCCGAAACGATGATCGCCGATGTGAGGGGCGCCTGCACCACGCCGGCAAGGTAGGCGGCCATGAACAGGATGGCCAGCACGTTGATCGGCACCTGGGGGATCAGCGGCGCAAAATTGGCGGCCAGGCCCGCGCCCACCGACAGTGAGGGCGAGAAGATGCCACCTGGGATACCGCTGATCGCCGTCAGCATCGTGGCAAGCCATTTGAACGGGCCGAAGGCGGCCGGCACGGCTTGCCCAGCCAGGATCTGCTTTGACTCTTCGTAGCCCGTGCCGAAGATCGTTCCCCCCGCCATCAGTCCGCATACCGCAACCAACAGTCCGCATATTACCGCAAACGAAACGGGATGCGCCTTGATGGCGACGCCAATTCTGCCCGGCAAGCCCATGGAGAAAAGGATAACACATCGGCTGAACGCACCACCTGCGGCGCCACCCACAATAGCGGCCAGCCCAACGGCAAGCCATGGCCAGCCCCAACCCAGCGAGTCGGTGGCCACACCGAAATAGGTATAATTGCCCAGCACAGCCTGAGACGTCAGGCCTGCCGCGATGACGGTTGCGAGCACCAGGACACTCGATCGCACCTCGAAAGATCGGCTCATCTCCTCGATACCGAACATGATTCCGGCCAGTGGCGCATTGAACGCTGCGGCGACCCCTGCGGATGCTCCTGCGAGTAAAAGGCCGGGCTGGCGGTGCGGAGCGAACCGACCCAATGCGAACATGATGGCGGCTCCCACCTGCACGGTTGGCCCTTCGCGTCCTGCCGAAGCACCAACCCCCAGGCCGAGACCGAGCAAAAGAATTTTGCCGAACGCCATGCGCAATGAGACCAGCCGACTGCGTTCCTCCTGATCGGCCAGCCGGCGCGCCGCCATGACCTGCGGAATGCCGCTGCCTTGGGATCCATCGAAAAACCGGTTGGCAAGCCAGGCCGACAGCCCGAAGCCAAATGGCGTCAGCACCACCGGAAGATAGGGATAGCGTTCGCGCATAATGGCAAAAGCCAGTTGCGCCTTGTCGGCCAGCAAGGCCATGCAGACCGCAGCGACGCCGATCAGGAGCCCGCCGACCAGGAACAGCGCCCGCCGCCGCAATTTGGGCATGGCACGACGTCGGCGAATATCCATAACGGAACGAAGGCCGCGCTTTTTCATCGGAGTCCTTTTGTGAAGCCTATCCCAGCATGTGCGCTAAGGCGGCTTCCATTCAAAAATGGCAGCCATCTGACCTTCTACGGATACGGATCGTATAGGGTAGTGGCGATCCGCACAAAATCACCGGTCATTCGCCAGACAGCGGGCGGCTGTGTCGTTGTTATACAGTGACAGCACCGATACCATGACAATCTCGGCGGCGTGAACAGGGCTTGCCGTTCCGCATTATGGTGGTCCAATTGATCAAGCCAGTCGTCCCCACCCCGACGCTGCGCGAATATATCGTTGCCGGGGTGCAGATGACGGTCGGCAGCATGGTGGATGCGGCCACCGGCAACAGATCGATTTTCAAAAGCTCATGGAGATCTATGGCCCCGATATGGATGCGGTTAGAGCGCTGCGGGCCGGGATACGTTGCCCTCACTGCGGTGGTCTGCCGGGGACGATGTTCGTGACCTACCCATATACTGGGTGACCTGCGTTCAGTCTTCGAGCTTGCCGACGACCCGAAGTGCCACGAGATGGCTGAGCAATCCAGTGGCAACACCGCAAAACGGCAGCCACCAGCGCATGTCATTTGCCAACACCGGCGTTACGCACATTGCCGTCAAGGCAACAATGGCTGCCGCGTTGAGAAAGGCCGCAACCACCTTCCTCCGTTCATTCCGTGCATTTTTGCCCATGGCGTTCTCCTTCCCATGACAAGATAAGCCCTGATTGGCGGCAGAGGATTTGGGGGATATCTTGAGCGCAGGGGGTGGCCATGAAGGACTTCGTCGACCGGCTCAGCGCCGATCTATCAGGGCGCTATGTCCACTATCTGGAGACGCTGCTGGTGGACCTCTGGAGCGAGGCTGGCTTCATCGAGTTCAAGTGCGGCTTTGCGCTTAGGTCTGATCATCTAATGCGATGTTTCCAAATCAAAGTGCCCGCTTTAGCTGGCGACACCGATGGCGAGCGCCGCTTGATCGTGGTGATGATCTTTGAGGAGATCGAGGAGAAGATCGACCTCGCAATCGCCGAAAACAAACTGGACGCCAACTAGATGTGCAATCTCTATGGCATGACCAGTAATCGACAGGCCCTGATCGATCTGAACGGCGAACTATCGATCCTCGACAGTATCGGCAATCTTGAGCCCCAGCGCGGCATCTTCCCTGACTACTCAGCGCCGATTATCCGCAATTGGGACGGCGGGCGACAATTGACTAAGGCCCGTTGGGGCATGCCGACAGCGTTCAACGTCATCAAGGCGAACGCCCAGGAGCGGGCCGACAAGTTGATTGCCAAGGGCAAGGAGGCTGACTTCGAGGCTCTGCTCAAGGTTGAGCCCGACGCCGGAGTCACTAACCTTCGGAACTTGGATAGCCCCCACTGGCGTCGTTGGGTCGGTGTCGAGTCTCGCTGCTTAGTGCCGATGACCAGTTTCTCTGAAAACGAAGCCCTGCCGGATGGGTCCCATCCCCCGGTATGGTTCGCGCTTGGAGAAGACAGACCCTTAGTGGTGTTTGCGGGCATGTGGACGACGTGGACGAGCGTTCGCAAGGTCAAGGAAGGCGTCACCACCAACGATATTTTTGGATTTCTGACCTGCGAGCCAAATGCTGTAGTGGCTCCGGTGCACCCGAAGGCGATGCCGGTCATTCTAACAACAGAGGAAGAACGCGATATTTGGATGCGGGCACCATGGGCGGAAGCTAAGGCGCTCCAGCGACCTTTGCCAGATAGCGCCTTGATCGTTGTCGCTCGGGGTGATCGCACGGGCGACGGTCCGGGGCTGGAGCTTTGATGGCGACCTGTGGGGGCGATCTCGATTGAGCATAAGGCATTTGCGGCGATGACATGGAACGAACGGCCGTTAACGCCATGTTGCCAACACTTGGGGCTCTGGTGAAACTCCCACCGCGATATCGCGTATCTCCCCGAGATAACGGAGGGTGGCGTCGGGGTGCTGGCTTACTATCGCGGACATGTCATCGTGCTACTGCGCGATGATGCCCTTTCAGCCGAGATAACCGAGCGCAAGAGCGGCGCGCCTTTACCGACGAAGGTATTGGCGGTGCTCGGCGAGGACGTCAACACCGTGATTGAACGCGCCAAAGACCTCGTCGATATCTATGTGCAGGGCGCGATGATGACGTCGCGAAACGCTTCAAACGTGCAACTGAAAATTTAGAGACTTTTGGCATTGATGGAGTCGTCCAGACAGGTGCCCACATGCTCGCCATTTCCTGCGGTTTCGTTGCTGCCCTCGCCTTTGCTCTCAGCGTGGATTTGAAGCGCCAGAAAAGCTGGTGATCGGCAAGATACGTCCTACCTTGATATTCCCGGACTTTTCTCCTACCTAGAGGCTGTCTCGATGAGGATGCGTTACGCGCAGCTCTCGAACCAATGAGCACTGTGGCGATAAATCGCCAAGTTGATAGCGGCTCATAAAATCTCAATCACAGCCACGGGCTCACCGCTAAAGCCCGATAAGGAAACGACCCCGCCGTAGAGGCCGGGTCAGCAATTACATATGACCTTTCTAGACTTCAATGCTCGCGCCGAGCTCTATCTCGGTAGCGACTATGCATCGGCTCAGGCTGAGGGTGCACGACAGTTTCGTACGGCAGCCAACGCGCTGCGTTTCGCCCTCGAAGAGGCGGCCCCCGTTAGCCTTCGCGGCGCTATCCTGGTCGTCGGCGATCAAACTTTCTCCGCGACCGAAATGGGTGCCGTTTACAATAATCGTGGGTATCCGCTGCCTCGCAAGACCGAGTTGCGCGCCCGTTTAACGCCTCGCAGGCGAACGGCGCGATCACATCTAAATTGAGAACGTCATCTGCTCTTGATGGGGCTGATCGCTGCTCGGAGGCCCGAGAGTAGATAACGTAACCCCGAGCAGTCTTATCCCCTTGGGCGTTGGGAAAAGTCCAACGAGCGCAGGTTCGAGGCCAGCGGCAACGGAATTAGCAGTTCGCGCCGCCGTTGCCATGGATCGGCTGCGAGTGATCTGTTCGAAGTCGGCATACTTGACCTTGAGCGTCACAGTGCGACCTCCAATGCCCTTGGCGGAGCAGTGAGCGGCGACCTTTTCGATGATCGGCACCAATGCCTGCCGAGCTTCCTCGATGGTCGTCAGGTCTTGGCCAAAGGTTGTCTCGGCCCCGACCGACTTGCGCACCCGGTCATTGTGTACGCGGCGATGGTCGATGCCGCGCGCAACCCAATAAAAGTACGAGCCGGACTTGCCGAATTGCTGTTGCAGAAACTCCAGCGACTTGGCGCGAAGGTCTGCACCATTGGCGATCTCCAGCCTCTGCATGCGCTCAGCCGTGGCTGGTCCCACGCCATAGAACTTGGTTATCGGCAGCGTTGAGACGAACGCCTCGCCTTTTCCGGGCGGGATGACGAACTGGCCATTGGGCTTTCGCTGGCTCGATGCCGTTTTGGCCAAGAACTTATTGTAGCTGATGCCCGCCGACGCGGTCAGGCCGGTTGCCTCCCATATCTTGCGCCTGATCTGTTGCGCCACCTCGCTCGCCAGCGGCACGCCCATGAGGTTGTCCGTCACATCGAGATAGGCTTCGTCCAGTGACAGCGGCTCGATCAGGGGGGTATATTCGGCAAACACCTGGTGGATCTTGGCCGACACGGCCTTGTAAACGTCAAAACGCGGTGGCACGAAAATCAGGTTGGGACATTTGCGCTGGGCGGTGACGCTCGGCATGGCCGACCGCACGCCATACTCGCGCGCTTCGTAGCTCGCGGCCGCTACCACCCCGCGTTGACGAGACCCGCCGACGGCCACCGGCTTACCCTTCAGTTCGGGATTGTCGCGTTGCTCGACCGAGGCGTAGAAGGCGTCCATGTCGACGTGCACGATCTTGCGCACAGTTTCCGGCTCGCTCGCGTTCTCATCGTCCGGTTTGAGAATTTCCGCCATGTGCCCTGCCGACTGTGCCCACCGTTTGACAATGGAGAGCGCTACTTGTATCGCGCTGCGCGGCACATTTCTGCAGCCTTTGCATCATCCAATCGTGAATGTGGCGCTCGTCGTCCGTGCCGAGCACGTCGATGTCGTAGATGCCGATCTCATCCCAGTTGGTCAGCAACCATGCGCCGACATCATCGGGATGGTCGCCGCACATGACTTCAAGATAGCTGCAAATCATGCTTTCGACCGTCAGCGTCTTTGGGTCGATACCATAGACCACGATTTCATACTCGCCGCGTGTCGGCCCTTGATCCGCCCGGAATCGAACCGGCTCCAACAGCGTCAAGGGATCAAATTGTCGGTTCTGCATGTTCCACCATTGACCTTACTGCGCACAATGTTCTCTTTATGTTCTCTTTATGTTCTCTTGACCGCTTGGGGTCAAGAGAGCCAGAACATTGACCGCACCACCCGCCTATGCCGAGATGGTAAGCGCACCAATTTCACTTTCCTGCATGGTGCCTCCCACCCCTATGAGCTAGTTGCCACGTCGGCCGCGATGGGATTGAGCGGGGTCGGCATCTGCGATCACGACTCTTTGGCAGGCGTGGTCAGGGCCTATGCTTCTTGTGAGATCAAGGCTGACTTTTTCACCTTCTAGCAGGCCGTGGGATCGCGGATTATCTTCGATGATGCCACTCCCCGATAACGTCGTTTATCCGACTGACCGGGAGTCTTATGGCAAGCTTCGTGCTCTCCTGACGCTGTCAAAGCGGCGACCCCGTAGGGCGGGTGCTCGCTTCAGTTGCCGATCTACTCTCCCATCTGGAGGGCCAACTCTGCATCGTCGTGCTGAACCGCACCGGACGCGAAAGGTATTGCGCGTTGAGAGACCTCTCGCGAGCGGTCCGGGCCGCGCACGGCTGGGGGAACTTCTCCTACAAAGGTGACGACAAAGACCGCCTTGCGCGCCTCATGCTGGAGCAATCGCAGGCGGTCCCAAGCTGGCCATGAACAATGTGACCTACCATGCGCCTCACCGCCATTGGCTGCAAAACGTCCTGACCTGTATTCGGTTGGGCATAACGCTGGATCGAACCGGGCGTCGTCTGGATGCGGCAGGCGTCAACCACCTCAAGCCGCCCGAGGACATGGCGCTGTTGTTTGTCCACTGCCCCGACGCGATAGACGAAACCGCCCGGCTGTCCCGCGTTCACTTCTCACTGGACCAACTCCGCTACAACTACCCGAAGAGACCATCGACACTCGGGCGGACCAAGGGCAGGTATAACGACGGAGAATAGCCTTCTTCAGAAGGCCGAGTTGCTCCCTGAGTCCCGGGCAGGGCAGGAGCATCTGACCATAGACCCGGGGACGACGTTGATAAAACGACCTTTGAGCGCTCCTCTGCGGTGAGGGTATAGGTCGGACCATCATCGCCACTTCGATCCTCAGGTCAGGGATTGTCGTTTCCGACATTCCCACCCAATCGCGGGTGAGGCTGACGTTGGCCGACTTGATGAACTTGCGAAGCTATGGCGCTTGTTGAAGTAAAGCCCGGAAACGCGCAGACGCTTCCCATGTTTTGACGCTTAGCGAGTGGGGTATCAATACTGCATCATCCGAAATTGCGAGCGAGGAGGCCGCCACCCATACCAGCAAACGGCCTGCAATGTGCCGTTCGACATACGCCGAGTAGGTAGGGTATCAAATGCCCATCACCCAGAACTGCGATAGCAACAGTAGCGCCCGCCGGATTGTGATGGTCGAGGGGTGTAATTTTGGGCCCGAGTGGGCGGCGTTATTGGTCCGGAGCCATTTGGAGGGGGAGGCGTTGTGTCCACCATACCGATCTCCGGAGCGAACATCGTGAACCGCAATCTAATCATCGGAATTGTGTTTGGCGTCGTGATTGTCGTGCTGGGCACCATGTTGTTCAACGGCACCAGGCCGGCTACCGACGGCGGGACGCGTGCTGCCGCGCCTGTCAGCGAACCCGCCACGCCGTCAACCACTTCCCCTTGAACGCGGCAATCACTACACCCGCCTGTCCGCCCTTTCGCTTTAGATTTGTCCTCGCCTCTTCTGGACCGTAGTCGCGGGCACTAGGCCATCGCTGATTCCGGCGATGGCCTTTCAACGGCCCGGCCGGTTAGGTTGGCGGGCGGTAGAGCAGGACGGTCTTAGTGCCGCCGCTCAGGTCATCAAAAGTGACTTTCGCTCTCAGGTCGCGTAATCGACCAGTACGGATGAGCCGTTCTCCCAAGACGAGTTGCGCCGCAGCCTCGGGAGAAATTGCAGCGGCAATTTCGACCTCTGCCTCTTGGCGGATCGTGTGCAGGCCAGAGTAGGCGGCGACGGTATAGTGCCTTAGTTCATCCACTTGCCAGTCCAGTGCCTCCATCTATGGTGCTGCGGGAGTTGCCGGGGCATCGTCAGGTGCTGCGCCGATTGAGTCTGATACCGCTGGGGTGGCGCTACTGATGTTTGAGCCCTTGATGGCCGCGGTAAACATGACAGCGGCACCGAGCAGCCAGAGGACGGCCAGTATGACAATGAAGGTTGCCATGCGATCGGCCGAGCGCCCGCGCTTTAGAGCCTCTGTCTGGGCTGCGTTGTCATGGAAGGAATAGGTCATTTCTGGTCTTCGGCTCAAGGGGATGGTCCGGCTCGATTTTTGAAAGAGATCAGACCCAGGGGTAGTCTCCTCTGGATCTGGCTCGGCGTCGAGACGTGGAACATTGGGTTCGGGCGGAAACTGAAAGGGGTCAGTATCGGGCTTCGGATGATTGGGCGGCATAATATCCGGCGGTGGAGGGACGTCGCCTGGCTTGGGATCGACGGGAGGGAAGGCCATCTGCGTTCTCCATTCACGTTGAGCACGGTGAACGGTTCTGTCGCCACGCTAGTTCCTACTGGCGTTTAGTGCCTGTGCACCACGGAAATGATTAAGGCCGCCCTGGTTAATGGGCGGCCTTGCAAGATGCGGTCGATAGCTCTCACGGCGCCATCTGGAAATCCTTGGGGCCATTGAAATTTGGCTTAGGATCGTTGTTTGGCGCTTCCTTGAAATCATTCGGCCCCTGAAAACCGCCGCCTTTTCCGCCATTGCCACCGCCGCCGTTGCCATTGAAAGAGCCACCATCGCTCCCGTTGCCGACGGCCATGTAGCCTCCGGGGAGTGTGCCGATCACTCGGATGACGGCGACCTGATTCTGAATACCGGGCCAAGCACAAACCGCCTGGTCGCCATTCACGAATTCACAGGTGACAGGAACCGTCGGCGTCTGGCAGATGGCGGTGGTGCCGGCGATGTCAAAAGCGCCGTCGTGGCGTTCGCACCGATACTCGAACGCGTCAGGCGAGCTGCTCATCATGCGGGTTGCCGCCTGCGCCGGGGCGGCAGCCACTGCGAAGCCGATAATGGCAATGGCGAGGGAAATAGTCAGCGAAAGGGTTTTGGTCATCTAAGTTCTCCTTGATGCGCATCTGCGCTGTTCATGGGCCTAATAACCGGTCGAAATTCACCCTGGCGTGAACTGGCTGTTTAGTTGTGGTTCATATCCGAGCCATCATCAGAAAATAAGGAGGCCATCCCAGATAGCCTCACTGGCTGTCACCAAGCCCCTACATAAATCCGCCAACCGAGCGATGGGCATCGCCTGCGAAGTGTCTCGATTGAGACTAGGTACCGATAGAAAATCCGCGGGCGAGCGTCGTAGTTAGCGGGCACGAACCCGTTCTTGGCGCAATCCTCAGCGATTTGATCGGCACTGCGAGACCAGCCGGTGCCGGTTTTGAGGACACCGAGCTGGGGTGTTTGGACTGCCCCTAGCCCGGTAGACAGGCCCCGCCTATCCTTGGAGCATAGGAGGCAGCTTGTGAGTACACAGAGATTTACGCCGGAATTTAAAG
>NZ_JBEPOL010000019.1:0-46349 GCF_040546795.1 Devosia sp. UYZn731
GCACGTCTCGCCGCATGCCGCAGTCTTCGAGCCGTCCCGCTCTGCGGGCAAATCGATCCAGTGGATCGATTTGAGGAGAGAAGGCCATGAGAGCTACGCTCGAATGGCAAGGAAACCGCCCGGCATCCCCGCGCGGCGCTTCGGCACGGGCATTTTCTTCTCCGAGTGGACCGACACACATATCAAGCTTTCTTTATATCCCGCTTGACCGGGATGGGTCCAAGTGTCACAAACCCACCCGAATAGCGTGTTTTTCAGCATTTTCGGCATTTTGGGGAACTTCACCTTGGCCCGTTCATCCTACCTCTTCACTTCGGAATCGGTTTCCGAAGGCCATCCCGACAAGGTCTGCGACCGGATCAGCGACGAAATCGTCGATCTGGTGTTCCGCGAGGCCAAGAAGACCGGCATGGACCCGTCCAAGGTGCGCATCGCCTGCGAAACCCTGGCAACCACCAACCGCGTCGTCATCGCGGGAGAAGTGCGCGTGCCCGAGACGCTGCTGAAGAAGGACAAGGACGGCAAGATCCTGCATGACGCGGCGGGCAATCCGGTGGTCAATCCATCCAAGTTCAAGTCTGCGGCCCGCAAGGCGATCCGGGCCATCGGCTACGAGCAGGCCGGGTTCCACTGGAAGACCGCCAAGATCGACGTGCTGCTGCATGGCCAGTCGGCCGATATCGCGCAAGGCGTCGATGAAAACGGCAACAAGGATGTGGGCGCGGGCGACCAGGGCATCATGTTCGGCTATGCCAGCCGCGAAACCCCAGAATTGCTGCCGGCGCCGATCTATTACGCGCACAAGATTCTCGAAGTGCTGACCATCGCCCGCAAGGAAGGCACCGGCCCCGCCAAGGTTCTCGGCCCCGATGCCAAGAGCCAGGTCACCGTGCGTTACGAAAACGGCAAGCCGGTCGGCGTCACCCAGATCGTGCTCTCCACCCAGCATATCGATGCCTCGCTGACCTCTGCCGACGTGCGCAAGATCGTCGAGCCCTATATCCGCGAAGCGCTGCCCGAAGGCTGGATCTCCAAGGACACCGTCTGGCACGTCAACCCGACCGGCAAGTTCGTCGTCGGCGGTCCCGATGGCGATGCAGGCCTGACCGGCCGCAAGATCATCGTGGATACCTATGGTGGCGCGGCCCCGCATGGCGGCGGCGCGTTTTCGGGCAAGGACCCCACCAAGGTCGACCGTTCGGCCGCTTACGCAGCGCGCTACCTGGCCAAGAACGTCGTCGCCGCCGGCCTTGCCGATCGCGCCACGATCCAGCTTAGCTATGCCATCGGCGTGGCCCAGCCGCTGTCGATCTATGTCGACCTGCACGGCACGGGCACGGTGGATGAGGAAAAGCTGGAAATCGCCCTGGGCAAGGTCATGGACCTGACCCCGCGCGGCATTCGCACCCATCTGGATCTCAACAAGCCCATCTATGCCAAGACTTCGGCCTATGGGCATTTCGGCCGCAAGGCGGGTCGCGACGGCTCGTTCTCCTGGGAAAAGACCGATCTGGTGAGCGCCCTCAAGGCTGCAGTAAAGTAATCCACGCTTCTGCGTTCGGCCCTATCCTGTCATGGATGGGGCCGAACCATTTTTGCCACGACCTCGTGGTGCAACGGTCCCATGAGGTCTGCGCCGTGACGAAATCCGACGACCATCAGCTTCCCAAAACCCTGAGTGGCGAGCCGCGCGCGTTTTTTGGCCGCCGCTCGGGCAAGAAGCTGCATGGCGGCCAGCAGGCGGAGTTCGACGCCACGCTGCCGGAGCTTGAAATCAAGCTCGACGGGTCGCTCGACCCGAAGACGCTGTTTCCCCAGGCCGAAAAAATCATCGTCGAGATCGGCTATGGGGGCGGGGAGCATCTGGCGCTGGAGGCCTCGCGTTCTCCAACCACCGGCTATATCGGGTGCGAAGTGTTCACCGGCGGCATCGGCAAGATGGTGCAGGCGGTCAATGCGCAGGGCTTGCGCAATGTGCGGCTCTATACCGACGATGCGTTCAAGCTGCTGCTGGCGCTGCCCGATGCGAGCCTGGATGAAGTTTATCTACTCTATCCCGATCCCTGGCCCAAGACGCGCCATCACAAGCGGCGGTTCGTATCGCCGACAACGCTGAGCGAATTGGCGCGAGTGATCCGGCCTAGTGGGGTGTTCCACTTCGCCAGCGATATCGAGGACTATGCCAACTGGACGCTGGCCCACATTCTGCGGGCGCCGGCGTTCAGCTTCGAGCCCAGGACACCGGGGGATTGGCACCAGCCCTATCCGGGCTGGCAGGCGACGCGCTACGAGCAAAAAGCCCGGCGCGAGGGGCGAATGGTGAGCTTCTATTTCACGTTCACGCGACGTTAACCCCAAAACGCCGAACGCAGTGTTATCGCCCACGTGTCAAAGTTTAATTCCCCTGGCTCTGGAAGACAGCGGACAAAGCCCCATATCGGGGCGAACAGACGACGAGGCTGCCATGTCCAACTATGCTCGCGACCCCAACGAACCAGACGAAATGCTGGTGGTGAAACCGGGCAAATGGACGCTGATCGTGATCACACGACTGCGCAAGGACAAGCGACGCTTCAATGAATTGCGCCGCGATATCGGCGCCATTTCGCAGAAGACCCTGACCGCGACACTGCGCGACCTGGAGCGCGACGGGTTTATCTCGCGCACCTTATTCCCCACCATTCCGCCGCGTGTAGACTACGAGCTGACGGATTTGGGGCATCATCTGCTGGATCTGGCCGATAGCTGGCGGCAGTTTGCACTGCAACACCGCACATCGGTGGAAGCGGCGCGGCAGCGATTCGATGCGGCCGGCGAAGGGGCGGTCATCCGCCTGCTCAGCAGCCACGACTGAATTTTGGAATTTTCCAATTCCGGCGCCGTCGGACAAAGCCGGCGGCGCCTGGACGGTCAGTCAGTGTGAGAGCGCGGACGCTCTGACGCGTGGTTGACGCTATGTCCAATGCTTAGAGGGCGACGGGCTTGAGGGTATCGGGCGTAAAGAGCTGCGATACCTTGGTGCCGTCAGACTGGATCACGAAGGCGCGGACGAGAGTGCCCCAGTGTTCGACCGAAGTGGCGTTGACGCCCTGCTCATGCAGGCGGGCCAGTACGGCGTCGGTATCCAGATAGTTGCCATCGGCATGGTTGGAGTTGCTGTTGCCCATGTCGTTGTCGGCGAAAGCGGGAGCAGCGACGCTGCCCATGGCAGCAACGGCGACGAGAGCGATGATTGCGGACTTGATCATTTTAGTGTTCCTTTCGTTTGAACACACCGTAGATGATCGTGGGTCAGGGCCGTCGCAAGATCAAAGATTCATGGAATCCGCCCTTGACGTTTGCGTCAAGATGCCGATGGTTTTCACAAGGATATCAAGGCGTTGTGGAGATACCCGGTATCTCGCGAGACACTGCGTATCATGGAAGTGACGGATTGCAGGCCGGGGCTTTGAGGGCGGCTGGACCCCATTTAAAGTCCCCGCGTATCCCTTCAAAGGAGACCGCCGTGCCCACCAGCGTCAAGATTTTGAAGACCGAAATGGTCACTCACAATGTGCGACACTATCGTGTAGAAAAGCCGAAAAATTTTCATTTCGGCCCTGGGCAGGCCACCGAAGTCAGTATCGACAAGGATGGCTGGCGCGACGAGAAGCGGCCATTCACCTTCACGAGCCTGCAGGATGAGCCGACGCTGGAGTTCACCATCAAGAGTTATCGCGACCATCCGGGCGTGACCAATGCGCTGTGGGGCCTGGAAGCCGGCGATAGTCTGCTGCTGCGCGATGTGTGGGGCACCATTCAATATAAGGGCGTCGGCACGTTCATCGCCGGGGGCGCGGGGGTGACGCCGTTCATAGCCATCCTGCGCAGCCTCAATGCCAAGGGCGGGCTCAAGGGCAATCGGCTGATCGTCTCCAACCAAACGGAGCGCGACATTATCCTGCGCGACGAGTTCGAGGCGATGGACGGGCTCGAAACGCTGTGGACCGTCACGGGCGATGCGAAATCCAAGCTGCTGCAGGAGCGGATCGACGTGGATTTCCTCAAGAGCCACATCACCGACTTCAAACAGAACTTCTACCTGTGCGGGCCCGACGCCATGGTCAAGGACCTGTGCGAGGCGCTGGAACAGCTGGGCGCCGATGTGTCGAGCGTGACCTGGGAGAAGTAGCCCGCCCTTGCGGCTTTCTGCGTTGCGCGCTATATAGGCCACAACATCTCAGCAAGTTTGCAGAGTGGGAGCCTCCCGGCCCCGCTCTTTTTTATTACCCAAGGACCGATGAGCTTCAACCTTACCGAACCGCGTTACATCAAGCAGACCGGGCTCGAAGCCCGCGTGGCGGCGATTGTCGAGCCGGTGGCCAATGGGCTGGGCTATGCGCTGGTGCGCATCAAGATCACCCAGGAAAATGGCTGCACGCTGCAGATCATGGCCGAAGACGAGACCGGGCGCTTCACCATCGTGGATTGTGAAAAGCTGAGCAAGGACGTGTCGCCGGCGCTGGACGTCGAAGACCCGATCGACCGCGAATATCACCTTGAGGTCTCCTCCCCGGGCATCGACCGGCCGTTGGTGCGAGCACGCGATTTCATCGCCTATATCGGCCATGAGGCACGGGTTGAGCTGGGCGACATGGTCAATGGCCGCAAGCGCTTCCGCGGCACCATCAAGGCCGCCGACGCCGACAGCTTCACCATCACCGTGCCGGACGCCCCGGCCGGGACTGATCCGGACCACAAGTTGTCCCTCAGCCTGCTGGGTGAGGCTAAACTGGTGATGACCGATGCGCTGATGGAAAAGGCGCGCATCGACCAGGAAGCCCATCCGATTGACGACGACGAAACCGAGACGATCGAAATTACCGATACGGACGAACCGACCTCCGAGGAGTTGAACTAATGGCCGTTAGCGCGAACCGACTGGAACTGCTGCAGATCGCAGATGCCGTTGCCCGCGAGAAATCGATCGACCGCATGGTGGTGATCGAAGCCATGCAGGACGCGATGGAAAAGGCCGCCAAGGGCCGCTACGGCGCCGAAACCGAAATCAAGGTCGAGATCAATCCGCGTTCGGGCGAAACCCGCATGTGGCGCCTCTTGGAAATCGTCGAAACGGTTGAAGAGAACAATCGCCAGGTTTCGCTCAAGGATGCGCTGCCCAAGAACCCGACCGCCAAGGTTGGCGACTTTCTGACCGAGCCACTGCCGCCGATGGAATTCGGGCGCATCGCCGCCCAGTCGGCCAAGCAGGTGATCGTGCAGAAAGTGCGCGATGCTGAGCGCGAGCGCATGTATGACGAATATTTCAACCGCATCGGCGAAATCGTCAACGGCACCGTCAAGCGTGTCGAATATGGCAATGTGATTGTCGATCTGGGTCGTGGCGAAGCCATCATCCGCCGCGACGAGCTGATCCCGCGCGAAATGTTCCGCTATGGCGATCGCGTGCGGGCCTATGTCTATGACGTGCGCCGCGAACAGCGCGGCCCGCAGATTTTCCTTTCCCGCACCCATCCGCAGTTCATGGCCAAGCTGTTCATGCAGGAAGTGCCCGAGATCTACGATGGCATCATCACCATCCGCTCGATCGCCCGCGATCCGGGGAGCCGGGCCAAGATTGCGGTGACGTCTTCGGACTCGTCCATCGATCCGGTCGGCGCTTGCGTTGGTATGCGTGGTTCGCGCGTGCAGGCCGTGGTGGCCGAGTTGCAGGGCGAGAAGATCGACATCATTCCGTGGACCGACACCATTGCGGACCTCGTCGTGAGCGCTCTGCAGCCGGCCGATGTGGCCAAGGTGGTGCTCGACGAGCAGGCCGAGCGCATCGAAGTGGTGGTTCCCGACGAGCAGCTGTCGCTGGCCATCGGCCGCCGTGGCCAGAATGTGCGTCTCGCTTCGCAACTGATCGGCTGGGATATCGACATCCTGACCGAGCAGGAAGAGAGCGAACGGCGCCAGAAGGAATTCACCGAACGTTCGACTTTGTTCATCTCCGCCCTTGACGTTGACGAGATGGTTGCCCAACTCTTGGCATCCGAAGGCTTCTCCTCGGTTGAGGAACTGGCCTATATCGACGTCAACGAAATCGCCACGATCGAGGGTTTCGACGAAGAAACCGCCGGCGAAATCCAGAATCGCGCCACCGAATATCTTGCCGCCATCGACCGGGGGCATGATGAAGAGCGCGTCAAGCTGGGCGTTGCGGACGAGCTTTATGAGATCAACGGGCTGACCGCCGCCATGCTGGTGGCTCTCGGCAAGGAAGAAATCCGCACCGTCGACGACTTTGCCGGTTGTGCCGCTGACGATCTCGTCGGCTGGAGCGAACGCAAGGACGGCGAGACCAAGCGCTTTGAAGGCACCTTCAAGGACTTCCCGGTCTCTCGCGAAGAAGCCGAAGACATGATCATGCAGGCCCGTATCAAGGCCGGCTGGATCGAAGCCGACGCCGAGCCCGTCGAGGAAGTTGGCGAGGTTGCAGAAGAAGCCGTCTGACGCGGACGTTGACGAGGGCCGCCCGGTGGGTCGGCGCCAGGATGCGACGCGGTTATGCGCCCTCACCCGGGCGGAATTGCCGATCCCGGAGCTGATCCGCTTCGTGCTCGGCCCCGACGGGGTGCTGGTGCCCGATACTGAGGCCAAGGCCGAAGGGCGGGGCGTGTGGATCACGCTCAGCCGCGAGGCAGTGGCCGAGGCGGTGAAAAAGAAAGTGTTCGGACGGAGCCTCAAGCAAGAGGTGGTTCTGCCCGACGACCTGCCGGGACTGACTCAATTGCGGCTGGAACAGCGCCTGTTTGCGGCGCTGGGCATGGCCCGCAAAGCCGGTCAGTTCACCTTCGGGGCGACCAAGGTGCGTGCCTTGCTGGAGAAGGGCGATCTGATCGCCCTGATCACCGCAAGCGACGCCTCCCCCGACGGGCGCAGCAAGATGACGGGGCCGTTAAAAGCCCTCCATCACGCGGCGCGGGAAGACGAAAAAGTAGGATTCGAGATACCTCATTTCGAAATGCTCACCAGTGAGCAATTGGGTTTGGCACTCGGGCTCGAAAATGTGATACATGCTGCGCTCATAAGAGGGGCGGCAGCCCAAGCGGCGCTCGAAAAAGCCAGGAGACTGGCCCGTTACAGCGCCAAACCGAGGGAAAATGACACCGGCCGCCATGCGGTTGACGGTGACGTTTTGCCAGACGAGACAAGATAGAGACGCGAGATACATGGCTGATAACGACGACAAGCGCACCGACGACACCTCTGGCGCTGGCAAGAAGACGCTGACATTGAAGGGCGGGCCGGGCCTCGGCAGTCGCCCTGGCATGGCACGTCCGCAGTCGCGCACCGTGGTTGTCGAGAAGCGCACACGCCGCGTTGCAACGCCGGGCGCTCCCAGTGGCGCGCCGCAGCGTCCGCAGGTGGCAACGCCCAGCGGCGGCGCTCCCGTGCAGAGCCAGCGTCCACCCCAGACACGGCCGGTTCAGAGCCAGCGCCCGGTCGCGGGCCTTTCGGCCGCCGAGGCCGAAGCGCGCCGCAACGTGCTGCGTGAGGCTGGTGCCCGCGCCGCCGAGGACCAGGCCCGTTTCGCCGCCGAGGAAGCGCGCCGCGTCGAGGACGATGCGCGCCGCCGCCAGGTTCGCGAAGACGCTGCCCGCCAGGACGAAGAGCGTCGCGCCAGCGAAGCGCCGGTGGCCGAAGAAGCTCCAGCGCCACAGGTCGAAGTTGCAGCCCCACCTCCGGTCGTGGCCGCCGAGACAGCAGCGCCTGTTGCGGTTCCCGTAGCCCGTCCGACCGAAGCCAGCGCAGCGCCGCAGGCGCGCCCGACCGAAGCTGCTCCCGCAGCGCCGTTCGTGCCGCCATCGCAGCGCAATGCCGGCCCGTCCAGCGTGCGTGTGGTCGCCGGCCGTCCCGGCCAGCCGCCGCGCCCGGTTTCGACCCGGCCCGCTGGCGATCGTCCCAATCCAAACGCGCGTCCGGAAAGCGAACGCGGCGCCGGCGCAGCTCTGCGCCCGAACGCCAATGCCCGCCCGTCGGGTACTGCCGGGGCCCGTCCTGCGGGAACCGCCGGAGCCCGTCCGGCCGGTGCCGGCATGGCGCCGATCGGAAATGTGCCGCCCGCACCGCCGAGCGAAGCCGATGGTCGCAAGATCCGTACCGGCGCGCCTTCGGCCCGGCCGACGACGGAAGCCGAACTCGAGAATGCCCGCCGCGCTGCGCGTGCGGCGCCCGAACGCCCGGTTCGCCGTGGCGACGAAGCCAATGCGCGTGGCCGCCTGACGGTGACCAATGCGGGCGTCGAGGGCGATCGCGACAAGGGGCCATCGCTGGCCGCCATGCGCCGCCGCCGCGACAAGAAGATGGGCCGCAACCAGCAGTCCGCGCCCAAGCTCAGCCGCGAAGTCATCATTCCTGAAGCCATCACGGTGCAGGAACTGGCGAACCGCATGGCCGAGCGCTCCGTGGTAGTCATCAAGATGCTGATGGCGCAGGGCACGATGGCGACGATCAACGACGTGATCGATAGCGATACCGCCGAACTGATCGCCATCGAATTGGGCCACACGGTGCGCCGTGTGTCCGATGCGGACGTGGAAGAAGGCCTCTATGACGTGCCGTCCGACGATCTGGCCGAAGACCTGACCGATCGCGCACCGGTGGTGACGATCATGGGTCACGTCGACCACGGCAAGACCTCGCTGCTTGACGCGATCCGCGAAGCCAATGTCGTGTCTGGTGAAGCCGGTGGCATCACCCAGCACATCGGCGCGTATCAGGTCGTCAAGAATGGCGCCAAGATCACCTTCCTCGATACCCCGGGCCATGAGGCGTTCACCGCCATGCGTGCCCGTGGCGCGCAAGCGACCGATATCGCGGTTCTGGTGGTGGCGGCGGATGACGGCGTGATGCCGCAGACGATCGAATCGATCAAGCATGCCAAAGCGGCCGGCGTTCCGATCATCGTGGCCATCAACAAGATGGACAAGCCATCGGCCAATCCGCAGCGCGTTCGCACCGAACTGCTGCAGCATGAAGTGTTCGTCGAATCGATGGGCGGCGACGTGCTGGACGTGGAAGTGTCAGCGGTGACCAAGGAAGGTCTCGACAAGCTGCTCGAAACGATCCTGCTGCAGGCCGAAGTGCTGGAACTCCGGGTGGCCCGTGACGGCCGCGCCGAAGGCCTGGTCATCGAAGCCAAGCTCGATCGCGGCCGCGGTGCGGTGGCGACGGTGCTGGTGCAGCGCGGGACCCTGGCGATCGGCGACATCGTCGTCGCCGGCACCGAGTTTGCCCGCGTGCGCGCGCTGATCAACGATCAGGGCGAGCAGGTCAAAGATGCCGGCCCATCGGTTCCGGTGGAAGTGCTTGGCTTTACCGGCGTGCCGAATGCGGGCGACCGCTTCTCGGTGGTCGAAAGCGAAGCGCGGGCCCGTGAAGTCACCGAATACCGTCAGCGCGCCATTCGCGAGAAGACGGCGGGCGGCGGCGCCACCAGCCTTGAGCAGATGATGAATCAGCTCAAGATTGCCGGCATTGCCAAGTTCCCGCTGATCATCAAGGGCGACGTGCAGGGTTCGGTCGAGGCGATCACCGCTTCGCTCAACAAGCTCTCCACCGATGAAGTTTCGGCGCAGATCCTGATGAGCGCGGTGGGTGGTATCACCGAGTCGGACGTGACCCTGGCGGCGGCATCAAGCGCCATCGTCATCGGCTTCAACGTGCGTGCCAATAAGCAGGCGAGCGATCTGGCGACGCGCGACGGCATCGAAATCCGCTATTACAACATCATCTACGATCTCGTGGATGACGTGAAGGCGGCGATGAGCGGTCTGCTCAAGCCCGAACGGCGCGAGACCTTCATCGGCAATGCGACGATCCTGGAAGTGTTCAACATCTCCAAGGTCGGCAAGGTTGCGGGTTGCCGCGTCACCGACGGCATCGTGGAACGCGGCGCCGGTGTGCGCCTGATCCGCGACAACGTCGTGGTGCACGAAGGCAAGCTATCGACGCTCAAGCGCTTCAAGGACGAAGTCAAGGAAGTCCAGACCGGCCAGGAATGCGGCATGGCCTTCGAGAAATACGAAGACATGCGCGCCGGCGACGTCATCGAATGCTTCCGCGTCGAGACCATCCAGCGCACGCTCTAGGCGTCAGCCAGCGTTCATCGCGAGACAATTAGAAGGGCACGGAGCAATCCGTGCCCTTTTTCCATTATGTGCTCATGTTGACATTGCTTAAGCGCTTCGAATAACTTTACACGATGCATATGTGCTTTATTGATGAGAGCGGCACTCCAGCCAAACTTGGTGCCGACAAGCCCCGATATTTTGTCCTCGCAGGGTTGGTTATACCCGAAGAGAGATGGCCAAAAGTCGCTCTGCAGCTCCGTGGACTTAAGGCGCGTTACAACTACTGGGGCGAACTTAAATGGCGGTTTTTTGCGCCCGGAAATAGGGGCGATGACAACCCAATGGCTGCGTGGGATCAAGCGCGGAGAAACGAATTTAGGGAGAAGCATTCAAGATCGTCTCAGGGGACAGATCTCTGAAAATCGTTGCCGGAATCTGCGACGCGCCGTTGGCCTACACAAGAGCGAACATCAACGAGCAAAACGACGTCTATTTTCAGACGTATAAGGTCGTGACCGAGCGATTCCAATACTATTTGCAAGACCTCCAAAAGGAAGCTGGCACCACGTTTCGCGGCATCATTATTGCGGATCACCGCGGCCACGACGACGACAAAAGGTTGCGGGTTCAGCACCAAAGGCTAGTGGAGGAAGATCGAACGAACACATCCACATACAAGAATATGGTAGAAGGTCTTTTCCTAGTACCCTCTCACATGAGCGTAGGAATACAGCTCGTCGATTTGGTTGCCGGCGCCAATTGGCGGCGCTTTGACTCTGGAGATACCTATTGGTTCGACAAGATCAGGCTGTCAATTCGCGCTCACAGAGATGGCAGAATTGACGGCTATGGAATAGCGCGCGTGCCGCACTATGGTTGGACTGGACATATTGAGGATTGACGCCGGGTGAAGCCGTAACTTCAACGTGCAAGCTGACGCACTCCCGGCTCCACAGTCGTACGCTAACCTATTGAAAAGTCAAGTATTTGCTAAGTGTTTGATTCGATTCGCTTTATGCGCCTCCGCGTCTGCGCCGAAATGAAAAAGGCCCAGTCCGAAGACTGGGCCTTTCGTGTCCAGGTCATTCCCGCGGGAGCGGAAAAGCGTCGTTTCGGGTGACTACGGAAGCCGAAACAAAGGTTCCCGCTCACGCGGGAATGACCTGGAGATGGGTTAGCTCTTGACGATCACCTGGGCGCCTGGCGAGACGCGTGCATAGAGGTCGATAATGTCCTGGTTCATCAAGCGGACGCAGCCCGAGGACACGTTGGTGCCGATGGAATAGGGCTCGGTGGTGCCGTGCAGCCGGAAATGGGTGTCATTGCCGCCGCGATAGAGATACAGCGCGCGAGCGCCGAGGGGATTCTCCAACCCGCCGGGCAGGCCACGCGCGTAATCGGCATAACGCTCAGGATCGCGCCGGATCATGTTGCCCGTCGGCGTCCAGGTCGGCCATTCGGCCTTGCGGCCGATGGTGGCGCGACCCTTGAACTGCAGGGCTTCCTCGCGGCCGACGCCGACGCCGTAGCGCATGGCCGTACCGCCAGCCTGGACCAGATAGAGGTGATGGCCGGGGGTGTCGATGACGATGGTGCCGGGCTTTTCGCCGCCATCATAGGCGACTTCCTGGCGCCACCACTGCGGGTCGACGCGGCGCAGGTCGACAGGCGGAATGGCGAAGGGCTCATTGGTCGGCGTCGAGTACATTGCGACATATTGCGGGTCGATCCGGGGACCTTCCGCGACGCGATTACGACCACCGGTGGCGCAAGCGGCAAGCGTCAGAGGCATTGCGATCATAAAGAGGCGGCGGCTGATCACGTCTCGGTCCTTTGGTAAGCGATTGTTCTGGTTAGCTAATGACGTATGCGGCGTCGGGGTGAGTTGTCGAGTGCAAGAAAGCATCACTCGCGCGCCGCCCGACTTTGGCCGCACTCAATCGCAGCTTTGTGAACGTCAAAGCGGTGTTGCGGCAACAACACAGGGTGGTTCGCAGAGGCGCAACAGATAGCCGTCGGGGTCAGCGACCACAAATTGGCGTTGTTGCAGCAGTGATTCGCCCCGCCGATAGCTGCGCATTTCCAGCGGCAGGACCAGAGCAATGCCATCCCCGGCCAATGCAGCCAGCATGGGATCGAGCGTCACCACGGTGATCTGCAGGTTCAGTCCCTGCCCGAGCGGGGTATTGGGTTCAATAGTGCGGAAGGCACGCCCTGCCCCGATCTGGTCGAGCATCAATTGTGCCGCGCCCAACTGGAGAAACGCAAAACCCTCTTCGGGGCGCTCATAGATTACCGCAAAACCCAGCACGTCGCGATAGAACCGGAGACTGGCGTTGCAGTCGCGCACGGCGAATTCCGGTATCAGCGCATTGAACACTACAGGCTCCATAACAAAAGAGCCCGGACATCGCTGTCCGGGCCCGATCCTTGTGCGCTGCCGAACTTACTCGGCGGCTTCGCCCTGGGCGACTTCCTTGCCGGTCGCCTGATCGACGACCTTCATGGAGAGGCGGACTTTGCCGCGCTCGTCGAAGCCCAACAGCTTGACCCAGACCTTATCGCCTTCCTTGACCACGTCGGTGGTCTTGGCAACGCGGGCTTCGGCCAGCTGGGAGATGTGCACGAGGCCATCCTTGGCGCCGAAGAAGTTCACGAAGGCGCCGAAATCAGCGGTCTTGACGACGGTGCCCTGGTAGATGGCGCCGACTTCGGCTTCGTCGGTGATCGAGCGGATCCACTTGATCGCAGCTTCGATCTGCGCGCCGTCCGAGGAGGCGATCTTGATCGTGCCATCGTCTTCGATGTTGATCTTGGCGCCGGTCTTTTCGACGATCTCGCGGATCACCTTGCCGCCGGTGCCGATCACTTCACGGATCTTGTCGGTCGGGATCTTCATGGTCTCGATGCGGGGAGCGAACTCGCCAACCTGCGAACGCGACGCGGTGATCGCCTTGGCCATTTCACCCAGGATGTGGATGCGGCCGCCCTTGGCCTGCTCGAGCGCGATCTTCATGATCTGCTCGGTGATGCCGGCGATCTTGATGTCCATCTGAAGGGACGTAACGCCCTCTTCGGTGCCAGCCACCTTGAAGTCCATGTCGCCGAGGTGATCTTCGTCACCCAGGATGTCGGACAGAACGGCGAACTTCTCGCCTTCCAGGATCAGGCCCATGGCGATACCCGCCACTGGACGCTTCATCGGCACGCCGGCATCCATCAGGGCGAGCGAGGTGCCGCAGACGGTTGCCATCGAGGAGGAACCGTTGGACTCGGTGATCTCCGACACCACGCGAATGGTGTAGGGGAATTCTTCGACCGAAGGACGGATCGGGTTGATGGCGCGCCAAGCAAGCTTGCCATGGCCGATTTCGCGGCGGCCCGGGGAGCCCATGCGCCCAGCTTCACCCACCGAGTATGGAGGGAAGTTGTAGTGCAGCAGGAAGTTCTGCTTGTAAGTGCCTTCGAGCGAGTCGATGTACTGCTCGTCATCGCCGGTGCCGAGGGTCGCAACGACCAGCGCCTGGGTTTCGCCACGGGTGAAGATAGCCGAACCATGGGTGCGCGGCAGGACGCCGACTTCGGACACGATCGGACGCACGGTGGTCAGGTCGCGACCATCGATGCGCAGGCCGGTATCGAGCACGTTCCAACGAACGACCTTGGCCTGCAGGTGCTTGAACACCGAACCAACGTCTTCAGCAGTCAGCTCGCCAGCTTCGACGCGGGCGGCGAAATGCTTCTTGGCGGTTGCCTTGACGGCGTCAACCGCAGCGTAGCGGTCTTCCTTCTTGGTGATCTTGTAGGCCGATCGGAGGTCGGCTTCGACCACGCCCAGCATTTCGGTTTCGACGGCGGAGTGATCCTCGGCCTCGAAATCGCGGGCATCCTTGGCGGCGAGTTCGGCCAGCTTGATGATGGCGGCGATGACCTTGCGGCTTTCGGCATGGCCGAACATCACGGCGCCGAGCATCACTTCTTCGCTCAGTTCCTGGGCTTCGGATTCAACCATCAGCACGGCGTCGTCGGTGCCGGCCATAACGAGGTCCAGCTTGGAGTCAGCACGACGGTCGACGGCGAGGTTGAGGACGTACTTGCCATCCACATAGCCGACGCGGGCAGCGCCGATCGGGCCCATGAAGGGCACGCCCGAAATGGTCAGCGCGGCGGAGGCGGCGACGATCGCCAGCACGTCCGGATTGTTTTCCATGTCATGCTGCAGCACGGTGATGACCACCTGGGTCTCATGCTTGTAGCCGGCGGGGAACAGCGGGCGAATCGGGCGGTCGATCAGGCGAGACGTCAGCGTCTCGTTCTCGGTCGGGCGGCCTTCACGCTTGAAATAGCCGCCCGGGATCTTGCCGGCGGCGAAGTATTTTTCCTGGTAGTTGACGGTCAGCGGGAAGAAATCGATGCCGGGCTTCGCGGTCTTGGCGCTGACAACGGTGGCCAGCAGCACGGTTTCGCCGAGAGTGGCGAGCACGGCGCCGTCAGCCTGGCGGGCGATCTTGCCGGTCTCGAGGGTGAGCGGCTGGCCGCCCCAATTGAGTTCGACTTTGTGGTGATCAAACATGTTTAACGTCTTTCCATCTCTGCTGAACGGCCCGGAGCGCGGCGCGTAGCGACCGCGTGACTATTCAGTGTGCACGCACCGGACAGGCACCCCATGTGCATGTCCCGGCTCAAAATCAGGCACTGTTTGCGCCCGGCGGGCTGACGAAACATGGGCAAGACAACAAGACGCTCCCCGATTTGTCTGGGGTGCCTCACGAAAACCAAAACCAAAGAACCTGATTTTGCGAGCGTGAGGCGGAGTGGGAGCGGCCAATAATCCTGCCATGCTCCGGCAATCGCCGGTCTACGCTTAGAGACTGTTTGCTAATTCTACTGCGACGGCCAACTGTCGGCGTTTTCTGCGCTTCCGGTGCTCACGTACAAAAGTACGTTCCGCTCCGGTTCTCGAAAGCCACCGCCATTTGACTCGCCACAGCGAATTTTCAAACGGTCTCTTATCGCCCATTTGCCACATCGGGCGGGGGCGACGGCGAATGCGGAGATTGGTCCCCGCATCCGCAATTCAGAACCGCGTCGGTTAGCGACGCAGGCCGAGACGCTCGATCAGGGTCTTGTAACGCGCGTCGTCGATCTTCTTGACGTAGTCGAGAAGGCGGCGGCGGGTGGAGACCAGACGGAGCAGACCGCGACGGGAATGGTTATCCTTGGCGTGGCCCTTGAAGTGCTCGGTGAGGTTGGCAATACGTTCCGACAGGATCGCGACCTGGACTTCGGGCGAGCCCGTATCATTGGCCTTGGTGGCGTATTCGCCGATCAGTTCGGTCTTGCGCTCAGCAGTAATCGACATCGGTATACCCTTTCAAAAGAGGATGGGTCGCCCCAGCAGGGATGTCGTCCAGGTGGGGCCGTGAAAACTTGGGCCCATTGAGCCAAAGTTGGGCTGCATATAGTGCAAAAGGGCCAGTAACGCCAGAATTTATTGCGCCAAGCCGAAGCCCGCCGACGCGGAACGCCAGCGGGCTCGGGCGGCAATAGCGGAAACTGTTGTCAGTACTTGGCGGTAGGATCGCTCGAGGGAAAACTCTCGTCCAGCGCCTCATCGGTCTTGTCCCAGTTCTTGGGCTTGTCGGCGTGGGAGTCCTTGCCGGCCGGGCGAACCTGGACCGGGGCGTCCTTGGGGCCGGGCTTCTTGCCGTTCTTGAGGGCGGCGGCGCCGGGCGTGGTTTTTTGCGCTTCGGTCATGATGACCTCCTATGGCTGGTCCTCGGTCAACGGGGTAGTGCCGGCAAGGTTGCGCCAAGCTTTGCGGCGGCTGGGAGTCTCTGGTAAAGAGCGCCCATGACCGAGATTATCGCCAATACCAAGAAGCTGTTCATCAAGACCTACGGGTGCCAGATGAACGTCTATGACAGTGACCGCATGGCCGACGCCTTGGCGCCGCACGGCTATGAGCCGACTGGCGACATCATGGCGGCCGACCTGGTGCTGCTCAACACCTGCCACATTCGCGAAAAGGCGAGCGAAAAGGTGTTTTCCGAGCTGGGCCGCATGAAGGAATTGCAAGACCTCCGCCGCGCCGCGGGGGCCGACCTGATGATCGGCGTCGCCGGTTGCGTGGCGCAGGCCGAGGGCGAGGAAATCGCCCGGCGGGCGCCGGTGGTCGACATGGTGTTCGGGCCGCAGAGCTATCATCGCCTGCCCGAGATGCTGAGCGAAGCCGCGTCACGGCGCAGCCTTCATCCCAGCCAGCAGCGGGCGGTGGTGGATACCGACTATCCTGAAGAAGACAAGTTCGAGCACCTGCCGGCCGCTTCCAAGGAAGTCACGATCAAGCGCGGGCTGACGGCCTTTTTGACGGTGCAGGAAGGCTGCGATAAATTCTGCGCGTTCTGTGTCGTGCCTTATACGCGCGGCTCTGAAGTGTCGCGGCCGGTGAGCCAAGTGCTGACCGAGGCGCGTAATCTCGTTGCTGCAGGGGTGAAGGAAATCACCCTGCTGGGGCAGAACGTGAATGCCTATCACGGGTTGGATGCGGCTGGGCGGACGGTCGGATTGGGCGAACTCGCCTATCTGCTGGCGGACATCGCCGGGCTGGAGCGCGTGCGCTATACGACCAGCCATCCGCGCGATATGGACGACGCCCTGATCGCGGCGCATCGCGACCTGGATATTTTGATGCCCTACCTGCACCTGCCGGTGCAGTCGGGCTCCGACACTATGCTCAAGGCGATGAACCGGCGGCACACGGCGGCCGAGTACCTCAGGACCATCGAGCGCATCAAGACGGCGCGGCCGGACATGGCGCTATCGGGCGATTTCATCGTCGGGTTTCCGGGCGAGACCGAGCAGGATTTCGAGGACACGCTGAGCATCATCCGCGACGTGGGTTATGCATCGGCCTATTCGTTCAAATACTCGACGCGGCCGGGCACGCCGGGCGCGAACCTGGGCGGCCAGATCGCCGAGGAGATCAAGACCGAGCGACTGCATCGACTGCAGGACCTGGTCAACGCGCAGACCACGGCGTTTCATGCCGCCTGCGTGGGCAAGACCATGCCGGTGCTGATCGAGCGGCCGGGGCGGATGCCGGGACAGGTGGGCGGACGCTCGCCCTACCTGCAAGCGGTGCATCTGGACGGGAGCCCCGATCTGATCGGCGCGATCCACCAGGTAGAAATCGTCGGCACCAGCACCAACTCGCTGGTGGGGCGGCTCAAAGTCGCACAGGCGGCCTAGGCGTAGGCCAACCAGCCTTTGAAACTCAGGCCGGCATAGAACAGGCTGACATCGGAAAACCCGGCCTCGCGCAACAGGGCTTCGTCGTCCTCGGGCGACAGGATGGAGAGCCTGGTGCCGATCGCCTGTCTGGCGCTTTCCACATTGGCGGGGTCGGTGCCGCCGAAGGCGACGTGGCGGGCGATCCACAGGGATCGTTCGGGCTCGGTTTGCGGAAAGCTGATATGGGCGACCACGAAGGGTGCGCCCGGCACCAGGCGATGATGGACTTGGCGCAGGGTGTCGAGCCGCCTCTCGCGGGGCACGAAATGCAGGGTCAGCAGGCAGGTGGCGCCGTCGAATGGGCCGATCGGGGCGGAGTCGATATAGCCTTGTTGCAGCTCAATCCGGGTAGCGTGCGGTTCCACGATCTGCGCCGCAACCGCCAGCATGTCGGCCGAGGGGTCGATGCCGGCAAACGTCCAGCGCGGGTGATCGTCGGCGAGGGTTTTCAGCTCCAGGCCGCCCCCTGCCCCCAGTACCAGGATTTTTCCCTCGGCGGGGACGCGCTCGGCCAGCAGCATCGAAGTCATGCGCTGCAGGCCGGCGAAGCCGGGAACCTGGCGGGGCGGGCCTTCGGCATAGGACCGCGCGTGGTCGGCGTTAAAGGCTGACGCGGCAGGCAAAGGGTGATCGTTTCTCATGTAACATTTATTGTTACAAATGGCGTCTCAATGTCAAGCCTGCTGAACTGTTCCCCAAGCCTCTTGTCTCGGTCCTGAGCAGTCACAATATTGCTACAGACACGGAACGCAAATCCGCCTAGCCTCTTGAGTCTAACGCGGTGCAAGCCCGCACCGTGTTCCCCCGAGCGCGGGGCAACCCGCGCCACTTCATTGTGGAGCCATTCTAGTTTGAGCAGGCATTTGTCCCCGACCGCAGACAACGCACTCGCATCCCAACTTGAACTCGCTTTTGAAGACAATCGGCTCGCCGCCCAGTTGTACGGCGATTTCGACCAGAACCTTGCCTTGATCGAACAAAGGCTGAAGGTTTCGGCAACTCCGCGCGGCAATCACGTACTGATCAAGGGTGCCGCAAGCAGCGTCGACCAGGCGCGCCGCGTGCTGGAATCGCTCTACGGCGTTTTGGAAGAAGGCCGATCGGTCGAGATTTCCGACGTCGATGGCGTCATCCGCATGATCGAAACCGAAGACAGCCAACTCACCCTGCCCACGCTGGAGCGCAAGGGAAAAGTGCGCATGGCACAGATCGCCACGCGCAAATCCACCGTCGTCGCCCGCACGCCGGCACAGGATGCCTATATGCGCGCCATGGAGCGCTCCGAACTGGTGTTTGGCGTAGGCCCAGCCGGTACGGGCAAGACTTATCTGGCGGTAGCACATGCGGCGAGCCTGCTCGAACGCGGCGATATCAACCGCATCATCCTGTCGCGTCCGGCTGTGGAAGCCGGTGAGCGGTTGGGCTTTTTGCCCGGCGACATGAAGGAAAAGGTCGATCCCTATCTGCGCCCGCTCTATGACGCGCTCTACGACATGATGAAGCCGGAAAACGTCGAACGGTGCCTGACCTCGGGCATTATCGAAGTCGCGCCACTCGCCTTCATGCGCGGGCGGACGCTGGCGAATGCCGTCGTCATCCTCGATGAGGCGCAGAACACCACCTCGATGCAGATGAAGATGTTTTTGACCCGTTTGGGTGAGAACTCGAAGATGATCGTCACCGGCGATCCGACCCAGGTCGACCTGCCGCGCGGCGAGAAATCGGGGCTGGTGGAGGCCGTGGGGCTGCTCGACGGCGTCGAGGGCGTGCATATCAGCCGCTTCAACGATAAGGACGTGGTGCGCCACGCTCTCGTCGGGCGCATCGTGCGTGCCTACGAGGCCGACACAGCCAAGCGGCTCGCCGACAAGGCCACCGAAGGGGTCGTGCGCTGACTGCTTCGCCACTGCACATCGACATCAATCGCAATGATGAAGCCTGGCCGGAGGATCTTGATCCTCTGGCCGAGCGCGCCGTGCTGGAGGCACTCAAGCAATCCAAAGCCAAGGTCAAGGGCGCGGCGGAACTGTCGATCCTGCTGACCAATGACGAGGAGCAGCACGAGCTCAACAAGCAGTGGCGCGGCAAGGATTCGTCCACCAATGTGCTGAGCTTTCCGCAGATAGAGCCATTTGGCCCCGTCGTCGGCATTCTGGGCGATATAACGCTGGCGCGCGAAACGCTGGAGCGGGAAGCCGCCGATCAAGGCGTGACCTTCGAAGCGCATTTCACCCATCTGGTGGTGCATGGGTTCCTGCACATTCTGGGCTATGATCATCTCAACGATGAGGAGGCAACCGAGATGGAAAGCCTCGAAACGCGCATATTGGCCACATTGGGGATCGACGACCCCTATGCCGATTAGCGCAGCCCCCCTATATTACTCCACGCATTATCCCGTTTTGAGAACAGATAGCTGCTCCTTGGGCGGCGAGAGACCATGAACGACAGCGACAGTTTGGTGCCGCGCGCACCCGAAAACCCCGAGCCTCCTTCTAGTCCCGCCTCCGCGCCTGCGCGGGGGCCCTCGATCTGGAATCGCTTCCGCGCCATGCTGGCCCGCGGCACGGTTTCACTGCGCGACGACCTGCAAGTCGCACTCGACGAGCAGGGGAGCGCAGAGACTGCGGACTTCTCCGAGAGCGAGCGGACGATTCTGCAGAATGTGCTGAAGCTCTCCAACGTGTCGGTGGCCGACGTGATGGTGGAACGAAGCGACATACAGGCTGCCGGTATTGATATCAATCTTGGCGCTTTGCTGGGGAAATTCCGTCAGGTCGGCCATTCGCGCATGCCGATCTATGAGGACGGGCTCGATAACATTATCGGCTTCATCCACGTCAAGGACGCGCTGCAGCGTATCACCGAGCCGGTAGCCGATCCGACCAAGGATATCCCGGTCAAGCTGGTTTCGGCGGCGCTCAAGCAGAAGATCAACAGGCTCGACCTGCTGCGCACGGCGATGTTCGTGCCCACCACCATGCCGGTGGGCGACCTGCTGCAGTCGATGCGCGCCAGCCGCGTGCATATGGCCATCGTGGTGGACGAGTATGGCGGCACCGATGGCCTTGTGACCATTGAGGACCTGCTGGAGGCCGTCGTCGGCGATATCGAGGACGAGCACGACGAGTTGGAAGCGGCGCTGATCCGCAAGGTGGGCGTCGATACTTATATCGCCGACGCGCGGGCGGAGCTGAGCGATGTGCGCACGCTGATCGGGCCGGATTTCGATCCGGGCGAATATGGCGACGAGGTCGACACCATTGGCGGGCTGGTGTTCGATCTGGCCGGCCATGTGCCCAAGCGCGGCGAGAAAGTGACGCGGCTCGAGGGTTTTGAATTCGAAGTGCTGGCGGCCGATAGCCGGCGCATCAAGCGGCTGCGCATTCGCCGCAAGGCAAGCGAGACCGAAACGCTGGCGATTACCGACCAGCGCAGCGACAGCGAAAAAGCGGCGGCAGCGGAGTAGACCCATGACCTTGCATCGGCTCGAGCCCAGCGTGTGGCACAACGTGCTGGGCACGCTGCCGGCGGCCCTGACCGTGGCGGATGGCGACAGCGTGGTAACGCAGACGCTGGATGCGGCTGGGTTTGACAAGGACGGGGTCAGCCGTGCCCACGGTCCCAATCCGATGAACGGGCCGATTTTTATTACTGGCGCAGAACCGGGCGATGCGCTGTGTGTCGAGATCGTACGGATGACGCCGATCCGCGACCGGGGCTGGACCCGTGCGGTGCTGGCCGGGAACGTGGTCGATCCGGAACGCGTGCGGACTTTGCCATCGGCGGATCGGGTGCAGTGGATTATCGAGAACGGCACGGCGCGGCTGGAGCAGCCGGTGGCCGGACTTGAGCATCTGGTGCTGCCGCTGGGGCCGATGATCGGCTGTTTCGGAGTGGCGCCGAGCCTGGGACAGGCATTTTCGACCGCCACCAGCGCCGAGAATGGCGGCAATATGGATTATCGCGGCTTCGGCCCCGGCGCCAAGGTGTGGTTTCCGGTGGCGGTGCCTGGGGCGTTGTTCTTCCTCGGCGACTGCCATGCCATCCAGGGCGATGGCGAGATTGTCGGCACCGGCGTGGAGACGGCGTTCGAAGTCGAAGTGCGGCTGAGCGTGGTCAAGGCGCGCAAACAGGTCTGGCCGCGGGGCGAGACGGCGGAGGCGATCTTCACGGTGGGCAATGCGCGGCCGTTGGATCAGGCGCTGCAACATGCCACGACGGAAATGCTGGACTGGCTGATGACCGATTATGGCTTGAGCGCCACGGCGGTGAGCCATCTGCTGGGGCAGGTGGTGCGCTACGAGGTCGGCAATGTATTCGATCCGGCCTATACGATGGTGTGCAAGGTCGAGAAGAAGTGGTTGCCGCCGCAGGTGGTGTAATCACCGCGCAAGCAACACCCACGATCTGTCCCCGGACTTGATCCGGGGATCATTCTCAGCTTGTGCCGTACTGAGAGTGGCCCGCGGATCAAGTCCGCGGGAAGGTCAGTGGGTGGGTGAGAACGTGGCAAACAAAAGCCCCGGCGATGTGATCACCGGGGCTTTGGCTTGCTGCTAGACTGCTAAATTAGACCTGCTGCACGGCTTCGACGCCGGGAACGAAATGGCGGAGCAGATTTTCGATGCCATTCTTGAGGGTGGCGGTCGAGGAGGGGCAACCGGAACATGCACCCTGCATGTGAAGGAAGACCGTGCCTTCCTTATAGCCTTTGAAGATGATGTCGCCGCCGTCCATGGCCACCGCAGGGCGGACGCGGGTCGATAGCAACTCCTTGATCACTTCGACGGTCTCGCTGTCTTCGGCTTCGAAGAACTCTTCGCCACCGTAGACTTCCGTAGCCACGCCGGAGGTGTTTTCCATGATCACCGGCTTGCCGGAGAGGAAGTGGTCCATGATGACGCCGAGAATCGCCGGCTTGATATGAGCCCAGTTGGTATCGTCCTTGGTCACCGATATGAAATCGGAACCCAGGAACACGCCACTGACGCCGGAAATGGCGAACAGGCCCATAGCCAGCGGCGAGATCGCCGCGGCTTCTGGATTACGGAAATCGCGCGGTTCGCCCTCGAGCACGTCGCGGCCGGGAAGGAACTTGAGGGTCGCCGGATTGGGTGTGGCTTCGGTCTGGATGAACATGAAAGTATCCTCGCGGCAAGGGCGCGGTAAGAATTAGAATGCTTCTAAAATAGTGTTTTTGGGCGCGGAAGCAAGGGGGATTCGGCCTAGCAGATGGCGATGATTTCCTCGTCAGTCATGCGGCCGGGGACGATGGTCAGGGGGATTGGCAAGGCGTTGGCCCGGTTGGCGAAATGCAACACCAGCGGGCCGGGACCGTCGGCCGAGACGGAGGCCGCGAGCGCCAGGATGGCTATATCGCGGTCTTCGCCGATGACGCGCTCGATCTGCTCGGCCGCGTCACCCTCGCGAATGACCGATTCCACCTTGATGTCGCCAATGTCCCTGAGACGGGCCAGGCGGACGTCCAGATTGCGCTCGGCCTCCTCGACGGCCTCGGCGCGCAGAACATCCTCGACGCCCAGGCCAACAAAGCCGGGGGGCTCGACCACGCTCATCAGCACAACCGTGCCGCCGGTACGCTTGGTGCGGTACGCGGCAAAGGTGAGGGCGCGGTCGCATTCGGGCGTTTCGTCGATGACGACGAGGAATTTGCGCCGGTATTCGCTGTGTTCGGCCATGGAAACTCCTACCGAATGAAGCCGACGATGCGGCGGACGTCTTTCATGGTCGCCTCGGCAATGACCGAACCACGCTCGGCGCCGTCGCGCAATACGGCGTCGATGGCGGTAGTGTCGTCGATCAAGCGGCGCATTTCGCTGGCTATGGGAGCGAGGACCGCGACGGCGAGCTCCGCCAGCGCGGGCTTGAAGGTGCCCCAGCCCTTGCCGCCGTACTCGGCGATCACATCGGCCTTGGTCTTGTCGGAAAGCGCCGCATAGATGCCGACGAGATTGTCGGCTTCGGCGCGGCCCTTGAGGCCTTCGACGGTTTCGGGCAGCGGCTCTGGATCGGTCGTGGCGCGCTTGATCTTCTTGGCGATCGTATCGGCATCGTCGAGCAGAGAAATGCGCGACTGATCCGAGGGATCGGACTTGCTCATCTTCTTGGTGCCGTCGCGCAGGCTCATGATGCGGGTGGCAGGACCGGCGATCAAGGGCTCGGTGATGGGGAAGAAATCGGGCTCGAAGCCTTCCTTGGCGATGGACGCGGCATAATCATTGTTGAACTTGGCGGCGATGTCGCGCGTCAGTTCAAGATGCTGCTTCTGGTCGTCGCCGACCGGTACATGGGTGGCCTTGTAGAGGAGGATATCGGCGGCCATCAGGCTGGGATAGGCAAAAAGGCCGAGCGAGACGTTCTCGGAATTCTTGCCCGCCTTGTCCTTGAACTGGGTCATGCGGCTCATCCAGCCCATGCGCGCGATACAGTTGAAGACCCAGGCCAGTTCGGCATGCTGGACGATCTGGGACTGGTTGAAAATGATCGAGCGCTTGGGATCGACGCCCGCAGCGATGAAAGCGGCGGCGACTTCGCGAGTGGCGCGGCGCAGATCGTCGGGGTCCTGCCAGACGGTGATGGCATGCATGTCGACGACGCAATAGATGCAATCGTGGGTGTCTTGAAGGGGGACAAACCGGCGGATAGCGCCGAGATAATTGCCGAGGTGCAGATCGCCCGAAGGCTGAATGCCCGAAAAGACGCGCGGGGTGAAGGCCATGAAAAAGAACCCAACAGGAGACAGTCGGCAACCATTATAGGCGAACGCGACTATTTGGAACCGCAGAGTTGGTGACCGTGCACGTCAGCCGGCGCGGCGCAGGCGCTTGAGGAGCATCCCCAAAGGCTGGGCGCCGGAGATATGGATCAGGGTGAAATAGAGCGCCATGCCGAATACCACGAGGGCAGCGAGGACGCTGGCCTGGATATAGATGGGACTGCCGGTGGCCAACAGGTGGGCGCCGCGCAGGGCGAAGAGATAGAGCACGCCGCCCATCAGCAGGCTGATGAGAATGATCTTGAGGTGATTACGCCATTCGTCGCGAGTGAGGGCGAAATGGCCGCGAATGGCGAGGAAAACGCCCAGTAGGACGGCATTGAGCCAAGCCGCGATCGTGGTAGCCAGGGCGATGCCCACATAGGTCAGCGACGGAAACAGCCAGAGCGACAGGCCGATATTGGCGACCACCGAAATGCCGGCGAAGATGGTCGGCGTCATGGTGTCCTTGCGCGAGAAATAGCCCGGTTGCAGCACGCGGATCAACACATAGGCGGGCAGGCCGATGGCGAAGCCGATCAGCGCCTGCGACACCGCGATGGTATCGGCAGGGCTGAACAGGCCGCGCTCATAGAGCACGCGCACGATCGGGGTGGCGAGGCCGACCAAAGCGGTGGCGGCGGGCATGGAGAGCAGCATGGAGAGCAACAGCGATTGGCTTTGGCTGGTGCGAGCCTCCTTGTCGCGGCCGGCACCGATGTGGCGGGACAGCTCGGGCAACAGGACCGTACCGATGGCGATGCCCACAATGCCGAGGGGGAGTTGATAGAGCCGGTCAGCAAGGCCCAGGATGGCGATGGCGCCACTGGCGCCCGAAGCGATAGTGGTGCCGACGATGATGTTGATCTGGGTGATGCCGCCAGTCAGGATCGCCGGAATGGCCAGAACCCAGAAGCGGCGCACTTCGGGATCGAACCGCGGCAGGCCGATGCGCGGCACGAAGCCGGCGCGGCGGATGGCCCAATAGACCAACATCAATTGGGCGATGCCGCCCAGCATGGTGGCGATGGCGACCCAGAAGGCGGTATCGGCGGGATTATCCAGCGCGATGATGGCCAGCGGGACCAGCGCGGCGATGTTGACGATGTTGAGCAGGATGGGCGCGAAGGCGGCGGCGAAGAAGCGGCCCAGCGTGTTGAGAATGGCCCCATAGGCGGCCATCAGCGACATGCAGGCCAAGTACGGGAACATGATGCGAGTGAGGAACACCGTCAGTTCGAATTTTTGGGGATCATCGACAAAGCCCGGCACGAAGAAGACCGTGATCTGCGGCATGAAGATTTCGAACAGGATGGTGATGATCAGGATGGCGGTCACCAGCCAGCTCATGATCTTGGCGGCGAGCAGCTTGGCCGACTCGGCACCGTCGCGTTCGAGCGCGGTCGAGAACATCGGCACGAAGGCGGTGTTGAACGCGCCTTCGGCGAACAGGCGGCGGAACAGGTTGGGGAAGCGGAAAGCTGCGGCAAAAGCATCGGCGGCGGGGCTGGTGCCAAGCACGGCGGCCATCAGAGCGTCGCGGGCAAAGCCGAAGACGCGGCTGCCCAGGGTGAGCACGCCGACATTGATGAAATTGCGGTAGAGGCTCATGGGAAGTGCAGGACCCCCACCCGACCTCCCCCTGTCAGGGGGAGGAGCTGGGCCGGCATGTCATGCAAAAACGCGCAACAATCACCGCGCCGTTCCTCCCCCTGACAGGGGGAGGCTGGGTGGGGGTAAGGCCGCGCCCACCAGCTACCCATTGACGACCTTGGCGCGCTCTTCGGCTGGCTTGGCGTGGAACACGGCCATGAGGGCGTCGTGGATTTTGCGCTGGCGGGGCTTGCTGGCGATCTTCTGGCCGGTCAGGTCGGTGACGTAGAAGACGTCGACGGCCTTTTCGCCATAGGTGCCGATATGGGCCGAGCCAATGGTGAGATTGAGATCGCTTATTTCGCGCGTCAGCGCGTGCAGAAGGCCCATGCGGTCGAGGCCAGACACCTCGATGACGGTGAATTTTTCCGAGAGAGCGTTGGACACGCTGACCTGGGCGGGCAGCGCGAACGGCTTCAGGCGCTTGTTGTGGCGCGATTCCTTGCCCAGATCGATCAGGATCGTCCGCTTTCCCTGCAGCAATTGCTTGACCGTGTCGATGATGCGCGTGGCGCGGACCTTTTCGTCCTCGTCCGACGCGAAGGAGCGGCGGAGGCGGAAGGTGTCGATGGCGCGGCCGTCGCGAGTGGAGAAAATCTGCGCCCCGATGATAGATGCATCCTGCATGGTACAGGCGCCGGCGATCAGCGACAGCAGGCGGGGATGGTCGGGCGTGTAGAACGAAACCTCGGTAATGCCCTCGAAGGCTTTGATACGGATCGAGCCGGCAAAGGGCTGCTCGGCCATATCGGCATGGCGGATCATGCGGGCATGTTCGAGCTGCAATTCGGGCTCGGCGCGCAGCCAGTAGTGATCGTATTGGCGGGCAGTATAGCTGGCGATATCGCTCGGTGACCAGCCGTCGAGCGCCTGGGCCAGTTCGTGGCGGGCGGCGCCGATCCGGTCGGATTGGGTGACCTGGGAATGGCCGCCCGAGAGCAGAGGCTCGGTGGCGTAATAGAGGGCACGCAGCAGGCTGCCCTTCCAGCCGGTCCAGACGCCCGGCCCGACGGCGCGGATATCGCAGGCGGTGAGGATCATCAGCAGGGCTAGGCGCTGCGGCGATTGCACCACGTCGGCGAAGGCCTTGGCGGTTTCGGGATCCTGGATATCGCGGGCTTGGGCGACCTCGCTCATCAGCAGGTGATATTCGATCAGCCAGGACACGGTATCGGTTTCGGCGGCGCTGAGACCAAAGCGTGGGCACAGCTTCCTGGCGATGCGGGCGCCGGCGATCGAGTGATCCTCGGGGCGGCCCTTGGCGATATCGTGCAGGAACAGCGCCACATAGAGCAGGCGCGTATCGTTGAGCTGGGGCAGCAATTCGTGGGTCAGCGGCAGCTCGTCGCGCAGGCCCCCATTGGCAATCTGGGCCATGACGCCGACGGCGCGGATCAGGTGCTCGTCCACCGTATAGTGGTGGTACATGTTGAACTGCATCAGGGCGACGATCTTGCCGAAATCGGGCACGAACTTGCCTAAAACGCCGCTTTCGTTCATCTGGCGCAGAATGCGCTCGACCGAAAGCGGGGCGGTCAGGATGGTCAGGAAATAGCTGTTGGCCTTGGGGTCATGGCGTAGATCGTTGTCGATCAGCGCCAGCGAGCGGGTGATTTCCTTGATCGCATCGGGGTGGAACAGTAGTTCCTCGCGACCAGCCACGAGGAACATCTTGATCAGGTTGACTGGGTCTGTTTCGAACACGTCCGGGCGGGCGATGTTGAGGCGGCCGGTGTCGAGGACGAAGTCCGTTTCGCCCTTGATCTTGGACTTGCCCGAGCGGAATGGCGCGAAAACGCGGCCGATCAGGTCCATGTCCTTGGCGTGGTTGAATTCGAGGCTGGCGCAGAAAATGCGGGTCAGGTCCCCCACATCCTTGGCGACGAGGAAATAGCGCTTCATGAAGCGCTCGACGCCCAGCATGCCGACACGCTCGGCATAGCCCATGCGTTGGGCCAGTTCGGGCTGCACGTCGAAGGTCAGCTTGTCCTCGGCGCGATTGGTGAGGAAATGCAGGTGGCAGCGCACCGCCCACAAGAAGTCCTCGGCGCGCGAGAACAGGCGGTATTCGGCGGGGCTGAGCACGCCCTTGCCGACCAGTTCATGGCTGGTCTTGACCTGGTAGAAATATTTGCCGATCCAGAACAGGGTATTGAGATCGCGCAGCCCGCCCTTGCCGTCCTTGATATTGGGCTCCACCACATAGCGGGTATTGCCCATGATGCGGTGGCGTTCGTCGCGCTCGGCCATCTTGGCGGCGATGAATTCGGGGCCGGTGCGGGGCATGATTTCGGTTTCGAAGCGATGCACGAGCTGTTTGAACAGGCTCATTTCGCCGGTGAGAAAGCGCGCTTCGAGCGTCGCGGTGCGCACGGTCATATCGGCGCGGGCCATGCGGATGCATTCATCCACCGAGCGGACGGCATGGCCGACCTTCTGGCCCAGGTCCCACAGCATGTAGAGGATGTATTCGGTGACCTGCTCGCCCCAGGGCGTCTGTTTGTAGGGCAGGATGAACAGCAGATCGATGTCGGAGCCGGGGGCCAGGGTGCCGCGGCCGTAGCCGCCGACAGCGGCGAGCGCAATGGCTTCAGCACCGGAGGGATTATCGACCGGGTAGACGCGGCGAATGGCGAATTGGTGCACCGCAGAAATGATTTCGTCCTGGGCCGAGGACAGGTTTTCGGCGCAGCGGGTGCCCTTGCTGGTGGCCAGCAATTCGGCTTCAGCGGAGGTGCGGGCATCGGCCAGGGTCTGGCGGACATGGGCGAGCACTAGAGCGCGTGCGGCGGCGCTCTTGGGGGGCTCGGCGCCAATCAGGGCATCGAGCTCATCCAGGATGGTGGACGCGGTTTTCAGCGCGAACTGGGGTTTTCGCGGTTTGACGTCAGCTTCGGCGAGCGGCATCGCGGATTTTCTTCAACTCGTAGATCAGCTCGATAGCTTGCTTGGGGGTCATTTCGTCAGGTCGGACGGCGTCGAGCTTTTCGGCAACGGGGTCGGTGGCGGCTTTTACCGGGGGAGGCCGGTGCGCAAACAACGGCAAATCGTCTAGCACGGCAGCGTTGCTGCCGGAAGAGGCCGTGCCCGCCGAGCGCTGCTCCAGCACGGCGAGGACTTGGCGGGCGCGGGCCAGCACTGGCTCGGGCAGGCCGGCGAGACGGGCGACCTGGATGCCATAGGAGCGATCCGCGGCGCCGGCGCCCACTTCGTGCAGGAACACGACATCGCCCTCCCACTCACGTACCTTCATGGTTACGTTGCAAACGCGAGTGAGGGTTTTCTGCAGGCTAGTGAGTTCGTGGAAATGGGTGGCAAAGAGGGCGCGGCAACCGGTGGTTTCGTGCAAGGCTTCGACAGCCGCCCAGGCGATCGAGAGGCCATCGAAAGTGGCGGTGCCGCGGCCAATTTCGTCGAGAATGACCAGGCTTCGCCGCGTCGCGCGGTTGAGGATAGCGGCGGTTTCGACCATTTCCACCATGAAGGTGGAGCGGCCATGGGCGATATCGTCGCTGGCGCCAACGCGCGAGAAGACGCGGTCGATGACGCCGATATGGGCGGAGGCGGCGGGCACGAAACTGCCCATTTGCGCGAGGATCGCGATCAGCGCGTTTTGGCGCAGGAAAGTGGATTTGCCGCCCATGTTCGGGCCGGTGACCAGCCAGAGGCGGCCACCCCCGATGGCGTCGGAGCCGGATAGGTCGGCATCGTTGGCCACGAAACTGTGACCTTCGGCCGCCACCATATCCTCGACAACCGGGTGGCGGCCGGCGCGGATATCGAAGGCGAGGGAGGTGTCGATCTCGGGCCGGGCATAATTGCGGGTGGCGGCGAGGTGGGCGAGACCAGCGGTGACATCAAGTTCGGCGAGCGCATCGGCCAGTTCGCGCAGGGCATCGGTGCGGCTGAGGACATCGTAGCGCAGGCTGGCGAAAATCTTGAGTTCGAGGTCGAGCGCCGCTTCATGAGCGCGGGCGATGTGGCCCTCGAGATCGGCCAGCTCTGCGGTGGTGAAGCGCATGGCGTTGGCAAGTGTCTGGCGATGGATGAAGGTGGCGCGCAACGGCTCTTCGAGGAGACGCGAACCCTGACCGGCGGGGACCTCGACGAAATAGCCGAGGACGCCGTTGTGGCGGATCTTGAGCGAGCGGACCTCAGTCTCCTCGATCAGGCGCGATTGCAGGGCGGCAACGACCTCGCGGGTTTCACTGGCGAGAGCACGTTCGCCATCGAGCTTGCCGTCATAGCCCTTGCGCACGAAGCCGCCATCGCGGGCCTGCAAAGGCGGCTCATCGGCGATGGCGAGGGTCAGTTCAGACGCCAGATCGAGCGGGGCGGCTGCGAGGCAATCGGCGATGCGGCGCAAGATAGGCGGCACGTCGGGCATGGTGGCGAAATGGGCGGCCAGGGCCGAGGCGGCGGCGACGCCGGTGCCGATGGCGGCCAGATCGCGCGGGCCGCCACGGTCGAGCGCGAGCCGGGTGAGGGCGCGGGCTAGATCGGGCACGGTCTTGAGATCGGCGCGGAGGCGGGCGGCCAGCATGCCGTTATCGACCAGGGCCGCCACCGCATCGAGGCGGTGGTTGATTTCGGCGGCATCGCAAAGTGGGGCGGCGAGGCGGGTGGCGAGCAGGCGCGAGCCTGGGCCGGTGACGGTCAGGTCGATGGCATCCCGCAGTGAGCCCTTGGACTGACCGCGCTGGGTGACGAGGATTTCGAGCGACGAGCGCGTGGCCTGATCGATCGCCATATGGGGGGCGGCATAGGCATCCGAGGGCGGGCGAAGGGCGACGGGGGCGAGGCCCTTTTGGGACTCGCGGACATAGGCCACCAACGCCCCGAGAGCCGCGCGGGCGGCGCGGGTCAGCACGGTCGGATCGTAGAGATCGGCCGGGAAGGCGGCGCGCAGCTGGGCTAGGGCGGCTTCGCTGTCAAACACTTCGGCTGGCACCAGCGACGTCACGGCAACAATCGAGGGCGGCAGTAGGTGGCGTTCGCGCATCAGCGTGCGGGTGGCCTCGGTCAGCAGCAGTTCGGCGGGATCGATGCGGGCGAGTTCGTCCTGCAAGGCTTCGGCGGTGAGGTCGAGGCAGGCGGTTTCCCCGGTCGAGACATCGGCCCAAGCCAGCGCGAAATCGGTATCGCCGTGACGCACCATGGCGAGGGCGGCGAGATAATTGGAAGAGCGGGCCTGGAGGTGATCATCCTCGGTCAGCGTGCCAGGGGTAATCAGGCGAACGACATCGCGCTTGACCACCGACTTGCCGCCGCGCTTCTTGGCTTCGGCGGGGTCTTCGACCTGCTCGCACAAGGCGACGCGATGGCCAAGGCGGATCAGCTTGTTGAGATAGTCATTGGCGGCGTGGATGGGCACGCCGCACATGCGGATATCCTGGCCCAGATGCTTGCCGCGACGGGTCAGAACGATGCCCAAAGCGGCGCTGGCGATCTCGGCGTCCTCGAAGAACAGCTCGTAGAAATCGCCCATGCGATAGAACAGCAGATAGCCCGGATTGACCGCCTTGATCTCGAAATACTGCGCCATCATGGGCGTCAGCACCAGGGGCTCGGCGGGAGGATCGAAAGGCGTTTGGTCCATCAAGGTCTCGGCCACCGCTGGGAAGCCGAGAACTTAGGGGCTTAGGCCGCAAAATCCAACAGCGGTCAGGCGGTTTTTCCCGGTTTCGTGGCACGGACGGAGCGCGTCGGCATGGTGGAGGCCTCCGGCTCGATCAGCTTGCGATAGAGATGCCAGGTGGCATGGCCGAAAATCGGGATGACGACGGCGAGGCCGACGAACAGCGGGATCGAGCCCAGCACCAGGCCGACAGCAACGATCAGGCCCCAGAGCGCCATGGGCAGCGGGTTTTTAATCACGGCGCGGAACGAGGTTTCCACTGCTGCAGCGGCGCCGACGTCGCGGTCAAGCATCAAGGGGAAGGCCACGACGGTGGTGCAGAGCGTGACAATGGCGAAGGCCAGGCCGATCAGATTGCCGACGATAATCAGCGTCCAGCCCTGCGGCGTGGACAGGATCTGTTGCACCATGACGTCGATCGTCATGGGTGGGGCTGCGCCGAACAGGTTTTCGTAAAGGGCCTGCGCGGCGGTCAACCAGAGGGTGAAGACCACGAAGAGCAGGACGCCCACCGCAAAGATGGAGCCGATGGCGGGGGAACGCAGCACCCGGAAAGCGTGTTGCCAAGAGGTATCGAGGCCCTGTTCGCGCCGCCGGCTGATTTCATAGAGGCCGATAGCAGCAAAGGGGCCGATCAGCGCAAAGCCGCCGAGCAACGGATAGAGCAGAGGCCAGGTGTAATAGCCCGAGGCCCAGACGGTCAGCACGATGGCGACCGCCGGATAGATCAGCGCCAGCAGGACCATGTGGGACGGTTTCTCCCAAAAGTCGGCCATGCCGAGGCGCAGACTGTCGATCAGATCGGCAGTGTGGATTTTATTGATGGTGGGATGCGCCAGCCGCTCGGTGGTACCACCAATCACGTGAAAATTTGCCATTGTGCATTCTCCGCTACCAAAGGGTGCAGAGGTCATTCGCCGGACCGGGCATGGGGGTTACAGGGCGGTCGGGCGAACGCTGGTCTGCATCTGAGGCGAGAATAGAGCAGATGCGACGTTTTGTCGCCCCTGGTCGGGAAATCGTGAACCGGCCGCCGCAAAGGCGGCCGGTTCGGCGCGATCAGACGAAGCGGTTGATCAGGTTTTCCAGATATTCCTGCTGGCCGGAGCGCGGCTGCGGGTTGATGTTTTGCGCATCGACGCGAGCCGCGAGATCGGCGAGCGAGACTTTGCCCTCGAGGATCGCCTTGCCATCGGGCGTGTTCCAGCCGGCATAGCGGGCGTCGAGGGTCTTGTCATAGGTGCCGTCGGTGATCAGCGCCGCTGCCGCCTTGAGCGAGCGGGCGAGCACATCGAGGCCGCCGACGTGACCATGCAGCAGGTCTGCGGGATCGATAGACTGGCGGCGCACTTTGGCGTCGAAATTCCAGCCACCGGAGTTGAGTCCACCAGCCTTGAGGATCTGGTAGAAGGCCAGCGTAGTGTCGGGCACCGAATTGGGGAACTGGTCGGTATCCCAGCCGGACTGGATATCGTTGCGATTGGCGTCGACGGAACCCAAAATGCCCAGCGAAGCGGCCAGCGCCAGTTCATGCTCGAAGGTGTGGTTGGCGAGGAAAGCGTGGCCGACCTCGATATTGCACTTCACATCTTTTTCCAGGCCATACTTGCGCAGGAAGCCATAGACCGTCGCGACGTCGAAATCGTACTGGTGCTTGGACGGTTCCTGGGGCTTCGGCTCGATCAGGATCTGGCCCTTGAAGCCGATCTTGTGGGCATGCTCGATGACCAGATGCAGGAAACGGCCCATCTGGTCCTGTTCCTGCCCGATCTTGGTGTTGAGGAGGGTTTCATAGCCCTCGCGACCGCCCCAGAGCACGTAATTGGCGCCGCCCAGTTCGTGGGTCAGTTCCAGCACGTTCTTCACCTGGCCGGCGGCGTAGGCGAACACATCCGGATCGGGATTGGTCGCGGCGCCGGACATATAGCGGCGATTGGAGAACAGGTTGGCGGTGCCCCAGAGCAGCTTGGTGCGGCTCGACTGCATCTTCTTGGCGAAGATATCGCCGATAACGCGCACATTGCGGTTGGATTCGGCCAAAGTTTCACCCTCGGGGGCGATATCGGCGTCGTGGAAGCAGAAGAAGGGAATATCGAGCAGGTCGAACAGCTCGAACGCCACGTCGGCCTTGATCTTGGCGCCCTCGAGGCCCTTGTCATACCAGGGACGATCGAAGGTGCGCCCGCCGAACGGATCGCCGCCCTCCCAGGCAAAGGTGTGCCAATAGGCGACTGCGGGGCGGATATGATCCTCCATCCGCTTGCCAAGGACGATCTCGTCCTTGTTGTAATGGCGATAGGCCAGCGCGTTGGCGCTGTTGGCCCCTTCGAACTTCACCGGCGAAATTCCCTTGAAGAAATCAGTCACGTCCGTGCCTCCTCGATGGCGGGATAAAGTGCGCGATAACGCGCATATTGGTCGGCGTAGGCGTTGGTGAGGCTCCGATCAGGAGCGATCACGGTCTTGATGGCGGGCATTGTCATGACACTGGCAGGATCGGCGCCGGTGGCGGCGCAGAGGCCAAGCCGTGCAGCGCCGAGCGCGCCGCCGAAATCGCCGTCCTCGGGGAGGGCGATTTCCATGTTGAGATTGGTGGCGATCATCTTGAGCCAGAGCGGGGACTTGGAACCGCCACCGACCGCGAGCAAGCGGTCGATTTTCGTGCCAGCATCGTTGAGCACACGCTGGCAATCGCGGAAGGCGAAGGTGACGCCCTCCATGACGGCCTGGGCGAGTTGCGCCGGCTCGGTGCTCTGGCTGAGGCCGGTGAAACTACCCCGAGCATTGGCATTGTTGTGCGGTGTGCGTTCGCCCGAGAGGTACGGCAGGAAGATTTCCTCGCCGGGGCCTTTGAACTGCGCTTCGGCGGCGCGGGACAGGTCGGCCTGCTGCTGGCCGGTTATGCGGGACAGCCAGTTAAGGCTATCGGTGGCCGACAGGATCACGCCCATCTGATGCCAGGTATTGGGGATGGCATGGCAGAAGGCGTGAACGGCGCCATTGGTATTGGGGCTGAAGCGCTCGTTGGAGACGAAGATGACGCCCGAAGTGCCGAGCGAGACAAAACCCTCGCCGGGACGGATGGCGCCGATGCCACAAGCGGCGGCGGCGTTATCGCCGGCGCCACCAGCGATGACGACATCGCCGCTCATGCCCCAGCGGGAGACGAATTCGGGTTTGAGATTGGCGGAGGGCGCCGAACCTTCGACGAGGCGCGGCATGTGCGAGCGGTTGAGGCCGGTGACGGCAAGCAGCTCGTCGGACCAGTCGCGCTTAGCGACATCGAGCCAGAGCGTGCCGGCGGCGTCGGACATTTCCTCGACGTGCTCACCGGTCAGCAGCAGGCGGATATAGGCCTTGGGCAGCAGCACCTTGGCGATTTTGGCGTAAATCTGCGGCTCGTGCTTGCGCACCCAAGCGATCTTGGGCGCGGTGAAGCCGGGCATGGCGATATTGCCAGCGAGCTGGCGCAGACTGGGCAGCGCGGCTTCCATTTCGGCGCATTCGGCAGCGGCGCGGCCGTCGTTCCACAGGATGCAGGGGCGGAGGACTTCGTCGTCCTTGCCCAGCAAGGTCGCGCCATGCATGTGGCCGGAGAGGCCGATGCCGCGCACCTGGCTGAGTTGCTCGGGGTTGGACTTAGAGAGCTTGTCGATAGCGGCGAGGGTCGCGGTCCACCAATCGGCGGGGTTTTGCTCGGACCAGCCGGGATGGGGGCGGACCGGCTCAACGGCGGGGGCAGTGGCTTCGCCCAGGGCGCGGCCAGCTTCGTCGATCAGCAGGGCCTTGACGCCGGACGTGCCGATATCGATGCCGAGAAAGGTGGCACTCATGAGGTACGTACCTCCGAGCCAGGTGCAAACAACATCTAAACGTCCTCCCTGCCCATTTTTGGGCTAGCGCCAATTTGATGGATGGCGTGCTTCTTAGCGCAAGTTGTCGCGCAGGAAAATACCGATTTCAATAGGGTCGGTTTTGGCGATGCCGCTGGCGCCGAGCGCAAGCGAGCGGGCGGCCGCGATGGCAGCGCGGATTTCACCGTCTGGATTCTGATCCAGCACGACGTCGATGGCCCCGGAACGCAGGCCATTGCGGGTCGGCTCAGTGAGCTCGTGGGCGATGACACGGATGCTGCCGGAGCGGTGCGAAGCATCAAGCGCGGCGACGAGGCCGGAGTTACCGGCACCCAGATTGTAAATGCCGGCGAGGTCCGGATGGCTGTTGAGGAGCTTACCCACCAGGGCTTCGGTTTCGGCGCGCTCGTCATGGCCTTCGATTGGGCCGACCAGCGATACGGCGGGAAATTCGGCAGCCATGGTCGCGCGAAAGCCTTCGAGGCGGTCGCGGTGATCGCGCAGATGCAGAGAGCCGGCAATGAGCGCGACCTTGCCGCCCGCCGGGCAGAATCGTCCCATGAGCGAAGCGGCGGTGCGGCCGGCCGCGACATTGTCGATGCCGATGAAGTGGCGGCGGCTGGAACCGGGCAGGTCGGACACCAGGGTCATCACCACGACGCCACGGCGGCTGGCGTGGTCGACGGCGGCGAGCACCGAAGTGTCTTCGCTGGCGACGATGACGGCGCAGTCGCAATCGCGCGGATCGAGCGCGTCGAGGCTGCGGGCCAAAGCATCGGCATCGAGTGCCTTCAGCCGGACGGTATTGAGCTGGAGCCGATCGGCCGGCGCCTGGGTAGCACGGCGGGTGACGGCGTCGGCAAGGCCGGCCATGAACTCGTTGGAGCTATCGGGGATGATGAAAACGACGCGCAGATCGCGCGCCCGGGCCAGCAGCGAGGCCGACAGATCGCGCTGGAAACCCAGGGTCGCAATGGCGGTTTCGACTTTTTCGGTTGTGGCGGGGCTGACACCGGCGCGGCCATTGAGCACGCGGTCGACCGTGGCCAGCGATACGCCGGCAGCACGGGCCACATCGTGGACGGTGGCGCGCCGTCTCATGCCGATCTCGTCCAAGCTTCACCCCTGAATTGCGTGCCGCCACAGTCGGCAGGGGCGGCCAAAAGGTCAAGTGCGACATTGCGGGTGGGCCGGAAAGCAGGCTACACGTTTGCCGCAAAAGACGAAGGGGCATGCAATGGCAATCGAAGTTTCGGCATTTGGCGAGTTCAAGGGCAAGCGGGTCGATCAGTTCCGGCTGACCAGCGAAACCGGGGTTGCGGTCGATATCATCTCCTACGGCTGCGTGGTGCGTAACTGGCGCGTGCCGGTAGCCGGTAGCCTGCGCTCTGTGGTGCTGGGGTTCGACGAGTTCGACGCTTATCCCGAGCACAGCCCGCACTTCGGCTCGCTGGCTGGCCGGGTGGCCAACCGCATCAAAGGCTCTTCGTTCGATCTCAACGGCAAGCATTACGACTTGCCGCCCAATGCCGGAGCGCTGCATCTGCACGGCGGCAATGAGGGACTGGGCCGGCAGGTGTGGGACGGCGAGGTCGATGGCGGCACCAATGCGGTGCGCTTCACCCATTTCAGCCCGGATGGCGCATCGGGCTATCCCGGCAACGTCAATTTCGCCGCCACCTATCGGCTGACCGGCAACAAGCTGCGACTGGAACTTGAGGCTACGACCGACCGGGCCACCCCGATCAGCTTGGTGCAGCACCAGTATTTCAACCTCGGAACGGGCAATGATGTGCTCGACCACCACATCCAGGTGAACTCGAGCGCCTATACCGAACTGGGCGAGGACCTGTGCCCCACCGGCGCCATCCTACCATCGGCGGGCATGCAGTACGATCTGCGCGGTGGGCGAGTCATGCGCGATCAGGCGGGCAATCCCGTGGCCTATGATATCGGGCTGGCGCTAGATACCGGGCGCAGCCATGCCGAGCCGATCGCGGTGGTGAAGGGCCCGGATGGGGCGCTGACGCTCAAGCTGTGGACTGACAGGCCGGGCGTGCAGGTTTACAATGGCGTCTGGACCGACATCCCGGTGCCGGGGCTGAACGGCAAGCGCTATGGCAAGCATTCGGGGCTGTGCCTCGAGGACCAGAATTTTGCCGATGCGGTGCACAATCCGCATTTTCCATCGGTGATTCATTCGCCCGAGCGGCCGTATAGCCATTGGTGCGAGTTCGAAATCGCGTAGGGCGGTATACTTTTAATACATCTCTCAGCGCCCACCGTCCTGTCTCCGCATGTGCCGCATTGATAGAGGCCCGCGGATCAAGTCCGCGGGAAGCGTAGTGGGCGGGACAGATCGCGCCACCACATCCTGCCCAGTCGGCCACAAGCCTCTCCTGACTCGAACTGTCAGGAAGCAAGCGCATTGATATTCACGCGGCACCTCGCCGCGTGGAGACTTTGCCATGATGCCGTTTCAGATTGCCGTCGACGACAGCGCACTGGAAGACCTCAAGGTGCGGCTGGCCGATACGCGGCTACCGCAGGTGCTAGACGACGTCGGCTGGGACTATGGCATCGAGACCGGGTTTTTAAGTCGGCTGATCAGCCATTGGGGCCATGCGTTCGATTGGCGGGCGGCCGAGGCGCGGCTCAACGGCTTTGCGCAATTTACCGAGGAAGTCGACGGCGAGACGGTCCATTTCGTCCACGTGAAGGGCGAAGGCGGCCGGCATGTGCCGCTGCTGCTGACCAATGGCTGGCCATCCAATTTTGTCGAATTGCTGCCCATCGTGCCGCTACTGACGCGGGAGGTGGACGGCGTGTCGTTCGATATCGTCATTCCCTCGCTCCCCGGCTACGGCTTTTCCAGCAAGCCGACTGCGCCGGGCATGAACCTGACCAAAGTGGCGCCGCTGTGGGCGGAATTGATGAGCCGGCAGGGCTATGAGCGCTTCATGGTCAGCGGCTCGGACCTGGGGGCCGGGGTCGAGATGGTGTTGGTCAAGACCGCGCCGGAGCGGATCATCGGGGCGCATTATTCCAATGTTTATTCGGGCTTTGCGCGGCCGGACGAGCCGACACCCGAGGAGGCGGCCTATTTCAAGGGTATCGATTACTGGGCCTTCGCAGAGGGCGCGTATGCGATGATCCAGGGCACCAAGCCGGCAACACTGGCGGTGGGGCTGAATGATTCGCCCGCAGGGCTGGCAGCGTGGATAGCCGAGAAATACAACGGCTGGAACCAGGCTGATCGGCCGATCGAAACGGCGTTTGCGCTGGATGACCTGTGCACAATCCTCTCGGTCTATTGGTTTTCCCAGAGCATCGGCTCGTCGGTGCGGCTCTACAAGGAGGCCTTTGCCGATCCCGACCTGATCAAGCCCGGCCCGCCGCACCGGGTGCCGCATGGCATTTACCTGCCGCCGGGAGACAATCCAGCGCCGCGGGCCTGGGGCGAGCGCCATTTGCAGAATATCGTGCGCTGGACCGAGGCCACGGCGGGTGGGCATTTTCCGGCGCTGGAATTTCCCGAAGAGTTCGCCGCCGATATCCGTGGCTTTCATGCGCAGATTGCCTGACCGCCAAAGCAGCGAGGTGCTTGGCGGCGGCTGTGGAATCGGGCATGCCTTTGGTCCAGAGGAGAACGAACCATGGACAAAACAGAGCGCCTGTTCGCGGTCATGGATGCACTGCGGCGGCATCGGCGGCCGGTTACGGCGGCGGCTTTGGCCGAAGAGCAGAATGTTTCGGTGCGCACGCTCTATCGCGACGTGCAGACCCTTATCGGGCTGGGGGCGCCGATCGAGGGGGAAGCTGGGGTCGGCTATATGCTGAAGCCCGGGTTCTTCTTGCCGCCGCTGATGTTTTCAGCCGAGGAGCTGGAGGCCCTGGTGCTGGGCGCGCGCTGGGTGCAGGCGCAGCCCGACGACGGACTGGCTGGGGCGGCGCAGAATGCGCTGGCCAAGATCGCCACCGCCTCGCCCGAGGACCTGCGCGACAAGATTAACGATACCGGGCTGTGGCCGGTGCTGGTGGCCAGCAAAAGGCCACCGGTGGCGATTCTGGGCCAGATCCGGCTGGCGATGCGGCAGGAAAAGGCGCTGCATATCGCCTATGAGGACGAGGGCGGACGCACCTCGCAACGCAGCATCTGGCCGATTCAACTGGCCTATTACGAGGGCAAGCAGATCATCGTCGCCTGGTGCTGCATGCGCGAGGCATTCCGCAATTTTCGCACCGACCGCATTGCGACGCTGACGGCGATCGAGGAGCGTTACGGGCGCCGACGGCTGGCCATGGTCAAGGAATGGCAAGTGGAGCAGGAGCGTGAGTGGGCCGAGTGGCGGGCTCGCGACGCGGCGGCCAAAGCCGGCCTCAGCCAGCAATAAGGCCGGTCAGATCGCCTAGAGAAATGCGGCCGCTGACGAGGCCGGCGAGCCAGAGACCGTGCACGGCAGCGATGACATAGCTTATGGCGGCGAAGCCGCGCTTGGCGGTCTTGTGGCGAAACAGTTGCTGGGCCAGGAGCCCGCCGATAATGCCGAAGGCCAAGTCAATGCCATGCAGCATATCCTCGCTGGTACGCCATTCACCCGCTTCGGCACTTTGCTTGTCGCGGTAATAGAGCCAGGCCGAGGCGGCACTCATCACCAGATACACCACGGCCAAAGCGGTCGGGATCGAGCCGGCGAGCCAGCCGATCGCCACGAGGGCCAACAGGATCAGGCCAAGATAGGTCCGCAATTGGTTATAGCCGGATGCGGCCGGTGTTGGACTGGTTTCGGTGCCCCGCGCCAGAGCTCGGGCCTTGACCGGGTTAGCCCCGGCAATGCTGACATTGACCGCGGCGGGGCCACCATCGCGGCCGCGGCCGATGGCGTAGCTGACGCGGTCACCAAGGTGCGGGCGGGTGGCGATGCGCCCGATCTGGGAGATGTGGACAAACAGGCGCGGGCCGCCACCATCGGGATGGATGAAGCCGAAGCCGCGCTCGTCATTCCACTCGATCAGTTCACCACGCTGGGCCATTGGTCCGCTCCGTACCGCAACCAGTTTAGGGACAAGGCGTTACCGGGCGATGGATTTTTGCCGCTGTCAGATTCTTGTTGATCGTCGATTGACGATGGAGTTAACATGGACCGTTTCCGCAACAATCAGCATCCTAATTAAATCATGTCCAGCACCGCCAAGACTTTCATCGAGACGCAGCTCAAAAGGACTGGGGTGGTTATCAACGGCCCCAATCCGTGGGACCCACAGGTGCATAACGAGGCGTTGTACGGACGCCTGCTGAGCCAGGGTACGCTGGGGCTGGGCGAGGCCTATATGGACGGCTGGTGGGACGCTGAGGCGATCGACCAGTTCATTTTCCGGCTGGTTTCGGCCCATATCCAGGACAATTTCCGGCCTGACCTGGCGCTGATCGGCAGCGTGCTGCGCGGCAAGCTGCTGAATATGCAGCGCCTCAAGGTGCGCGAAGTGGGTGAGAAGCACTACGATATCGGCAATGAGCTTTACGCCGCCATGCTCGATAGCCGCATGATCTACTCCTGCGGCTACTGGCAGGACGCCACCACGCTCGACGCCGCGCAGGAGGCCAAGCTCGACCTGATCTGTCGCAAGGTGGGGCTGGAAAAGGGCATGCGTATTCTCGATATCGGCTCGGGTTGGGGCGGGTTCATGCAGTTTGCCGCCGAGCGCTATGGGGTGAGCGCGGTGGGCGTGACCATCTCGAAGGAACAGGCGGCGCTGGCCAATGAGCGCACGAAAGGCCTGCCGGTCGAGACGCGGCTGATGGATTATCAAGCACTCGAGGGCAAATTCGACCGCATCATCTCAATCGGCATGTTCGAGCATGTCGGCTACAAGAATTACCGGCCCTATTTCACCAAAGCGCGCGAGCTTTTGGTGGATGATGGGCTGATGCTGCTGCACTCGATCGGTGGCCATACCACGACGAGCCATGGCGATCCGTGGAGCGAAAAGTACATTTTTCCCAATGGCATGCTGCCCTCGATCGCACAGATCGGCACGGGAATAGAAAAGCTGTTCGTGATGGAGGACTGGCACAATTTCGGCGCCGATTACGACAAGACCCTGATGGCTTGGCTCGAGCGGTTCGAAGCGGCCTGGCCAAAGCTGGCCGACCAATATGACCAGCGTTTCTATCGCATGTGGCGCTACTACCTAACCTCGTTCGCGGCGGTGTTCCGGGCGCGCAATATCGGGCTCTGGCAGGTGGTGCTCTCGCCCCATGGCGTGCCGGGTGGCTATACCAGCGTGCGATGAGTCAAGGATTCACGTGAAACTTTCCACCGCAAAGCCGGTCATCGGATCGTCATTGATCAGGTCACGGCCAGGTTGATGCGGTAGCTCAAGGCTTCGGCGATGTGAGAGCGGGCGACCTTTTCGGCCCCCGCAAGATCTGCCAGCGTGCGCGCGACTTTCAGCACCCGGTGATAGGCGCGGGCGGAGAGCGAGAAGCGCTCAGCCGCCTGCAGAAGCAGGGCCTGGCTGTCGCGATCGGGATTGACCACGGCTTCGATCAGGGTCGGGCCGGCCGCGGCATTGGTGTAGACGCCGGGCGCGCCGGCATCGAGGTAGCGCTGGCGCTGGCGCTCACGGGCCAGATGCACGCGCTGGGCAACCACGGACGAGGGTTCGGCGACGCCGCCCGGCGCGATCATGTCGGCGGCGCTGACAGCGGGCACGTCAATGCGGATATCGATGCGGTCAAGGAAGGGACCGGAGACACGGGATTGGTAATCGCCCGCGCAGGCGGCACCACGCTTGCACGTATGGCCCGGACTGCCCGCCATGCCGCATTTGCAGGGATTCATCGCCGCGATCAGTTGCACGCGGGACGGATAGGAGACGCGGGCATTGGCGCGGGCAATGACGGTTTCGCCCGATTCCAGTGGTTGGCGCAGGCTATCGAGCACCTGCGGCGCAAACTCTGGGAGTTCGTCGAGGAACAGCACGCCATTATGGGCCAGACTCACTTCCCCAGGGCGGACGCGAAGACCGCCGCCGACCAAAGCCGCCATAGACGCCGAATGGTGCGGCGCGCGGAAAGGGCGGCGGTCGGAAATGGCGCCACCGGCCAGTTCGCCGGCAATAGACTGGATCATCGACACGTCGAGCAGCTCGCGCGGATTAAGTGGTGGCAGGATGGAGGGCAGGCGCGCCGCCAGCATCGACTTGCCGGCGCCGGGCGGGCCGATCATCAGCATGTTGTGGCCCCCGGCGGCGGCGACTTCGAGCGCGCGACGGGCGACCTGCTGGCCGCGCACTTCGCTGAGATCGGGCAGGGCGGTATTGGGGAGGTAACGCTTGGGCAGGGGGCGGGTGGCCAGTTGATGGCCGGTGAGGTGATTGACTAAAGCAAGCAGGCTATCGGCAGCCACAATATCGATGTCCTCGCCGGCCCAGGCGGCTTCGGGGCCGGACGCTGTGGCGCACATGATACCGAGGCCCCGGCCATGGGCGGCAATGGCGGCCGGCAGGACGCCCTGCACATGGGCGAGGCGACCATCGAGGCCCAGTTCACCCAGGGCCAGAAAGCCGTCGAGCGCGTCGCGCGGAATGGCGCCGATTTCGGCCATCAGTGCCAGGGCGATGGGCAGATCGTAGTGGCTGCTTTTGACACATGTCTTTTTGACATCACAACTCTGTGAACGCGACCGTGTTACACTGATCCTGGATTGATATGGGGACCGGCCCGGCGAAGTGGCTCCCACATAGCAGACGAGCTGGGCCGGTCAGGCACCAGCTTAATAAGTTGGAACTAGCTAAGTGTTCCGCTTTTTCGCACTGAGCGCCGAGTGTTCCGCGGCCTCACTAACGTTGATCCCGCCCAATATACCGGCAAGCGCAGACCTGGTCCCCCTTCGCCATCGGCCGCGAAGAAGGCGACTCCTCGGGCCTCCAGGGCCCGACGGACAAGAAGATAGGTTTCCACTGAACTGCGACGTCCACCTTCCAGATCCGCGAGGGTCCGTTCACCAATACCAGCGTCATTGGCCAGCGCCTCTCGTGTGAGACCTAGCGCCACTCTGGCAGCCAACAGGAGTTCCGGATGCATATCCATCAAGTGGATTTGGCATGCTCCGGAACCCGTATCCAGAACTCAAAGTACCATCGCTTAAAGTGCATCTGGTTACACGCGAAAAACCATATCATTTGCCGAATCACGTAGTTTGGCTATGCTTTCAGGTAACGGAGACCCGAAAATGAAACAGACCGAATCACTTCGGTGGCTGGGAGTTGAGGATTTGGCAGCCAAGATAGATGAAACCCTTCAGCTAGCGGAGCACCTCACAATCCTCCTGCGGGAGGGAAACTTCTCTGATCAGCAACTTCGTCACACGCCAGTATTCGCTAGGGCGGCCTACATGCAAAAAACCGAGTACGTCTGCATTGGGCTGCTCAGAACCGGCAAAACCGTTGCCACCGATATCTCGAACACGGACGACATTGTAGTTGATGGCGGTCATTTGGGCTGGGTGCTCACCCGCAACGGGCTATACCGTGTTGAGAAACTTTTCGGATACGGATGGCAGCCTGGGCAGCGATTTACGGGTGCAGAGACGTGACCCGGCTAAAGGGGGCATCAGAGAACAGCCGGCGTTTTGCGGTTTTCAATGCGTCGCGAACTTACCGCGCTCGGATTCTAGGTTGTCATGGGCTTTATCAAGGCCGAAATCCACCGGTTTAGCCGCCCCCGCAGACATCTCTACGCGACGACTGGGCTCGCCGGAGTCCGAGGACGAACATGGCGAATCGAAGAACACCAGAAAAACGTGGCGCGGATGTTATTCTTGGCGTCGGGCTTGCCCGCCAACTGCTAAACGGCCTGCGCCAACGGGCTTCAGCTGAACTCAAATACGATACCCGCTCAGAGGCAGAGGAGGTGGCTCTTGCCGAGAAGATGCAAGCCAATATGCGGCTGCCCGCCGACAAAGCCGCTTATGCGATCGCTTTGGGATACTGCTTGGCGCCTTATTTTCCTACGGTTGAAGACCTGATGGCGACCAAGGCATTCTTGGTTGTCAGGTGCAGACCTGGTGATGATGCGGAGAGGGTAGGCGAGGTGCTTTCCGATGCCACGCCGCACCGCGTCCGGGCGATTGCGCATAATCCGCACTACGCCTTGGAGGGCGACGTCCGCCTTCTGGTTCTCGACGATGTCGGCGTCCGCTACACCGATCGGATGGTTCGTCCGATTGCACAGGCGGCCGAACGGTGCATTCCCATCTTTTGCACCTTGGCGGCCGATGATCCAGTTCCAGCGGCCCTTGCTGGTGCTGAGTTGATGTTGGACTTGCCGCCGATGACTCCAGAGATGCTCGCTCTACTGTTCGAAGCCGCGCATGATGAGGTCCCGCAAGGGGTTTTGAGCCTCACTTCGGCTGACAAGCTGCGAACCGCCGATCTGGTAGCGCACATTCGCCGGGCCCGCCCGGCGGCGGCATGTTTGTCAGGGCTGCTGCAGGTGGTCAGCACGAAGATAGAGGTGCCCAAACCGGCAACCGTGCGGCTCGATGACCTCGCCGGTTATGGGGAAGCGAAAGCTTGGGGCCTCGAACTCGCTCAGGATATGAAGCTGTGGCGCGAGGGAAAGCTCGACTGGGATGAGGTCGACCACCGAGCTGTCGTCTTGGATGGTCCGCCAGGCACCGGCAAAACAAGTTTCGCATCCGTGCTGGCCGGTTCGCTCGACGTACCATTGATCGCGTCGAACGTCGCCGAATGGAACGGGCACAAGCACCTCTCAGGCACCCTCAATCGAATGAAGGAGGTCTTCGCTGAGGCCACCACCAAAGCACCCTGCGTTCTGCTCATCGATGAGATCGATGGCATTTCCAGCCGAAGCCAACTGGCGGGCGAGTATGTCGAGTACTGGACCCAGATCGTCAATTTGATGTTGGTCCTCGTCACTGATGCCACGAACACACCAGGCGTGGTTATCGTAGGCGCCACCAACCATGTCGAGCGGATTGACCCGGCTCTGATGCGTGCGGGTCGACTTGATCGGATCATTCGGATCGAGTTGCCTGATGCCGAAGCCATCGCCGCCATTCTTGCGCGCTACATTGGAGCGGGTGTGGAGGCAAAGGACTTGTCTTTGCTCGCGCATCGTCTGGTCGGACAGACTGGCGCTGACATCGAGAAGCTGGTCCGGGCGGCGAGAGCCTCGGCGCGCAGGGCAGGGCGGATGTTTTCGGTCGCCGAGATCGCGGCTCAGGTGCCCGATCCGCTCAACAAACTCTTGCCCCGGGTTCGCCGGCGTATCGCAATCTACCGCAACGGCCAAAGGATTGTCGCCCAGGTACTGGGATTGGCAGAGATGGCACCGAATGCGGGCGATTTCACCCGTCAGTTGGAGAAGGCCTTGTCAGAGGAGCGCTTTCACACCGAGCAGACCTGCAACGATGTACTTGCCGTCATCATGGCCGGCCGCGCCGCGGAAGAAATCGTGTTCGGTGATGTGTCGACCTTCGGATCGGGTATTCCAAGTTCAGACCTGGCCGTGGCGACGGCGATCGCCAAGGATTTGGAGCTCAAGACTGGCTTCGGCGAATGCGGGGTAATCTATTTGGACGGCGATGATCATCGACTCTCCACTTCCACACCCGCTGCTGCCAGTGTTCGGCGACGGATTGAGGCGGCCTTAGCGCGGGCATCGGCGGTTCTGCTGGAGAACGTTGACGAGCTGGAGCGAGTTGACGGAAGAGGAACCACCACTGGCTGGACTTCGGGCAACGTAAGATTGCTGCATTAGCGGGGAAACTCCGACACCCAAAAGGCAAAGTGACGGCTGACACAACTAATGCCTTTAGACGAACTTGCTATATCGGTGCCCAATGGTCCGCACGATGCGGAACGAACAAATGCACGATTGATTAGTCAGGCGTGTTGATTGCCACTGAGAACTGACCCTCTGAGGGCGTAAATTTTCACTGAGATTTGACCCATGTTTTGATCGTTCCCAGGCTGTTTGCCGGGGG
>NZ_JBEPOL010000020.1:0-46102 GCF_040546795.1 Devosia sp. UYZn731
GAGCAGGTCTCGTCCTCACAAGACGCGCCGATAACCCCTGCAAGCGTCGTCGCGGCCCTACCCAATTCGCCAGCACCACCGGCGCCAGCAGCGCAGCAACCGCAGGTCACCCCAGCTAACACGCCTCCCGAAACCTCAGCTGGGCAAACCACTCTCGGTCAGTCGAACGGCAACGGCGGCGGGAACGGAAACACCGGCAGCAGTAGTGGTAGCGGGAGCAGTAACTCCGGCAACGGCAATGGCAATAGTGGCGGGAACGGGAACGAAAATTCCGGGAACGGCAACGCCAATAGTGGCGGGAACGGGAACGAAAATTCCGGGAACGGCAACGGCAATAGCGGCGGGAACGGGAACGAAAATTCCGGGAACGGCAACGGCAATAGCGGCGGGAATGGGAACGGAAACTCCGGCAACGGCAATGGCAATGGTGGCGGGAATGGGAACGGAAATTCCGGGAACGGCAACGGCAAAGGCAAAGGTGGCGGGAATGGGAACGGAAATTCTGGAAATGGTAACGGCAATGGTGGCGGGAACGGCAAGGGCAAAGATTGATCGCCTTACCCTGTCTTAATGTCTCCGGCTCGGCTTCATCTTTCCCAATTGTTCGCTTTTTTAGAAACGGAACAACCCGTTCGGGCGTGGGGCCGCCGCTTCTACCGAGCGTTGTATGTCCGGTTTTCGGGAGCCCCGGTATTTCTTAGACGGCATACATGGGGTCGGCTGCTGACCAGTTCGGGGTGGAAAACGGCCCGACTGCTTTCGGACGGCAGACGGCAATAGCTGCCGTTGCCAAAGGTGTCTGTCGAGGGCGTTTGTTCAAAGCGGCATCCACCTTGCTAGGCCGCTTCGACCGAGCCTCGCCGCAAAGCCCTGCCACGGCGTGATAGGATCACAACTGTGATCAGAACCTGCACTAGGTCCGCAAGCGGCTAGGCGGCCCATATTCCAGTCTCACCCATCAAGAACGGCAGGGCGAAGGTGAGCGGGATTGCGAAAAGCTAGGTTCGCATGACTCGCGTCATCGGCATGCGCACGACGGCGCAGTGACCGAGCCGCACTCCCACTTGCATCGCCATGCCCACCCACATTTTCCGGACGTGTATCATCGGCACCGTCACGGCAAGCGGCGCGTTATCCTACCTTTTCAAACGTGCTGAACTGAAATTTTTGCACCGAACCCCACGGCGTGGTGTGTTCGTGTCGGCGCGTTGCCATGAGCTTGAAGCCGGTGCCGAAGATGGCATGCAGGCTCTCCGCATCGTGCCGCGCGACTTCAAGGCCGCTGCACTTTTCCGGGCCGTCCGGTGCGAAGGTTCCGATGATGGCCTTGCCACCCTTGACAAGCGCTTGGGTCATGACTTCAGCATATTTCTGCTGGTCGGCAGGCGCAGTTAGGAAATGAAACGCTGCCCGATCGTGCCATAGGTCATAGGATCGCGTTGGCTGCCATGTCGTCACGTCCGATACGAACCAGTCGACGCGGTCGGTTGCCTGCATCCGAGCACGGGCAAATTCAAGCGCGCTCGATGACAGGTCCAGCACGCTCACATGGGCCTGTCCCGCCGCGATCAGGGTATCTACAAGGCGAGACGCACCGCCGCCGATATCGATGATCGCTGCTGCAGGCGTTAGGCCTGCTTCATCCAGAAGTGCAAGGGAAAGTTCCGGCGAGTCCTCAAACCAACTCACCTCATTTTCGCCTTTGGTGGAATAGACTTTGTCCCAATGGGACGTGCGTTCGGTCGGCATAATATCTGTCCCTATTTTGGCGATGCTGTCGCTGACAGGATTGCGAAACGTTAAGCATCAGTTTGAGACGCCCAAGCGTCTGCCACTCTGGCTTGGATGGCACTTCCAGTTCAAACGTGCAGCCTCGGCGAGCGTAAGGTGGCCCAAGGCAACAGCCGCACGCGTATAGACTAGCTCGGTCATGCAGCGCCGTGCACTGCTTTGGCCTGATCGCCCAGATAAAAGGTTAGCCTAGACAACCCAGCACGTTGATGACGATAGGCACCTGTCGAGAATGCAGGTCGCCCCTACGATGCACATGTCGGCATTTAGATCGGGAATCGGTGCTTTGGCTATGGCTTGTCGGGATGGCCCGTGCCGTATCGCTGGGATAATATTGGCGCTGTGTTGGGTTTCGTTGCCGCCGTTCTAAACCTCGCCTAGCTTTAGGCGAACCACCATGGTCTGTTTCATTGAAAGGAGGTGACCATGACCACCCCCACTGGATGGCTGCAACAGGCAAAAACGTGGGCACGGTCAATAAAATGGGACGTGGTTGCCCTCTGGATCGCGGCGCGAGATCGGCGGGTGCCGTGGTACGCAAAGCTAGCGGCCGGATGCGTCGCTGGCTATGCGCTGTCACCGATTGACCTGATCCCTGATTTCATTCCGGTGCTCGGGTACCTCGATGACATCATTCTGGTGCCGCTCGGCATAATGTTGGTGGTGCGGCTCATTCCGGTGCGACTGATGGCCGAGTTTCGTGCAATGGCGGCAGTAAGAGACGGGCGTCCAATGAGCCGGGCGGGCGCGGTAGCCATCGTTCTGATCTGGTTGGTTGCAGTGGTTTTGTTCGCTTGGAGATTCTGGCCGCGCCGAACCTGATGTTTCCAGATGAAGCGTGGTGCATCTGTCAAGATTTACGCGCTGGATCTGAGTTGGGCGGTATTTTGATACTGACCTTACCAGTGTGGGAAGGCGGACGGCGCTTTCGGCGTAAAAGTCTTCAACACGTAGCGCGCCGGAAAGAAAATGGCCCGGCAATGGCCTGGCCCAGCGTTTCAGGACTTCAGATTGCCGGTGTAACCCGCGTCTTCGATGGCCTGGGCGAAAGAGGCCGCGGGTTGGGTGCTATCGATGCGAACCACCTTGGTCGCCAGGTCGATCAAAACTTTGGCCGCAGGATCGGCACTCTGGACCGCCTTTTCAACGGTACCAACGCAATGAGAACAGGTCATGTCGTTGACTTGAAAATTGAGCATCTGCAATTCTCCATTTGTATCATCAACAGGGTGCGTCATTCCAAGATGGTAAGGTCAAGGGCCGCGTTGCTTTTTGGCGTTTGTGGAAGGCAGCATTCTTCCCAGTACGCCGCGCTCACCACTGAGCCATCGTGCCAAGAGGCCCATCAGGTGCAATGCAAACAGCAAAAGCATGATATAGAACAAGAGTTTATGCGCCACGGCTCCGGCCGCGGACGAAGTAAATGGTATTGTGGGCAGTGAAGTCCAAAGACGCTGGGCGGCGGTGTGAACGCGGAGCGCTGGCTCGCCGTTAGACCGGATAACGCCAAAGCGATGGAGGTCACGTAGAGGCCCGCATAGAGCCGCGACGAGAAGCGCAGTTTTATTCTGGCCGATCCAGAAACGACGCGCACCAGCAGACGAAACACGATCACCGTTAGAACGGCAACGCCCAACGAAGCGTGCCAAGATCCTCCGAAGCGCTATGGCCCCCCAAAATCCCGTGGCGAACGCGGGCACCCGTATGATGACCGTAGTCCAATGGCCAATTTGGACTAGCGCGTTCCAACGTCGGAGGTCGGAGCCATGGGCTAGCGCTACCGTTTGTCGGGTGCAAGGACGCCCAGGCCGTCCAGCACAAGCTCGAGGTAACGCTCCCGACCACTGGACGATGCCGGCAGGCCAGCGCCAGACAATGTTCCCAGGCAATACTGCGTCAGTTCGGTCGCGGAGTAGTCGGTACGCAACCCGCCGGCTGCCGCAGCGTCGGCGATGCAGTCCCGCACCAGATGCAGCAATCGATGGTGGGCCGGCGCCATGTTGGACCTTTGATGCAAAAAAGACGGCACCCCAGCCTCATGGCTGCCGCGTTGCAACCGGGTGTAAGCAGTCAGCACGGCCAGTAACCCGGCAAGCGCATCCGGCGCGGACGCCCGCGCCGCTTCAAGGTGCGTGAGATGCTGCTCGACCTGACGTTCGTGCCAAGCCAATAGTGCAGTATCGACATCGGCAAAGTATTTGTAGAGCGTCGCCCGGCTGATACCGGCGCCGAGCGCGACATCGGACATGGTGACGCCGCCGATCCCTTTTTGCTCCACCAGCGTACCGATAGCGTCGAGCACAGCGTCCCTGACAGCCTGCCGGTGGGTATCGATGGTGGTGTTCCAAAGCTTTGGCATGGCGTGCAGCGATACATCACGCCGCAGGGGGTGTCGAGACACGCCGATTTGACTCTTTACACAGTGTATAGATAAATGAGGTAACCACTCGAGGAGCCCGACCTATGACCATGCCAGCCGGAAACGACGGACGCCGTGCCACTTCCATGCCAAAATGGGTCAAGGTTTCGCTGTGGATCGGCGGCGTCCTCATTGTGCTCGTTGTGGTGATGACCGCGCTCGGTCATGGGCCCGGACAACACATGGGCCTGCATTAAATGAGCTGGTCTCCGTTCTGGCGCAAATTACTCTTAACCCTGCATGTGGTGACTTCGGTAGGGCTGATCGGGGCAGTCGCGACCTTCCTGCTGTTGGCGACCATCGGCGCCAGCAGCAGCGATCCAGCCTTGGTCAATTCGGCTTATCTGGCCATGAACCTGATCACCTGGCCGATCATTGTACCACTGGCCTTTGCCTCGCTGCTGATCGGCATTGTGCAATCGTTGGGAACGCCATGGGGCCTGTTCCGCTATTATTGGGTGATCCTCAAGCTGGTGCTGACGGCTGTGGCTATTGTTGTTCTACTGATCCAGACACCGACAATTGCGGCGCTGTCACACGCAGCCAACGGCGGTGAACTTACCCAATTGGCCGGCGGCAGGTTCGCGATGATCTTGCACAGCGCGGGCGGGATCGTGGTGCTGATGCTCGCCACCGTGCTCTCGGTCTATAAGCCGCGCGGCATGACTGCCAGTAGGATTTGATGTTGACCCTACAACGGATGGAAACTGCACCTCCAAATTTCTACATCGAGAAACTTGCTGACCCGAAGATATTTCCCGACCGGGGAGCTGGTCTGAGCGCCACACGTGGCTGCACTCGGTTCAATGGCGAAAATCGTGCTCAAGTCCCGCTTGCGGGTCTCGGTTTGACCTTGGCCCCGGTCGTCAATCCAGCTCGATATCGTCATCTATCAGATTGTGGCTGTCCCACTGGTTGTGTGGGATGGCCGCACCAAGCTTGAACTTGAAGTCAATTACGCTTTGGCGGTCGAGCCCAACTTTACATGTGAACGACACGGAGTACCACTTCTTGTGGAGTCGATAGGCGCCCCCCGGTGCGTCCAGAGTGTCGCCGGTAATCGTGGTGTCGGCCATTGCACTTGGGTCAAGCGAATCCGGCACTTTGCCGGCTGACACCAGTCGCAACTGCTCGAGCCCCTCAATGTTGCATAGTTGGATAATACGCTCCTCCGGCCCAAGGCGCGGCAGCGTCTGCTTAACCTGACGGTTTTTCGGATCATCGAGAATTCGACTGGTGAAGAACTGCGTGGCTGTGGTCATGCCGCCATTTTCGGTCGTCAGAACGGGCTCTAGAGTTGGCGGCATCGCTGGTGCCGGCACCGTTTCGGCAGGGGTAGACAGTACTGCCGGCGGCATTCGGGGCGTGGGTATGGCAATCGGCGCGGGTGGAAGCGTTGCGCTGCGGAACTGCTGTTCGGTGATAATATCCACGTCGACGGCCCGTGGACGGGGCACCGGCAGTTTTTCACTCGTTACCAATAGCAAAAGCGCTGCCAAAACCGCCGCGTGAATGCAGATGGAAACCAAGAACGGCAACGAACGCATCTGCCGAGCGAAGACAACAACATGCAGTGTGCCGAGAACATCAGGCCGCCTTGTCGGAATAGGCCCGCGCATTCTGTCGGCAACCATTGGAGAACGTGGATACGGGTGTCACTGAACTTGTGGCGGCGCGGTAAAGCTGCTCCACACACACGGCTGGCTCACTTCCCGTGGGTTTCCAGCCACTTGGTCATGTCTGCGATTTCTTTTTCCTGCGCAGTGATAATTTTCTGGGCCAGCGCCTTGGTCCACTCATCCTTGCCGTATTGCAGTTCTGCCTTTGCCATCGTTATAGCGCCCTGATGATGCGGGATCATCCCACAAACGAAAGCCACGTCGAGGTCGGTGTTGGCGGCACCCGCCATCATGTTGGTGTTCATCTGGTCCATGCCAGCCATTAGCGCCTTGTGCGCATCGTCCATCGGCGCTGCTGTATCGCCCATAGCCATTCCTGCCATGGGAGCGACCGCCGAGGTAACGCCACACTCGGGCGGGAGTGGTTGCATGTCCTGGGCGAATGCAGGGGCGGCAACTCCCAGTCCAAGAGCGATGAGGGTCGCAGAAAAAGTGGTCTTCAGCATCTGGCGTTCCTTTGCTAACGAATGCAGCAGGTGTTGGGGATTGGTTCAATTTGAAATCAGCTTCACCTTGGGACCATCCCTTGTGGGAAGGTCAAGGCAACATCGATAATGTCGATCACCTTCGCAGGAGCTGCCGTTCATTCGATCCGGGCATTGCGCAAACGCAGCGAATTGCCAATTACGCTGACTGAGGAAAGGGCCATGGCGGCCGCCGCAATGGCAGGCGACAGCACAAGTCCAGAGAACGGATACAGCAGCCCCGCTGCAATCGGCACGCCCGCTGCGTTGTAGGCGAACGCGAAGACCAGGTTCTGTCTAATATTGCCCATCGTGGCTTGCGAAAGTTTGCGCGCCTTGACGATGCCCATCAGGTCGCCACCCAGTAGTGTCACGCCAGCGCTTTCGATCGCCACGTCGGTCCCGGTTCCCATGGCGATCCCGACGTCGGCTGCGGCTAGCGCCGGCGCATCATTAACCCCGTCACCAGCCATCGCCACGACGCCGCCTTCAGAACGAAGGCGTGCGACGACCTCGCTTTTGCGCTCGGGCATGACATCGGCCTCGATCTCAGTAATGCCCAGCTTCCGGGCAACCGCTTCGGCGGTTACTTTGTTGTCGCCGGTCATCATCACGACCTTGATCCCCTGCCTGGCTAGTTCTGCCAGAGCGGCGGGTGTCGTCTTGCGGATGGGATCGGAGATGCCAATCAGCCCGGCAACATCCTTGCCGATGCCAACGATCACTGCGGTCGCGCCTTCAGAGCGTAAATCGTCTGCCCGCTTGTGCCAGGCCTTGGTTTCTATGCCGACCGATTGAAGATAGGCCGCGCTGCCGATGAAAATAATCTTGCCGTCAATCGTTCCCGTCAGTCCTCGTCCAACCGGGGAATCCACCTCTGTCGGGTCGGAGAGCTTAAATTTGCGGTCGTTTGCCGCTCCCACTATCGCTTGGCCAAGCGGGTGTTCGCTGGCGCGTTCAAGACTTGCTGCCAGACGCAGTAATTCGGCTTCCTCAATGCCGTCCGCAGCAACGACGGCCGTGACCGTGGGGCGGCCTTCCGTGAGCGTGCCAGTTTTGTCGACAACCAGTGTGTCGACGCGCTCAAGGCGTTCCAGCGCTTCCGCATTCTTGATCAGCAGGCCCAGACTGGCTCCCTTGCCGACGCCAACCATGATTGCCATTGGCGTTGCCAGCCCAAGGGCGCAGGGACAGGCTATGATAAGCACCGACACGGCGGCGACCAGACCGAAAGCGAATCGCGGTTCCGGTCCCCAAATGCTCCAGGCGGCAAAGGCCAGGATGGCGATGCCGATCACCAGGGGGACAAACCAGCCCGAAACCTGATCGGCGAGTTTTTGTATTGGCGCGCGTGAACGTTGCGCGCTGGCGACCATCTGCACGATCCGCGACAGCATGGTATCGTGCCCGACCCCCGTTGCCTCCATAACGAGGCCGCCGGATTGATTGATGGTGCCGCCGATCAGCTTGGCGCCAACGTCCTTTGTCACCGGCATGGATTCACCCGTGACCATCGATTCATCCAGGGAACTGCGTCCTTCGAGCACCTTGCCATCGACGGGCACTTTTTCCCCGGGCCGGACACGTAGATGGTCTCCCAACGCGATTTCCTCGATCTGCACTTCCTGATCGGTCCCATCGGCGCCAACGCGACGGGCAGTCTTAGGAGCAAGGTTCAACAGCGCCTTGATCGCACCCGAGGTTTTTTCGCGCGCCCGCAATTCCAGAACCTGACCAAGAAGCGCCAGGGCCGTAATGACGGCAGCGGCCTCGAAATAAACCGGCACAGCACCATCCATGGCACGCATATCCCGCGGGAAAAGCCCCGGGAACAGCGAAGCCACCATCGAGTACAGCCAGGCAACGCCGATCCCCATTGCGATCAAGGTGAACATGTTGAGGCTTCGATTGCGTAGCGAATCCCAACCTCGCGCGAAAAATGGCCACCCAGCCCACAGCACCACCGGTGTCGCCAGCACCATTTGCACCCAGTTCATGTTCTGGGGCGAAATAAAGCTATGGAAGTCAAAGAGGTGGCTGCCCATTTCCAGCACAAATACCGGCGCTGCCAACGCGGTACCAAACCAGAAGCGCCGGCTCATATCAGCAAGCTCGGGGCTGGTCCCGCTCTCAGCGGTCGGCATTTCGGGCTCCAGCGTCATGCCACAAATGGGGCAGTTTCCCGGGTGGTCCTGCCGGATCTGGGGATGCATGGGGCAGGTATAGATCGCTCCGCTGGCACCCGGTTCAAGTTTGCTCGGCACCGCCTTTGCATCCACAAAATCTGACGGACTGGCGACGAATTTGTCGTGGCATTTTTTTGAGCAGAAATAGTAGTCGTGGTTGGCGTGAAGAGAATTAAACTTGGCTGTTTTCGGATCCACAGCCATGCCGCAAACTGGGTCCTTCACCGCTCCAGTCGTATTGTTATTGGCTGGGTGAGAGTGTCCATGATGAGTCGTATGATCAGTTTCGAGTTTGCTCACGTGCCATCCTCCAAAAGACTGTGAGACAGCCTTGCACCTTCCCCCGGGGGTAAGGTCAACGGCTCAATCGGCCAGCTGGACCTGCGTCCTAAACCCTCAGATCCCGGAATCCGGCCTCTTCGGTCAGACTCCCCCGGGCTGGCCGCGCGTCCAAGGTATTCTCGATTTCGTCCATCAGCACATTGCGTTCGACTACCAAAAGGCAGATCGCACCCGGACTGCGTACGGTGCTTATATCGATCAAACCGGAGTATGCCGCGATTTCGCCCATCTGGCCCTGACGTTCTGCCGGTGTATGAATATTCCGGCCAGGTACTGTACCGGGTACCTGGGAGACATCGGGGTGCCGTTCAACCCGGACCCGATGGACTTCTCCGGCTGGTTCGAAGTCTACCTCGGCGGGCACTGGTATTCGGCAGACGCTCGCCACAATGAACCGCGAATTGGGAGAGTCCTGATGGCCAGAGGGCGTGATGCCACGGATGTTGCGCTGTCCACTCAATTTGGCCCGGCGACCCTCTCGAGCTTTTCCGTCACCACCTACCAGATGCCTGATCCGATCGGACAGCGGTGAAGGATATCGACCTGGTGTTTCTCGATATGCAGAGGACTTGCCTCCTGAAGGCCCTTTGCCACGACCGAAATATGCTGAAGCCTAATGGCCCCGGGGAAAGCGATCGCTGCTCTCGTCTCCTCGCCCAGCAACTGCCAGGCCCTTGCTGGCGTTTGTTGATTTGGAGGAGACCGTAGTGCCGCAGATCCAGAAGCCTCCCAGCAAAGCCGTTATTGACGAAGATCCCGACCATAGCCCCATGACCCGGCGCGGGCCCGATGGCCGCGCGCACAAAACGCCGGAGACGGAGCCCGGCGAATCTGTGCCCAAGAGAGGGGACGACCTGCTGCCAAACCCGTCGACTGTACGGACCAATCCCGACTAGGCCCCATCGGCCAGTCGTTGGGTGGCATCGGCGCTCATAGTCGGGGTCAATCTTCGATATTGCGGACAAGGCACAGGGCCGTGGCCTGCAATGCCGCCCAACCAGGGCGGCCGCCAGCGAGGCGCCGGCATGATCGTGGGCAACCGCACCATCACCGGTGCGGAGATAGTTAAACTGTACCACGCGCGCTATCCGTTACCGCGGAAAGTCCTCCGACGTCCTGTCGCAATCGGCAGAAAGACGCGAATATCGGACAGGAGATCAACCAAAAAAATTGCTGAAATTTGCTTCGACGGGCACTCAGCGCCTTGTTTCTGGGACGATCAGCGCGGCGTTGAAGCCGTGCGTAGACCCAGTCTTTGTAACACTGTAGCGTCATCGCGCCGATATTCGGCGCTGGAGTTCCAAATGCAACTGAGCACCGAAAGCCTACTGGTCATTCTCCTCGTTGGCGCCATAGCTGGCTGGCTCGCCGGCCAAATCGTTCGGGGCTACGGCTTCGGCGTGTTGGGCAACATTGCCGTGGGCATTGTGGGGGCTTTGATCGGAAGCTGGCTTCTGCCGCAGCTCGGGATCTTCCTCGGCACCGGCATCGTCGCGTCGATTGTAAATGCCACGTTGGGCGCCATCGTTTTGCTTATCGTTCTGGGACTGGTGCGTCGTAGTGGCCGCGGCTGGCGGCGCTAAAAATTACACGGCTGACTCCCCAAGGCATCCACAGACGCCATTTCGAAGGGTGTGTTGGCGGCGCTCGCTTCACCTAGCTTTTCGCTCTATGACGTAGGGGCCTCTTCTAGACCGTAGTCGTGGGCATGGGCCACCGCCCACCTCCTGGCGGTGGCCTTTTCATTCCTGCGTTTGAAAAGCATAGCAATGAGCCCAAGCGCGACAAAATACTGAACCGCGTCGGACTTCTGTCCACCCCAGCATACAACGTACAACCTTGGCGGCCGGTACGTGTATTTCCTGCATGACCGAACCTGAGAACAAGTTGTTCGGACAACCGTATGAGCTCTTTGTATTCGCCCGTAAAATCTCATTGGCATTGCCAGAGGAATTCTGGACCTGAACGGGCCTGACCGGGAAGCTTGCGACCGGGACGCCGCCTCAGCGCACCCAACCGCGCCCGGCTCATTGACCTGACTAGCGCTAAGAGGACGATGCGTTAGGCTCGCGCGGCCAACGCTTTCCGCGCACCAGCTGCGGCGCGTCGAGCGATGGCGAGTCGACGTTCGTCCTCATCGGCCGACCACATGGGATCGATGCGGTCTTCACGGTCGTCACGTTTGATCTGGGGCGTCATTCTGTCGTCCTCTGGTTGACCTAAGTATCCAGTCATCATGGTTAGCAGACGGTTAACTACCCGATCACGTTTTAAAACCGCGCATAACGGCAGTATCCCGCGCTTCTTCGGTAGCAGCCACGTGGCGGAGCTCAGCTAAACCAAAGTCAGCCCAAGCTTGGTTGCAAGTGTAACAAGCTGCGCCGTGATGTCGTGGCGAAGCTCTATGCCATCGCGGAGGGAACTTTTCTTGCTTGCCAGGGCCCGTTCACCCGGAAGGCGCACGACTCCCCGGTCGCGGCGCGGGCGAGAACCGCGGCAGAGTTCTATCAGAAAGTCGGTCTGATCAATGAACTGATCGGTGCCCGCGAATGCCGCGGGGTCGAAAACCTGCACAAATACCGAGGCGCTCCAACGCTTGGCGCCACCGTTGCGGCCATGGCCCGACAGGCCCTGCGACAGGGCCTCTACGGTCAAGGCCATGCCGTAGCCCTTCTGGCCGTGATCGTGCCCTCCGGTCAGCAGCAGCGCGCCCAATGGATGGCCCGACAGCACTGCCGGATCGTCGGTCGGGTTGCCCTCATTGTCCTGCAACCATTGCCCTTGGAGGCGCCCGCCTTCCTTGGCAGTGCGGGCGACCATGCCATTGGTGGTGATGGAGGACGACATATCAATGAGGATAGGATCGCCCCCAGTGGGAATACCAACTGCGATCGGATCAGGCCCCAATACCGGATCGAGCCCACCAAAGGGCGCCACGGTAGAGGATCCAGGATCGGAGCTGGCGATCATTACCATCAGCCCCTGACGGGTGGCGCGCTCCAGATAAGCCTGCAAGCATGCTGTATGGTGGGCATGCTTGATGCTGACCGCGCCAATTCCATAAAGCCGCGCCTTGGCCGCCGCTGTATCAATTGCCGCCACAACCAGACTAACGCCGCTAAGCCAGCGGCCATCCCAATGCGCCACTGCGCCGCTATCGCGCAACACCTCGGGTTCGCCGGACCCCAGCATCGTGCCACGCTGGAGCTCCCCGACATAGGCCGCCAGCAACGCAAGGCCATGCGTGTCATGCCCCAGCAGGTCCGCTTCGACCAGGATTTCGGCCACGAGCCGGGCCTTGGCGTGCATGCCGGCTTTGGTCAAAGCCGCTGCCGCAAAAGAGACAAGAGCGTCGGAAGCGTATTTCAAAGCCGGTTGCCGTCGGGGCCAAACAGGTGAGCCCTTGTCTCGTCCAAACCCAGCGAAACAAATTGTTCCAATTGCACCTCGATGTCACCGTCGATCGCCGCGAAGATTGTGCCCCCGGCGCCACCATCCACTTCCACGACAGTGGAATCGCCCAGCCGTTCGATAAGCCGAATCTTGCCGGTGATGGGCCCATCGGCGTCTGGAACGAGCAGATGCGGGCGAATGCCAAACGTCAGCGTATCGCCCATGGTCAATCCTGACACGGAACGGTGTAGCGTCGTGGACTTGAGCGATGGCGCCGAGACCGTGATGGCGTCGCCAGAAACGGCGTCCACGGTCACGGGCAGCAGGTTCATCTTGGGGGCGCCGATGAATCCGGCAACAAAGAGGTTTGCTGGGAAATTGTAGAGTTCCATCGGCGTGCCGACCTGCTGCACTTCGCCGAAGTTCAGGACCACGATCTTGTCGGCCATGGTCATGGCTTCTACCTGATCGTGGGTCACGTAGATCATGGTGGCCCCAAGATCGGTATGGAGCTTGGACAGTTCCATGCGCATGTCGACGCGCAAGGCGGCATCCAGGTTGGAGAGCGGTTCGTCGAACAGGAACACTTCGGGCTGGCGAATAATGGCGCGGCCGATGGCGACGCGCTGACGCTGGCCGCCGGAGAGCTGGCTCGGCTTGCGCTCGAGCAACTCTTCCATCTGCAGTATCTTGGCGACTTCGCGAACCCGCTTGGCCCGCTCGGCCTTGGGAACGCCGGAGAGACGCAGCCCGAACCCCACATTTTCCTCGACAGTCATGTGCGGGTACAGCGCGTAGGACTGGAACACCATGGCGACGCCGCGATCGCGCGGCGCTACCTCATTGCACTTCCGCTTACCGATGAAGAGCTCGCCGTCCGTGATCTCCTCTAGGCCGGCAATCATCCGCAGCAGGGTGGACTTGCCACAGCCGGAGGGACCGACAAAGACGACGAATTCCCCATGCTCGATGGCCAGGTCTATGCCCTTGATGACCTCGACCTTGCCATAGTTCTTGCGGACGTTACTGAGCTGCAATCCAGCCATTCTTGCCTCCTTCGGCCTGCGCAGAGCGGACTATTCGGCCAGTTCGATGACGTAAGCGCTGACAGATGCCTTGGGGATAGCAATCCCCGACAGCCCCGGCACGGCGCTCTGCCTGACGGCAAAAACATCGAGATTGGTCGAGTCGATGGCATCGTCGAGCTTGTCGGGAGAAATACGATGGCACGTCGTGCTCTTCGCCTTGGCCCCGCCCAGGTCGATGTCGATCGACGCGTCTTTCTCGATGTCGGTATTGGTCACGTGCAGGTAAACGGTGTTGCCCTTGCGGGACGCCGAAACCACGACGCTGTCGCTATCGGAGTCAGCCTTGAGGCCGTGCGTCCCCGACTGCGTCTTGAACAAGCGCATCACATGGCCAACCGGCAGCAGATAAGGCCGTTCGCGGGGCGAGCCGGTCAGCAGTGCATTGACCGTCCAGCTCGTACCGGCAAAATCGGCCAGGGTGCAGATGTCGATAATATCGGAGTGGCGCTCGAACAGCGTCATGCAGCGGGCGTGATAGACGCCTGACAGCCATTCGCGCAGCAGTTCGATCTTGTTGTGCGGCTGCAGCGACAGATGGCCCTCGGTAATCGCCAGCTTCAGCTTTGGATTGGCCTTTGACACCACGGCCCGGGCGTCGAGCAGCTTCTTTTCCACCGTCTGGTAGATGGCATCGAGCTCTTTCCAGGTCTGGTTGGTGTCGTTCCGATAGCGACGGCCCTTGAGCACGGTGGTTTCGCTGTTCGCAGGGTGCTGATGCATCATGTGCAGCGCCACCATGTCGATCTGGTCGCCCGCCGCTTCGATGAGGTCGTTGGCCCACCACATATTGGTGTCCCGCTCCATGTCGCCCCAGCCGATCAGCAGGATGTTGGGATCGCGGGCCCGCATCGCATCGGCGAACTCACGATAATTCTGGGCGTTTTCCTTGGAGGTGAAACGCTCGCCGGCCCTGGGATAGGAGGTCTCGTTGCCGATCTGCCAGGTACGAACATTCCATGGCTTGTCGCGCCCATTGGCTTCGCGCTCGGCATTGTCGGGATCATTGCAATAGCTGACGAGATCAGCAGCTTCCTGCGCATCGCCCGAGCGATGTTCGCCGCGCGGGGTATTGATGTATTCGGGACGACCGTCGGCGGCGAAATTGATCGCCATGATCGGCTCGGCGCCGACCGCCTCGCAGAAATCGAGGAATTCGTGCACGCCGACGCGGTTGGTTTCGACACCGCCCCACAGGTAGTTGATCATCGGCACGCGCGCCGTCGGCTCGCCGACGCTTTCACGCCATTTCCAGAAGCTGGTGAGAATGCCACCCCAGCGCACCGAAGACGGCGACAGGTCGCGCGTTACCTCGATGAAATCATCGCGCCACTTGTCATTCTCGATATCCCAGCAGGCCTCCACCGAAGAATCTGTCGTGCCGAGCGGCTCCATGAATTGCATGTAGAGACGCGGCGAAATTTCGTGGCGGGGACTGACGTCCACCTGAATGGCTGGCATTACAAACTCCTGATAAAAGCGGTTACTTGATGCCCGAAGTCGGGCGCATCCCATTGACGATCCAGCGCTGTCCGAACAGGAACAGGACGATCATGGGCAAGGATGTGAAGAAGGCGGCGGCGAGGATCACCGTGTAGTTGAGGATCGCCGCATCCGAGGCCGAGAGGTATGACACGGCCACTGGCACGGTCATCGAGGCGGGCGAATTGGTGATGATCAACGGCCAGAGAAAATTGTTCCAGCTATAGAGCGCCGTCAGCACCGAGAGCGTAATAATGGCCGGCGCCGCCAGCGGCACCATTATCAGGCGAAACACCTGGAAATCGGTGGCGCCATCCATGCGGGCCGCTTCGTCCATTTCGCGGGGAAGCTGCATGAAGAACTGGCGAAGGATGAAGATACCCACGACGCGCGGCAGGCCAGGCAGGATGACGGCATAGATAGTGTCAACCAACCCCACGTTGGCCATCAGGTCATAGAGCGACAGCACTTCGAGGATGCCGGGCATCATCATGGTGATCAGCACGAGGAAGAAGATGAAGTCCCGGCCCGGCCACTTCAGCCGGCCAAAGGCATAGGCCGCCGGAATATCGAGCAGCAGGATGCCGATGACCTGCGCCACCATGATGATGGCGCTGTTGAGCATAGCCTGCGGAATGCTGACGCCAGCACCGGCATCGGTCAGCACTTTCCAGTAGTTAGCCAGGGTCCAACTGCTGGGGATCACCTGATCCTTGAGGATTTCCGTCGGCGGAGCGAAGGAGAACAGCACCAGCGAAGCGACCGGCAGCACCCAGAGCAAGGCGAGGACGAAGAGGACGATCCAGCGCAGCGAAGTATTGCGTTTCATGAGCGTCCCCTAGCGTTGGCGGAACACGCGGAACTGCACGAGGGACAGCGCCGCGATGATGATGGTGATGACGACGCCGATGGCAGCGGCCTTGCCGATGGCAAAGTTACGGAAGCCTTCTTCGTAGAGCAGCATGGTCAGCACTTCGGTGCTGCCGAACGGCCCGCCCCCGGTCATGATCAGCACCTCGCCAAACACCTGGAACGCCTGCACGAGGCTAAGGATCATGACGATCAGCAGGATGGGCTTGAGCAATGGCAAGGTGATGAAGAAGAAATCCTGAACGGCGTTGGAGCCATCAAGATTGGCCGCCTCGTAGAGGTCGTCGGGAATGTTCTCGAGCCCGGCCAAAAGAATGATGACCATGAAGCCGACATTGATCCACAGGGTGATCAGCGCGATGGCGACGAGCGCCCAACCTGGCTCGGTCAGCCAGGATTGGTCAGGCAGGTGCAGCAGGCGCAGGATCTGGTTGATGGTGCCGGCCTGTGGTTCGAACAGCCATTTAAAGGCGATCGAAGCCACCGCGACATTGACCACCAGCGGGAAAAAGAACGCCGTGCGGAAGATGGCGATGCCCGGCAATTTGCGATGCAGCAGCACGGCAAGCAGGGTTGAGACCACCATGATCAGCGGCACGAAAATCAGCGCAAAGCGGCCAGTTGTGAGGAAGCTGTCCCAGAACCGGTTATCGGACATCAGCGCCGCGTAATTGCCGAGGCCGACAAAAGCGTTGGGGCCAAAAATGCCCCAGTCAAACAGGCTCATATAGACCGCCCTTACGATCGGGTAGCCTAGGAAAATGGCGAACACAACCAGGTAGGGGCCAACCAGCAGAAACGGAAACAAGCGGGCGCGCAGATGCGACATGGCTAAGCTCCACCCAAGGCATGAGGAATATGTCGGCCGTCGCACAAACGCCGGGTTGGCCGAGGGTGGCCGGCTGCCGAAGCAGCCAGCCGGAAAGGTTGGGTTATTTCGTCAGCGCAGGCGGAATGCCCGCGGCGAGCTTGGCCACGCCTTCATCAACCGTCGTCCGCCCCGCGTAGAATTCCTCGAGCACCTGCTGCACGACCCGGTCGACGGCAGGCTGATTGACCAGCGGCGCCGGGAAATGCGCTGTTTCGATAGAAGCAGTGACGATCACCTGCTCGGGCAGCGCCTTGTAGGCTTCGCTCTCGATCACCGAATATTGCGGCGAGACCTTGCCGGTTTTGGCCCACTCGACGCCGTGCTCGCCGATCCATTTGACGAAGGTCAGCGCATCGGCGCGGGCCTCTGGATTGGTGCCGCGCGGAATGAGGAATTCGTGCGCCATGGCGAAGACCGCAGGCTTGGCCCCGAAGGTCGGGAAGCTGGCAATGCCGTAGTTGAGACCGAGGTCCTTGGCCGCTGCCTGATAGACCGGCAGATCGGTAATCTGCATCACGGCGATGCCGATCTTGTTCTGCGCAAAGAGTTTGGAGGCGTCCGCGCCGACATCTTTGGTCGGGGTCACACCGGCGTCAAGAAAACCCTTGAGCTCGGTCAATACCTTGGTCGCCGTTGCGGTAAAGGTATCCGAAACATTGGTCATATCGGCATTATAGAGGCTGTCCTCGTACTGCCAGTAGATGCTGTAGAAGTTGCGGAAGGTACCGCTGCCCGCCAAGTTGAAGAACAAGCCGGTCGTGCCATCACCAAGCGCCGCGATGGCCTTGGCGTCTTCCAACAGCTCGGCGCCAGTGGTCGGCGGCGAATTGGGATCGAGACCGGCTTTTTCGAACAGGTCCTTGTTGTAATAGATCGAGCGCGGGAAGATCGAGATCGGCACGCCATATTGCTTGCCGTCGAAATTGCCGGCATCCCAGGCCTTGGGAACATAGTCAGCCTGGACGATACCAGCGGCAGTCAGCTCTTCGGGGGTGAACGGATCGAGCGCACCCTGATTGGCATAGACGGGAACCTGATCAGAATTGACCACTGTCAGGGCGGGTGCCTTGCGCGAGGCCATGGCCACCGAAAGCTTGGTGTTGAAGTCATCCCACGGGATGATCAGCAGCTTGACTTCGACGTCGGCTTCCTTGCCGGCGGTCGCATTGAAATCCTTGACCAGGGCGTCGATTGCCGCACCATCGGGACCGCTGAACAGGGTCCAGAACTCGATGGAACCTGCAAAGGCGCCGGTAACGCTAAGGCACGATAGAGCTGCGGCGCCCAGCAGGGCTGAACGGAAATGGCCTAGTTTCGACTGCGATCGTTTGGAAATTGTCTTGAACATAATCCCTCCCTCGGAGTGCGGACCCTTCTTGGGCTCGTTGCTAATATTGCTAATGCCATCTTGTATACCAGTCAACAGGATATTGCTAATTTTATGACTTGCATACCAGCACTTGCCTCACTTAGGCTGTGATGCCATTGAAGACGGCCGCCCAAAAACACTGAAAGTCATGTGATAAATGCGAGGAATCGTGGAGAAGGAGCGCCCTCAGGGCCGACAAGCTGCGCGACCCCTACGAGACACGAGCCGAGCGTCTGGAGCTTGGTTACTAGTATACCAGGGTGTTAGGGCGAACATCGTCGCGATGGAAATGCTGCCGGGCGACAAGATCAGCGAGAATGAGCTGGCGCGCCGTTTTGGCGTTAGCCGCACCCCGGCACGGGAAGCCATGCAACGCCTGGCTGACGAGGGGCTGGTAGAAATTTTCCCGCAATCCGGCACTTTCGTAGCGCGCATTCCCTACGAGGAACTGCCCGAGGCAATGGTCATTCGCAAGGCCTTGGAAAAAACCACGGCCAGCATGGCGGCCACATTGGCGACCCGAAGCCAGGTATTGACCTTGGCGTCAGTCATCGAGCAGCAGCGCGAGGCCGCCATGGCCGAAGATCGCAGCGCCTTTCACCGCGCCGACGAACTGTTTCACGCCAAACTGGCCGAAATCGCAGGATATCCGGGAATTTGGAAGCTGGTTTTGCAAGTCAAAACCCAGGTCGACCGATTCCGCCGGCTCACCTTAGTCCTGCCACATCGAATGTTTGCCGTGATCGAGGAGCATGAGCGGATTCTTGCTGCGATCGGGCAAGCCGAACCCGATATCGCTGCGGCAGCCATGATCGCTCATCTTGACTCGGTACTGCCCGCAATAGGGCAAGTTAAGGACGCGCAGCAAGACGAAAGCTGAATAGTGGCTGGCATTTGACCAGCGCCCAAGGTCCGCAGCGCGTCCCAGCCGACCACTGCAGTCAGATTGCTTTCTAGGAGCGGAGCAGTGTGCGGCAACAGCGCCAAGCTGATTTCGAGTGAGATTGCTGAACGCAACAGCGCTGAATTGATAGGCATATGTAAGTCCTCAACTTTCCCCATAAACTCAGCAAACCAGTTCAGCCACGCACCTGATCGGTTCGCCCCGAACGCCCGAACGTCGAACTCGCCCGCCTCGGCTAACCAGATATTAGCTGTTTTGGCCGAGACGGCTTGGCGCCCATTTGGACGTTGAACTGACCACTGGGCAACAGCGCCTGAATGCCCAACCCCAGTTTCGAGATTCGGCGCAAGCGGAGCGGCAGGTAACGCATGTCAGGACGTGTAAGCCATAAATGCTCTGTCGGCTCGCTGGGGTAATTCGCAGCCTTTGCTTTATTTAGGTCAGAACGACGTGCTGCGTTAGTTCCTCAATGGTTGTTTCGGCTTTGGCGACGTCGAAGACCTTGGTGCCGTGGCTCATGATCACGAAGCGGTCGCAGACTTGGTACGCGTGATAGAGGTTATGCGTCACCAGCACGCTCGATACGCCCTCCGATTTGAGCTTGAGCACCTGATGCAGCAGCGCCTCGGTCTCGCGCACCGAAAGCGCCGAAGTCGGCTCATCGAGTAATAGCACCCGGCGCTTGAAGAACACGGCGCGCGCAATGGCGACGGCCTGCTTCTGGCCACCCGACAGATCGCCGACCAGCTTGTCGGGACTGTCGATACCGGAGATATGCACGGCGCTTTCCAGCACCTGCATGGCGATGTCGCGCATCTGTTTGAGGTCCAGAAAACCGAAGCGGGTAGTCAGTTCGCGGCCAAGGAAGATGTTGCGCGAGATGGAGAGGCAATCGACCAAAGCCGTGTTCTGGTAGATGGTCTCAATGCCGGCCTCGGCGCTGTCGCGGCGGTTGGCGAAGTCCTGCCGCTGCCCATCCACGGAGATGTAGCCGGAGCTGGGCCGATGGATGCCGGAGAGCATGTTGACAGTGGTCGACTTGCCGGCGCCATTGTCACCGAGGAGGCCGACGACTTCGCTGTGGCCAACTTCGAAGCTGAGGTCGGTCAGCGCTTTGAGCGGGCCGAAAGTCTTGTTGATGTTGTGCAGGGCCAAGAGGCTCATGACGCGGCTCCCCGGCGGTCCAGGCCGTGATTGAAGATCGAGGCCACGACGATCAGCGTGGCGACGAACATGTCGAGGTAAAAGCCCGGCGCGCGCATCAGCAGCAGCACGTCGGTGATGGTGAAGATCAGCATCACGCCGAGGAAGACGCCGAGGATCGATCCACGCCCGCCGCGCAGCGACAGGCCGCCGATGACGCAGGCGGCGATGGCCTGGAGCTCGAGACCGGCGCCCTGCCCCGGCTGCACCGACCCGACACGGGTGGTGGCCAGGATGCCCGCAAAGGCTGCCATGAAGCCGGCAATGGCAAAAGCCATCAGCTTAATGCGGTTGGTATTGACGCCGATGGCCGTCGCCGCCGAGCGATTGCCGCCGGTGGCGAAGACGTGGTTGCCGAAGCGGTGGCGATGCAGCATGGCCCAGAAAACCAGGCACAAGCCGATAAACCAGATGAACGCGGCGTTGATGCCGAACAGCGTGCCGGAGAAGAGTTCGTTGAACACCGGATTGGGATCGAACCGCACCTGCACCGCACCATTGAGCAGCAGCACGGCGCCGCGCCAAAATAGCAGGCCGCCGAGCGTCACGATGAAGCTGGGCAGGTTGAAGCGGAGGGTCAGTGCGCCGTTGAGCACGCCGATGGCGGCGCCGATCAACAGGCCGACGGGCGCGGCCAGGAAAGCATCGACGCCATTGCCGACCAGCATGGCCATGACGATGGCGGTGAATGTATAAACCGAGCCGATCGAGAGATCGAATTCACCAGCGATCATCAGCACGCCGGCGCCGAGGGCCAAGCTTCCGAGCACGGGCACAGAGCGCATCATGATGCCCATATTGGCGGAAGAGAGATAGCGGAAGTCATCGGGGAAGAGCAGGCCCGCCAGGATGCAGCCGAGCTGCACCACTACGAAGACCAGCAGAATGGCGCCCGCCGGCATGGTGAGAAGCGCATGCAGGCGCTGGGCCACCGTTGGCTTGGGCATGGCGGCGCGATGATCGATCATGTCGGTCACGGTCATATCCGGTTGAAAGAGGGTGCCCCGGCCGGTCGGGACCGGGGCCATTAGATCAGCGATAGGTGCCGATGAAGGGTTTCACGACGCCGATGCGTTCCTTGTTGAGGAAGGCACCCTGGCCGGTGTCCACATCTGTGGGAGTCAGGCCGTAGCGCTTTGCCATGGCGATCTGAGCGATCGGGTAGTAGCCCTGCAGGTAGGGCTGCTGATCCATGGTGGCAAACATCGCGCCCGACTCGACGGCGTTGACGATCTCCACTGCGAGATCGAAGCCGCCGAACGGCACGTCGACCCCCGCATCCTTGATGGCGCCTGCGCCAACGGTGGAGGTGACCGAACCGGTGCCAAAGACAGCCTTGATGTCAGGATTGGCAATCAATGCCTGGGCCATAATGTTCTGCGCTTCGGCCGGATCGAGGCCGGCGCGAACCGTTTCGACCTTGATGCCATGCTCTGTCATGGCACGCTCAATGCCGCCGCCGCGCGCCACCGCAAAACTGGCCTCGGGGATTTCGCGCGGGTTGAAGACCACGTCCCCTTCCTTGAGACCGAATTCCTCGATCATGCGGATGCCCAGTTCATAGCCCGAGGCTTCCTCGTTCATGCCCACATAGGCCTGGCGGCAATTCCCCTTGGCGCCTTGGAGATCATCATTGTTAAAGCCAATGACCACGATGCCGGCTCCCACTGCCGCGCAGATGCTTTCGTCGAACGCATCCGAGCTGGAGATGGCGACCGCAATGCCATCCACGCCGGTGGCAACAGCCGACTCGATCAGATCGTTCTGGCGGACCGGATCATTGTTTGCATATTGCACATCCAGGTCTACGTTGAAGGCCGCGGCGGCGTCCTGGGCGCCCTTCACCACCGGATTGAAGAACTGCACGCTGGGGTCGAGATAGATGATCATGGTGGCCTTCACCGGATCATTCTGCGCGATAGCTGGGCCAGCCGATGCCAGCATGGTGCAGCCGGTCAACAGGCCGGCCGTTAGTTTGGTCAGTTTCATTTCAGTCCTCCCTTGGATGAAACGGGCCCTCCTCAGGTCCCGCTTCGCGCGGCATTTTTTCACCGCGCGAATTCTCTGTTTGCCTTAGTTTTCGTACTCCTCAGTGCTCGAACCAGGGCTGCCCGCGTCCCAGGGTCATGTGCAGACCCTTGAACTGGGAATATTCGTCAAAGCCGAAGCGGCCGAGCTCGCGGCCGGTGCCGCTTTTCTTGTAGCCGCCGATCGGCAGCTCGGGAGTGCCGTCGATCACGGAATTGATCCAGCATCGCCCGGCGCGCAGCTTGCGCGTAGTCTGGATGGCGTTTTCGAGATCGCGCGACCAAACGCTTGCCGAGAGGCCAAAGGGCGTACCATTAGCGAGAGCCACAGCTTCCTCGGGTGTGTCGAACCCAATGGTAGCCAGCACCGGCCCGAAGATTTCCTCCTGGGCGATGCGCATGTCGGGGCGCACCTTGTCGAAGACCGTGGGTGCAAAGAAATTGCCGTTCTCGGCATCGACCGGGTCGCCACCCAGCAGCAGTTCGGCGCCTTCCTCAAGGCCAACCGCAACATAGCTTGCGACCTTTTCGAGGTGCTGCTGAGATACCATGGCGCCAAAGCGCGTTCCCGCGCCAAGCGGATCGCCGAATGGGAGCTTGCGTGACAGTTCGAGGAGCCGCTCGAGCAACGCCGGCCGGATCGCGTTCTCGACGATTAGCCGGCTCCCCGAAATGCAGCACTGGCCGGCATTGTGATAAACGCCATAGGCAATGCCATCGGCGGCGGCTTCAAGATCGGCATCGGCGAAAACGACCTGCGGACCCTTGCCGCCCAGTTCGAGGCCGACGCGCTTGACTCCCGCTGCGGCAATGCCGGCAAGCTGGGTGCCGACCCGGACCGAGCCGGTAAAAGCCAACACATCTACGCGTGGATCTTCGGCGAGGATCTGGCCCACGGCCGGGCCATATCCGGTGATAACGTTAAGGACGCCCGCAGGCAGCCCAGCCTCAAGCGCCAGTTCTGCCAGGCGGATGGTGGTACCCGAGGTGAATTCGCTCGGCTTGACCACGACCGTGCAGCCGGCTCCCAAAGCCCATGGCACGCGCTCAGAGACGATGATGAAGGGGAAATTCCATGGCGTGATGATGCCGACTACGCCGGCCGGTTCGCGCAGCACTAGGCCAAGGCGGTTTTCGCCGATGGCATTGTGGGTCGAGCCTTCGAGACCACGCGACTGGCCAGCGGCGTAATTCCACAGGTCGGCGCAGTAGCCGATTTCGCCCTTGGCCTGATCCAGGGGTTTGCCGGTTTCGAGGCATTCGATCAGGCCGAGTTCGTCGACATTCTCGAGAATTTTAGCGGCGACAGCATGCAGGATGGTCGAGCGTTCGGCGCCACTCATGCGAGGCCAGGGACCGTGGTCGAAAGCTTTGCGAGCAGCGGCGATGGCGAGGCCCGCATCGGCCGTGGTGCCTGCGGGCCATTCGCCGATGACCTTGCCGCGATGGCCTGGGCTTTCGCGGGTAACGGTTTCGCCCGACTGCGCATCGACCGACTTGCCGTCGATAAACATGCGATAGGCGCGTTTACTCGCCAGCCGCGGATCACTAAGGTTCGGAGCGATGAAATTATCTTGAAAACGGGACATAATGACCATTGCAATGGCAGGCAAAAGCCCACCCTCCTCGAGACTATGTTAGGCACGTTGACCGCGCCCTGCGTGGAATTGTATGGTAGCGTATGGTGCATTGATGATCCCGTCAATGACCTGGACGGGATGTAGTATGGTTTTGGAAATGCAGACGGCCGCGCGCGGGGAAAGCGCTGCGGCATTGATCGAAAAGGATCTACGGCGCGCCATAATTGAGTTGGAGCTGACGCCCGGATCACGCCTCAGCGAGCAGGACATCGCGACCCGCCTCGGGGTGTCGCGCCAGCCGGTGCGCGAGGCGCTGATCCGCCTTGCCAATTCGCGGCTCATTGAAATCCGGCCGCATCGGGGAACCGTTGTGGCGCGAATCTCCGCAAAGGAGATGACCGAGGCGCTGTTCGTTCGGCAATCGGTGGAAATCGCAGTGGTGGGCAAGGCCGCCCAGAGTTTCGACGCCTGGCAACGCAAGCGCATCGATAGTCTCCTGCTCAAGCAGGAGGAAGCTTCAAGTGATCTTGATCATGCCACCTTCCGCGAACACGACGAAGCCTTCCACATTGCCATCGCCATTGGCGCGGGCGTGGGCATCGCCTGGATCGCTATAGCCGACATGAAGGCGCTTATGGATAGGGTGTGCAACATGACGCTGCAGCGCGCGGCCGACATGCAGCGCCGAGTGCGCGAGCACAGAGCCATCGTGGATGCCATCGACGCTCATGATGTAACAGGTGCGCAGAACGCCATGGCCCTGCATCTGGGCAGTATTCTCGACGACCTGCCCGAGCTCGAGACGCGGCATGCCAGCCTTTTCACCTAGCGTATCCAACGCCGGAACCGCATAATGACAGAAGCCGCCCACAATCCGAGCCATGTCGGCGTCCGATAGTCACGTTCAAGGGTTAAAGGCCGCCATAGGTGCAGAGCGCCAGCCCGTGGACTTCGCACAGTATCCCCGCATCGAAATCCGTCCGTCGAATAGCTCCGTTTGCCAGCGCCTGAACGTGGCTTGCGCCCTCTCTCGGGCATCCCTGTCAGTTTCTACGTGCCTGAAACCGGGCACGGCATGAACGTAACCGTTACCTTTCGCATCGACTGAACCTGAAAGTCGCTAGCATCGGACGTGCGCTCGCGAGCAATAGTCGGTTCAGGTGAGTCCGCCCTGCGAGCGAGGCTTTCGCTTGTCGGGGTCGATCATGGCGTCAATGTCGGTACTGCTGGTCTGGAACACGGGAAGGCACTCGAAAGCGTCTTCCGCAAAACCTCGAGCCTTTGCTCGCAGGTCGGACCGCTGGAAGACAAGCGCGGTCGCACGGCTGCCGGAAGGCGCCGAGGCAATAGGTCCGTGTTTGGTCTGGGTCGTGTTCATGCGTGAACAATTAGAGAGCATCTTAATCGGTGTCACGCGGCAAGCAGCTGTAGTTAATGAACCCCAGGGCACTTGAAATACAACGCGGTCAAGAACCTCATGAGAAAGGTCTGTGGCGGTAGGGAATGCTTGGCTTCCGTCGATCAATGGTTCTTTGGTGTGCCGTCAACGCAACCCGTAGCTATGCCAGCCTGCGAATCTTCCGATGCAGGTAGTTTTCGTCGAAGCCGGCAATCTGGAGCAGCTTTGCGGGATCGACGATGTTTAGACTGCCGCGTTTCAGGGTCATGGCGCCGCTCAGCCGCAGCATCTTGAGAATGCGGTTCACATGGACCGCGGTCATTCCAAGGGAATCCGCCAGGAGGAGTTGGGTTAGCGGCAGTTGGAGCTCCGGCTCGAATTCAAGACCGACGTTGCGGGCCCGGAGGTAAAGCTCGCACATCAGGTGGGCGACACGTTCGACGCTGGTGCGGCGCCCCATGCTGGTGATCCAGGACCGCATCGTGCCCTCGTCGACCAGCTGGGCGATATACATGGCCTTGGCGATGCTGCGGTGCTTGTCCATGATAGCGTCCATGTCGGTACGCTCCACGGTGGCGACCAATGCCGGCGTAATGACCTGGATACTATGATCCATCTCATCGAGAAGGCCGATGTTGAGGTCGCAACAGTCACCCGGCATCAGGTAAGCGAGAATCTGGCGGGTGCCGTTGGGCAGTATCTTGTACCGGCACGCCCATCCTTCGAGCATGATGAAGACCGGCCCCGGTCGGTCGCCCTCCCGGATCAGGTCTTCTCGAAGAACGTACTTCAGAGGGTTTGACGTCGCTTTGGCCAATGCCGCGACTTCGAGCGCGTTGAGATGGCAAAAGCCATGGAGCTTGTCGACGAAGCGATTTATCATCCGTCACCATGTCACGGTTCTTATTCGGATAACATTGTTGAATGTTAATGTCGGAAGTTGATCCAGGTGGTAGTTCGAAACTTGTAGTCGGCGTACAAGGCTGCATCGTCGGCCAATCATCAGGCTCCGGCGGCTGAGGGACTCGTGCCCTCGCCTGCAGGAGTGACCGATATGACAAGCGAGATCTCGAACGACAATGTAGTGCTGCCCCCGCGTGAACCGGATGCCCACGGCCAGGCCGCGATGCTGCTGGTAGAGAGCCTGATTCACGGCCTCATCGAGCGGAAGGTCCTCAGTGTTGCCGACGCGGTCGAAATCGTTGACGTAGCGACCGAAGTCAAAAGCGATACCGGTCCAGAAATGGGTGATTCACCGGAAAATCTTCAAAAGTCGATTACCATGCTGCAGGCCATCAGTGCCAGTTTAAGGCCGGATATACCGAAACCAAGGTAAGCATTGGTTCTGAAAGATTATTTTTCGATACATGATCCAGGTTGCACAAGTGTCGTGACCGGTCAGGTACGGTGTTGCCATGACAGAGCACACCGAGATCACTCGCCGAGCTAAAGCCGTCGAACCGCGCTCCGTCGAACCCACTGTAGGCCAGGTGCGTGGTACCAAGCGGTTGCTAGCCCTATTGCTCGAGGATGAACCCTTGATTGCAATGGATGTCGAGATGACCCTCGAACGGGCGGGCTTTGACGTAATCAATCTGATGTCGCGCGAAGAGGCTACCACCTGGTTGGACCTACACTTTCCGGATGTTGTCATCGTTGACGTCGATCTGCGCGATGGACGTTGCACCGATGTAGTGTCTCGTCTGTTTCGGGCAAATATCCCCTTTGTCGTCCACTCTGGCCAAGAGCAGCACAAGTTCGCGGACAGTCCGTTTGCAAGTGGGACTTGGGTGGGCAAACCTTCGATTGCGGACGATCTGGCCAATGTGGTGAAGAATGCTGCCAATGGCTTCTCGCGACCAGTCTCCAACTATGTTTGGCCACCCTGACGGGTCAAATCCGGCATCACCTGCGAGCAATTGACAATTGATTGTAACGCGTCATACATAAGTATGAGGCGTTCCTTCTGTTGTATGATATTTACATACTACAATATAAACTGAGCTTATACAAAAGTTCCATCAATTATAAGTGCTTCTATATTAGTCGTTATGCTTGGACTATTGTGGTGAGGAAGCGTTTATACGTCGTACTTCCAACAGCGCCGCGGAAAACAAAATGCAAAATTCGATGTCTCGCCGTCGCCTCCTGAAATGGTCGGGAGCCACAGCCACCGTCATGGTCGCAGGCAGCCTCCTTCCCAATTTCGGCATCACAGCCGCCCTTGCCGCCGATCTCGGAGAGGGCGATGTCGGTGTCCTGAACTACGCTTACGCTCTCGAGCAGCTTGAGGCCGCGTTCTACACGCAGGTCATCGAGACGCCATATGCAGATATCACCGAGGAAGAGACCGCACTCCTCACCGACATCCGCGACCATGAGGTCGAACATCGCGACTTCCTGAAGAAGGCACTTGCCGAGGGCGCCATCCCGGCGCTCGAGGTAGACTTCTCCGCCGTAGACTTCACCGATCGTGCCAGCGTGCTAGGCACCGCCATGGTGTTCGAGGACCTCGGTGTGTCCGCCTACAATGGCGCTGGCAAGCTGATCGAAGACGTTGCCTATCTGGCGGAAGCCGGTCGCATCGTTTCGGTAGAGGCCCGGCATGCCGCAGCTATCCGTGACCTGCTGAACCCCAACAGTGTCTCGTTTGCAGGCGACGATGTCGTCGACGAGAACGGCCTGGATGTCGTGAACGAACCGGCTACGGTCCTCAAGGCCGCCGATCCGTTCATCAAGACCGAAGTCACCGCAATGTCGCTGGTTTGAGGAGCAACACCATGACCATCCAAACCAACAACCTGATCGCCGGTATCGACCCCGAAATCAAGGACATCCTGGTTTCCAACCGCCGTGAATTCTTCCGGGGCTCCGCTGCCAAGCTGGGCTTGATGGCATCGGCACCCGTTCTGCTTGCCATGACGGCGCAGAACGCCTTCGGCCAAGAGCTGCCCCAGGACATCGTCGATGTTCTGTTGTTCGCCTTAACCCTGGAGCATATCGAGGACGCATTCTATCGCTCGGGCCTCGAGGCTCCGGGTCTAATCCCCGAAGAATATGTCGGGATCTTCAACCAGATCGGCAAGCATGAGGCTGCCCACGTCGCGTTCCTGACCACCGCTCTCGGCAGTGCTGCGATCGAACGTCCCGAGCTCGACCTGACGGCCGGCGGCAAGTATGCCGATGCACTCACGAACTTCGATACCTATCTGACCCTGAGCCAGACGTTCGAGGATCTCGGTGTGGCGGCCTACAAGGGCCAGGCCGGTGTCCTAGCGCCGAACGACGACATCCTGACGGCTGCCCTGCAGATCCATTCGGTCGAGGCCCGCCACGCGGCCATCGTCCGCAAGATCGGCGGTAAGAAGCCCTGGGATGGTGCGTTCGACGAGCCCATGACCAAAGAAGAAGTGCTGGCCGCAGCCGGTCCGTTCTTGGCTTAGGCAAACCTGTATTACAGCGAGGTTCACTCGCGCCCAACAGGATATCGACCTTCCTGCAACCTCGGTCCGCTCGCAGGAGCGGACTGTTTTTGTCCGGTTTACTGGCCCCGCAGAGGCGCAAGACGCCCACAATTACAAGGAGTTGAAATATGCACGCACCTGGAATTTGGGGGATTCTCATCGTTGCTGTGGTCGTCATTCTGCTGTTCGGTCGCGGTAAGATTTCCGGTCTAATGGGTGAAGCCGCTTCCGGAATTAAGGCGTTTCAGAAAGGCATGAAAGACGACGAGCCGGTGGAACGCGTTCCTGTTGATGGGGAAATCGCTCGCCGGGCCGACGAGAATGGCGCTTGAGACTTGACGCCGCACTGGCCCGGGGCGGCGTTCTTGTCACTGCATCCCGTGCGAGGGCGGCCTTCTGTGGCCAGGGATCGTTCGTCCGGTCCTGACGTTGGTTCAGGGAACGGAGCAGGCGATGAAAAAGATTACAGTACTGGTTGTCGAAGACGAGGCACCGTTGCGGATGGCGACCGTGGACGACCTGACCGACATGGGTCTTGACGTCATGGAAGCATCGAACGCTTGGGAAGCCATCGAGATACTTAAAGCCGGTTCGAGATTCGAATGCCTTTCACCGATGTCGATATGCCGGGTGATGTAGACGGGCTGGAACTCGCCGCCTTGGTCAAGTCGGCATGGCCGCCGATCGATATCATCGTGACGTCGGGCCATCGAGACGCCCGTCCCGAAAAGTTGCCGCCTGACGGCCTGTACGTCGGGAAGCCGTACTCTCCGGCGGTAGTGGCAGAGTTGATCCGCAAGCTGCACGCCGATGCGGCATCCTGACGAGCTGCCATATTGCCAGAAGCTACAAATGACCAGCAAGGCCCGTCAGGATTAAACGGCACAGAGATCGGGGTACTTACCCAATTTCCCTGATTATTCAGAACCAGCGCCTTAACGCAGCAGGATTAGACAGCAACCTGGGTCTTGAAACAGGCTATCGACCCACGAATCTTTGGAATCGACCCAACTCGAATTTGGCCCGACATTCCAATAGGCTTTTGGTGCACCCGACAGAATTCGAATCTGTGACCTCTGCCTTCGGAGGGCAGCGCTCTATCCAGCTGAGCTACGGGTGCATCCGTGAGAAGGGCCAAAGGCCCTGCTGAATTCGCGCAACCTAGCCAAAGCTTCGGTGTGGCGCAACAAGCAATACGGCGGTCACTAGTAGCAAAAGCATGGCATCTACGGCAGCGATCCGTTTTGTATTGGAAACTGCATGCCGCACGTGTCTGAATTCAGGTGCCAGCACAACGCCGTCGGCGGTAAGGGAGCGGCGATGAACTCAGAGGACGACCGCGATGGCTGCCCGGCTTCTATGCAACGCAAGCGTTCACAGAGCATTTGAGGGGTGGCGCTCCGATGGCTTTGGTTCCAAACTATCCTTGGAAAATGCCGATCCTATCCACCTCATCAAATTCGTCCTGATCCCTGCCGCCAAGTGCTCGCTAGTGGCTAATCGTTCGCATGCTCATCGTGCCGGGGATGTCCATAACTTTCAGCTACACAATGACCGTCCCCTCCCACAGATTGTCGTAAAAATGCGAGCCGAGGCGGACGAGTTTGGTGGTTACCCTCCCTAGAATGGATGCCGGAGTTCCTGGCCTGAACGAAATTCTCGGCGGCGGTTTCGTCGAAGGGGCGTCCTATATTATCCAGGGGCAACCGGGGGCGGGCAAGACCATCCTGGCCAACCAGATTGCCTTCATCAACATGGTGGGCGGTCGCAAGGTCCTCTACGTCACCTTGCTGGCGGAGACTCATGATCGGCTGTTTCAGTCGTTGGGCACCCTCGATTTCTTTGATCGCGCAAGATTGGGCAATGGCATCGCCTATATCAGTGTCTTTCAGACCCTGCGCGACGAGGGCCTGTCGGCAGTGGTGTCGCTGTTGCGACATGAGACCAAACGCCAGGGTGCTACCCTGCTCGTTTTCGACGGACTGTTGAACGCGCGCGACCGAGCGGACACCGACATCGACGTCAAGACCTTCGTTGCCGAGGTGCAAAGCCAGGCCGCTTTCGTCGGATGCACGGTGCTTTTTCTTACCAGCGCCAGGTTGGGGGATGACAGCCCCGAGCACACGATGGTGGACGGCGTCATCGAGCTGAACGACGAGCTGGTTGGCGTCAGGTCGGTTCGTCGTTGCAGGGTGCGGAAATCGCGGGGAAGTTCCGCTTTGAGTGGTTTCCACCAGTACGAGATTGGCCCTCGTGGCCTTACGATCTATCCGAGGCTGGAAGCGCTGCTGGCTAACCCCTCCGTCCCCGACGAGATGCAGAATTATCGTTTGACCAGTGGCGTCGAAGGACTGGACCAGTTGCTCAATGGAGGTTTGCCAGCGGGTTCGGTCACCCTACTCTTTGGACCGTCTGGTAGCGGAAAAACCTCGCTGGGCATCGACTTCCTGTCCGCTTCCAGCAGCGACGAACCCGGCATGCATTTCGGCTTTTACGAAACGCCGGACCGTCTGCTTCTTAAAGCTGACGCGCTGGGCCTCAATCTCCGAGACTTGCACGCCGCGGGCGATGTCCACATTTTCTGGAGCCCGCTGACCGAAAATCTCATAGACAAACTCGCGGCAGAGCTCCTCCACAATGTGCGCCGACTGGGTATCAAGCGCCTGTTCGTCGACGCCCTGGCCGGGTTCGAGCGCGCGTCAACCTACAAGCCCAGAATGGTCGAGTTTTTCGCCGCGCTCACCAATGAGCTCAGGGCAATCGGGGTAACAACCATTGCTACCTGGGAAATGAAGGACTTTTCCGGCCCTAGCGTCTCAGCACCCGGCTCCGAAATCTCAAGCATTCTCGACAACCTGATCATGCTGCGACAAGTCGAACTTGATTCTCGCCTAGAGCGAATATTGGCAGTCCTCAAAGTCAGGGACGGTCATTTTGATCCACGGCTATATGAAGTGGACTTTGGGAACCACGGGCTGAAAATCACGTTGCCTCTACGGCCCGTTGATGGCGCAACAACAGGCATTGCCAGTTCCCAGGAGCCATGATTTTCGTGACTCAGTTCCGTGACAGCGCGCAATGGCAATCATAGTCATTGCTGAGGATGAATTTCTCCTAGCCGACATGCTTGCCTCGATCCTTGAGGAAGCTGGGCATGAAGTTCGATCCGCGCCACACGGTGCCGGCGCCCTCAAACTTACCCGCACTCACAAGCCCGATTTGGTCATAACTGACTATATGATGCCGCTGATGACGGGCTTGGAGCTGGCACAAGCGATACGGGCAGATGCCGATCTCGCCAACATTCCAGTCCTGCTAGTCAGTGGGGCGCAGGGTAATATTGGCAGGGACAATCCAGAATACTTCTCGGCGGTCTTGGACAAACCCTACACTCAGGCCATGATGATCAGGGCTGTCGACGAACTGCTGAGCCACAGCGGCAGTTCTTGAACATCATTGCTCTTGGGAAGACGTCTCGGTGAGATTGCCCCGGTCGGTCGTCATAACGAAGTGGACGCCGCTCTCCAGATATTCAATCGACGCGACCCCCAGAATGCTGGCCGCTAGTGCTTGCTCTATCATCTTCGACCCGAATCCCCTCCGCATCGGCTGCTTTACCGCAGGCCCGCCAGTTTCAGTCCACGTCAGCTCGAATGTTTCGCCGTGAACGTGCCAAGCGACCGAAACCGTGCCACTTTCGTTGGACAGGGCACCGTACTTGACCTCATTGGTCGCCAACTCGTGTAGAGCCAGGACGAAGGCCGTGGCGGCGCGAGCCGAGACGATGACCTCATCGCCACTCGTCCGAATTCTGGCTCCATTGCCGGTATCGAACGGCCAGATCGCTGCTGCCACAATTTCACTGAGCCGCGCGGCCTCCCAACCCCGATTCGTGAGGACGTCGTGGGCCCCGGCCAGCGCGTGCAGCCGTTGCGCGATAACCTCGGCGACCGCAGGTGGCACGTCCTCGCCCCTCAGCGATTGCGTGACAATGGACTGAACTGTGGCGAGCGTATTTTTTACGCGATGGTTCAGTTCCTTGGTCAACAAGTCCCGGTGCGTCTCGGCTTCTTTGCGGTCCGAGATATCCTGGGACAGGCCTGCCATCGATATCGGTTTGCCATCGGCGTCAAAGCGGGTCTGGGCGCGCACTTCCATCCAGCGCAACTGTCCTGCTGGCGTCACGATGCGAAATTCGAGGTCAAAATCACCGCTACCCTGCAAAGCGTCAGCGAACTTTTGTTCCCACCGTTCGGCGTCATCCTCGTGAACAGAGGAACGCAAATCCTGATAGGTAAATCTGTCAGTTGAACTGCGCCCAAAGTTCACTTTGAAAAGCGACGAGGCGAGGAGGCGCTTGTTGCCGATGTTCAGTGTCCATGCCCCCAGACGCCCGGCCGCCAGCGTAAACTTTAGTCGGTCTTCGCTGGCCATAAGGTCGCCAACGCGGCGTGAAATCTCCTCTTCGAGCCCATCACCATCGGCCGACAGCCGTCCCAGACGCTCCCGTTCAGGGGTTATGTCAAATTGGGACGCAAAAAAGTACGTCAGTTCGCCGTTGTCGAAAACTGGGGATATAAGCAGGCGGTTCCAGAAGGTTGTGCCGTCCTTGCGATAGTTCAGCAGATCCAGCTCGATAGCTTCGCGCTTCCGAACAGCCTCATGGATGCGAGCCACATCATCAGTGTTTGTCCCTGGCCCTTGGAGAAATCTACAATTGCGACCGAGTGTCTCCGACCTGGAGTAGCCAGTCAGGTGCCCAAACGCATCGTTGACGAACACAATGGGATTGTCCGGCTGCGTTGGATCGGTGATCAGCATTGGCATCCGGGTCGCTCTAACGGCTGCCAAAAACGGGTCCGTTCCACCTGACTGACGGTGCAGTTCGAGCTCGATACGTTCTTCTTCGACTTGGTCCGCCATGGCTCGCAATGCTGATGAACTGCCTGCAACAATTGCGGGGCGCCGGTCAACGGAACGCCTTACACGTAATGGAGTTCCTGATCGACTATTATAGCGTGAGTGGTCGCAGGCGCAGATCCAATATCAAGGGCACCGCCGGAAACTGTAGTATCGGTCCCCAAATCGCACGACTTCAACGGAGTCCAACGTTTCTTAAATCGGAGCCGAAATGCCCAAAGCGGCCAGTCTGATCTGGCCCTACCCCGCCCTTCCATAGAATCAGACTGAGGGACTGGCGATAACGGAGGCGGATTGGGATCGAGACCTTGGTGCAGGCGGGCAGCGGTCACCGACGTGTTCGGTCCTATGTCAGCGACGAACAGTTCGGATTGCAGCGACGTGAGCTTATGAGAGCCGCCCGGAGGGGGCCAGATGCCTTCCTTGCTCGCCTGACCGCGCGCTTTGACGCGGTCTTCTTTCGAATGATACGGCCAGATATGGACCATGCGCAGCGGCGCGCCTTCAAGCGAGCCCATGATGGTCAGCACGGGCGACATCTCGTTGCGGCGGTCCATCACCTTGCTCCAGGCTTCGGCCGTTTCAGGCAGGCCGCCCGGAGCTATTGTGTAGGTGCGGAACTCGTAGAACGGACCGTAACTTCCGGGCACGACCGGCTTAGCAAAAAACAGCGGCGAAAATGCCCGGCTGTCGACGCCGCCCAGATAGGGCGCGATGCCATAGGGGTCTTCCGAGTTAGATACCGTTCAGCGTCACGGCAATACCTAGGCCCATGGATGCGACCCAGTAGCGCGCGGGGCGGGGTGACCTTGCGCAACGCCAGCACCGTGATCGAGGCGCTTGCTGCTGAAAGTGGAGCCTTGTCTGCGCAACGCCGCGTGAGACATGATCCAGCCTGGGCGTAAAGCGTAGAACGCAGCAGTGGATAGTCTGCCTGAGAGATGGACCACGCGGTAGTGCTCCGGCATTATGCGGGGTCACGGTATATTCCTCCGCGGAAGCCGTCAGGCGGGAACGCGCCCCGTTCAGAGGTTCATGCCCACTTCGCCGGTGCCCGAAACCTGACGCTGGCCGCGAACGGTCCTAACGACCACGGCATCAAACGTCGCCGCGGCGGTGCCTCCTTCCACACCTTCGCTCAGGCTTTTCGTTGCAATCTTCATATTGCCTCGCCACCGATCAATCGCCGGCGCGTTCCCACTCTACCAATCGTGATGGAGAGGAACTTTGGCCGACTACGAACTTCTCTACTGGTCTGCCCCCTTTCGCGGACAGTTTATCCGCGCCGTGCTGGCCTTTGCTGGAAAAACATGGACGGAGGGCGGTGACACGAAGATCGCGCGGCTGATGGAGGGCCCAGTGAAGGATATGCCCGTGCCCTTCATGGGGCCGCCTGTCCTGATCGACCACATGGCCAGCGTCGCCCTTGCCGAAATGCCCGCCATCATCCTCTATCTGGGTGAAACACTAGACCTGATGCCGGACACGCCTGAGCTACGCGCGATGACGATCAAGATCGTCAATGACGCTAACGATGTTATCGACGAAATCACGCTCAATGGCGGTGATCACATGTGGACCGAAAAGCGCTGGCAGGAGTTCATGCCCCGTCTCGCAAAGTGGATGAGCATCTGGGAGGATACTGGCCGACGCAATGGGCTGGACAAGGACGCGGGCCACATCCTAGGCGGCCGGGCGCCAGGCATTGCCGACGTGATCACCGCTACGCTGTGGACCACGATGACCGAGCGGTTCAGCAAAATCCGCGATCTGTTCGAGGAAACCGCGCCAATGACGGCGGCGCTGTGTCAGCGCGTCTCCGCGCTACCGCCCCTCATCAAGCTGGCCGAAACGGCAAGGAAAGACTATGGACAGGCCTATGCTGGCGGGCAGATCGGCGCCTCCATGGCCAAGATACTCAACGACTAGCAAATGGAGCTCTGAGCGTACATGACGGCAACGGAGCGAAATGCAAGCCCAATGCTGGTGTCGATTATGGCGGCAGAAGCCGCAGGCCCAACGTGCCCCAATCCGGACGTTGCACGCCGGCAGTCGATCACCGAAAGCAGACGCGAACTGATCAGGATTCCGGATCGAACATGATCTCGCGCACCTCTTGCGCGCACTGGCAGGCGGCGGCGATCCGCGCCGCCCAAATAAGAGCGTCGTCGCGCGAAGGCACCTCGATGATAGAGAACCCTCCCAAAACGGCCTTTGTCTCATGCACAGGCCCAACTGTGACGGCTCCGTCAGTCGCAACGATTGTTGATTGCTGTTGCTGAATCCCGCAGCCGAAGATCCAGACCCCGGCCGCCTCGGCCTCGCGAACGACCCTGTGTGAAGCCTCTCCAACCATCGGCCAATCTTCATCGGGAATGTGGTCCATCGAGCCATCATCGAACGAAATTAGGTACCTAGGCATGTCCTCTCCACTCAGAGGACGGCTTTCGCCAGGAGCGCGTCACTGGGTCACGAACGGGTACGGATATGCCGCCAACGCGATACGCTGAAACGCTATGGACGGAACGGCGTTTCAGAATGGCTGGCCCCCGCGTCCAAGGAATGCTCCGCACGATGACTTCCTTTAGCAAACTGATTTGGTCCGACGAGTTCGACCGCCCCGCAGGCACCTTACCCGACCAATCAAAATGGATCCATGAGATCGGCGGTCACGGGTGGGGCAATGCCGAGTTGCAAACCTACACTACCGATGCCGCAAATGCCTGCCACGATGGTGAGGGCAACTTGGTCATCAAAGCGCACAGGTTGGGCGATGGCTTCACGTCCGCCCGGCTGATTTCGAAGGGTCTGTTTGACGTCACCTATGGGCGACTTGAATGTCGTGCTTTGCTTCCAGGAGGTGCCGGTCTGTGGTCGGCATTCTGGTCACTAGGCGCCAACATCGACGTTCGTCCCTGGCCCATGTGCGGGGAGATCGATGTCATGGAGAACCTTGGCAGTGAGCCCAGGCGGGTATTCGGGACGATTCATTGCCCAGGACACGCCGGCAGGGATAGCATTGGCGGCGAAGTCCTCGTGCCGAGCAGTCTGCATGAGAATTTTCACGTCTATGCCGTCGAGTGGTCGCCAGACGGGATCGCCTGGAGCCTGGACGGCGCCGTGTATCATGTCGTCACCAAAGGCCAGATTGGCTCAGCATGGGTGTTCGATCACTCGTTCTACCTACTGATAAATTTGGCTGTCGGTGGTTGGCTAGGGGGCCAGGTCCACGCCGAGAAACGGTTCCCCGCTGAGTTTTTAGTTGACCATGTCCGAGTATTTTCGTGACGTCATACCGGCATTTGATCCGGACGAGATGATCGCGAATAGGGTATAAACGTCCATTCCCCGCGAGCCGCCGCCAATCCTCACCGTGGCACGGTCCTGCGATACCTCGGCCCATCGCATCGGCGTCAGGTCCAACACCACCCCGTCGCAAAGCGCCCGGCCGACCCAGTCGTGCCCGCCTGCCCTCACCGAGACGGGCAGTCCAGCTTCCCTCGCAATTGTCAGTCCAGCCTGCACATCGTTCGAAGTCGCGCAGTGCACCACGATCTGAGGGGTTTTGGATGTGTGAGCCCATATGTTGATGGTAGTGGCAAAGTCGCCCCGAGCCTGGCCAAGAAACACGAAGATTGGGGTAAGAATGGGCGGCACGTTCCAGGACCGAATTCATGAGAGCCTCCGCAATGGCTAAAATATTGCGTCAGCGTGGATCAGGCCGCTCCGTGTGGCAACCGAGAACTTGCGGTGCATGGCCACCGCGCCGGATTCTTCGGGTCACTACACGAATGCCTACGGTATCGGACAATAGTGATATACACCGCGGGGATATGCCGGGAGCCGCGTTCCAATTCGCATATTATGCAATCCAAATGTAGTCGCTTTCCCTGCTAGAGACGGCAGGTCTGCGCCCCATTTCGGCCGTTCAACAAATCTTCGAGTAGTCCTAGAAGCGGACAATGCCGCCCGACTGCGATTGGAGGATGTGCTGGGTTTCGGCAAGGCCACGTGGTCGGCTGCGCATTGGTCAGTGCTAGTGCAGCGGCAGCACCGCAGCCCGGCCAATCTCGGTCAGCTTGTATACGCCTCTGCTCTCGCGTTGGAACCAGCCATACACATTGTTTCGTAGAATGGCAGGCGCCCTGGCGACCAGCACTTTAAGCTGCTTTGGGCTTTGTGGACCGGGCAGCAGCGAGGTGGCGCACACTATGCAATCTTGCCTGTAGGCAGTCATGATCGGCTTGCCGCGCCCCCGCCTACCTGCGGGTCACCCACTCTCCGCCTATGCTCATCAAGAAGCCGAGACCGCCTTTTCGCGTCACGGCGTGGTGTGGCTGCAAAGGGCGCTAGGATAACAGTCACTTCTCCAGCGTCCGAGACTGAAATCACTCCGAACCCAAGCCGACGACACAAATTCCGAAAACGGGCATCATGCTCACGCCCCCTCCCAGTCTTTGATGCTCGTGCCGCAAGCCAGACCTCATCACAGAACGATGCCCGCTTCACCCCTTGCATGACCAATTCTAGATTAAAGGCGAGCTTCATTTCGCAGACGAGGATGAGCGGCGGATCGCCGTCTCTGATGCCAACCAGGTCGCAATCGTTGACCTCGCCTTTGACAGAATAGCCTGCGCTTTCCATGTAAGCCTTCAAAGGAAGGTAGAGTTCAGTCTCTGCCATTTGGTCACTTTCATCGAGATGAACAGGAAACTCGATCTACCTGAGTGTGCAAATTTGCGTCGGACCAGGGGGGAAGTTTTGAGCTGTCGAAATCAGTGGAGGCAACGCGCCCCATTCCGACCACTCAAGGATCACCGAATATCTCTCGAAGCCGTCGTTGCTCTTGAGCTCGTCGGCCTGGCCCCGAGACGCCGGCCTTCGCCTGGACCACCTCTTGCTGAGCAAGAAACTGACGAAACGCCTAACCTGCTCCGGCGTCGATCGCGAGGTCCGTGGGGAAGGAGGAGCAAGCGACCATGCACCAACATGGGTTGAGCTCCGTGACTGACCGCCCACTGAGCAAAAACGATCAGCTTGTCGATGATTTCGGACGCGCCCTGGCCGCGCGGTGCCGAGTTAGCGGGCGAGGTACCCGCCGTCGATCACCAGGACTTCGCCGGTGACGTAGCGCGAGGCATCGGAGCAGAGGTAGAGCGCGGCGGTGCCGATATCCTGCGGGGTGCCGACCATGGGCAGCGGGGTCATGGAGCGCCAGATCGGACCCCATTCGGGATCGGATAGGCCACCAGAGGTCATGTCGGTGTCGATATAGCCGGGAGCGATGGCGTTGGCGCGAATGCCTTCGGCGGCATAATCGCTGGCGAGGCTCTTGGTCAGCATGTGCACGGCCGCCTTGGAGGCGTTGTAGGCCGCCTGTGGCTGCGGGATGTTGGAAATGAAGCCGGAGATGGAGCCGATATTGAGGATGACGCCGCTCTTTTGCAGGCGCATCGGCACCAATGCGGCCTGGCAGGCGCGGAACACGGAGTCGACGTTGATGTTCATCAGGCTCCGGTAGTTTGCGGCGGTGAAGCTGTGGGTCTCGCCATGCTGCGCGACGCCGGCATTATTGACGAGGATATCTAGCCGGCCAGTGAGAGCCGTGGCGTCGGCGACCAGTTTGGCCGGGGCCGCCTCGTCTTCAATATCGGCTTGCAGGTAATCGATTTTTAGGCCGCTGGCGCGCAACTCGTCGATCACCTCGGGCTTGGGCACGCGCGACGACATGACGACATGCGCGCCCGCCTCTCCTAAAGCACGCACGATACCGAGGCCGATGCCGCGGGTGGCGCCCGTCACCAGGGCTACCTTGCCATCTATCCTAAACAGATCCAGGATCATTTCTATCTCCCTATTTTTGTTGTTCGGCACGTCAATCGAGGCCGAGGATGAAGTCGGCGCAACGGTCGCCGAGCATCATGGCCGGCGCGGTGGTATTGCCTGCATTGATATTGGGCACGGCGGACAGGTCGGATACGCGCAGGTTATCGACGCCGCGCACGCGCAGTCTTGCATCGAGCACCGCCATGGGATCGCCGTCGGCACCCATGCGCGCTGTGCTGGCCGGGTGGTAGTTAGTCTTGACGAAGCGGCGGCAGTGTTCGGCCATGGCCTCGTCGCTGAGGTCGGGACCGGGCGGCGCGATGATCTTGTCGATACGCTTGCCCAAGGGGCCGCTCAGGAGCACATCGCGGAAGAAACGCTGGCCCTCGACCATAATCTTCATGTCCTCGGGATGCTTGAGCAGATGAGGCGAGACCGTCGGCATTGCCATGGGATCGGCGGAGCGCAGCGCGACATAGCCGCGCGATTTGGGCTTGACCAGAACCGTGGTGATAGTGACGCCATAAGTGTCGTCAAAAACCTTGAGCAGGTCGCGGTCGAGATAGACGATGGGGACGCAGAAGGCCTGGATCGAGGGCGGCGCCTCGCGATCGATGGGGTTGATGAAGGCGCCGGCCTCAAAGCCCGTCGACAGGATGGGCCCATTGCCGAACAGCTTAAAATTGAGGCCGTTCTTGAGCATGCGCCAGCCTACGCCCTGGCGGAAATAACCATAAGGGCCGTTGGCGACCGAGATGACGGGCACTTCGGGATGGTCGATCAGGTTCTGGCCGACGCCGGGGAGATCGACGATGGTGCCGATGCCGTGCTGCTTGAGGTGGTCGGCGGGACCGAGGCCGGACAGCATCAGGATTTTGGGGGTGACGAGGGCGCCGGAGCTGAGCACGATATCGCCGCTGGCGTAGACTGTGTGTTCCGTACCGGAAGCATCGCGGTGGGTGACGCCGACGGCGCGGCCGTTTTCGATGTTGATGCGGGTGACGGTGGCTTGCAGCCGCACGGTGAGGCGCTTATCGTCCTTGAGTGGCTCGACATAGGCATAGGCGGCGCTGGAGCGTTTGCCGTTGCGGTTCATAAACTGGTAGAAGCCGACGCCGCGCTGGGTGGGGCCGTTGAAATCTGCGGTGAAGGGCTCGCCCTTCTGCTGCACGCTCTGGACGAACCAGCGCGAGACGTCGTCGACATGGCCGGGATCGGACACCAGCAATGGGCCGTCATTGCCGTGCAGGTCGTTGCTGAGGCGGTTATTGCCCTCGATGCGGCGGAAGTGCTTTAGCACACTCGACCAGTCCCAGCGGGCGCCATCGTTGTTGCCGCGTAGCGTGTCGTCCCACTCGTCATAGTCGGAGGGGCGGCCACGCATGTAGACCTGGGCATTGACGGACGTACCGCCGCCGAGCACGTGGGCCTGCGGGATATCGTGCACCCGGTCGTGCAAATGATCCTGCGGCACGGTCTGGTGGTACTTCATGTACTTGGAGCCGTTGATCATCTTGAAGATGCCGGGCGGCATATCGAGCAGCGGATGGTGATGGGAATAGCCGGCTTCAAGCAGCAGGACGCGCCGGCCGCCATCCGTCACCAGCCGCGCGGCGGCGACGCAACCGGATGCGCCACCGCCAATGACGATGTGATCGTACTCCTCGCGCACATTCCCCTCCCTGGCGTGCCGAACTCTGTCGGCTACCATAGACATAATCGTGGGCGGATGTTTGCTCGATCTGCTGGCTCAACGGTTGCTCGAAGCTAGATTGTTGTCCTGAACCAGGCACAAGCATTGACGGCATCGCTAGTGTGGCGTCACAACTACGCCACGACTATCGAGCTTAGGGGCTCAGATGGGTCGCAAGCTGCCGGCCGAAATGCGCCCCATATCTGCCGTTGAGGTCGGGATTTCAATTTCCCAAAACCTGCCGTTACACTTTGCCCACCGCAATGTTGAAAACGGGGTGGAAAGCCGTCAGTCCGCTTTTTGGCAAACGATAGCAGAAGCTGCCGTCATCGAACCCAGAACAGCACTCACGCCGACGCTGAACCAAATTGAGGACGCCATGCATCTAGCTTGGGCGTCGGGCATTGTTCGGGCCACAAGGATAGCCAATGCCCGAATGGTCGCCGGATCCGTACATCATCGCCTTGACTGGCACTGGCGTTCTCATCGCGCTCGTCGCTTGGCTGCCGCTGGCCCTGCGTCGATTGCCGATATCACTTCCAATCGTCTGCATCGCGATTGGCGCGCTGCTGTTTGGAACCTCATATCCTGGCTTCAATCCGTCTCCAGGCGTCCACCCCTATATTACGGAGCGACTGACGGAATTCGTGGTGATCATCGCCTTGATGGGAGCAGGACTTAAGATCGACCGCGTGTTCTCCTTTAAGCACTGGGCAATGGCTTGGCGGCTGCTGCTCATCACTATGCCGCTCAGCATTCTGGCCATAATGGGCGTCGCGACATGGGTGCTGGGCACTGGTGCAGTAGCTTCGCTCCTGCTTGCTACGAGCCTGGCGCCCACCGACCCGGTCCTCGCAGCAGATGTTCAGGTGGCAGGACCCAAGGAGGGCGGTGAAGACACGGTGCGCTTCGCCCTGACCTCCGAGGCGGGGCTTAACGATGGCTTTGCATTCCCGTTCGTGCATCTCGCCATCGCCTTGAGCCTAACTGCATCAACTGGCGACCACTGGTTCACCAATTGGCTGACCTTCAATGTCCTTTGGGAAATCATCGCTGGCGTCGGTTGCGGTTGGCTGATCGGGCGCCTGTTTGGATGGCTCACCTTCAAGGTACCGGGAGACACTTTGGCCAAGACCGGCGACGGCCTTATTGCCATCGCGGCGACTTTCGTCTCTTACGGCGTATCCGAACTCATGCACTGCTATGGCTTTTTCGCGGTGTTCGTCACCGCGTTGACGCTGCGCAGTACCCATCGCGACCATGAATTCCAACGTGACATGCATGACATCACCGAGCAAGTCGAGCGCATCGCCATGATGGTGCTGCTTCTCGCGTTCGGAGGCTCCTTGATCACTGGGTTGCCAGCGCCCATCGGGTGGGCCGAAGTCCTCGCCGCGATCCTGATCCTGTTTGTGGTGCGGCCAGTCACCGGGTTGATCGGCCTGATCGGCGCGCGGGCGACGCGCAGCGAGAAGATCACCATTGCCTTTTTTGGCATCCGCGGTGTGGGCTCGTTCTACTATCTTGCCTATGGTCTCAACCACGGAGAGTTCGCCGATGCCGACCTGTTGTGGACCATCTTGTCATTGGTGGTGATAATGTCGGTCGTTCTGCATGGCCTCACTGTGACGCCAGTCATGCGCTGGCTGGACCGAAGCCAAGGCCGCGACCCCGATAGCGAGGTGCAGTCTGCAAAGGGGCTTGCGAGAACCCGAGACTGACTAAGCCGGACTTCTGGCCGCCTCTCACTGGATAGCCCGAGGCCGGGCAGTTCCATGGTGGGTAACCGCGAGCCTTGCTGTGGAATTGGCTAACGAATGGAGCAATTCCAGCGTGGAGGTCCTATCTTCAGGACGCATCGAGGCTGACGCGTTTCAAACAATCTGAGCCTTGGGCGAGGCTTGTCTTCATCACGGTCATGTAGCGATGTGGCAGCTCGGCGCTCGCGATCCGGCTCTTCGGCGAAGAAAATCCGGCCCACCATCATGAAATCCAATTCGGCGCGTGTAGATTGTTGTCAGCTAATGGCGTTGGGCGTGCGACCTTCCTCAACAAATACATCACCACACCGAATGTACAATTTGAACAATTCGTGGCTGGAGGTACACTTCCCGATAGACACCAGCACGGGGCAAAATGGAGCCAATTGCCCTCATTGTATAGTTATGTAAAAAGTGTACAGTTCAGACCAAACTCCAATTGCGGCGTCTTTGTTGGAGTCTTCTGCCGGAACTAGCTCGCGTACCCGCAAGCCGCCGGTTGTAGAGGGCCAAATATGGCTAACCTCTCACCTCCCGCCGACACCTCGAGCTTGGTGCTCGCCATCGTCATATCGTCGAACGCGCCGATCATACTACTCGACCGCGATATCAACGTTGTCGCAGCCAGTTCTTCTTTTTGCCTGGCATTTGATTTGGACTGCGAACACGCTGCGGGAAAACACCTTTCTGAGCTGGGTGCGGGCGAATGGTCTTTGCCGCAGCTGATTTCCGGACTGATGGCTGCCGGGTCAGGAAAGTCGACGATCAAGGATTACGCCATGACACTGAAGCGCGATGGCGTAGAGGATCGGCACCTCGTTATCGAAGCGTACCGGCTCGACTATGGGAAGGACGAAGATGTCCGGATCATGCTGTCAGTCGTCGATGCCACCGACACCAAGCGCGCCGAACGAATCAAAGACGACCTTTTGCATGACAAGGCTGTGCTGCTCCAAGAGCTGCAACACCGAGTCGCGAACAGCCTGCAGATCATCGCCAGCGTGCTTATGCAGAGCGCCATGTCGACGCACTCTGATGAGAAACGGGGCCACCTTAATGATGCTCATGATCGCGTCATGTCCGTTGCAAATCTGCAGCGTCATTTGGCTGTATCTCAAGTCGATGACGTCGAGTTACGGAGCTATTTCAACGATTTGTGCCGCAGCATCGGCGCTTCGATGATCCGGGAGCGCGACCTGATCTCGATAGGTGTAAGCTGTGACGACAGTACAACGACACCTGAACAGTCGGTCAGTCTTGGGCTGATTGTCACCGAACTGGTCATCAACGGGCTCAAACACGCATTTCCAGCTCGGCGCAAAGGCAAGATTGCCGTCGAGTATCATTCCTCAGCGCAGGAATGGACGTTGATCGTGCGGGACGATGGTATCGGCATGCCCAAGGCCGGCAAGTCCTCGGAAGCTGGCTTGGGCACGAGCATCGTCGAAGCCCTGGCGCGACAATTACGGGCCGACATTCAGGTCAGTAACACCCGCCCTGGCACGCAAGTATCAATCGAATACCGGGATGTTGGTGACGTCAAGCACAGACCGCGGCTCGCACTTGCGGCCGTTTAGCAATGAGGAACCCTCTGGATGTCTGATGCAAACTACATAGTCGTACGACGCAACGGGCAGTGGTCGTTCACGATCGATGGCGATTTCTACGGGCCATATCAGGGACAAGCGGGGGCAGAAGCGGCTGCGATTTCCGAGGCGAAGCATCGGGGACGAACAGGCGAAACCGCCAAGGTGTCTGTGGACGTTCCCGATGACGGCATGCCGGTGATTTTCGACACCGAGGACTGAAATCACGGCAGCCGGCGGTAAGCGGCGATGCAGGGGGACGGCGCACGATGAACGACAAGAACAACGAAACGAGTGAGGTCCAACAGCCGTATGAACTGTTTACGTTCGCGAGGAAGCATGGTCTTCCGCTCGATTCCGCTCGCGAGATTGTTGAGCGGTTTGGCGCAGATAGAGCGGGTGCCGATGCCGCGGCGACTCTCGCCAAGTCTCACATCCGCACTTAAGGCCATATCCGGCCCGCCCGCGCTGGTCTGGCACAGGCGGCTGCCAGTTTAATAGAGGGCTATTCCTGCCGCTCGATGTGCAGCCCGGCGCGCAATCGGATGATGGTCGAGCGAAGTTGATCCATCGAAAACGGCTTGGCCAGGAAATCCCGGCCCCGGTGTCGCCCGGGCAGGATATTGGACTTGTCCCCGCTAGAGAAGATGAAGGGTATGTCCCGATCGTCCAGCGCATCCGCAACAACGAAGTCTGGGCCCGAATGGGTGATTGAACAATCCACCAGTGCCAGTTGCGGTTTAAAACTGTCGATCGCACTTAGGGCTTCGGCGACAGTGGCTGCGGTGTGGAAAGACAGGCAGCCGAGTTCCTCGGCAAATTCCTCCACCATGATCGCGATCAGCACTTCATCTTCGACGATGAGGAGGCGGACATCAGAAAGCGGCTTGATGAGATCGACCATGTGATGCTCCCGTTGCGGAAGAGCGATCAAGGTTCTCTCAATTGGTTGCGCCCGTGGAACTGCTACCAACGAAGGCCAGTAGCGCCTCACCGAGGCCAGAAGCAACGTTTGATTCCACCCCCTGAACTTTCGGCTGCTAGCTACTGATCATCCACGAGGGTCGATGATAGCGGTCTTAGGGTGGACTCCAGTGTGGCCCCGGTAATCGGAACATCATCGATCCACATCTTGATCAGCGACCGTTCAGTCTCCGGGATATGCATGACGATCCAGTCGGACGCCATGGTCAGCTCCTGAAAATTCTGCTGCTGAAACTTGCCTTCGCCCTCTTCGTGCTCGCCGATCTTGGGCGTGCGGTAGGTGATGCGAATGGTCATGGACTTACGCCTTCCCGCATGAGGAGGGAGCCGATAGGACTGTTTCTACTGTCATGGGGCGGCCCCTCGAAAGGGCCTTGCGATCTGGGTACACATTGCACCCTCTGTCCAGAACCGTACGCTCAACTTGGTATGGATGATACAGTTATCGCGGCGGGGCGTTCACAACACACGGCGCGGCGGCCCGTGGTCGGAGCGCAATTTCAGGGTGACGAGTTCCGGGTCCACCGCTTCGATCAGTTCATCATAGCTGCGCTCGGTCTTGCCATAGGCGTTGCCGGCACGGTCCCGAAGACCATTGCGATCGAGAATTTCGACTCGACCCCGGGTGGACCTGATCAGCATCTCACCCTCCAGTTCGTGGAGCGATGTAGTGGACTGCCCCTAGCCCGGTAGACAGGCCCCGCCTATCCTTGGACTGCCCCTAGCCCGGTAGACAGGCCCCGCCTATCCTTGGAGCATAGGAGGCAGCTTGTGAGTACACAGAGATTTACGCCGGAATTTAAAG
>NZ_JBEPOL010000021.1:0-42181 GCF_040546795.1 Devosia sp. UYZn731
TTGTTGCCGGTCGAAAGGCGGTCCTGGGTCTTGGCCATCAGGGTCGCGGTGCCCTGGAGAGCCGACAGGTTTGAACGGACGGCTGCCGTCAAATTGATATTTGCCATTCTTCTTTCCTTCTGGAGCGTTTTATTCGCGACGCCCCTACTGGGACATCCAACGCTTACCTATGAGGTTTTAAGGATTGGTAAAACATTGGCTTGGCATCCGGTGCCAATTTTTGGATTGGAGCCACTTAGGATTTTCTTAGATGATCCTTCTAGTTGGGACCACGGTCGCAGTTGCTCACAGCGAAAAGCCCAACCTGTTCGACACCAGAGGTGACGATGTCGAAGATGGTTTCTCATGGGTATTGGCAGACGTTTCTCACCCTGAATTCGCCCTGTCGCTGGTCTGGTCGAGCTCGTTGCGCTTGCAATAGGCGTCGAATGCGCCGGCGGCGCGGCCAGTCCACTGGAACGACCCCCGGGCCACCCTTGAAGTCCTGGACGGTCGGATTTTTTGCAAGGTCGTGAGGCCTTTGCTTTCATGGCCCGCATAGCCGACCACCTCGAACCCATCACTGGGATCCAAGGGGAAATCGGCTAGCAGCATTGTGACAATAGCAGGCGCTTTGGCGCGGAAGGTCTGTGTAGGGGCATCGCAGTCTCCGTCGATGTGAATGAAAAGGCCCCGCGTGAGCGAGGCCATTGGAACGAAGGCAGCGGCGAGGATTTAAAGCAGTTGCCGTGGACTACCCTCTAGCGGCGGACGAGGCTGCCGACCGCTCTCGGGAGGGGAGTTGGCGGCCTCGCCTATATTTCCAATCTGGGGTTCGAATGACAAAACGATTTCAAGTTGTGGACTGTCGAACCGAACTCAACGCGTTCGCCGAGATCGGTGTGATGGCAGACACTCCGGAACACGCTGCGCGTTTAGTTTTGGGCGAACACCTCGTGCGCGGCAGCCCAAATCCAGCCGAATTACGAGCCAGGGTCTACTTCCAAGGCGGCGGGGGCCTGACCATGGTGCGGCTCTATTGTCGGATTGAGCAACAAGAATCGCGCATTTAATACCAAGTGACGCAGACATGAAGTGTGTTGGAACGAAGGAAGGCGGTGACGATGGGTGGCTAGCCGCTGCGTCACCTTCAGCGGCGGAGGCGCCGCCGAGCCCCCACGGAATGGCGGCCCCAACTTTCAGGAGGTTGGCCATGCGAGTTGCGGTATCCATTACACGCCCGAATGGCGCGCTCCAGACCTCGGTTCTGGTCCTGCCGGAGAGGCAAGAGGCGGCGTTACCGCCTAGTCTGCGGAAAGGCTGGCAGTATTTCACGACCATCGACACCGCAGATGCCATGTTCAGGTCGGTTAAGGTCGATGAGGAACTCGCAACGCAGGGGTTTTGCGTTTTCACCCGTGAGGAAGGGCATGATGGATTGGTTAGGCCGGGATTGGCCCGCGACCGTCACCACGATGAGCCGGCGCCTCGCGCAACGGCGGCGCCTATTCGGAGAGGCAGTCGCCTATGCTATCGCTCATGGACAAGCGACATCGGCTCATCCTCAGATAGGATTACCTTAGTTTCCAGCGGCACGACAAGCTGAAGCGGGAACCCAACTCACGAACGGGCGATAAGTTATTGCAGGTTTGCCCCTGCGCGACATCTCCGAAGCCCTTCAGCCCCGCCTATGCACATGCCGGCGTTTTTCTTTGCAAAAATCAATCACCAATAGAAGGTATTTATTTGTCCGCAGGCGAGCAAGAGGTCGAGGTTGGGCGATATATTCGCTAGGCGCGCCGAGCCAAAGAAGTCTCCGCCTTTGCGCATAACGATCGCGGGTGCTGCGGTCATCCGGCGGACCCGGCCAGGTCGGATCGCGGCCGCGTGACAGGGGCGACCTATTTTCTCCCTCTGAAGGGGAAAGACCGCCCGGCGCGCTCTCCCCTGCTAGGGCTGCGACGGGGTTTCCCTATCTTCACATCCGGCCTCCGGCCAGCGCTGCAGGATCGGTGCAGATCCGCACATGCGGATTTGCACAGGCCCCTCGCTTGGATAATCCCCATCCTCGCCCCCCTCTCGTCGATCCGGTCGCGGACACCTCGGAGGCAGAGGCATGGCCTCTGCTCCCTTTGGGCCAGATTAGGAGAGCGAAAAATGACCACACGGACCAAAACCAAGCGCATCGCCAGCACCAAGACCGCGCGAGCGGGCGACGAAACCGCCCTGCCCCGCGCCGATGTTTACGAGCGCGTGACCACCAAAATCATCGAGCAACTGGAAGCAGGCACCCGCCCATGGTCAAAACCATGGACCGATGGCACCCCGGGTTCAGACCCAGCCCTTATGCGCCAATAGCGTTGCCTATCGCGGCATCAATCCTGTTGTTGTCGATGCAGGCGCAGGCCTGCCGTTATGGATCGAACTACTGCATGACCTATCGGCAGGCCAAAGACCTCGGCGGGCAGGTCCGCAAGGGCGAGAAGGCCGCAGCCGTTGTTTATCTCGGAGCCATCGAGCGCACCGAGACCAACGACAATGGAGAGGACGAGGAAAGCCCCATCCCGTTCCTAAAAAAGGCCCTATGCGTCTTCAATGCCGATCAGGTGGACGGTCTGCCCGACCGCTTCCGCATCGTGGCCATGTCCGCCGATGCGCCGATAACTAAACAGCGCATGGACCATGCCGACGCCTTTTTCGCCAACACGGGGGCGGCGATCCTAAACGGCGGCAACAGGGCGTCCTATCAGCTCGCCAATAACTGCATTGCCATGCCATTGTTTGAGGCGTTCGTCAGCGCCGAAGCGCACGCGGCGCCCCCCTGCTCATTAGATGATCCACTGGACCGCGCATAAAACCCGCCTGTCCCCTGAAATCAAGAATCCCTTTGGCACCAAGGACTATGCCCGGGAGGAACTGATTGCCGAACTCCGAGCCTGTTTCATCGGCGCCGAATTTCGATCCGCGCGACGATCATGCCGCCTATTTCGCGTCGTGGCTAGAAGTGCTGAAAGAGGACAAACGGGCCATATTCCGAGTCGCTGCCCATGCGGAACGCGCCGCCACCTTCCTGCACAAACTGCAACCCCGTGGCCCACAGGCCGACGAGCCAGCAGCCGAGGCTGGCCCCGCCTGATCGGCCAACCACCGATCTGCGGCAACGTGCTGGCACTTCGTTTTTGTGATTTTCTGTGTTTTCTGTACATTACAGAATATGGAGACTAAGCCAAGATTAACAGCAAAACCATTACGTCTGCTGAGTTTGTCCGTCACTTCGGGCGTCATCATGACGAAGCCATGCGCGCCCCCATCACGCTCACAAAACATGGTCGCGCGTCGGTTGTCGTCGTCCCCGCCGATGTGTTCGAGCGCATGATGAACAACGACGATCTGCGCCGAGCTTACGGCGCCGGCGAGATGCCGGCCGATTTTGCTAAAATGTTCAGCGCGCAGCTCGAACAGGATTCCGCCGACTATCAGGCCTCCAAGGATAACTGATCGCTTCAGCCGAGGCGATATTATCAGATCTATCTGTGGCGTTGGCAGGAGGGCAAAGGCCGCGAGCATGGCGAAAAAGATCGCCCGGTCTGCCTGATCCTCAGCATCAGCGATCGCCTGAATGATTAGCAGGTTCTGTCACTTCGATTTCCGAATGTAACTGATCTCGCCGACGCATACGGCGAAGGGCTTTTTATGTTTAGTGTGCCGGCAGCACTTGAACGCGATATCTAGCCCAAGAGCGCCATGTGGAACAAAGGCGGCGGGAAAGGCTTCATCAGTTTCCACCGGTAGTGACCTCTAACGGCGGAAGAGCTGCCGATCCTTGCCCCCAACAAGGATCGGCAGTCTCGCCCATTTGCTAGCGAGAGTGGTCATGACGACAGAATTTCGAGTTATAGACTGCCGTACGGTGGTCGCCGATCCGGCAGAATTTCGACTACTGGCCGACACTGCGGAACACGCAGCTCGACTGGCTCTCGGCGAAGACCTCGTGCGTGGCAATGGTAACCTTGGTCCGAGGCCATTGAGGGCAAGGGTCTACTCCATGGGGGTCAATGGTGCCTTGACGATGGTTCGACTCTATTCCAAACCAGACCCACAGGAGGACGCTAAGCGTGACGGACAACGAACTCGCCCATGGGGCCAATAACAGTTCAAGGCCTTGGCCTGGAAGGCCCGGCCGCAACGCCCGATGCTTCGGAACTCCAATATCTTGGAATTAAAAGCTGGTCGTGGAAAGTCGCGTTGGGACGCACATCCAAGCGCTTGGGTGCGTTCGTCTTTCGCCTTCTAGATGCCGTGAAGACCTCCGCGAGGCCCGGTGGATCGTCCTTCGCTTGAGTGAACCCCATTTCGCATTAGTCTGGATCGTGATGTCTGCTCGGCTAATCCCGCCCGGGGCGGCACGCGGACTCTTCGGCGTTACCAGCACCCGGCAGAGCCCCCAAGACGGAAAGCAGCGAGTACCGGATAGCCCAAGCGACATAGTGTGAATACCAGCACCACTCCATTCGAGGTTAGCAGACTAGACTCGCCTACTAGCCGCCAGGAACGCGCCAAAAACGGGCGCCGCGTAGCACTTCCATTCCCAAGCCGGCCCAAACGCCCGCAGCGCGCGGAGCCCGTTTCCACCGAGGCTGGCCCTGCCCTGAGCTGCTTGCTGACATGCCAGCCCTTTCGGTGGCCACAATGGGAACGCATTTGATGCCCGCACGTTCGACCGTAATCGTGGCGAGCGCATGCTTTCTACATTACGACGCTGGCGGTCGTTGTACGCAGTTTGTTCGCACCCCTCAATGTGGGCTACCCGTGAGGCCTAAATGACCAACTATAACTCCCCTACAGGGGCAGCCGACATGAGGCGGTCGGCAACGTTAAACAGGCTTCCGGTAGGACAAAGGATGCCGTCAAAAAGGCTGCAGACCACGTCAAGCGCTAAACTAACAAAGACGGGCTTTCCAAGCCCGTCTTTTTCGTTTGGTTGGAACGCCGCAGAGTTGGGATCGCGCGGCACCGTGGATCATCTGCGTCATCGCACCTTGCGCGCATGCGGTTGCGGATAGCTGCAACTTTGTGGTTGTGCGTATTTTCTCCTGCGGCCGGTTCCGGTCGGTAAATGGGATGGCATGGACGGCTGCATCGGTCCGGCCGGGTGGATCTGATTTCACCTTGGAGACAGACATATGTCCAACGCTATCTTGAAAGGGCCTTATGCTCCCGATGTCGTTGTCTTGGCTCCTGGGGCAACGCCGCCCCGATATCTGGAGCGACCCTGCACCTGTTCGTGAGGAGTTGTTCGGCGTCGAGCGATTGGAGCAGCACGCCGAGAGCCTCGCCGCGGCCCAGGGGGTGACCAAAAGCCCACTCCGTGTGCCCTCGCTGCGGCGGCGCTTGGAGGATAATGCCAAAACCCTCCTCAGAGCCTATCGCGACAGTGCACAGCAACTGGAAACTGGCGATGCCGTCGAGCCGGCCGCTGAATGGCTACTGGACAACTATCATCTCGTCGAGGAGCAAGTTCGCGAAATCCGCACCGACTTACCGCCGGGCTTTTATCGACAATTGCCCAAATTGGCCGAAGGTCCTTTCGCCGGTTATCCGCGCGTCTTCGGTTTGGCGTGGGCTTTTGTCGCTCACACCGACAGCCATTTCGATCCAGAGACGCTGCGTCGGTACATCACTGCCTATCAGCGGGTGCAGCCTCTTAGCATCGGCGAACTCTGGGCCTTGGCGATCACACTGCGAATCGTGCTGGTCGAAAATCTACGACGGCTGGCAGACCAGATAACCATCGGGCGCCTGGCGCGTGCCGATGCCGACGTCTTGGCCGACCGGCTCCTTTTGCCCGAGCAAAGCCGCATCGCCCTCGAAGCCGACATGGCGTCGCGGCCGGCGGACGCATTGTCGGAACGCTTTGCGGCACAATTGGCCAAACGGATGCGGGATCAGGACCCCAGAACCACCCCGGCCCTGCAATGGTTGGAAGAGCGTCTCGAGCGTCAGGACACCTCGATCGACGAGGTTGTCGCTCACGCACAGCAGCGGCAGGGTGCCTCCAACGTGACGGTGCGTAATGTCATCACCAGTATGCGGCAAATCTCAGACATCGATTGGGCGGAGCTGTTCGAGAGCGTGAGCCTCGTCGACGACCGACTGCGCAGCGGAAGTGCTTTCGCCAAAATGGACTTCTCGACCCGCGACCTTTATCGCAGTGCGATCGAGCAATTGGCGCGCGGCTCGTCGCACAGCGAGATCGAGATCGCCGAACAGGCGCTGAAGGCGTCATGGGACGCCGCGGCTCAGGCGCCGGTTGCGATCGAGGCAGAGCGCCGCGGCGACCCCGGTTACCATCTGGTGGGAGAGGGACGGCAGAAGCTGGAACGCGCCGTCGATTTTCGGCCACCCGCGCGGCTGTGGACGGCACGCTTTGGTATCCGGCTGGGCGTTCGTGGCTATCTCGGCGCAATTCTGGTCCTTGCGGGGCTCATTCTGGGTGTGGCGCTCTGGACGTTGGGCTTGGTGGGGGCAGAGGTAGGCTGGCTCGTAGCGTTCGTCTTTTTTGGTTTCCTGCCGGCCACAGACGCCGCAACGGCCGTTGTCGACCGCGTCGTGACCCGCAGCTTCAGCGCAAGGAGCCTGCCGGGCCTCGAGTTGGCCGATGGGGTTCCCAGTGATTTGAGAACGCTTGTCGCAGTACCGACGCTCCTCGGCCAGGAAGCCGAATTGCTCGATGAGGTGGCGCGGTTGGAAGTGCATTATCTCTCCGGAACAGGTGGTGATCTGACATTCGCGCTCTTGCTCGATGGTGCCGATGCCGATCGGGAGATGCTGGAGACCGATGCGCCCCTGCTCGATGCCGCCGCCAAGGCCATCGACGCCCTCAACCGGCGCCATGGGCCCGGACCTGCCGGTGATCGTTTCCTCGTGCTGCACCGCCGCCGGCTGTTCAACGCTAGCCAGGGCGTCTGGATGGGCTGGGAGCGCAAGCGGGGCAAGCTGGCCGAGTTGAACCGCCTGTTGCGCGGCGCCAACGACACCTCGTACGCGCCCATCGCCGGCCGTGCTCCCGCGGTGCCGCCAGACGTGCGGTACGTCATCACCCTTGACGCCGATACGCGGTTGCCGCGCGATGCGGCACAGCGCCTGATCGGCAAGATGGCGCATCCGCTGAACCGGCCCGGCTTCGACATGGCCACCCAGCGGGTCGTTGGCGGCTACGCCATCCTGCAGCCGCGGGTTACCCCTTCACTTCCGATCGGCAGTCAAGGCTCGTTCTACCAGCGCGTGTTTTCCAGTCCCGGCGGCATCGACCCCTATGCGGCGGCCATCTCGGATGTCTACCAGGATCTGTTCGGCGAGGGCTCGTTTACAGGCAAGGGCATCTACGACGTCGACGCCTTCGAGGCGGCGCTGGCCGGCCGGGTGCCGGACAACACGATGCTGAGCCATGACCTGTTCGAAGGCACCTTCGCGCGGGCCGGACTTGCTTCGGACGTCGAACTGGTCGAGGAATTTCCAGCGCGATACGACGTCGCCACCTTACGCCGACATCGTTGGACGCGGGGCGACTGGCAGCTTTTGCCCTGGCTGCTCGGTGCGCGGACTGGACCCATGGCGCTGTCGCCGATCGGTCGCGCCAAGATGCTGGACAATCTGCGGCGGTCCGTGCTGGCGCCGTGTACCTTGGCGCTATTCGCCTTGTGCTGGTTTTTAACGGCACCGGCGTCGCTGGTCGCGCTCTTGTTCGCGATTCTGACAATCGCCATTCCTGCCTTTCTGCCGGTTGCTTTTTCATTGTCGCCGCAACGCCGCGGCATTCGCATTCGCAATCATCTCGGGCGGGTGTGGGCCGACCTGCAGATTGCTGCCGCACAGATCTGGTTGTCGCTGGCGTTTTTGCCTGACCAAGCCTGGCAAACCGGCGATGCGGTCATCAGGACGGTGTGGCGGGTGTTCGTGACGCGTCGCGATCTGCTGGAATGGACGACCGCCGCCCAGTCCGCCAGACGTCCGCGACCTGACCTGGCTGGCCTGTACCATAGGATGGCCCCCGGCACCGTGACCGGGGTGGCGCTGGGCGCTGCCGCACTGTCCGTCAGCATGGCGTCTTGGCCGGTTGTACTGCCCTTCGCGGCGCTGTGGCTTGCGGCACCCGCCATTGCCTGGAGCGTCAGCCGCTCGCCGAGCGCTGCACGCCGCCTGCAGATTTCCCCAGCCGAGGCAGGCGCGCTGCGCCTGATCGCCCGCCGCACCTGGCGCTTTTTCGAAACCTTCGTGACGGCCGCTGAAAATATGCTGCCACCGGATAACTTTCAGGAGGATCCGAGGCCGGCGGTGGCTCACCGCACATCGCCCACCAATATTGGCCTCTATCTGCTGTCTGCCGTCGCCGCCCGCGACTTCGGCTGGGCTGGCACGACGGAAACCGTCGAACGGCTGGAGGCGAGCTTCGCGACGTTGAACAGGCTGCCGCGGTTCAAGGGCCATCTGTTCAATTGGTACGACACACAGGATCTGCGGGCGCTCGAGCCGGTCTATGTGTCCTCGGTCGACAGCGGCAACCTGGCAGGTCATCTAATCGCGCTCGCCAATGCGTGCGAGGAATGGGCCGAGGCTCCGCTCGCCGTCGATCCGCGCACCGGGCTGGCGGACGGCCTGGCTATGGCGCGAGAGGCCGCCGCGTCCTTGCCCACGGGGAGCGCTGAGTTCGCGGCGTTGATCGAGACGATCGACAGCGAACTGAACGGCGCACAATCGATCGACGCGTTGCTTGCGACACTCAAGCGGCTGACAGAAAAGGCGGCCGGGATTGCCCGAGAACTAACCCTCCCCGACGGCGACCAAAACTCTGACCTCGTGTTTTGGACAGAGGCGATCGGTAAGGCGGTGGCTCAGCACAGCCGCGACCGGTTGCAGGTCGCCGATGCGCCTCGAAGTTTGAAACGACGCCTTAAAAAACTCGCCGGTGCCGCTCGCGACATGGCTCAGGCGATGGACTTCGCTTTCTTGATCGATCCCGAGCGCAAGCTCCTGTCGATCGGCTATTCCGTCGCGGACAACCGGCTTGACCCCAGCTGCTACGATCTCCTCGCCTCGGAAGCCCGATTGGCGAGCCTTTTTGCCATTGCCAAAGGTGATGCTCCCACACGCCACTGGTTCCGTTTGGGACGGACCGCCACGCCGATCGGCAAGGGCTCGGCATTGATTTCCTGGTCCGGATCCATGTTCGAATACTTGATGCCGTCACTGGTGATGCGGGCTCCCGAGGGGAGCCTGCTGGACGAGACCAACCGTCGGGTCGTCGAACGCCAGCAGGCCTATGGCCGGGCGCTCGGTATTCCGTGGGGCATCTCGGAGTCAGCCTACAACGCCCGCGACATGGAATTCACCTATCAATACTCCAACTTCGGCGTACCGGGCCTGGGCCTGAAGCGAGGCCTTGCCGACAACCAGGTCATTGCCCCCTATGCCAGCGGGCTCGCCACGATGGTCGATGCGCAGGGGGCGCTGCGCAACTACGGCCGGTTGGCCGAGATGGGCGGGCGCGGCCGCTACGGCTTCTTCGAAGCGATCGATTTCACCCGTTCCCGGCTTGCCGACAGCGAGGAGTTCGCCGTCGTCCGCAACTTCATGGCCCACCATCAGGGCATGACGATCGTCGCCATCCACAACGCGGTTTCGGGTGGGCGGATGCGCGAGCGCTTTCACCGTGAACCGATGATTCGTGCCAGCGAGCTGCTGCTTCAAGAACGTATGCCCCGCGACATCGCCGCAGCGCATCCGCGCGCCGAAGAGGTCAAGGCGTCGGCGCAGGAGGCCGATCGCGGGATGGCGACGGTACGGCGTTTGACGCCGCCGCTCACCGGTGCGCCGGTGACGCACCTGTTGTCGAACGGGCGCTATGCCTTGATGCTTACAGCCGCCGGCTCCGGGTATAGCCGCTGGCGCGATATCGCGATCACGCGCTGGCAGGAGGATGCGACCCTTGACCAGCAAGGCTCCTTCATTTTCATGCGCGACGTGGCGTCAGGCACCGTCTGGTCATCGAGTCCGCGGCCGTTCGGCGACGATGCGGACAGCCAGTCCGTCATTTTCGGGGAGGACCATGCGGAGTTCATCCGCCACGACGGCTCGCTGACCACCGTAACCCATGTGCTGATTTCGGCGGAGGATGATGGCGAGGTGCGCCAAGTGACCTTGACCAATAGCGGCCGCCAGGCGCGTGAGATCGAACTCACGTCCTATGCTGAGCTTGTTCTGACCACGCCCGCGACCGACAATGCTCATCCTGCGTTCGCCAAGATGTTTGTCGAGACCGAATATCTGGCGGAGTTCGGGGCTCTGATCGCGACCCGCCGGCCGCGGTCAGCCGACGAGCCACGGATCTGGGCGGCCCATATTGCGGTTGTCGAAGGCGAAATAGCCGCCGATCCACAATACGAATCCGACCGCGCCCGCTTTATCGGCCGTGGCCGTAGCCTGGCCTCGGCTGCGGCGATCCTGGACGCGGGCACCCTCTCCAACACGGTGGGGACGGTTCTCGATCCGGTGTTCTCGCTGCGCCAGCGCATCACGGTCGGGCCGGGACAGGTCGCGCGCGTCGCCTTTTGGACCTTGGTGGCTGGCTCGCGCGCCGAGCTTTTGGATCTGGTCGATCGCCATCATGATCGCAGCGCGTTCGATCGGGCCAAGACGCTGGCCTGGACCCAGGGCCAGGTGCAGTTGCGCCATCTCGACGTCAAGCCCGAAGAAGCCGCTGACTTCCAGCGGCTGGCCAGTCCGATCCTTTACGCCGACCGACGCTTTCGAGTGCCTTCGGATGCGATGGTGCGCGGGTCGGGCCCGCAATCGGGCTTGTGGCCGCATTCAATATCGGGCGACCTGCCGATCGTGCTCGTGCGGATCGACGACATCGAGGATATCGATCGGGTCCGCCAGCTGCTGCGGGCGCACGAATACTGGCGCATGAAACGCTTGGCGGTTGACCTCGTCATTATCAACGAGCGGGCCTCGTCCTATGTTCAGGATCTGCAGATCGCGATCGAGACCGCCATCCGCAGTAGCCAGTCACGGCCGCGCTTCGGGGCGGAACTGGCTCAAGGGTCGGCTTACGTCCTGCGTGCCGACTTGATGAGCATGGAAGCCAGATCGTTGCTCCAGGCCGTCGCTCGCATCGTTATCGTGGCGCGTCGCGGATCGATCGCGGAACAATTGGCGCGGCTACCGCTGCTGCCCGAGGCGACGGCGACAACGTCTCCACGCCGGGAACCCACAACCGCGCCGACCGCGCCGGCGACGATTCCCGATCTCGAATTCTTCAATGGCATCGGCGGCTTCGATCAAGACGGGCGCGAGTATGTGAGCGTGCTGCAAGCCGGCGCGACCACACCGGCGCCGTGGATCAACGTCATCGCCAACCCGACCTTCGGCTTCCAGGCTTCGGCCGAAGGGAGCGGTTATACTTGGGCCGAAAACAGCCGAGAGAACCAGCTGACGCCTTGGTCGAACGATGCGGTTACCGACCCCGCTGGCGAGGCAATGTATGTGCGCGACGAGGACAGCCTTGAGCTCTGGAGCCCTACCGCTCGCCCGATCCGCGATGGTGGGACCTATATCGCCCGCCATGGCCGCGGTTACAGCAAGTTCGAGCATGAGGCCGGTGGCCTGGCGCTCGGCCTCCTGCAATACGTGCCTCTGGCCGACTCGATCAAGATATCGCGCCTGACAATCAAAAACCTCTCCGACCGGCCGCGGCGCGTATCTGTCACCGCCTATGCGGAATGGACCCTGGGTACGGCACGGGGCGCCTCAGGACCATTCGTGGCGAGCGAGATTGATGCCGAGACCGGCGCGATGTTCGCCCGCAATCCCTGGAGCATCGCCTTTCCTGGCCGTGTTGCCTTCGCCGACTTGAGTGGCCGGCAGAGCTGTTGGACGGGCGATCGCACCGAGTTCCTCGGCCGCGGCGGCAGCACAGCAGCGCCGGCCGCTTTAAGCCGCAAGGGACCCCTGTTGAACACAACCGGCGCTGGGCTTGACCCGTGCGCGGCGCTCTGCACGGTCTTGGAGATCGCTGCGGGGCAGGAAGTCGAGATCATCTCATTCCTTGGCCAGAGCGCCTCCCCCCAGGAGGCCCGTGCGCTGCTCGCCCGCTATCGCGCTGCCGATCTCGACGCGATCTTCACGCAAGTCGGCGAGCATTGGGACACTATGCTCGGCAGCATCCAAGTCAAGACGCCCGATCGCGCTATGGATATCATGCTGAACGGCTGGTTGCTCTACCAGACGCTGGCCTGCCGCATCTGGGCGCGCTCCGCCTTCTACCAGGCGAGTGGGGCATATGGCTTCCGTGACCAATTGCAGGACGGTATGGCGCTGACCTTCGCGCAGCCGGAAATGACGCGCCATCATCTGCTGCGCGCTGCCGGCCGGCAATTTCGGGAGGGCGATGTTCAGCATTGGTGGCTGCCGCATACCGGCCAGGGGGTGCGCACCCGCATCTCCGACGATCGCGTGTGGCTCGGTTTCGCCACCGCCACCTATATCGCCGCCTCGGGCGATGCGGCGATCCTCGATGAGATGGTGCCATTTCTCGAAGGCGCAGCCTTGGGCCCTGGCGAACACGACGCTTTTTTCCAGCCGATGCCGGCGGACGAAACGGCATCGTTATTCGAGCACTGCGCGCGGGGCCTTGACCAATGCCTCGAACTGACCGGCGAGCACGACCTGCCATTGATGGGAACCGGGGACTGGAATGACGGCATGAATCGGGTCGGTGAAGCGGGTAAGGGCGAGAGCGTGTGGCTCGCCTGGCTACTGCTGCGCACCATCACCTTGTTGGCGCCGTTGGCCGAGACGCGCGATGCCGCACGGGCTAAGCGCTGGCGCATCCATGCTGAGCGCGTTCGCGCAGCAATCGAGCGCGAGGCCTGGGATGGCCAGTGGTATCGCCGCGCGACCTTCGACGACGGCACCTGGCTCGGCTCGAAAGACAGCCTGGAATGCCAGATCGATTCGATCGCTCAGTCCTGGGCTGTATTGTCCGGGGCGGCGGATAACGCCCGGGCAGCGGAAGCGATGACGTCGCTTGAGCGCCGGCTGATCCGCCGCGACGAAGGCCTCGCCCTGCTGTTCACGCCGCCGTTCGACCATACCCCGCATGATCCGGGGTATATCAAGGGCTATCCCCCGGGCCTGCGCGAAAATGGCGGACAATACAGCCATGCCGCCATGTGGGCGATCTTGGCATATGCAAAGCTTGGTGAGGGCGACAAGGCAAGCGAACTCTTCGCCCTGCTTAATCCAATCAACCACGCGCGGACTCGCGAGGAGGCCGAGCGCTACAAGGTCGAGCCCTTTGTGGTCGCCGCTGATGTCTACTCGGTGCCGCCCCATGCCGGACGCGGGGGATGGACCTGGTATACTGGTTCGGCCGGATGGATGTATCGCGCTGGGATCGAAGGCATACTCGGCCTGCGCCGCGAAGGCGGCTTTCTAATCGTTGAGCCGGTGCTACCCGGGGCGTGGCCGGGGTATGAGGCGATCATCAGGATCGGCGCGACACGCTACGATCTCCGGGTTGAGGCGGCCGCGGATAGATCTTCCCCAACCCATGCCCTTCTCGACGGGGCCGAAATGAGTATCGTGGGCGGCGCTCTTCGCGTCGCGCTTGACGGGGGCCATCACGACTTGATCTTGATAATTTGAGACTAGCCGCGAGGAACTTGTCCGTAAGGTGTTGAGCTAATTTGGGGCAAGTCCACCACAGCCTGTGGCGAAAGTTCAACTTTAAATTTCAAGAGGTAATTGACTTGGCCCCGCTTTATGTATGTCGGCACCGCAAAACAGCGCTCGTGAAAAGGCGCAGACTGAAGCCTGCGCCGTAGGTCGTGTCTAGGCGGCCTTGGCGTTGTCACCGCCGGCCTCGGCAAGTTGGGTCAACGCCTGGTCTGTAGCACGCTCCTCCAAAAGTGTCGTCTCGAACAGTTTGGCGGCATCAGCATAGCCGAGACGTGTTGCCCACGTGCGCAAGGTTCCATAGCGGGCCATCTCATAGTGCTCGACGGCCTGGCCCGCAGCGATCAGGCCCGCATCCAAGGCCACTGTGCCTTTGAATTCGTCCATGATCGACTTGCCTTCCTCGAGAATGCCCAAGATTGCGTCGCAGGTCTTACCGCGGGCGGGCTTGCCGATGATGTCGAACACCTGCTCAAGGCGATCGATGTGGCCCTGGGTTTCGTCCATATGCTTTTCGAACCCGGCCTTAAGGGCGGGATCCTGAGCTGCCTTGGCCATCTTTGGCAAAGCTTTCACGATCTGCTTCTCGGCGTAATAAATGTCCTTAAGGGTGTCGAGGAAAAGGTCGTCAAGTGTCATCTCTTTGGAGGTCGCCATGGCGCTATCCTGTGTTGGAGTCGGTCTCATAACGGAGCGATGAATGAATCGTTGCCGCAACCTCTGGAGAAGAGGTGACTTGTACAAATTGGCCGGGCGAAATTATCTCCACGTCACCTGATAGCGCCGGATCTCATCGCATCGGGCACGATCGGTCGGAAAAGCGGGCGCATCGACGATTTTCTGCCGGCACGGAACGTTTATCCTCAGCTTCGATTGATGTTGCGCAGCAAGCATGTGTGGAGGCGATCATGGCCAGACGTTCGAAGTCGACAAGCGGGCAACAGGCTACCTATGGCGACCAGGAAATCCCCTGCGGTCACGGTGGCGAGACCCATCAAACTGCCGAGGACGGCTACGTTGTTCTTACCACTCAACACGGCATACCCGTTGCCGACGATCAGAACTCGCTTAAGCAAGGTGCGCGGGGCCCAACCCTCATTGAGGACGCCCATTTTCGCGAGAAGATATTTCATTTCGACCATGAGCGTATTCCAGAGCGCGTGGTGCATGCGCGGGGCTATGGCGCCCACGGTTTTTTCGAGACTTACAAATCGTTGAGCAAGATTACGCGCGCCGACATTTTCCAGCGGGAGGGCGAGCAAACTCCTGTCTTCGTGCGTTTCTCGACCGTGGCTGGATCCAAAGGATCGTTTGATTTGGCACGCGACGTGCGTGGCTTCGCCGTCAAATTTTACACCCAGGAAGGCAATTGGGATCTGGTGGGCAACAATATCCCGGTATTCTTCATCCAGGACGCTATCAAATTTCCCGACGTGATCCATTCCGTCAAGCCCGAGCCTGACAAGGCCTTTCCGCAGGCACAGAGCGCGCACGACAATTTCTGGGATTTCATTTCGTTGACCCCCGAAGCCATGCACATGATCATGTGGGTGATGTCGGACCGCGCCCTACCACGCTCCTTCCGCTTCATGCAGGGTTTTGGCGTCCACACCTTCCGACTGGTCAACGCCAAGGGCGAGTCGAACTTTGTGAAGTTCATCTGGAAGCCCAAGTTGGGCATGCAATCGGTGGTATGGAACGAGGCGGTCAAGATCAACGGCGCCGATCCCGATTTCCATCGCCGCGATCTGTGGAACACGATCCAGTCGGGCAACTATCCTGAGTGGGAACTGTGCCTGCAGGTGTTCGACCAGGCCTTTGCCGATAGCTTCGATTTCGATGTGCTAGACCCCACGAAACTCATTCCCGAAGAACTCCTGCCAGCCGAACCAGTAGGCCGCCTGGTGCTAAACCGGATGCCGGAAAATTTCTTCGCCGAGACCGAGCAGGTCGCCTTCATGACCCAGAACGTCCCGCCCGGCATTGAGTTCTCCAACGATCCACTGTTGCAGGGCCGCAATTTTTCCTACCTTGATACGCAGCTTAAACGCTTGGGTGGCCCCAACTTCGCGCAACTGCCAATCAACGCGCCGAAATGTCCGTTTCACCACTTTCAGCAGGATGGCCATATGGCGTTCCAGAACCCGCGTGGCCGCGCCAATTACGAGCCCAATTCCTGGGGCCCGGACGTCGGCGGTCCGCGGGAATCGACAGAGCACGGATTCCAGACTTTTCCGCAGGAGGCGGAGGGCCCAAAGGTTCGGCAGCGCCCGGAGAGTTTTTCTGACCACTACAGCCAGGCACGCCAGTTCTTCATCAGCCAGAGCCTGGTCGAGCAACGCCACATTGGCGATGCACTGGTATTCGAATTGAGCAAGTGCGAATTCCCGGCCATCCGCGAGCGGATGGTGGCGCATCTTCTTAATGTCGATAACGATCTGGCGCAGACGGTGGCCGACGGGCTTGGCATGAAATCCCTACCCGCGGCAGCCACGCCGGCGCAGGAACCGCGAACCGACCTGCCACCGTCAGATCTATTGAGCATCCTGAAAAATCCGCCGCCCTCCTTCGCCGGCCGCAAGGTTGGAGTGCTGATCACCGACGGCACGGATGCCCAATTGCTCGCCGATCTGCAGGCTGCGATTGAGGCCGAGGGTGCGACTTTTGAGCTGATCGCGCCGACGATCGGTGGGGCGACGTTGAGCGATGGCACGCTGCAACCCGCGCATCACAAGATCGACGGCGGCCCTTCGGTGTTGTTTGATGCAGTGGCACTTCTGCCGTCAGACGAAGGCATATTGGGGTTGCTGAAACTTCCGCCTGCCCGAGATTTCGCCAGTGATGCGTATGCCCACTACAAGTTTATCGGTTTCACCGAGCCGGCCATGAAGCTATTCGCCAAGGTCGGGTTGCCGGATGATCTCGATGACGGCTTTATCGCCGTTGCGGCGGGCACGGACGCCGGCCGGTTTGTCGAGGCCTGTCGCGCGCTGCGTTTCTGGGACCGCCCCGACGGGGCCTAGCCGCGCCGGGGCGGCTTGATCGCCCCCCACCTACGATCATAGAACCGGCATGTGAGGATTGCCTACGTCCCACGATCAGATCGAGGCGATGACCCTGGCGACCCGGATCGCCGTGATCAACGACGGCCAGATCGAGTAGTTGGGCACGCCCGAAGAAGTCTATCAGCGCCCCGCCAGTACATTCGTGGCAAGCTTTGTTGGCTCGCCGGGCATGAACTTGCTCATCGCGAATTTGAACGCCGGGCAATTGCTGATCGACGGAGCCGATGCTGCGATCAGCCTACCAGGCACAGCGACAAACGGACGTGTCATCGCCGGAATTCGCGCCGAAACCGTGCGGCTTGCAGCAGCGGGCGAACCAGCATTCTCGGCCCTAGTCGAAGTCGTCGAGCTGACTGGCCCTGAAAAGCTGGTTGTCGCCCGTGTCGGGGATCAAAAGGTCCTGGCAGGATTGCCGCCCGATGCACAGGTGGTGTTCGGTCAGACCATTCGGCTGGCTGTTGAGGCCGAGAAGATCGCGCTATTCGATCCCGAAACGGAGCGCGCGATGGTCTAAAACGGCCGGGCAGGCTGGGCCGGAGCGACTGCCACCGATCCACAATTCAATACTAAGTAAGTATTGGATTATATTTGCATTTCATGGGCACGTCGAACCGGCAGCTCTTGATGTTGCGATGGCCGAAGGCAAGAAAATCCGTCAGGCGCGTGGTGTAAACCGAATCGCGTCGTGGCCCTCGCCATCAGCCAGCCGGACGATGTCTATATCAATGAGATCCTGTTCCGGCCAACCAGACAGGTCGGCTAAGCGGCGGTTATGGGGTCTTGCTGGCAAGTCCTGCCTATTGGAGCTCTCTCAGCCGCCTCACAGGGTCGATAGCTGCATCGCGAATGGCGTTTATGAGCGCGAGCAACGTGGCGGCGATGATCAGCGCGGCGGTGATGGCGAGGTAGGGCCACGGCGCGGACATTGCTTCGGGCGGGGGATCGAAGACGCCTTGCAGGACGATGACCAGGATCTGGGCGACCAGCCAGCCGGTGACGGCGCCGAACACCATTCCGCCGGTAATGACCAGGCCGCCTTCGGCAAGGATGAACCCGGCCATTTGCCGGCGACTGGCCCCGACTGCCGACAGGATGGCGAAGCTGCGGCGGCGATCGGCAAGTCCCAGCGATAGGATCAGTGCGGTCGCGCCAATGCCCAGGATAATGGCAAAGCTCAGCTCGAGGCGGGTCAGCCCGGACAGATCGACCGCGGTCAGGCTGGAGCCGATGATGTGCGAGGCGTCGCTCAGGGAATTGACCTGTATGCTGGGAAGGTCGCGCGCCAGCACCATGGCGGCGGCCTTGATCGCCGTCGCGTCGCCGCTGGTGCGCATCAGCACCGTCTCGCTAGCATCGACCCCCGTCACCTTTGCCACATAGGCGGCATTGGCCACGATGAAGCTGTCGCGCGGGGCGGTGGGAAACTCGCGGATCACCCCTGCGAATACGAACGGCACCGGATGGTAAGCGCCATCGGCCGATTGCAGGCGCAGGTTGATGGTGTCGCCCAGCGTGAGCTGGAAGTCGGTGACGGTTTCGTCCGAGACCAGGGCCGCGTTCTCCGTGCTCGAGAGCAGTCCGAGCGCGGCATTGGCGTCGCCATTGCCAAAATAGGCGTTGACGATCGGCGTGGCATTGCGGATCGCCGCGGGATCAATGCCGTAGAGGTCCTGCAGATCGGTGCCGACATAGGCAAAGCGGTGCTGCATGGGTTCGGCGGCGGCGACGCCATCGATGGCCCGCAACTGCGCGATGATCGATGCGGCCGGCGCCGCGGTCGTGCCGGTGACCGTGACATCGGCGCCATTGGTCAGCAGGGCATCGACGCGGGACTGCCCCTGATAGGTGGTGTTGAAGACCGCGGTGGAGACGGCGAAAGCGATGGCGAGCGCCGCAAAGGCGACGCCGACCGATAGCCGCCGGCGCTGGCGGAACAGGGATGCGACCAGCGCCGGCGCGGCGCTGCCACCCAGGGACGTGGCCGGCGCGTTGAGCAGCTTGCGGCCGGGACCCAACAACAGCCGCGTCAACCGCACCGTGAGCAGGCCCGAGCCGATCCAGAGCAGCACCGGGGCCAGGAAGGCGGTGTAGTCGACCGACACCGCCGTCACCCCTTCAGTAGCGAGCACGACCTGATAGCCGGACGCTGCCGTCTGCGCGAACACCAGCGCGGCCAGCACTAAGCACAGCAGGTCGAGATTGATCCGTTCCCAAAGCGAAGCGGTTTGCGCGCCGATGGTCTGCCGAGCCGCGACCACAGAGACGGACCGCGCCGATTGCCAGGCCGGAACCATCACCGCAAGCCCCGCCAGCGCCAGCCCGGCGACCAGAGCGATCACGGACCAGGCCAGTCGGCCCTCGCCCAAGATGGATTGGCCAAACAGCGGCGCCGTTACGAGGGTCAGGGCAATGCCCAGCGCCCCGCCGAGGAGGCCGACGGTCGCGGTTTCGGCGGCGGAGAACGCCGTCAGCATCGCCCTGGATGCGCCACGCAGGCGCAGCAGCGACAGGTCGCGCTTGCGGCGCTCGGCACCAGCGCCCGCGATCGCCGTGGTCAGCAGACCGGCGAGGATAACGCCGGGCGCACCCAGGAACAGGAACAGCACCCGGGCATAGAGCGCATCGCCGCGGGCCGCATCGAGCTGAGCCGCCAGATTGTTGGTCAACAGAGCGCTGCCGGCGACGCGGAGCTCAAGATTGTGACCGGCCTGGGTGACGAAACGATAGGCATCATTGGGATCGGCTGGCAGGTGGGCATGGTCGATACTGGCATGCAGCTGGGTCCGCACATCCTGCGGGCGCAGGCTGGCCTGGGGATCGAACAGCACATGCCAGGCATCACCCGGCATGATGACGGCATTGTCCGGCGGTGCCTGTGGCGCCGCGCCGGCCGGTACGCCGATGGCCTGGAACACGGTATCGGCGGTCTTGAGATCGACAATGCCGGTGATCGTAATGGTGGCGGCTGGTAGGCCGGGGCGGTGCACCATGATGGCGTCGCCGGGCACCGCGTGGAGGTTGGCGGCGGTCTGTTGCAGCAGCAGCGCGCCGCTGGCATCGCCGGCCAGCATGCGGAAGCCGGCGGGAAAATGGGTGATATAGTCCGGGCCGATGCCAATGACCTTGCCGGCTCCGGTGGTTTGCGTGCCGTCGGCCGTGGTAAACTCGAAGCTATCCACGCTGGCATAGCCGACCTGCTCCAGCAACGTCGAGGTGCCTGCCGCATCGATGGCCGCGCTGACACTGGCTAGGTCGGCGCCCGGCACGAGCTCGACCTGCCAATCGACCGGAACGCTGGCAATGGCGCGCATGGTCATCGAGCTGGAGCTTTGCTGGATGAACGTGCCCAAGTCGCACAGCAGCGCCACGGCCAGCGCAATGCCCGCAATGGTCCCAGCAAGCCGGCCCATTCGGGTTCGAAACAGGCCAACCAGCCAAACGATGATCATGCTGAAATGCTTTCTGTCTCGGTGGAGAGGATACCGCCGCGCATATGCCAGACCTGGCCAAAACGCCTGGCAATTGCCAGGTCGTGGGTGGCGATGACGACGGCTGAACGGGTCTGGTCGGCCCATTGCAGCAGCATGTCCATCAGCAGACCCGCCGTCGCATGGTCGACCTGCCCGGTCGGCTCGTCGGCAAGCAGCAGATCCGGATTGGTCATGGTGGCGCGCACCAGAGAAACCCGCTGCGCCTGGCCGCCAGAGATTTCCTCCGGCAATTTGTTGGCGATATGCTGCAGGCCAAAGCGCTCTAGGGCGTCCATGGCCCACTGTCTTGCGTCACCCGCGGTGCCGGCCAGTTGCAGCGGCAGCGCGACATTTTCGGCGACATCGAGCCAACGCACCAGACTTTGCGACTGGAACACCACGCCGACATGGGTGGGCCGTAGCGTCTCCGGCTGACCGAGGGCGGGCCAGGTGACGGTGCCGGATGTGGGGCGATCCAGCCCCGCCATCAGGTGTAGCAGCGTGGACTTGCCACTGCCCGACTGACCGACCAGGGCGATGCGGTCGCGCGGCCTGACCCGGCAGGTGGCGCTGTCCAAGGCGATCGTGTTCGTGCCGCCGTTAGCAAAGGCGCGACCGGCTCGGGCGACGTCGACAAGAATATCGGTCATGGCATGATCTTTCCGTCATCGAGCCGAATGACGGTTCCGGTGGCCTTGGCGAGCAGGTCGCTATGGGTGGCGACCAAGACGGCGACGCCGCGCTCGGACTGCTGCAGCAGCAATCCGATGATGTCCTGTTCGGCATCCGCGTCGACCTCGGCCGTCGGTTCGTCGCAGATCAGCAGCGCCGGCGCCGGTGACAGAGCCACCGCCAGCCCGGCACGGGCAGATTCGCCACCGGACAGTTGCGACGGTAGCGCGTGGGCGCGGTGGCCAAGGCCTAACCGCTCCAGCAGGTCGATACGCGTCTTTTCACTGTCCTTGCCCGCAATCAACTGCTGCAGCCGCATGTTATCGGTGACCGACAGGTGCTCCAGCAGGTTGCCGTTCTGCATCAGCATGCCGATGCTGCGCGCCCGAAGTCGCGCCCTGTGGGGTTCCGGCCGGCGGCTGATGATATCCCCGCAGACGCTGACGCTGCCGCCGTCCGGATCATCGAGACCTGCGAGGCAAGCCAACAGGGTCGACTTGCCGCTGCCGGACGGACCCATCAGAGCGGTGAAGCTTCCCGCCTCTAGGGACAGATCGACACCCCGCAGGGCCGCGGTTTCCTCGTCGCCGCTATGATAGAACTTGTAGAGCCCGCTGGCGGCGAGAACCAAGGTCACTGCAGCGTCACCGAATTGGCCATCAGCAGCCACTGATCGACATTGTCGGCGCCTTTGGGAGCGGCCATGTCGAGGCTCACGACATTGCCCGCCTGGGCATAGAGATAGCGCACGCGATCGAGCCTGATCTGCTTGCCGGTCACGGCATTGGGTTCGGAATTGGATTCGTACTGGATGCGGATAGCCGGTCCGCCATCGAGGGTCACCGCGGTGACATCGGCAACCTTGGCGGCCCGTGGCCCCGCTTCGATGGCCGGCACCTCACCGGCTGTGGCGTTCTTGACGGTCGGGGCGGCGCCCGGTGCGACGCTAGCTTCGAGCAAGTTGTATTTGTCGGTGAAGATGGCGCCGGTCGCAGTGTCGTTGCGCGACCAGCCCTCGGGGACCTTCATGGTGAAGCCCGTGCCGGCATAGTCGATGAACACCTGGCTATCGGGAATGTCGCCCGGTGGATTGTTTTCCGGCGCGACCGCCTGCTCGGCAAGCGCGACGCCTTGCAGCACCGGCGTCGCAACGCCGAGGGCGAGCACGGCGATGAGAAGTAACTTCACGGTCTTTCTGGCGATGGACATGCGTAACTCCCGGTTGCGGCGGTTGTCCGCCTTCGACGAAGAGTGTGGGGGCTGCGCGTTACAGCGCCCTGTCCCGGAACTTACAAATTTGTAACGCGACCGTTTGGCGCGGGTCGGCTAGCCAGCCGGACCGCGCGGCCAGAGCAGGTAGGCCAAGCTAGCAACCGACCCGCCACCGATCGACCAGGGCCACCATCCCTGGCCGAACAGATAGCTTTGCCAGGCCTGCAGCATCAGCTTGAGGAGGTACTGATTGCCGCCGATCATTGAGACCAATGGCGCCATCGATCCGAGGAGCGCGCCGGCGGCAAACAGCAGAACAGCGCCCAAAACGCTGCGCCCGGTCAGCTTGATCATTGCGGGTCGCGTGCCTGTGGACGCCAGGTCAGCAGCCGGAAAACGTAGCCAATCGCGACCGCAACCAGCACGATGATGGTCAACGGGTCGATATAGCTGGCCACCAGTTCGAAGTGCTCCTGAACCAAATAGCCGGCCGACACCATGATGAGGTTCCAGATTGTGGCGCCGATGGCGGTCGCCAACAGAAACTGCGCCAGGTTCATCCGGCCCAGTCCGGCCGGAACCGAGATCAGCGTTCTAATGATCGGCGCCAGCCTGCCCAGCAGCACGATCACTGGGCCGTAGCGATTGAAATATCCGGTTGCCTTATCGATCTCGTCGGCGTTAACCGTTAGCCAGCGGCCGAAACGGTCCGCCAATTTGCGGATACGCTCGAGGCCAAGCAGGCGGCCCGCATAGTACCAGGGTAGTGCCCCGGCGACGGAGCCCAAGCTGGTGGCGACCAGCACGCCGGCCAAGTTCATGTCGCCACGCGCCGCCGCGAAACCGGCGAACGGGACGATCAGCTCCGAGGGGATGGGTGGAAACACACTCTCCAGCAGCATCAGGGCAAACAGGCCCACATAGCCCGACTGGTTGATGATGGCGACGATCCATTCACTCATGTAATTTTCGCTTTGGCTCGACGTGCAGTGCGTTTGACGCAACGCGCTGGTCATGAAGGTTCGGGATGGCGCGGGCGTGAGGAAATATCACTCGTACGCAAAGCCCCGGGCTATTGTCGCTCAGCGCAATGGTAGCGCCATGTAGTTCCGCTATGGCTGTGACCAAGCTCAGGCCCAGCCCGTGCCCGGGCGTGCTCCGGCTCTTGTCGAGGCGGTAGAGCCGTTGAAACACCTTGTCCCACTCGGCGTCGGGAATGCCCGAGCCATTGTCGCTGACGCTGACGGCGAAGGCTTGATCACCCTGCCTGCCCGCCGTAATGGCGATCGTGGTGCCGGCGGAGCAATGGCGGATGGCATTTTCGATCAGGTTGGCGAAGAGCTGGGTCAGCAAGTCCTTGTCGCCCCCCGTTTCGGGTAGCGGCTCGACGGCAATGGTCAGCACCTGGCCGTTCTCCTCCGCGACCTCGGCATAGGCTTCAAACAGGTTTTCCAGAATTTCGGCGACGGCGACAGCCTTAAACCGGGATCGGCGGGCGCCAGCTTCGATTTGGGCGATGCGCAGCAGGGCCTCAAAGGTCGCATTGATCTGGCGAGCTTCGTCTTGTGCCTGTTGCAGCAGGGTGGCGACCGATTGGCCGGTTTCCTCCCTTTCGATGGCGTTTTGCACGGTGAAGCTCAGCCGGTTGAGCGGCGTCTTGAGGTCATGGGCGATATCGACACTGACCTGCCGCATGCTCTCCACGAGACCGCCCAGCCGTTCCAGAGCCTGGTTGATCTGGAGGGAGAGATCATCGAGATCATCTCGGTTGTGGTGCACCGGAATACGGGCCGCCAGTTCCCCCCGACCGATCATCGCCATGGTATCGGCAATCCGGTCCATCCGGCGCTGGGCCCGTGCTGCGATCAGGATGCCGGCGATGATGACGAAGACGCAGAACAGCACGCCCGCCAGACCAAGACTGCTGAGCACGATCGCCCCGACGGCTTCCGTCTCGGCCAAGCTTGCACCGACGAGCAGTGTAGTGTTCCCGACCGGGCCCGAATAGATGCGGTACATCTCTTTATCGGCTGCTAATCCCAGCGCATCGGCGCTGGCGACTGACCAGCCGGTAGACCCCGGCCCCGCAGTGATATTACCAGCGAGGATTTGCCCCGTCGCGCTGCGCAGCAGAAACACCCGCTGCAGTGCGGGATTGGCGGCGGCGTTGCTGCGCACTAGGTCAACCAGATCGCTGAGATCGTTCTCGCCATAGGATTGGCCGATGATGGAGAAGGTCTGCTCCAACTGCTGCTCTAGGCGGGCATCCAATTCCGCTCGGATCAGCCCGAAGGCGATAAATCCCGCCAGGCCCAAGAACGCCAGAAAGGCCATGCTCAGCAGCGTCACCAGCCGGAAGGGCGTGCTGCGATAGAGGGCTCTAAGCATGCAGGCTGTAGCCGGTATTGCGGATGGTATGGATAAGCGGCCTATCGAACGGCTTGTCGATTTTGGAGCGAAGGCGACTGATGTGCGTCTCCACGACGCTGGTCTGGGGATCGAAGTGAAAGTCCCAGACCTGCGCCAGCATCATAGTGCGGGTCAGCACGCGGCTCTCATTCTGCATCAAATAATTGAGCAGCGCGAATTCGCGCGGCAGCAGGTCGATCACGACCGAGCCGCGTCGGCAGCTATGGCGCAGCAGGTCGATTTCGAGATCGGCGACTTGCAGCTTGATCTTTTCAGTCCGAGCCGGCGGCCGACGCGCCAGCGCGTTCAACCGGGCCATCAATTCGGAAAAGGCGAAGGGCTTGACCAGATAGTCATCCCCGCCTGCCTCAAGCCCATCAACCCTGTCATCGACCCCGCCGACCGCGGTCAGGAACAGGACGGGCGTAGTATTGCCGGAAGCGCGCAGCGCCTTGACCAGCGATAGCCCGTCGAGGCCGGGCAGCATGCGGTCGATGACCATGACGTCGAAGCGCTCGTTCATGCCGTGCACCAACGCGTCGCGACCATCGCGGATGACATCGGCCACATGGCCTGCCTGGGCAAAGCCCTGGTTCACATAATCGGCGGTGCGAGCATCGTCTTCGACAAACAGAATGCGCATTGGGAAGTCTCGGTCAGGATGGTTGAAGCGTCAACAAAAGAGGCGACGGTCATGAGATCGCCGCCTCTCACATGATCTGTTGGCTCACGCCGCGTGTGCATCGCGCCGAGGCGCCAACAGACTCATATAGGCTACGAGGCCGGCGATCACGGCTAGGAAGATGGCACTGGTAACGATCGTTCCCAAGCCCAACCCGCCATATTCTATCGGCTGCGAGAGCAGGTCGCCGAACGAAGCGCCAAGAGGCCGGGTCAGGATATAGGCCAGCCAGAAGGTCAGGATGGCATCGGCCTTGAGCACGAAGTGGGCCACAGCGATCAGCGCGATGACGGCGGCGAACACCCCACCGGTTGCGAGGTAACCAAGGCCAAGCGTCTCGGCGATATAGTCGCCGACGGCCGTACCTAGTGCGAACGTGAAGAGGATTGCCAGCCAGTAGAAGATTTCGCGCCGTGTGGTCACAATGGTGTGGATCGATAGCGTCTTCTCGCTGAGGTACCAGGCCCCAAAGGTCAGCGCCAGCAGAATGGTGCAGCCGATGGTCGTGGTTTCCAACGGGATGCCAAAGGTGTCGACCAGATTGTCGGTAATCAGCGTCCCGACGACGCTGACCAGCACCACGGCCAGCCAATAGGTCCATGGCACGTAGCGCTTGCGGCTGAATTGCAGGCCGATGGCGATTGCCAACACCACCATCATGATGAGCGTCGTGGTCTGCAGGCCAATGCCCATATTGAGGGCGAGGAAATCCGCTGCGGTCTCGCCAACGGTGACCGCCATCAGCTTGATCAGCCAGAAATCGACGGTGACGCGGGGCACGCGATTGTAAGCCTGGACCCCATCAATGGTGGCCATTTCCGGCCCGGAACGGGTGTTGCTGGCGATTTCCATCATGAACCTATCAATTGAATGGCCTGGCTGAAGAAATCATCGGCCCGCTTGTCGTCATCGGCATTGCAGCGCTCAAGTCCTTTGGCCTCCAACTCGGCGACCTTGGCCTTGGTGGCGTCGTCGAGGCTGGCGGCCTTGGGCTGCACGGCGCGGTATTTGGCCAGCATGTCCTCGCAGGGCAAGGGCTTGCCGGAGGTGTCGGTGGTTGCGACGCCGGCGGCATCGGCCGCACCGGGATTGTCGAGTTGTGCCAGCAGGGCAGTCAGCGCACTATCGGACGTGGCGGCCGGCGCGTCGGCACGGAGGCCTTCGATCACGACATCGGAGGCGGCGTCGATGGCATCCCATTTTTGCGCGTTCTTGCCGCGCAGGTCACCGGCGGCGTTATCCCAAGCGGTTTCGTATTCGGTAATCTTGGCCTTGGCGCCGGCCAGGTCGTTGGCGGCCACCAGCGCCTGCGTATCGGCGACGATGACGCGCATAGCGGAGAGGTCGCCCAGCTCGCTCACCGTAACGGCGGCAAAGGCAGGCGTAGAGAAGGTGGTGGCCATCGTCACCGGGAAGGCAAATAGGCAAGCAGCCAAGGCGGGATGCGACAGTTTCATCGGAAGCTCCAAGCGGGGTTAGCTTGGCCTCACCCTAGCGAGGGGCGCATCACGCCAGCCTGTCAGCAAATATACATCGCTGTAAGAAACCGACGGCCCGCAAGACACCCGTCCGTAGGCATGGCATAGCAAAGCTATGAAACTGCCAGCTATCAATCAGTCCCGCCGCTTGTTGCTGTTTGCCGCCATTGTGCTGGCCATTCTGCTGGGCGCCTTTAGTTTTGTGGCCGATGAGGTCATCGAGGGCGATACGGTGACGTTCGACCGCGCCGTGACGCTGATCCTGCGGGACAATGGCGACATCATGAACCCAATCGGCCCGGCCTGGCTCGAGGAAGCCGGCCGCGACATCACCTCGCTGGGCAGCTTCTCGATTCTGGGCCTGATCGTCATCCTAGTATTGATCAGCCTGCTGCTGATCAAACGCCCATGGGCGGCCGCCTATGTGGCCCTCGCGGTGATCAGTGGGACCATCCTGTCTTCAGTGTTCAAGCAGATCTACAACCGGCCACGTCCCGAAATGCTGGAGGCGATGCGGGTGTTCACCTCGAGCTTCCCAAGCGGTCATGCCACCGTATCGGCAGTGGTCTACCTGACCCTCGCAGCCCTGTTGGCCCCGCTTTGTACCAATCGTGGCGTGGCGGTCCTCTGCGTGGCGGCGGGCATTTTCATGACGCTGATCGTCGGCGTGTCGCGGGTTTATCTCGGCGTTCATTACCCCACCGACGTGCTGGCGGGTTGGTCGCTTGGTGCTGCATGGGCCCTGCTCTGCTGGGTTGGCGCCAACCTTTTGGGTCTGCATCGGCGCTAATCGCCCCATTCCCGCCTCAAGTCATACGCAGCCGTACGTTTGGCGACAGGTGCCCGCAAGGCGCGCCCGCGAGGTCTCTCCCGGCGAAGATGCACGGCGCATCTTCCGAAATGGAGCGACCCGATCAAGACCAACGCAATGACCGCAATGCTCGTGCTGGCTTTGAGCGCAGCCGTGACGCCACCTTTGCCCAGACCGACATGGTCACCCCCAACGATCCAGAAATGCAGGCTTTGGCGGCCACCAAGGTCATCGCTGCCGACGCCGTCGATTCCGCCGAGACAGCCTCGGGGGCAAGATTGTGGAGCTTTCGCTCGATCTGGAAGGCAACGTTCCGGCCTATCGTTTCACCACGATTTCGAACGATGGCACCAAAACCAACTATCTGGTCGGCGCTCTGACCGGCGCGTCCACCCTCTTCCTCGAAGCCAAATCGTCCGAACATGTGGATGCCGCCGGCGAAACGGTGGCAATGGCGAGGCTAAGGGCGAAAGCAACAACGAAGCCAACGGCGAGGGAATGCCGAGAACAACGGCGAAGGCCAGGAGAACGGCGGCGAGCAAGACGGCGCCAACTAATTCTCGACCTCCAAAGTCAGATTCCATGCTCAGGGCAGCTGGAGTGGCAACACTTCAGCTGCCGCTGTTTTGGCAGGTCCGCTTTGAGTGAGACAGCCTTAGCGCTTGGTCGCTCCGCGATAGACGCTGGCCAGCAGCACCACGACGCAGCCGATCAGCAAAACAGCGCCGACGAACAGGCTCGGCACTTGCAGCAAGAAGGTCATCCCGGCAGCGACCACCACTACCGCCAGGATGGCGACGGCCAGGAACTCGTCGTCGATGAACAGGCCGATGAATTCGGACAAAAGGAGCGATAATGTGTTCATCGGGCAACCTCAGCAGTTGGGCGTCGCAGGACGCGCGCGGCGACCACGCCGACAATCAGGAAAATAGCGCCGAAACCCAGGATCGACAGATCCGCGCCCGGCCATTCGACGTGCAGGCCCTCACCGGTCCAGAACACCCCGAAGGCCGACAGCATGACGCCGACGCAGAATTTCAGCGTGTTTTCCGGCACCTGAGCCAGAGGCCGGCGCAGGATCAGGCCAATCAGCAGGACCAGGACACAAGCGGCCAGCGCACCCATGGCTGCGGGCAAGATCAAGCCGCGTCCGGCGCTGATCGCGATGACGATGAACACCACTTCGAGCCCTTCGAGAAACACGGCCTTAAAGGCCGCAATGCCGGCGACCCAGTCGAGATGGGTGTTCTGGCGTCGCTCGGCCTCGCGCAATTCGGCCTCTTCCTTGGCAAAGGCCTTGGTTTCGTCATGCAGCGCGATGTGGCCGGCAGAGCGCAGGATGGCCTTGCGCAGCCAGCGCAGGCCGAACAGCAGCAGCAGCACGCCGATTACCAGTTGCAGATAGGCCAGTGGGATCTGCTCGAGCAGCGGCCCCAGCAGAACCACCAGCAGCGCCAGCACGACGAGGCCGGCAATTGTGCCGATCACCGCCGGGCGCCAGCCGCGGATGGTGGCGACGGCCAACACGATGGTAAAAGCCTCCACCACCTCGACCAGCGAGGCGAGGAAGGCGGAGATGACGGCGGGACCCGCAATCGTCCAGGTAAGCATAGATCGTCCTTTCACTATGCGCCCCGTTTAGCGAGGCACGGTTTAGTTTGTATCAAGTGGCCAGTATCAGGCATCGTTCCGGGGGAAGCGAGAATTCGATCGCGCTGCCAATGGCCGGCCCCTCCGGCCAGTCCAGTCGCAGCCGTTGCGGGCCGACGGCCACCGAGAGCCGCCAGCAGCGCCCTTGGAAGGCGCGCGCCTGCACGATTCCCTTCAACACATTGGTGGGATGGGTGTCGCGGGGCCGCGCATCCTCCGGTCGTACCACCAGCAGGCCGTTGCCGGAAAGATGGCTGATGGTCCGCAGGGGCGCGCTGTCGTCGCCGCCCGGCTTGAACCAGCCATCGCCGGCCTGGCCTTCGATCAGCGAAAATCCGCCGATGAAATTGGCAACGAACGGATCGGCCGGCGTGTCATAGATTCGCTGGGGCGTGTCGAGCTGGGCGATGCTGCCGGCCCGCATGATGGCGATCCGGTCGGAAACCGCCATCGCGTCGGCTTGATCGTGGGTGACATAGAGTACCGTGGTGCCCTCGTCGCGTACCAGCTCCATCATTTCCATCCGCATGTCTTCGCGCAGCGCGGCATCGAGATTGCTCAGCGGCTCGTCGAACAGCATCAGGCTGGGCCGTCCGGCGAGGCACCGCGCAATCGCCACGCGCTGTTGCTGGCCGCCGGATAGCTCGCTGGGATAGCGCTCGCGCAATGCCGACAGCCGCGCAACCTCGAGCGCATGGCTGACGCGCTTGTCGATTTCTCTGTCATTCAGCCCCTGCGAGCGCAGCCCGAAGCTGAGATTTTTGGCCACGGTCATGTGTGGCCACAGCGCATAGTCCTGAAACACCATGCCGATGCGCCGCTGTTCGGGCGCCACCACCGATCTGGCGTTCCAGACCTCGCGCCCCGCCACCGAGACCACACCGCTATCCGGATTGGCGAGGCCCGCCACGATCCGCAGCAGAGTGGTCTTGCCCGAGCCGCTGGCGCCCAGCAGCGACACCACCTCCCCGGCATTGACCTCAAGGTTGAGGGCAGACAGCACCATGCGCCCACCCAGGCTCTTGGACACGTCCCGGCAAAACAAGGCGGCGGTCATGACGCGGTTCTTTCTACGGGCAGTGCCGAGGTCCGGCGGAAAGCAGCAAAGCGGTTGAGGACCAGCCAGGCCGCGCCACCGATGGTCCCCGTCGCCACCATGGCGGTGAGGGCCAGGGCAGAAGCCAGCCCGTCCCGATCATGGCTGAACAGCTTGAGGATCATCGATGGTGCGGCAGGGCCGCTTTGCGGGATCAGCATTTGCGACATCGGCAATTCGAAGACCGTGCGGATGAAGGTGAGGAGGAACGCCGTGGCGACGCTGAGCAGAACCAGCGGCAGCGTGATCTGAAGGATGCGTCCCAGCCCGCCGACGCCCTGCAAGCGCGCGGCGTCGCCCAGATTGGGCGCCAATTGCCCCACCGCCGACAGGATGACAATGAGGCAATAGGGCAAGGCGGCCGCCACATAGCCGGTCACCAGCAGCGAGGCATCGCCATAGCGCGGAAACACCGAATCGCGGAAACCCGGCACCTGGTTCCACAGCAGGATATAGCCGAAACCGAGCACGATGCCGGGCACCGCCACCGCGCCCAGCGACAGGCCAAGCACGACCGGCCGCAGCACGCCCCCGATCGCCTCGAGCCGGATCGCCAGTAGCAGCGCAGTGCCGCATGCCAGCACCGCGGTGATGGCGGCGTAGACCAAGCTCGACCCCAGCGCCGCATTGGCGGCAGTCCCCAGCGACAGCGCCTGTGCCAGGTTGGCGGTCGTCAGATTGTCCCAGGCCAGCCCATGGCCCAAGGTCTGGCTCGATGCCCGCACGATGATGGCGATTAACGGCCCGTACAGCGCCAGGACAGCGACGATCAACCCCGCGATGGCGACCGGCCAGCGCCAGGCACCGAGATCATAGATGCGGGCCGCCTTGGATCGCCCCGAGATCAGGCGGAAATCCTTTTGCCGCCGCAGCAGGCGATCGGCCAGCACGACGACGACGACAAGCAGCAGCAGCACCAGCGCCTGCGAGCCCGCCAGCGGAAAATCCACCGGATAGTCGCTTGCGGCCGCATAGATGCCGTAGGTCAGCACCCCGAAATTGGAGGAGCGGGCAATGGTCGACGCCATGCCGAAATCGGACAGCACTTCGGCAAAAATGACAATGAGGCTGAGTGCCAGCGCCGGCGCGAGCAACGGACCATTGATCCTGAGCCACACGCCAAGCGGTGAAGCCCCCGACACCCGCGCCGCATCCTCGAATTCGCTGCCGAGGCCCGTCAATGCGCTGCCCAGGATAAAGGACGCCATGGGAAATAGGCCCAGCGTATGCACGAAGACCAGTCCCGGCAGCCCGAAAAACGCCTGGCCCAGCGCAGGCGGCAACAGGCCGAATTGCGCCAGGTACCCGGCCGGCGACATCAGCAGCACCCAGGCCAGCGCCTTGAGATAGGACGGGGTGAGAAACACCAGCCAGGGCAGCGAGACGATGACGCCGCGCCAGGGCAGGCTGCAGCGCTGCACCAGAAAGGCAAAAGCCCCGCCCAACGCGGTCGCTGTAATCGCCACCGCCCCGGCCAGTTGCAGGGAATGGACGATCGACACCGCTACCCGGGACGATGCCAGGGCCTGCAGCAGTGCGGCCGGATTGAGACGAAAATCCATGCCCCGGGGATTGAACAGTCCGGGCACGATCGCCTGCACCAGCACCAGCCCGAGCGGCAGGCCGATCAGCACGAAAAACAACAGATAAACCGGCAGAGCCCCGCGCCAGAACTGTCTGGAGCCGGCTGATGAAGACCGGGTCATGCTGGCCCTGACGGCCCCGCCGGCCAAGGCCAGGGCGCCATCCTTTTGGCTTATCGTCATATCAAGGCGATCAAATCACGGAACGAAATTGTCCCGATACCACTGCTTCCACTCGGTTTCGTGGGCGGAGGCGACGGCGTCATCGAGGAACAGCAGGTCGACATCGGCCGGACGGCCCGGCTTGCCCGTCACGCCATCGATCAGCGGCATGAAGAAGAAGTCGGTGTCGTCGCCTTCCTGCATCGCCGCCTGCCCTGCGGGGCTGGTGACGAAGGCTATGAATTGGCGGGCGGCATCAAGGTGCTTTGTATTGGCGCTGATGCCCAGGCCCTGCGGCAGGGCAACGGAACCTTCAGTCGGATAGACGGCGACGACGGGCTCGCCGCTCGCAATTTTGGCGATGATGGCGCTGTCCTGATTGATGCCGACGGTCGCATCACCAGTCAGGATCGCCTTGTTGACGTTACCGCCGCTGGAGAGGCCCGACAGCGTCTTGTTGGTCAGCACGGTGGCGAGCAGAGCCTTGCCCGCATCCACGCCATTGGTCTGGAAGATGCCGGCCAGCCACTGATAGGCCGGGCCCGACAGGTTCGGGTCCTTGGCGGCGACGAAGCCAGCAAAGGCGGGCAAGTCGCCCCAGCCCTTGGGCATCTGCTCGGCCGGCACCTTGGTGGTGTTCACTTCGATGGCTGTGGTGCTGGCACCGGTCGGAACAAAAGCGTGGCTCTGCGGCACCAGCTTCTTGCCGAGGTCGGTGAAGGCGATGGTATCGTAGACGTCTGCGGGTACCGGCTGCAGCACCTTGTCGAGAGCCATGCGCTCCATCACGGCGGAGCCGTCCAGCCAGACGATATCGAATTGCGGATTGCTGCCCTCGGCGGCGATCTTGCCCAGGGTTTCGCCGGTGCTGCCGGGTTCGACGACATCGACGGTGAGGCCGGTGGCGGCGGTGAAGGCTTCGGCGACGTGGCCGGCGAAATCGAGCGCGTCATACATGACGAGATCGGCGGCCGCGACCTGGGCGGTAATGCCGGCAGCGGCGGCGAAGGCCAGAATGCTGAACGATAGCTTTTTCATCGAATGTTCCATTGATGGGTCGTTGTTTCTCCGAGGGGCCAGTGGGCTGGTCCCTGCTTGAAATGGCGTTCGGCGCCACTTGGTTATTGTTGTTTCTTGGCTTTCTTCCTCGTGCCGCGCTTGGACCAGTCCTTGTCGATCGCCGCCCGCAGCGTGCTAAGACTGTCCAGATGTCCGAGGGAGGCCTCGGGGTTGTGAGAAGCCAGCGCGATGATCATTGCCTCGACCAGCACCATGGTACCGCCATGCATGGCCAGGTGGCCCGCCTTGCCGCGCGGCACCGGCAGGATGTCGGCAATCTTGTCGCCCACCAGCGGGCCCAGCGTGTCGCTGATCAACACCACGGGCACGCCCTTGCCCTGGGCTTGGTCCAGCACCACACTCACCTCGCGGTAGAGCGGGGCATAGGCCATCATCAGGATGGCATCGCCCTCATTGACCCACAGCAGTTGGTCCGCCAGCGTGATGCCGGACTCCGACATCGCCCTGGTCGGCATGCCGATGCGATTGAACTGCAGGCTGGCATAATCGGCCATGGCGCCGGACGGCCCGATGCCGAACACATGCCGGCACTTTGCGGCGCCGAGCAGCGCCACAGCCCGCGCAAAGCTTTGGGCGAAATCGTCCCGCTTGAGAACACTGAGCACATCCTCATGGGCGCCAATGACGTGATTGAGCGCGCGGGTGGTGTCGTCGCCGGTTTCCTCGAGCGTGTGCCGCAGCCGGCCGCCGGGCGATATGACGCCGCTGACGTCCGACAGGAGCGCCTCGCGCAGGGAGGCAAGACCATCAAAGCCGAGGGATTTGACGGTGCGCACGACGGTGGCATCGCTGGTTCCCGCCTTCTCGGCAATCTGCGCCGCCGAGCCGAGCAGCACAGCATGCTTCTGCTCGATGAAGAACCGCGCGATACGCTGTTCGGCCGGTGACAGCGCGCCCATTGACGCGGTGACTCGCGCATCGAATTCAGCGATAGCGTCCGGGTCGTGCTGATCGGTCATGCCTAAATCCGCGTCGAATGTTGTTGGTAGCGTTCACTACGGATTTGCTTATCCGAAATGTTTATTACAGCAACATGACGCCGGACCGGCCGTGGCAGCTGTGAGGACGAAAAGGCCCCGCGGGGCCTTTTCTGGAGCGTGTTCTAAAAACCTCGGACCGCCGGACTACCGGTTGAGACCGGCGGCAGACAGTTCGGCGCGCGCGCTGTCGATCAGCGGCTTGAACGCGGCGTTGTGCAGCAGGAGCGTGGCGACGGTGGTGCCGAGCACGGCACTGGCGCGGATATCCGAGCGCGAATGCACGCCGCAGAACATGCGGCTCTCGGCATAGTCCTCGGCACGAGCCATGATGATTTGGCCCTTGCTCGGCATTAGGCGGGCGAGGAGGATGCCTTGGACATAGGCCAGTGTGCCGTGCCCGCTCGGATAGGAGCGAACCTTAGAGCCACCGCGGCCAGCAGCTTCGCAAACCTGGATATTGTCGTCGAAGGTCCAGGGGCGCGAGCGGCCGAAGTAAACTTTGACAACGTCGGCGGCGGCATCGCGTTCGCTCATCGCCGCATCCAGCATCGCGGCGGTCGCGGGAAGCTTGGTCAGATCGAAACCGATCGGGCCAAGGGTCGGAATCCACAGTTCCGAGCTTTCATGCCGGTCGTCCCATACTGCCTGGTCAAGACGCTCCTTTGAGGCCGTCTGCTGCATGTGCAGCACTTCGGCAACTTCGCCCTTCTGCTGGTCGGAACCATCGGCCGGCGGCGGCGGCAGCAGAGTGATCGGGTCGATATCCTCGGGGGAGAGGTAGTGCAGAACGTGCTTGGGGGCCATCGGCAGTTCGGCTGGAGCCGCAGGCTGCGCGACGGGCTCGGCCGGAAAGGTCACCGGGGCGTTCTGAGCAAAGGCCGGGATCGCAAAGGTTGCGAGCACAACCGTCGCCGCAGCGAGGCGAGCAAATTTAGACATCGAGATTTCTCCTGCCAGGCTGATCGCCTGGCGGTTGGAGGTTACGGTGAGATCGAATGTTGCACCGGAACACTGCGGCCAAGGCCTGCTGAGTAGCGAATGCGACAAGACCGAAAACTAGTTAGCGTTTGCTACAGACTCGTGACGGCGCGGTGTCGAGTGTGTGACGGTGAAGCATTGGTGAGAGGGCAAATCAATCGGGTTCGGGCGACAACAAATCATCCGGCGGAAGCGCGTCCAAAAATGGCAATTCGGGCGGCGGCAACAAGTCGTCTGGAGGCGGTTCGAAGTCCGCTAGCAGTTCTAGCGACGACAACACGTCCTCAGGGACGCAGGGCGGTAGCCGCGAGCAGCACGCTGAGGCTGGCCGTCAGAGCCACAAGCATGACGACAAATAAATAGCGGTAGGCGTTGCCATCGCGCGTTGCCACCCAATGCGTGATCATCGCGATATTCCTAGTTCCAATCCTCCTTAAGCTCGGCGAACACTTCCGGGCATGATCGGCCCCTAGCAGGCCTCAACCTTTTCTCAGGTCACCCTGTCATCGCATGGTCCTCATGGCATCTACGATAGGCGCCTGCAGTGCCCGCTGGATGGTGTCCCGCGCGATCTTCATCACCCGCTCGCTAAACCGAAACTGCGGCTGGGTAGTCGCTTTGCTTTGCCATCTCCGAGGTATGGCCTATGACTGTATGGCGATCGGAGCATGACTATGATGGCGCCTGCCAACCAGCCTGAAACACCAATAAACCCGGTTAGGTTACAACTCCTGGTGGTAGGATTTCACGGTGCCACCATGGTGCTCACTGCCGCAATATTCGTGACCATTTCCCGGCTGGGCCTACATGGCAAAGGCATCGAGTGGGTGGCCATGCTGGCTCTCTTTGCCCCTGCTACGCTCTCTGGCTTCATCTACAGAACGCTGTCACCAAGCACCGCCTTCCGGCTTAACTTGGTGGCTCGCGGTCCTCTTCACATTGTCCACTTTTTGCATCGCAGCAGTGGCCAGCGCATCGGACCCGCAGGCGCCAGCGCCAGAATGGGGACTCGACCGGATGCAGACTGGTGGGCTGATTTTCGGAATAGGCGGCCTCAGCGTCCTCGTGTCCGCAGTCTTGTTTCGGCTAGGCGCGAGCTCGGAGCAGATGGACCGCGACACCATAAGGCGTGTCTTGACCCGTAGCGGGGGGACGGGACCAATAGTAGAACGTTAGTTAACAGTGTCGGCAGTGCCGGTTCCGCTCCCGCCATCAGTAGCCGGCCTGGTGCCGTGGAAAACCATCTCCCCCACGACAACAATCACGACGCCAAACACAATTCCGATGATAAGATTCCGGTTCACGTTGTTCGCTCCGGAGATCGGTATGGTGGAGACAACGCCTTCCCCTCCCAATAGCTCCGTACCAATGACGCCGCCTACGCGGGCCCAGAAGCCCCGCCTCGGTGGGGCTTTTTGTTGCCATGATTGAACCATGATCCAGCCCGATCGCTCGGGCAATACCGGAGCGCTGCGAGGGATCCCATCAGAGCCCCCACGCTACGGGCTCCCTTGCAGCACAAATGACCCCCAGAGCGCCTTCACATCCGCGGTCGATGCCCAACTCGGCCTTCCAAAAGTTCGCAATTCAGCACCCGACCTGTGTTCGAATTCGGACTAAGACTTGCATTCCCCTTACTTCCGGCGCGCAAGTGTGGCCCGCTGGGGAGGTTCGAAATGAGGGAAATCACTGTCGAAAGCCTAAAAATGCGAGACCACGGCCACACCTATAAGGCCTTCTATTATGTCGAGGACGGTGTGATCCACGCCGACTTGGCAGGAAAACTCCAAGCTACCGTCTGCATGGGGTCGCCGGCGGCGGACATTGTTCGGGCGTTGCTCACCGAACGCATCTTACAAATGAGCATCACGCGCGCTCACTGAAACGGCGATGTGCCAGAACTGGGATCCCCTGAAGTCGGTCGTTCGCCAGTATTGCAAGCGGACGAAAGTTTACGGCCCTGCGCCTTTGCTGGCATCTCACATTCAGGTGCGCAGATGCTCGCCATTTCCTGCGGTTTTGTCGCCGCACTCGCCTTCGCCATAAGCATTGACATAAAGCGCCGCAAGAGCTGGTAGGTGAGCGTGCAGAGCTGGAACGGGCGGAAGGTCGGGAGGAGATGTGTAGGGGTAGTTCTGGGTCCCCTGCGGGGTGACCGCTTTTTGCCAGCTGGGGCCTCTACAGCCTCCATGGCTCACTCGTGTAGATCGGAGTCGAGAATGCCTGAGTTTGGATCGGTTGCGAACCGGAGGTAGGGTATCGTCTCCAACGTAAACCACTCGCGTCGATGCCTATGACCAAGCCCCTATATCTGCTAACCGTTGAAGGGCCCGGGGAGCTGACGACCGTGCTCGTCGTCCGAACCGGCCATGACGGCGTCACGCGCGCGACGATCAAGTTGCCTGATTGGCAGGAGCTGCCGGCGGGGTGGGACGGTCCGCACGAGATGTCCATCGCGATCCCGCTCGCTGACGACTACGCCGACTGGTACGGCTATACAGCAATCGCCATCGATATCGAGAGCAGCCAGCTCTGGGACCCGGCTTGGGGCTCGTTTCAGAACTCCCGCACCGCGTTGTGACGGAACCGGAATTTGCCGATCGCGGTTGTCAAAAAAACATGGACCAGTGCGATGCCCAAATTCTTCTTCGATATCGTCGAGAACGACAAAGTGTCGATCGACCATGACGGCATAGAATTCGATGACCGCCAGCAAGCTCACCGCGAGGCCGTCAAGACCATCGCCGCCATCGCAGCCGAGGAAATCCCCAAGGACGGCAAGCTGGAGCTGACGGTCGCGGTCGCCGACGAAAGCCACCATGTACTGTTCAAGACTCATGTGCGCTTCGAGCCAGGCGACCCCAACAAAGGGGAATAGAGGACTGGGGTATGTGCGGAATATTCACTGCGGAATACCTGGGCCGAGCTGCGTCCGCTCTACCGGCTTTGCGACGACCTGTTTCCGACCGGGCCGCGGTCCAACATGCAGCCGCGCTACAACATCGCGCCAACCCAAGACGGTGATTTCGTCGTCAGTAACAAGGGCGGCAACAGGGAGTTGCTGAGGGGCCGCTGGTGGCCGGTTCCGGTCTGGACGAAGGAGCTGCCCAAGGCTACTCTATTCAATGCCCGGATCGAGGCCGTCGACAGTACGCCCGCTTTCCGCGACGCATTCAAGAGCCGCCGGTGCCCGATCCCTGCGGACGGGTACTTCGAATGGACCACTAGCCTTTTAGATGGCGAGAAAGATCGCTGGCTCCTGCAATTGCCCGAAGGCAAACTGTTCAGTTTCGCCGGTCTGTGGACGCAAAACGACAACCTGGGCGTCACCAGTTGTACCATCATCACCGCTCCGGCGGTCGAGTACATCGCCTAAATCCATGGCCGGATGCCGGTCATCCTCGAGGAAAGCGCCTACGAAGCCTGGGTTGTCAGTCGAGCCCGAGCGTCACGACGCCAAAGGCATTGCTGCTCGATGGCCGGCTCCAGTTCCACCGCGTCGGCTCGAGGTGAACAACAGCCGATACGAAGGCACCGATACCAAGAAGCCGATCGTCAACGCACGGTAGGGGGAGCGAGACAGTAACGCGCTGTTGAAAGACCGGAAAGACAAAGGGAACTGACATGCGAAAGACGCTCTGGACTGTCCGGTTGAAGCTCGGCACGCTAGCGGAAGTCATGCAGGCAGGACAGGTCCACATTGCTGCCAGTCGGGCGGAGCCTGGCTGCATCTCGTTCGACTTTTTCGTCAACGCGGATGGAAGCGATAGCTTCATGTCCATTGAGCAATACGTTGACGAGGCCGCGCATCAGGCCCACAAGGCCACCCCGCATTTCCAGACATTCATCCCATATCTAGTCGAGCGAGTAGAATCTGTGGAGATGGACTGGTGTGAGCCACCCGACGAAGCCCACCCGGCTCCCTGATTACCAGCACTCCGGCGGCTCGTGCCATCGCATGGGGGCGGGCTAAGACCTGCTGCAAGACTTATATAACCATCCTACCTGCCCCCGCCCCAGGCAGCTTTGCCTTATCGCCGCTCCTGACGCGGTCGAATGGTAACAAGTTATGTGCCATCTACGGCACTTACGGACACAGACTGCTCGGGCCCGACCGCGCCTTACCGATTTGCGCCTCTTTCGGCCGTTGCGGCGGGGATACCGATAACCAAAAGCTGCCAATTTGGTTTGGCCCAGTCCAATGAGAAACGAGCATCTGGCCTTCTGCCTCTTCGGGATTATGTTGGTCGCACATTATGTGGTGGCTGGCCCTGCCATGGTCGTCGCCTACGGCAAGTTACACCACCCCTTTGCCGAGCTAGGGGTGGTGTAGCGTTGAGAGGTTCGGGGATCAGGTGGCGGTCTGCCGTGCCAGCCAGCTTATGATCGCTTGGTTGGTTTCCTTGGGCATTTCCTCCTGGATCCAGTGACCGCAATCGAGGCTAACAACGTCCACGTTGGGCACGAAGTCTGCCAGTTTTCCGGATTTCGGGATCACATCCTGTTCTCCATAGATCATGAGCGTGGGTTGATGGATGATTGGGTCCACTTTACCTAGGAGATGCCAGTTTCGGTCAAGGTTTCGGTACCAGTTGATGCCGCCGGTGAACCCGGATTTTTTGAAGGCCGAGACATAAACTGCTAGGTCGCTATCGCTCATCACGGGCTCACCGAGCGACGTTTCGGCTCTGGCCAGATTAATCATAGCCATGCCCGGCTCGGGCGGCAGCAGAGGCACATTTTTTCGGTAGAGGTTTCGCAGAAAGCGGGATGCGTTGTCGTCCAACACAGCGTCTGCCACGCCCGGGTGCCGATTGAAGTGTACGAAGTAGTAGTCGCTCCCCAGGATCAACTCGAGGAACTCGATCCACGGCATATCGCCGCGCTCCTGATACGGCAGACTCAGATTGATCACCTTGTTGACCCGGCCGGGATGCAGCAGGGTCAGCCCCCAGACGACCGAGGCGCCCCAGTCGTGGCCGACAAAGGTCGCATTCTGATATCCGTAGTGATCGAGAAGGGCGACGAGATCGCCCGCAAGATGTCCAATGTCATAGTCTGTTACGTTATCCGGGCGGGACGAGCTGCCGTAGCCGCGCTGGTTCGGGACGATGACATGATAGCCTGCGGCGACAAGGGCGGGCACCTGATGGCGCCAGGAATAGGCATGCTCGGGCCAACCGTGACAGAGCACGATTGGGTTTCCAGCATTTTCTCGTCCTGCTTCAAAAACTTCTAGTTCAATGCGGTTGACAGGAATGAGTGTCGGCTGGGGAAATTCAGTTGCGCTCAACACGGCTTGTCCTTCTATGGTTTCGGCAATCATTTGTGCGTTCAGCGTAGGTCCGCCTATTGCGGCCGGGTGCTGCACGGTGATCGACTAGAAACAAATGGTGCCAAAACCCGGCACTGAAGCGCGGTAGCTTGCGGCATGAACGTTCGCTTTCGACATGACGCCATCGTGCGCAGCCTTCGCCGTAACGGCACGTCCACAATTTCGGACCTCGCTGCGGAAGTTGGCGCATCCCGGCGCACGGTACTGCGTGACATCAGCGCCCTGCGCGACGAGGGCTTTGTCATTCATTCCGAACCGGGACGCGGCGGCGGCTTGCAACTTGATCCGCAATCGGTCCAGACCACGCCTAAGCTCTCTGTCGCCGAGATCTTTGCGCTGCTCATCAGCGTTGCATCAATGCGGGCCGCCGGAAACCTGCCCTTTGCGGGCCTAGCAGATGCCGGGCTTGCCAAGATCGAGAAGGCCTTGCCTCGGGACAAGGTCCGCGACCTGCGCCGGTTTCTCGATTGCCTCTATGTCGGACAGCTTTCACCGCTGGTGGATATATCGGATTTGGCGGCGATGGATCCCGAATTGCTGCCCGTGTTCGAGACGGCGTTTCTTCAGCGGCAGTACCTGGGCTTCCGGTACCTCGACGCAAAAGGGGCCGTAACCGATCGTGTTGTCGAACCGCATGCCATGCTGATCCTACCACCGGTCTGGTATCTGGTGGCCTGGGACCCTGTGCGCGACGATTTCCGGTATTTTCGCATGGACCGGATCAGCAGGCCGGGTGTCCACGAAGGCGCGACTTTTCAAAGGCGACACGTGCCGTTCGCGGATCACGTTCGCCCGGTTCGTGATTAATCCCGATAGGCTGCCTTTTACAGACGCCGGACGCCAGGAAGCAGTTCGGGAACGGCACGGCAGCGACGCGCGCCCCATTCCGGCCGCTGGTCGGCCTTCGGCGGATTCCTAAAAGCGGACCTTCAGCTATGTGAACAGCTAGGTCTGCAACGGGGTCGAGTGCGGTCAGGCCCCTTGGGTATTGCAAGAGGTAATTCGACGTTCTAGCGCGTTGGTCGGGTGCAGTCTTCTGTCCGGCCAGTTGATGCTGCCGTTGAAGACTGCTGGCCTTGATGGGGTCGGCGAACAAGGTCCCAATCTGCTTTGCAGGCTATGATGCCTCAGACTGTCCATGGGTTGTCCCTGTTTCCGGCCTGACCGGTTTCGCCATCACATCGCGTCGCTCTCACAACCTCATGGAGTCCGGATCGGCTCGAACTGTTTCCTGCTTCAGGATTTCATCTATTTGCGACTTTAAGCTGCCAGGTGTGGGGCACGACGAGCTTAGTAGACCTCACCGCGGGCCATGACCGCCCAGACTACTCGGGCCATCTTGTTGGCCATGGCGACACTGGCCACGCGGGCTGGTTTGCGCGCGAGAAATGCGAGGAGGCGCGGAATGGTCGATAGACGCCGTGCCACCGCGACAGTTTTCTGCAGGGTAACGATTGAACGATCGATCACTTGCAAACGGAGATGGGTGCCGAGAACCTGTACGCTCAGTAGGCCAAGGATCTGCATGGCCATCGGCTGCGGATCGGCAGACTGCTCGCGCACCCATTTGCGCAACACGTTCACATGCAGGCCCAGATCATGGGCAGCCTGTGCAACTGCAACGCCCCGTTCCCTGACCAGCCTGACAGCCTCGAGCTTGAACTCCCGGCTGAACTTGCGTCTCTCCATCAAAACTCTCCAGTTCCAAAAACTGGACTGCCCCCGGTTTGGCAGACATTTCCCAGCCTCACGCCGCGGCGCTTTCAAACGCCTCGGGACTGACGCCGCCAATATGGCTGTGG
>NZ_JBEPOL010000022.1:0-22862 GCF_040546795.1 Devosia sp. UYZn731
AATTCCGGCGTAAATCTCTGTGTACTCACAAGCTGCCTCCTATGCTCCAAGGATAGGCGGGGCCTGTCTACCGGGCTAGGGGCAGTCCAAACACCTTAACTCGGTGTCCTCAAAACCGGCAGCAGCTCAACTTGCGATCGCCGCAGTGCTTTGCGCACAACGACGTCTCCAGACACGTCAACGGCATGAACTTGAAAAACACGCTTGGCCAGATCAAGGCGCACGGTGGTAATCTGCATGGCGGATCGCTCCTATCGCTCGGATGCAGGATAGTAAACCTACTTTGGCACTTAGATGCCAGGAGCGGGAGCCATCCACCTCATCCGCTTTTGGATTGGCGGCCCAAAAAACGGACATATGCTCTTGGTCTACGAGGGGCGACAGCGATGTTCGCCAGCGCCCCTCCTTTAAGCTTTGCCTCGGTATTCAAAGGAGCCGAACGGACATGCCCCCGTCGACGACCATGCGGCTACCGGTCATGAAACTTGCCCGATCAGACAGCATGAACAGCGCCGCCTGGGCGATCTCTTTTGGCCCGGCCATCCGCTTAATCGGGTGAAGCCCTGAGACGAAGGTCATCACCTCACTGTTGCCTTCGCCGCCAGAGGGAGTGACCGTGCCACCTGGCAGGAGAGTGTTGACGCGGATGCCTTCGTGGGCGTGTTCTGAAGCAAGCGACTGAACAAGACCGTTCATCCCGGCTTTGGTGGCCGCGTACGCACTCATGCCTGGCAACCCGCCATTACTTGAGCCTACAAAAGACGAGGTGAACACGATCGAACCTCCTCCTCGTTTCATAAGCGACGGTATTTGCGCTTGGGCAGCATAGAAGGAGGCCGTCAGGTTCACGGCAACAACCGAGTTCCAGTTCTCGATGGTCATAGTGGCAATTGGCGTCATGTCGCCGACGATGCCCGCATTGTTGAAGGCTCCGTCAAGACCGCCGAATTCTTGCTCGGCCATGGCGACCAGAGCAGAAGCAAAGCCAGGGTCAGTGACATCGCCGCTCAGGGTAATGGCACGACCGCCGCTTTCCTCGTTGATCGCTTGCGCGAGTTTTGTGAGTTCATTCTCCCGTCGCGCACCCAACACTACGTTGGCCCCTTCCTGTGCGAAAAGGCGCGCGGCCGCTGCTCCAATGCCACTGCTAGCCCCCGTGATGATGATGTTCTTGTGTTCAAGTTCCACGACCAAATTCCTTGTTGTTGGTCGTGACGACCTATTGCCTCCATCTCTGGCGGGCGACCCGCTTTTGACCGAGCAAGATCCGCTGGTTGAGCCAGCATGCAGCTCTATCCAGTTGTTCGGGGGTCCGGTTGCAAGAGCCGAAAGATGTTGGCTCAACGTCTGAAATGGGGTCGCTAGCCGCCCGTTGATGCTACTTCTGCCTCGTTGCGTACTAGAAGTGCACGACCCCGCTGGGTTTTCCTGATCCGGCGGTATCAACCGGCATTATGCATTAGCTCCCGTCCGCCCTTTCCAACGTCGTCTGCGATCGCTCGCCCTGTCTCTTCTATCTTTCTTTTTGCGATAGCCGGCTCCCGATAGCGCTCGCCGCTGGTCATCAGTGCCCAGACCATCCGGGCGGTTTTTAGCCAAAGCAACTGCCGCAACCTTGGTCGTTCGTCGCGCCAGCAACTGCACCAGCCATGGCCTCTTGGTCCCGTTTCGCTGGGCAACGCCGATGACTGCCATTGCCCCGACCACGAGCATCTGGCGAGAATATTGATTGCCGGCCTTGGAGATGCTGCCGCGCTTCTCCTTGCCACCGCTGGAGTTCTGCTTGGGCACAAGCCCAATCCAGGCCGACAGGCAGCGCCCCGATTTAAGCGCATGCGCATGCGCATCGGCGACGGTGGCGACAAACGCGCTTGCAAGCAGCGAGCCCACCCCCGGGATTTCCATCAACCGGCGGTCCAGTTCGGTCTCACGCGCACTCGCACGAACACGGCGGTCGTTCTCTTTCACGACCTTGAGTTGTGCTTCGAGCATGCGTAGGCAGGCCCGAGCATCGTCAGGTATCCTCTGATCGGTTTCGTCGCCGATGATGACCAATGGCAGGCGCCTCGGGCCACTTTATGGGGAGGCGTCGCATCAGCAATAGGCGTGGCGCTCATCGCTGGCGCGCTAGCTTTGGGTGCATTGTGTTTATCACCGGTGCCGACGGAAAGACCTGGGGACCGCTACCCGAATACGGCCACTGGAGGCGACCGAGCGGCCGTGAGTCTCCTAGGGGTGGCAGTGCACATTCGGCTTTCCTGAAGAGCGTCTGTTAGTTCGCGATTAGGAGCCCAAGGATACAATGCCCAAACATTGGGCGCTCACCGCAACAGCGTATTATTTCGCCGTTCTCTTGACTCAGACAGCGCCGGTCTGCAGTATTACGGCAACATTTCGGATTTGGGCATTTGGGCCCCACTTTGGACCGCACCGTGCGATCTGAGTGGGGCCCTTTTCATTGGTGGACCTCGTGATGGCTCAAGGGAACGCAATTGCCGTGGGCGTGCTGTTTTCGGCCAGCGGCCCCTATGCGGCGATCGGCCGGGAGGGCCTGCTGGGCACGTTGACAGCCATTGACGAGATCAATGCTACGCAACAATACGGGCTCTCGCTCACCGCCCATGTCCGCGACCCGCATGGCGCCGCCGAAACCTATGCCGTCATGGCCACCGAACTGGTGGCACATTCGGGTGCCCGCCATATCCTGGGCTGCACCACTTCATGGAGCCGCAAGGAAGTCATCCCGGTGCTGGAAAAGACCCAGGCTACGCTGTGGTATTCCTGCCCCTATGAGGGCTTCGAGGCCAACGAGCAGGTGGTCTATCTCGGCGCTTGCCCCAACCAGCATGTGCTGCCGCTGTTGGCCCATATCCTGCCGCGCTTCGGTGCCGACGGCTTCCTGGTCGGCTCTAACTATATCTGGGGCTGGGAAACCAACCGCATCGCCCGCGACGCCATGGAAACGAGTGGCGGCATGGTGACGGGCGAGCGCTACATTCCTCTAGGCGACACCGATATAGCCCACATCATCGAGGAAATCCGCATTAAGCGGCCGTCCTTCGTTCTGAACACGCTGATCGGTCCGTCTTCGCATACGTTCTTGGCCGCCTATCATGCGCTGGGCCAGAGCGACGCCGCCTTCGCTCAGGATGTGCGGCCCGTGCTGAGCTGCAACTTGGCCGAAAGCGAACTGGCCGAACTTGGTGAGGTCGCCAACGGACAGTATGCTATCGCGCCCTATTTCCAGTCGCTGGACCTCCCCGAAAACCAGACGTTCCTGGACGTGACGCGGCGCTTCGCCCCCGAAGTGCGGCACATCTCAGCCTTCTTCGCCCAAGCCTATGCCGCGGTGCACCTCTTGGCCGCTGGGATCGCTGCGGCCGGCACCGATGACGGTCGGGCCGTGATCGGCTCCGCACGCGGCAAGCTGTCCAAGTCGCCGTTCGGCGACATCGAGATCGACGCCGCGAGCAATCATGCCGTGCTGACCCCGCGCATTGCCCGGGCCCGGCCGCATGGTTTCGACATCGTCGCCGACCGCGGCCTGGCAATCCGGCCCGATCCGTACCTGGCCCGCCCGGTGGCAATCGCGCCGGCGCGGGCGAAAGCCCATCTTAAGGTAGTCAAATGAGCCGGCCGGTCCCGACCCCCAATTTCGACGGCAGGCGAGCGCTGATCGTCCATCGGCCGCATGTGCTGGTCGACGCCATTGCGCGCCAACTGGCGCAGTTGGGCGTTCGCCACGAGGTGTTTTGGCCGGGCCTGTCGGCGGTCGTGGAACAGTCCGCCTCCGATCTGCTGTTCTACGACGCCGATATGGGGCACGACGAGCAATTCCCCTGGCAGCCCGGCTGCATTCCCATGCCCGCCATCGCGCTGATCGGCTCGGAGGCGCCGGGCCGCTTGGCCTGGGCGATGCGCATGGGCGCAGATGCCCACTTGCTCAAGCCCATCGGCAGCGGCGGCGTGTTTTCCGCCTTGGTGATCGCCACCGAGGCCTTCATGCGGCGCTCGGCGCTGCATCACGAACTCGCCGGCCTGCGCTCGCGCCTCGACAAGCGCCAACTGGTCGCCGAAGCCACGGCCTGCCTGATGCAGCAGGACAATCTGTCGGCCCACGATGCCTATGCCGCCTTGCGCCGAGACGCCATGCAGTCGCGCGTGTCGATCGAGGAGATGGCCGAGCGCATCGTTTACCGGATGGGGGGTGACCATGTCCGTCATCGCCCCTGACCTTGGTCCCGCTACCGCGCCGATCCGTGCGCGCTCGGTGCTCGGTCAGTTGGTGCGGCGCCCGCTTGCGGCCGCCGGGCTGGTCATTGTCGCGCTCGTGGTCTGCTGCGCGTTGTTCGCGCCATGGCTCACCCCTCATGATCCCAACGAGCAGTTCTTCGACGGACTGACGCTGGAGGGGGCGCCCTTGCCGCCCAATGCCATGTTCTGGTTCGGTACCGACCTGCTCGGACGCGACCTGTTGAGCCGGCTGATCGTGGGCGCACAGACCTCTCTGGTCATCGGCGTCGTCGCCAATGGCATCGCCGTGTTCATCGGCGCTTTGGTCGGCATCACCGCCGGTTATTTCCGCGGCATCGTCGGCGCCGTGCTGATGCGCTTTACCGACCTGATGATGAGCTTTCCGGCGCTGCTGCTGGCCATCGTGTTGGCAGCCATCTTCCGGCCCAGCCTGTGGATCGTGGCGCTGGTCATCGCCATGGTGAACTGGGTGCAGATCGCGCGTGTGCTCTATACCGAAACCCGTTCGCTGGCCGAACGCGAGTTCATCGAGGCCGAGCGCTCGCTGGGTGCCGGCTCGGGACTGATCCTGTGGCGCCACATCCTGCCGCACTTGGTGTCCACCATTGTGGTCTGGGCCACGCTGGGCATCTCCACCACTGTGCTGCTCGAGGCCACGCTGAGCTTCCTTGGCATCGGCGTGCGCCCGCCAACCCCAAGTTGGGGCAATATCATCTTCGAAAACCAGACCTATTTCGCCACCGCACCCTGGCTGGTGTTCATCCCCGGCGCCTCCATCCTGCTGTTGTCGCTGGCGTTCAACCTGCTCGGCGATGCCCTGCGCGATATTCTCGATCCGACCCAGCAGGGGAGGTCCGCATGATCCGTTATGTCGCCGCGCGCCTGCTCCAGGCCGCGCTGATCCTGCTCGGCATCAGTGTCATAACCTTCGTGCTGCTGTATCTGCTGCCCGCCGATCCGGTGCGCCAGATCGCCGGTCGCAGCGCCACGACCGAAACGGTCGCCAATATCCGCGCCCAACTCGGGCTCGACCTGCCGCTCTGGGAGCAATACTGGCGCTACCTGTCCAACCTGCTGCAGGGCAATTTGGGCCGCTCCTATCTGCAAAAGACCGAAGTGGCCGAACTGGTCTGGGCGCGGTTGCCGGCGAGCCTGCTGTTGATGGCCGGCGCCATCGTCTGCGAGCTGGTGATCGGGCTGACCATGGGCGTGCTCGCAGCTGTCCGCCGTGGCGGCTTTATGGACAACGCGCTGATGGTGGTGTCCTTCGTCGGCGTGTCGGCACCGCAATTCGTCATCGGCATCCTGCTGCTTTATGTCTTTGCCGTGCAGCTCGGCTGGTTCCCCATCGGCGGCTACGGCACCTTCCAGCATCTCGTGCTGCCGGCCCTGACGCTGGGGCTGCTCGGTGCCGGCTGGTATGCGCGGATGATGCGCTCGTCCATGCTCGACGTGCTGCGCCACGACTATATCCGCACTGCCCAATCCAAGGGCCTGCGCGGCCGCATCGTTCTGTTCCGTCACGCCATTCCGAACGCCATCCTGCCCATCGTCGCCATGATCGGCATCGATATCGGGATGTTCATGAGCGGCATCGTGGTGGTGGAAAGCGTTTATGGCTGGCCCGGTATAGGCCAGCTTGCCTGGCAGGCGATCCAGCGCGTCGATATCCCCATCATCATGGGCGTCACGCTGGTTTCCGCCTGCGCCATCGTCATCGGCAATCTGATTGCCGACCTTATCGCCCCCCTCATCGATCCGCGCATCAAGCTGCGCTGACACCAACAACACAGGAGAGACATTACATGCGTAAACTGCTGTTATCCGGCGTGGCACTCGCGGTCCTCGCGATCGCGTCACCCGCTTTCGCCGAGGGCGAAAAGCAGGGCGGCTCGATGATCGTCACCTATAAGGACGATGTCGCCACCCTCGATCCCGCCATCGGCTACGACTGGCAAAACTGGTCGATGATCAAGTCGCTGTTCGACAGCCTGATGGATTACGAGCCCGGCACCTCAACCCTGACCACGGACCTGGCCGAGAGCTACACCATCTCCCCCGACAACCTGGTCTATACATTCAAGCTGCGTCCCGGCGTCAAGTTCCACAACGGTCGCGGGATGACTGCCGAGGACGTGAAATACTCGCTCGACCGGGTGACCAATCCGGCAACGCAAAGCCCCGGCGCCGGCTTCTTCGCCTCGATCGTCGGCTATGATGTGGCGACCGATGGCTCGGCGACCGGTCTCTCCGGCGTCAAGGTGATCGATCCGCTGACTGTGGAAATCACGCTGACCCGGCCCGACGCAACCTTCCTTCACGTCGTGGCGCTCAACTTCTCCTCGATCGTGCCCAAGGAAGCGGTCGATGAATTCGGCGCCGATTTCGGCAAGCATCCGGTCGGCACCGGCGCCTATTCGCTGGAGGAATGGACGCTGGGCCAGCGCCTCGTGTTCGCCCGCAACCCCGATTACTGGAAGGCTGGCATCCCTAAGATGGACCAGATCACCTTCGAAATTGGCCAGGAACCAACCGTGGCGCTGCTCCGGCTCGAGAAGGGTGAGGTCGACGTTCTGGGCGACGGTATCCCGCCGGCGCAGTTCCTTGAGGTCAAGAATAACCCGGACTATGCCGACATGATCATCGAGGGCGGCCAGCTCCATACTGGCTACATCACCCTCAACGTGACTATCCCGCCGCTGGACAATCCCGACGTGCGCAAGGCCATCAACATGGCGATCAACAAGGACCGCATCGTCCGCATCATCAACAATCGCGCCGTGATCGCGACACAGCCGCTGCCGCCCTCGATGCCGGGCTATACCGAAGGCTATGCGGGCATTCCCTTTGACGTCGAAGGCGCCAAGGCGCTGCTGGCCAAGGCCGGTCTTGCCGATGGCTTCAGCACGGAACTTTACGTCTACAACGTCGATCCCAATCCCCGCATCGCCCAGGCCATCCAGCAGGATCTGGCCGCCATTGGCGTCAAGGCCGAATTGCTCTCGCTGGCCCAGGCCAACGTGATCGAGGCCGGCGGCGCCGGCACTGCCCCCATGGTGTGGTCGGGCGGCATGGCCTGGATCGCCGATTTCCCCGATCCGTCCAACTTCTATGGTCCGATCCTGGGTTGCACCGGTGCTGGCGACGGCGGCTGGAACTGGTCGAAATACTGCAATGCCGAGCTCGACGCCAAGGCCGCAGCCGCGGACTCGGTGGTCGATCCGGCCAAGGCCGACGAGCGCAACAAGATGTGGAGCGATGTCTACATGGCGGTGATGGCCGATGCGCCATGGGTGCCGGTGTTCAACGAACAGCGCTTCACCATGAAATCGGCCCGCCTCGGTGGCCCCGATGCCATCTTCGTCGATCCGGTCCACATTCCCGTCAACTACGATTACGTGTTCGATAAAGATGTGCAGTAACTGCGACTACACCATCCACGCCGCGCAACATCATCACGGGTGGGATCGTTCGATCCTGCCCGTGGAGCGGGTTGCGCCCGGCTCGACCGTGTATTTTGAGTGCCTCGATAGCGGCGCCGGGCATTTTACGCCCGGCAGCACCGTGGCCGATGTGGGAACGCTCGACTTCTCCAAAGTCAATCCGGTCACCGGCCCCATCTATATCGATGGGGCAGAGCCCGGCGACGCGCTCAAAATCACCTTCGATGCCTTCGAGCCGTCCGGCTTTGGCTGGACGGCCAATATCCCGGGCTTTGGGCTTTTGGCCGATCAGTTCCAGGCTCCGGCGCTGACCCTGTGGTCATATGACAAGACCAGCATGGCCCCTGCCGCGTTCTCCAAAAACGGCAAGGTCCCGCTCAAACCGTTTTGCGGCGAGATCGGCGTGGCGCCGGCCGAGCCGGGTCGCCACTCCGTGGTGCCACCGCGTCGGGTCGGCGGCAATCTCGACATCCGCGACCTGACGGTTGGCACCGTGCTCTATTTGCCCATCGAGGTTGAAGGCGCGCTGTTCTCGGTCGGCGATACCCACGCCGCCCAGGGCGATGGCGAGGTCTGCGGTACCGCCATCGAAAGCCAGATGAACGTCACGCTGAAGGTCGATCTGGTGAAAGGGGCGAACCTGAAGATGCCGCGGTTCACCACCTTCGGGCCTGTCACCAATCATCTCGACGCCAGGGGCTATGAGGTCACGACCGGCATCGGTCCCGACCTGATGTCCGGTGCCCGCGATGCGGTCTCGGGCATGATCGACCTGCTCGGCAAGCAATATGGCCTCGCGGCCGAGGAGGCCTACATGCTGTGCTCGGTCTGCGGCGATCTGCGCATCTCCGAAATCGTCGATATGCCGAACTGGGTGGTGAGCTTCTACTTCCCGCGGGTCGTGTTCGAGTGAACGACACCGCTTCACTCCTTGATGTGCGCGGCCTCGTCACAGAGGTCGCGACATCTTCCGGCCCCCGGCGCGTGGTCGATGAGCTCAGCTTTACGCTCGAGCGCGGCAAGACGCTTTGCATTGCCGGCGAGTCCGGCTCAGGCAAGTCGATGACCGCTTTGTCGCTGATCGGCCTGCTACCGCGTCCCATGGCCCGTGTCGCCGCGGGAACGGCCCATTTCAAGGGACGCGACCTGTTTGCCCTGCCGCGCGAGGCCATGCGCAACGTGCGTGGTCGCGAGATCGGCATGATCTTCCAGGAGCCGATGACCTCGCTCAATCCGGTACTGACCGTAGGGCGGCAACTGGCCGAGGCCATCACAGCTCATGCTCGCTTGCGTGCGGCCGAAACCCGCGCGCGCGCCCTGGCGCTGCTCGATCAGGTGCAAATCCCCGAGGCCGCGCGGCGGCTGAACCAATACCCGCACGAACTCTCGGGCGGCATGCGCCAGCGCGTCATGATCGCCATCGCCCTCAGCCAGCGGCCTGACATTCTGATCGCCGATGAGCCGACCACGGCGCTGGACGTGACGGTGCAGGCGCAAATCCTCAGCCTCATCCGCCTGCTGCAGCAGGACACTGGCACCGCCGTCATCCTGATCACCCATGACATGGGCGTCGTCGCCGAAATGGCCGACAGCGTGCTGGTGATGAAGAAGGGACGGCAGATGGAGACCGGTCCGGTGCGGACCATCTTCGCCGCGCCCACCGCGGCCTATACCCGCGATCTGCTCGATGCCGTGCCGCGGCTCGGCGCCATGGCCGGAACACTGCTACCTAAAGGTGCCGCGCCGCAGGTGAAACCGCCGCGACCCGTCGTTGAGGTGGATAATCTCTCCGTCCGCTACGCCGTCGGGCGCGGCCTGCTGCGGCCGGGCCGGGCGCGCGTCCATGCGGTGGAGGGCATTTCGTTTCGCCTGCATGCCGGCGAAACCCTGGCGCTGGTCGGCGAAAGCGGCTGCGGCAAATCGACGACGGGCCGGGCGCTTCTCAACCTCGTGCGCTTCACCGGCAATATCCGCGTCAACGGTCACGATATTGCAGGCCTGAGTCCGGCGCTGATGAAACCGATCCGCCGGGACATCCAGATGATCTTCCAGGACCCCTATGCCTCGCTCGACCCACGCATGCGCGTCGGCGACCTGGTAGCCGAGCCGCTCAAGATTCACGGTCTGGCCAAGGGCAGCGAACTCACCGACCGCGTCGACTATCTATTCAGACGTGTCGACCTGCCCTCGGACGCGGCTTCCCGCTATCCGCATGAATTTTCCGGCGGCCAGAGGCAGCGCATCTGCATCGCCCGCGCTCTGTCGCTGTCGCCCAAGATCATCGTCGCCGACGAAAGCGTTTCAGCGCTCGACGTCTCGGTTCAGGCGCAAGTGCTCGAACTGCTGCAGGACATCCAAAACGTGACCGGCATTGCCCTGCTGTTCATTTCTCACGACATGGCGGTAGTCGAACAGATCAGCCACCGCGTCGCAGTTATGTATCGGGGCCGCTTCGTTGAGACCGGTTCCAGGGCACAGATCTTCGAAAACCCGCAGCACGCCTATACACAGCGCCTCATGGCAGCCGTGCCAGTCCCCGACCCCACCCGCCAGCGCCCGGCCATCGAGCCGCTCGAGAGCGAAACTACGAGCTCCATGCGGTCCCTAACATACGAGCCGCCGCCATCGATCTATCGCGACATCGGCAACGGCCATTTCATTCTGCAATAGCAGGTTATTCGCGGCGTCGGCCCGACGCAACATGCCGCGTTGCTTGGAACCATAGGCGCAGGACTACCGTCGCATCGTCAGGACAGCAAGAAACGTCAGCTTTGGGGAAATAGCACGTTGCCCTCGAGGGGTCGGAAGCCGCCAAACTGCAGCTAACCCCTCCTTGCTAAGCTAGTCCGCTGCCGGCCCATCACGGCCATTCAATTCCGCCTTCCATTTCCCAAAAGCCGCCGTGCAACATATTCCTTGAAATCTTCCCTTTGTGATAGCTTGGGTTGACTTAACGCTCCTCATACATGTGGGCTCCCCGCGATTGGCTGCAATCTGCATCACGCGGGATGGTTGCTTATGCAGCGCTTGGGCCATTCAGAGAGCCGGCCGTTGTTCTCGATCTGAACTGCCGAATTGGCGCTTGCAGACATACGGCAACTCATTGTGACGGAATCGGAATTCGCGGGAAGTGTTTGTCCAGAAAGTATCGACAAGCACGATGCCCAAATTCTTTTTAGATATCATCGAGAACGACGAGCTGGCCATCGACAACGATGGCACGGACTTCGAAGACCACCACCGAGCCCACCGGGAGGCCGTAATGACCATCGCCGCCATGGCGGCGGAGGAAATTCCAAAGAACGGCAAGTTGGTCCTGACGGTGGCCGTTGCCTCGAAACCCGTCATCTCCTGTTTACGACGCATGTCCGGTTAGAGCCAGGCGATCCGAACAAGAAGTGAACCTTCGATTCCTGTCAGCGTAGCGTTGGGAAGAATTGAGCCACTATCCCTGAGGAGGAGACCATGTCCAAACACGAAACAGGACGGCGCCAAGGTCCGCTGCGGCCAGGCACACGAGTTAGTATGAGGCCAGCAGGACCGGTGCCTCAAAGTCCGGCGTTAAGGACGCCGGCAATAACCGCAAGCCTGTCGAAGACACACTGAGCAAGCAATGACCCGCGAAGGGTAGCGCCGACAAAAACGCCGTGACCGATCCGCACGCAAAGGTCCCGCATCCTGGCGCCGCCACGCCGCCCAAGCGTGGGGCGCGAGGTGAACAACGGTCGCTATGAGCGGCACCGACACCAAGAAGCCGATTGTCAACACGCTCTAGACTCGACACAGGTTCCCATTTTGTTCTAGATTGAAGTCCCGTTTTGAAGAAGGCATCAGTTGGGATGGCAGCGCTTGGACCTGGGCGATTATTCGATCTGGGAGGTCGGCGAACAGCTGATCGACTGCTATCAGGCCGCCGTCTTTCCCCTGATGGAAGGGCCTAGCTGGCCGGCGGCGGCGGTCTACGTCAACTTCGGCGGTGACGACGGTGCAAAAACGACGATCTGGTTGTACCCAAGGCAGTCGAACTCATGAGGCCGCTGGATGTCTTCGTTGATTGCGATGGACCGCGCCCGGACGAAGCGGAGCTGTTCCTCGGTGCCGGTAGCGATTTCGATCCTATCACCGTTGAGTTGCCCGACGACCTGCGGCCTCAGGTGCTCTACCCCGCAGTCCTCGAGCACTGGATCGCCCACGACATCGGCGAGAGGCAGCATGTCATGTCGGGCGGGACATACGAGACCATCGGCGAATTCAAGCTGCGGGCCTGATCATGGAACGGACCGAGAAGCCTGCAGCGCTGCCGCAGAAGCTCATCGTGCTCCTGGCCCTCGACAAGGGCGAGGACGGTGACCTGCTGCCGGCATTCGAACCGCGCGAGATCCATGACGAGGCCAGCACCATCCGGGGACCGCCAAGGAGATGGCCAGGCGCCACGTGGGCGTCATCACATGGACGCGCACGGTGGACCTGGTCAACGGCGTCTTTAGCGAGCCGGTGGTATTGTTCCAGGATGGCGACGTTCCTGACCTGGAATAAGTCAATTCAGCGCGCTAGCTCTCGCTGACCACGCTCTCCGCAGGTGCCCGCAGGATGCAGACCACGCCTGCCGGTTTGTAGTCCACGTCCACGGTCCCGCCGAAATCGGCGCCTAGCACCCGGGCGATCAGCCGGGACCCGAAACCCTTGGTCGTCGGCATCGCTACCACAGGGCCACCGTTCTCTTTCCAGGTGAACTTGAAGATCCGATCTCCGGTTTCGTCCACCTGATCGGTTGACCAATGGATATCGACTTCACCGCCAGCAACCGACAGCGCCCCGTACTTGGCGGCGTTGGTCGCCAGTTCGTGCACGGCCAAGGCGATGGAGAGCGACTGCCGAGCCGTCAATTCCAGATGTTCCCCGGCAATGGTAAATCGGTTTTCGTTCGACAGGTGGGGTGTCAGTGCGCTTTCGACCACGGTCTGGATAGGCGCGCTCTGCCAAGTCTTGCTGATCAAAACGTCCTGCGCGGTCGAGAGTGCCTGTATCCGGGCTTGGAACGTCGTTCGGCGGTCCGCGATGTCGTCGCCCTTAAACGTCTGGGTAGCGATAGCGCTGACCATCGTGATGGTGTTCTTGATCCGGTGGTGGAGTTCGGCAGCCAGCAGGTCGTGCCGCTTCTGGGTATCGGTTAGCTCGGTGATATCCCTCGATATGGATAGCAGGTGCGATGGCTTGCCGTCCGTACCTAGGATCGGCATGACCTCTACATCCCAGAACCTGGGATTGCCCTTGGCGGTGTTGGCGTTGCCAACGAAGCGCGCACGTTTTCCGGCAGCAGCACTCTCGATCGCCTGCTTGGCCGCGACATTACCGTCGCCTGCCCAGAAGTCCGGCCACGGGCAGCCCTTTAGCGCACTGAAGTCCTCGACTTCCATCACGCGCTTGCCGCCCTCGCTCATGAACTGGAGTCGGCCCTGCAGGTCCAGGATCTTTATGCAGTCGCCACAGCCGGCCAAAACCGACGCGAGCAAGGCATCATTGCCGACCAGAGCAGGATCGGCGGCGACGAGCTCGGAATTCATGGTTTCGACGGAGGCACGGCGTAGATCAGGCATCGGCACACTCCGTTAGAGCTACGGTCTAACATGTGAGAAGTCAGGCGTCATGCGGCAATGGATCGTCCGGAATGACACTTTTGCTACCGAAGGCAGCGCGTCCCACCTCGTCGTGTACCGCGGCGACCGCTCGCCAAGTGGCAGAGTAGCAGCATTGCTCAATCGGGGGAATCTTGGACGCTTCAACTGAAATCACCAACGTCGAGCGTCAGTTACGGCGTAGTAAGTTATCAACGCAACTAGTATAGTTTTACTATCCAACGATCGCCGGGGATGCGGTTTTGCGACGCGTAAAAAAGAAAATGGCCCTTACCGTCACGATCGGTGCAGCCCTCGTAGCCGTATTGCTACCCACGCTCTTAGCTATTTTCATCGCAAGTCGCGAAGGGACGAATGCCGAATACAATCGCGCTCTGAGCTATGCTCAGGACGTGCTTCGACGATCAGAGGGCGTATCAGATCAGATTTTGGAGGGTATCCGCAGGCTAGAAGCGTTGGACAGCGGTGACCCCTGCAGCGCCGAAATCGTGTCACTGATGCGCGAGATTGATCTGGCATCGAGCTATATCCAAGCTGTGGGGCGCGTGGAGGGAAATCACTCGCTTGTTCATCGCTCGGGCTTGCCGGGGCCGTAACCGACATGGGACCCGTGGATGTCGTGCAGTCGAGCGGCGTCAAACTACGGACGGACGTGAAGTTCCCCTTTGCAGTGGGTTCAAGCTTCGTTGTGGTTCAGTCGGGGAATTATGCAGCGATAGTCCACAAGGACTTGCCGATCGATACGGCTCTGGATGTGCCGGAGGTGGCGCTGGCGACGTATTCCCAGGCCAATGGCCAGATTTTGACCCAGCGCGGGTACATCGATCCTTTATGGATCCAGACGCTTGCTGAGGGCAACCTAGCTCAATTCGTGCAAGACGGGCATGTAGTCGTGGTCATCCAATCCGAGCGCTATCTCATCGGCGCGATTGTCGCTTTACCTATTGCTCAGCTGAACCAGCGTGTGCAGGGCGTCGCTGCGGTCGCGCTGCCGGTCGGCATACTAGCGGGCGGGGTTCTGGCACTGGCCGTGCTGCAGCTAGCGAGGCAGCATCGGGCCATGCCCAGCGTTATCCGTGACGGCCTTCGCCGGAAGGAGTTCTTCCTAGTTTATCAGCCCATTGTCGATCTGGCGACCGGCGCTTGGGTCGGTGCTGAGGCGCTCCTGCGCTGGGACCGCGGGGGGGAGCTGGTGCCCCCAGACCTGTTCATCCCTGCGGCGGAGGAAGCTGGCCTGATCCAAATCGTGTCAGAACATGTGGTGGAACTAGCCTCGCGCGACGCGGCGGGCTTTTTCCAACTCCACCCAGATTTCCACCTGGGCATAAATCTGTCCCCTGCAGACCTTGAGGACGAACGCACACTGGCACTGCTGGATCGGCTCACTGAAGCCACCGGGGCTGGAAAGGGCAATTTGCTCGTCGAGGCGACCGAACGCAGCTTCACTGACCCCAAGAAGGCCGGTCCCATAATTCATCGCTTGCGTGGCAATGGGATTTTGTTGGCTATCGATGATTTTGGCACGGGCTACTCGAGCCTTTCCTCGCTGGAGAAGCTTGAGCTGGACTATCTGAAAATCGACAAGTCCTTCGTGGACACGCTAGGCACGGGCGCAGCCACCAGCAGCGTAATCCTGCACATCATCGACATGGCACAATCACTGAACCTCAAATTGATTGCCGAGGGCGTTGAAACGGAAACCCAGGCTTGCCAGCTCCGTGATCGTGGGGTGCAGTTGGCGCAGGGTTGGCTGTTTGCCCGACCTATGCCGTTCCGGCAGCTCCTTGGGGAACTCGAGGCAAGGCAAGGCAAGGCAGCCCGACTTGTGGAACACTGAAGGCGGGCAAGCAGTATCAGGGTGGAACCAATGAAGGGGCGCACCTGGCGCCCCTGTTGACTAGCTATGCGTTAAGACTGTCTTTGAGTGCCTTAGCGGGCGTGAAGGTCAACTTCTTTGAAGCGGCAATCTTGATAGTGGCGCCAGTGGACGGATTGCGGCCGTCGCGCTCGGGAGTTGCCTTGACCTTGAATTTCCCGAACCCGGGCAGAGAAATCTCCTCGCCAGCGACAGCCGCATCGGTGATGGCCTTAAGCACGCCATCGACAAGGGCCTTGCCCTGAGTTTTGGTGAGGTTGTGCTCGGCGGCGAGTTTGTCGGCGATCTCGTTGGCAGTTGTCATGGTGTGCTCCCTTTGTTGAACTCTTCAGCCTCTATGGCACGTCATGTCGGAAGTGTCATCGCCATGCAACCGGTGCTTGTGCCGAGTTCGACGCGCTGGATTGGGTTGAACCTGGTTTGGTACATCGCCAGCCGCCATAAAGTCCACGTTACCGTTGGCGATGCCCCCGCCGGCGGCGCGCCGTTCGAGCTTGCGCTTTCGCTCGCAGGTCGAAGCGGCTGACAATACTGGCTAACCTGGCTTGCGGAAACTGAGTCCGACGTCGTCTCTCTCACTGCTCCACTGCGGGCGGCGGCTAACGCCTCTACTGTACAAACAGCAAAGCCCCCGTGGACACGGGGTGGCTTCAACGTTGGCGTCAGATGCGTGGCTTACGGCGCCATATGGAAGTCTTTCGGGCAGTTAAAGTTGGGCTTGGGATCGTCGTTGGGAGCGGGCGCAAAGTCCTTCGGCCCATTGATCCGCCGCCGCCATTCCCACCCACAAGGCCGTCACCGTTGCCGCCGCTCGACGGACCGTAGCCGACCGGGAGAGGGCCAATGACGCGGATTGCGTAAACCTGGTTCATGAAGTCTGGCCATTCGCAAACGGCCTGGCGGCCAGCGACGTATTCGCATGCAGCCGTGACAGTGGCCACAGCTAACTATGCAGCCTGCGCAGTTGCGAGCTCGTAGCGATTGCGCCCTAGAGCCTTCGCCCGATAAAGCGCTACGTCCGCGCGCTGCAGCAAGGTTGTAGCAGATACCGACGCATCTTCCGCGTAGGCAATACCGATACTAGCGCCGATCTGGAGGGTTAATCCATCGTGCGGCACATTTTTGGTCAAGGCCTCGATGATGCTTGAGGCAACACTGCGCAACGACGCGTCGCTGTCGCCGAACCAAGAGAGTAATACGAATTCGTCGCCGCCCACCCGAGCGATGAAATCGTCGTTGCGAGCATTCTGACGCAATATGTCTGCGACATGTTGCAACATGAAATCTCCGACGGCGTGTCCAAATCGATCGTTAATCTGCTTGAACCAATCAAGATCAATGTGAAGTAGGGCCATGCGCCGTCCATCGGCACCTACAAATGGCAACTGCTCCGCCAGCTTATGGTCGAGAAAACGTCGGTTCGGCAGGTCGGTAAGATGATCATGCATGGCTGCGTGACGTATACGATTTTGCGCCATCTGAAGCTCATTGAAACGAGCCTCGGCCAGGAGGCGCGCGTCGTACAGTTGCTCGGTCCGTTCCACGTCATGGGTGATATCCCATTCCGCGCCAATTAGTTTGCCGCGGCCGAGCGCAGCAGTGAAATAACGCCCCCGTGACCTGATGTGCCGAATATTGCCTTCGGGCAAAACAATCCGAAACTCAGAGGTATAGTCAGACCGATTTTGTACAGCCGAGCTAAATTCGTGTTTGGCGCGGTTCCGGTCGGCAGGATGGATCGCGAATTCCCAATCGTGCTCGCTGAGCGCCTCATCTCGCTGCCCGCGACCATAAATTTCGTGCATGCGGCGATCCCATATCACATGCCCAGTGTCCAGATCCTGTTCCCAGACACCAATCTGGGACACTTCCAAAGCCAGCTCCAGCCGTCGGGATATGACCTGAAATTGCAGCTCACTCTCTTTCCTCTTAGTAATGTCGGTATCGGTGCCAAGCGTTCGTATCGCGAGGCCGTTTTCGTTCCAGGCGACGGGCCGTCCCCGACTTTGAATCCAGATAAAGTGCCCATTGCGATGCTGTTCGCGGTATTCCAGCACTCGAAAAGCCTCGTGGCCGGTGTTTTGCAACTTCACCTCCGCGTGGATGTGACCGCGGTCGTCCGGGTGAATGCGGGCTAGCCACGCTTCCAGCGCGCCATTGACCTCTTCATCAGGCGCGATGCCGCGCATCTGTCGCCATCCGGGCGAATAGAACATGGTATCGGTGGGTATATCGTGGTCCCAAACGCCCTGCCCTGCCGCTTCCAGAGCAAAATTAAGTCGACTTTCGCTGAGCGCCAATGCCGCCTCAATCGCCTTCTGCCGCTCGATGCCAACGACTTGCAGAACTATTTCGCCGTTTGGCAGATTACTGCCGAGGGAAGCGACGGCATGGACCCAGATTGGCGTTCCGTCTCCACGGACCAAGCTGCAATCCAGTCCAACTCCAAGCGCGTCGTGGATCGCGTTATGGCGCAATTGTGCGGCAGTGTCGCTGCTGGTGAGTTGGATTAGATTGAGGGTGGAAAGAACGTCGGCGCCGTAGCCCAACAGGGCACAGAATGCCGCGTTCCCGAAGACAATGCTGCCGTCGGCCGAAACCACGCAGCAGCCGAGCTTGCCACCCGTCAGACCCAGCCGCTTCAGTTGCGAAACATTTAATGCGCTCATATCCGGCAGGGGCTTTCGTGACCGTGGCGGAGTATAACTGCAGGTCTTAAAGCTTTCCCGCCAAACGGCCCACCATACTCTTCACGGCCTCAGGCACGATTAATGCCGCCTTAACTGTGCCTTGGCATTGGTGCCTCTAACATGCTGACTCGCAGCGATTTTCGGCGATACTCAGAAGGGGAACTACCGCCTAATTCCGGAAGGGAAGAGTATGCTTGATCTTGTCCCGCGCCAAAATGGCGAAGAGGACGCCATTCCTCTCCGTGCGGACCGCCACGGGATTTTGCTCGTCTCCGACCGCCCGGATCGGAGCGGCGACCTTGCGGCGATATTGCGTGCCACTAGCCAGGTCACCCAAATTCATTTGGATGACCTGGCAAAGCAACCCTCTGGCTACTTCAGGCTGTTCCTTGATATCGACTTGGCCGATGCTGACGCCGCCGTTCGCCTTCGATCGGCGTTGGATCGGTCGCTCGGTTACAAAACGCCACGCTATTTTGTGACCACGGCAAACCACCACACCGAGACCCAGGCCCGCGCCCTCAACGCCTTCGGCACGGTCTCGCGGCCATTCATACCCGAACAACTTCTGAGCGCGCTGCGCTGTGATAGCTCGGCAACATTCCAGGAACGCCTCGACGCCGGGCTTGAACCCGTATGCGCAGGGGTGGCCGCTGCTCATTCGGTGCTGGTCCAGATCTTTGAAGGGCTGCCAAATGGCCGGCCATTGACCCTTGACGATGTCTTGGCCCAGGAAAATGACATTGCCGAAGCGCTTCGGGCCTCAGGCCTGAAACCGTGGCTCGACGTCGTTGCTAGCCATCATAACAGCTCCTATCGCCACTGCCTCTCAGTTACGGGCTTTGCGGTGGCATTCGCTCAGCATCTCGGTTTTAGTGTAGCCGACCAACGACGCCTCGCGCGATCCTCACTGCTGCACGATGTGGGCAAAGCCTTTATCCCAATCGCGATCTTGGACAAGCCCGGTAAGCTAACGGACCTAGAGATGTCGCAGATGCGAGAACATACTCAGTTGGGCTTTGAGGCGCTTCACAGGCAGGGTGGATTTCCAAAAGAAGCGCTAGACGTGGTCCTATGCCACCATGAATTGCTTGATGGGTCGGGTTATCCGCATGGATTGCGGGGCGCCGAAATCTCGGACACCGTCCGGATGGTAACCATCGTCGACATCTATTCCGCATTGGTCGAAGAACGAACTTACCGTTCGGGCATGCGACCGCCAGAAGCGTTCTCAGTCCTTTTGGCCATGGGAACTAAACTTGACCAGCACCTAGTCGCGGCGTTCCGACCGATTGCCTTAGGCGCGCACTAGCACGCACAGTCCTAATCAGTCAGCCTCAGGAGAGTCGGCTGTGTCACCGTCGCGGCGTCACTTCATCAGCGCCCGCGTCCGTGCGGTCAGGCCTGCCAGATGTCCTGATGCCGTCTCAGCAGGCGCCCCGCATGCGATCAATCAGTTGCTGCACTACCTCCCGCAGGCGTGAAAACGATTTTAGGCTTTGTCAGAGAGGTCATTGGGTATGGTCATTGTTGGTCTCGTCAATGACCCTCAGACGTGGCTCTATGGTTGCTCTAATCGGTAAGCTTGAACCTTTGACGGCGCCGGCTGTTGTTATCCATCTAACTGCGGAGATGCGAAATGACCAATCGGAATGAGAAGCCGAAGCCAGCGCCACTCGAAACGGAGCCAGGCGAGCAGATGGACGACAATATCGACGACTTGGGCCGCAAGCAGGATGGCTCCAAGCAGGAGCAACCGGACAAAACGAAACCTTCGAAGGCGAAATCGGCAAGTGCGCAACGGTGAACGCGTATTCTACACCAGCGAAAATGGCGATCGGTGGCTTCTACATTCCGGCGCGGACGACATCGTGTCGATAAGGCATATACCAAACGCCGCATCTGGAGGCGAGGAGAGGACCTCCGATCTCGGCGGTTTCCTGATCGAGGAGCGACACTCCGCTCAAAACCAGGCTCTTCGTGCCCTCATCTCCTCGCTCACTCGGTCGGAATAGCTGGGCGGCTTCCTCAGATCAGATTTGATCTACTTTTTTCAGCAATCAGATGAGCTGATACGCTAGTGTTGTGGGATGGAACCCGAACGTCGCAGGCAAGTGAGACATCCCGTGAAGATCACCGCAACGCTGGTTGCCGGGGGCGGGCTTGAGCGCATGGTCGTAGCAATAACAGACATCTCTGATGCGGGAGCCGGCCTCGCGTTTAGACCTTCCTCTCCGCTTCATGGAGAGTTTTACATGCTGGTCCCTGACCACACCCTACAGCCTTGCCGGCTAGTCTGGCACCAGGATGGACGTTTTGGTCTCAGCTTCTTTTAGACGCACCTAAGCCATCACCTGGGGCAGTTGAAACCGCCGGAAGCAGGGCCTCTCACGAGGACCGCTCGCCAAAAAAAAGGCAGCACGAAACCGTGGCAAGAATCCACTTGGAAAGTACCGGGGTTTGGGGGAAAATCTGTCTTACCACAGACAGATATTTCCCAGCGTCTCACCGGATATCAAGCCCGCCCCTGGCGGGTTTTTTATTGTCTGGGCTTAGCCCCTCACGAGTTTTCGACGGTTACATCGCGGTCGCGATTCGCAGCATGGTGCCAGACCCCGCGCCCCAAGAAATTTTACTGGTTCCTCCCAGGAACGGCGTTTTGGGCTGTCATGCGCCAAGCAAAGGCGATCGCTCGGGCGGGCGGCCGCCCCATCGACCTGGTGGCCGATTAAAGACCTTCTATCGCAATGGCGACACACAAGGGACGGCACCACTTGCTAACGAATTCGGAGTTCTCCCAACGCCTGTATCCTTTGGCCGGCGAGTCCAGAAGCGTTGTGATGCGCTCAGAGCAGCGGGATTGCGCCCGGTACAGATCTGGGTGCCGGATACGCGTCGCCCGGGCTTTGCAGAAGAATGCCGGCGCCAGTCGCGTGTGGTTGCTGCAGCCGATGCGGCTGATCACTAGCTGGAGGTCTTCCTGGATGCTGCCTTGGTGGACCTAGATGACCAGGCCAACGCATGAGGCGTGGTGACCTCGTTACAGTCGCCATCCCTGGAGACTTCGGAAAACTGCGCCCTGCCCTCATCATCCAGTCCGACCAGTTCGAAGCCACAGGCACAGTGACCGTATTTCTGATATCGGGACATTGGTGGAAGCCCCGCTGATCCGGCCTTCCATCCAGCCGACAGCAGAAAATGGACTGCATAAGCCGTCGCAGGTCATGATCGACAAGGCCATGTCGGTGAAGCGCGAAAAGCTCGGAGCTCCATTTGGCCATCTTGATGACGAGGCAATGCTGTCGGTCACCCGATCTCTGGCCGTCTTTCTCGGTCTGACCTGATGCAGCCAGTGTCCGGGCGAGGTGGCTGACGTTGACTTCAGACCCCGTGACGGCCCATACTGCGTTCACTTACGGCTCTCGAGAGAGTGTCCGCCTCCCGCGAGGGAACTACTGACCAAGGCCGCCGAAAGGTGGCATGTGGCTTTTCCGGGCCATGAGCGTGAACATTGTCATCCGCGCCAGGCAAAAAAAATTAGTCGTGCCCACGATACTGCGTGTCTGAACGCTGGCCAGGTGAGCTCCGACCAGCTCAACCGTGAAAACTATTTCTTCTCAGCCCTGCCGCTCAAGCCATTTAAGATTGTTGCGATAGGCGGCAAGCCACTGCGCCGCAGCATATAAATCGCGTAACTGCGATAATGGAACGGCTATCTGGCCGGTGCACCATTTCATCAGGGTTATGGTGATCCTGTGCTTCGCTGTTTTTTTCTCAAGAGGCCGTAGGCGCCGTAACTGTAGTCCCAAAGACAGGTATTATTACAATTAGAGTTGTGGCGCCAAGTCCCAACAAGACAAACATTGCTATAAATGCGATCCTGATATTTTTGTTCTTTTCGTCATAGAGAACATTATAGAATTGAGTGGACGCAAAGGCTCGACCTTCACGGGTAAAGCGCAAGGATTCATCGCCGCTTTGAACTTTAAGAAAATCAGCACGGCGGCCATCGCAAAGCTTATGACGATGCAAGCCACGGAACTCCACAGCAACCAATAAAATTCGTGTCGGATATACATTGATACCCCCTCGTAGTCAGCCTGCCAAAATTATACCGCCCGCCGGGTGACAAGACAGCGGATGTTCGCTTCTTTAATTGGGCATTGAGGCCAAGCTCCAATTTGCTCTTCCACTGCGTTTCGTCCTGGGCGGGTCACGCTTCTTTTCGTGGTCGGCATAGCGGCGCGAGCCGGAGCTGCCACAAGCATTGATCGGATCGGGGGGCCTGCTTTTGGACGGGCTACGATGCGCAGCAGACATTTGCGGCTTTGCCCTGGCACCCCCACGGTGTGGCGGTTCTGTACCTGGCCCCGCTTGCTCAAGGCGCTTCTGAATGGTTCCTTGTCCACCGCCGTTAAGCTCGTGGAAACCATAATGATACAAGCTGGATTGGATCATAAGGATGTTTCATGCTGCGCTTGGTTCTGTCTATTTCTTCCTTGTTGCTGGCCTCGATCGGAACCGCCTCAGCTGGATCGATGCCCACATTGCCAAACCTTCCTCCACTGCCCACGAACTACGTGACGCAAGGCCAAGGAGGGCCTTACGCTGGTATTCTGTCTGGCTATTCTTTCAGCGCAAACGACGGGCTCGCAATCGCGCTAGTGGTCGGCAACACTTTTTCAGCAGCGGATTTGCTATTGGGGGTAGAAGCTGTGGCGTTTGCGGCATCTCGTGGCGAAGTCACCCTTGAAGGGGACCTTCGGGCTGGCTTTGGTCTAACCGACACCATCAGTGTTTTTGGCACAGCTGGCCTGGGCTACAGCTTTGACACGGACGCTTTTGTATCGGTTGGAGCTAGCTTAGAGGCCGATGTTGGTGATGGCTGGCTGGTTCGGGTCGATTACCGGTACAACCACGACCTGAGCGGGGACGCGGGCACCCATAAGGTGATGACCGGTTT
>NZ_JBEPOL010000024.1:0-2492 GCF_040546795.1 Devosia sp. UYZn731
TGTTGATTGCCACTGAGAACTGACCCTCTGAGGGCGTAAATTTTCACTGAGATTTGACCCATGTTTTGATCGTTCCCAGGCTGTTTGCCGGGGGACATTGGAGTGATCGACATGGCGTTATTGAGCGTAATCCGGCGCTGGCATTTCCGTGAGGGAGTGCCGATCCGGGAGATTGAGCGACGCACGGGATTGTCCCGCAATACCATCCGCAAGTATCTGCGGGCCGACACGGTGGACCCCAAGTTCAGGGTTCCGGTGCGGCCCAGCAAGCTGGATGCTTTTGCGCAAAAGCTCTCCGACTGGCTGCGGGTGGAGGCGGGTAAATCGCGCAAGCAGCGGCGCACGGCCAAGCGGATGCACGCCGATCTGGTGGTGCTGGGCTATGAAGGTTCGTATGAGCGCGTCGCGGCGTTCGTGCGGGCCTGGAAGGGCGATCGGCAGCGCGAGCAACAGACCAGCGGGCGCGGCACCTTCGTGCCGCTGGTGTTCGGACCGGGCGAAGCCTTCCAGTTCGACTGGAGCGAAGACTGGGCCATCCTGGGCGGCGAGCGCACCAAGCTGCAGGTGGCCCATACCAAGCTGTCGCACAGCCGGGCGTTCATTGTTCGGGCCTATCCGCTGCAGACCCATGAGATGCTGTTCGACGCGATGACCCAGGCGTTCCGGGTTCTGGGCGGCGTTCCCCGTCGCGGCATCTTCGACAACATGAAGACCGCAGTCGACCGGATCGGCTCGGGCAAGGCCCGGCAGGTCAATGCCCGGTTCGCCGCGATGGCCAGCCATTATCTGTTCGAGCCCGAGTTCTGCAATCCGGCATCAGGATGGGAGAAGGGGCAGATCGAGAAGAATGTGCAGGATGCCCGCCGGCGCCTGTGGCAGCCACTGCCTAACTTCGCTGATCTCGATGGCTTGAACGCCTGGCTCGAAGAGCGGTGCATCGCCCAATGGGGCCAGATCGTGCATGGCAACCTTCCGGGCAGCGTGGCCGATGCGCATGCCGGTGAGGTGGCGAGCCTGATGCCCCTGGGGCGACCCTTTGACGGCTTTGTCGAACAGACAAAGCGCGTGACCCCGACGTGCCTGGTGCACTTCGATCGCAACCGTTACAGCGTGCCAGCCTCGTTCGCGAACCGCCCGGTCAGCTTGCGGATCTACCCTGAGCGGATCCTGGTCGTGGCTGAAGGCCAGATCTTGTGCGAGCACGCTCGCATCATAGATCGGTCACATCACCAGCCAGGGCGCACGGTTTATGACTGGCGGCACTATCTGGCGGTGATCCAGCGCAAGCCTGGCGCCCTGCGCAATGGGGCGCCGTTCGTCGATCTGCCCGAGGCGTTCCGGCGGTTGCAGGGGCTCCTGATCAAGCGCCCGGGTGGTGATCGGGAGATGGTGGAGATCCTGGCGCTGGTGCTGCACCACGACGAGCAGGCGGTCCTGTGTGCCGTCGAGGTCGCGCTTGAGGCGGGCGTTCCGACCAAGACCCATATCCTCAATCTTCTGCATCGACTGGTCGATGGCAAAGAGACTGCGGTGGCGTTGATCGATGCGCCTCAGGCTCTGACCCTGCGCCAGGAACCCAAAGCCAATGTGGAGCGCTACGATACGCTGCGTGGCAAGGATGTTCGCCATGCGTCATGATCCCGCCAGCGCCGCCGTTGTGGTCATGCTCCGCAGCCTCAAGATGTATGGCATGGCCCAGGCCGTGGACGAGCTGATCGAACAGGGTGCGCCCGCCTTCGATACGGCGGTGCCGACCCTGTCCCAACTGCTCAAGGCCGAACTTGCCGAGCGGGAGGTCAGGTCGATCGCCTATCACCTCAAGGGGGCCCGCTTCCCCGCCTACAAGGATCTGACCGGCTTCGACTTTGCCTCCAGCGAGATCAATGAGGCCGCAGTCCAGCAGCTGCACCGCGGCACCTTCATCGAAGGCGCGGACAATGTGGTGCTGATCGGCGGTCCCGGCACCGGCAAGACCCATGTTGCCACAGCGCTGGGCATCCAGGCGGTCCGCCACCACCACAAGAAGGTCCGCTTCTTCGCCACTGTCGACCTGGTCAATGCGCTCGAGCAGGAAAAGGCGGTGAACAAGGCGGGTCAGCTTGCTGAGCGTCTGCTGCGGCTCGACCTCATCATCCTCGATGAACTGGGCTATCTGCCGTTCAGCCCGTCAGGCGGGGCGCTGCTGTTCCATCTGCTCAGCAAGCTCTACGAGCAGACCAGCGTCATCATCACCACCAACCTCAGCTTCAGCGAATGGGCCGGCGTGTTCGGCGACGCCAAGATGACCACCGCGCTGCTCGATCGGCTCACCCATCACTGCCATATCCTCGAAACCGGCAACGACAGCTTCCGCTTCCGGGCAAGTGCTGCAGCGCCCAAAATACGAAAGGAAAAGCCTGCCACTTGACCATCCCCGCACCGCGGGAAACTATCCTACAGGCGGGTCACTTCTCAATGACAACCCCGGGTCAGTTCCAGGCGACAATCAACAC
>NZ_JBEPOL010000025.1:0-1458 GCF_040546795.1 Devosia sp. UYZn731
AATTTGACGGCAGCCGTCCGTTCAAACCTGTCGGCTCTCCAGGGCACCGCGACCCTGATGGCCAAGACCCAGGACCGCCTTTCGACCGGCAACAAGGTCAACTCCGCTCTCGACAACCCGACCAACTTCTTCACGGCCGCCTCGTTGAACAGCCGTTCCAACGACCTGAACAACCTGATGGATTCGATGGCCAATGGCGTCAAGACCATCGAAGCTGCCAATAACGGCCTGACCTCGATCACCAAGAACCTGGAATCGATGCAGTCCACCCTGCGTCAGGCTCGCCAGGACAAGTCGTTCCTGACCGCCTCCTATACCCTGGCTTCCCCTCCTCCGGCTGCAACCGCTGCCAGCTCCTTCACGCTCGCTGGCGGCTCGCTCGGCACTGCCACCGTTCTCACCGGCAAGGCCGTCATGACCCAGGCGACTGCCATTGCTGCCGGCGGCATTGCCCTGGCTGACAACGGCAAGCAGCTCAAGATCAGCGATGGCGTCACCACCACGTCTGACATCACCCTGGCCACTGGCGACACTGCCCAGATGATCGCCGACAAGATCAACGCTGCTGCCAGCTCCGCTGACGCCAAGGTTTCGGCCTCGGTTGACGCTGCCGGCAAGCTCGCGATCGCCAACACCACCAGCACTGGCACGCCCACTGCAGTGACCATCACTGAAGGTACGCTCACTGGCGGTGCTGCCACCATCGGCGCTTCGGTTGCATCCTTTGCCGCCAAGACCACCGATGAACTGGTCAACACCATCAACGACACCGTGTCTCTGCAGGGCAAGGTTCGTGCTTCGAACGACAACGGCAAGCTGCGCATCGAGAACGACTCGACCCAGAAGCTGACCGTTACCGGCGGCACCTACATGACCGGTCAAGGCACCATCGGTGGCAACACCGTCCGCTCCGATCTGGCTACCCAGTTCAACCAGCTGCGTGACCAGCTCGACAAGCTGTCGGACGATGCTTCGTTCAACGGTATCAACCTGCTGCGTGGCGACAAGTTGAAGATCACCTTCAACGAAACCGGCACCTCCTCGATCGACATCAGCACCAAGGGCCAGAAGGCCGTCAACTCGTCCAACCTCAAGGTCACGACGACGCTTGCTGCCAAGGATCTGGATAGCGACGACAACATCGACAAGTACATCGCTCAGATCGGCACCGCGCTGACTTCGGTTCGTTCGCAGGCTTCGTCCTTCGGCTCGAACCTGTCGATCGTCCAGAACCGTCAGGACTTCACCAAGTCCATGACCAACACCCTGGAAACCGGCGCTGGCAACCTGACCCTGGCCGACATGAACCAGGAAGCTGCCAACATGCTGGCTCTGCAGACCCGTCAGTCCCTGGCTCAGTCGACCCTGTCGATGGCCAACCAGGCCGACCAGGGCGTGCTCCAGCTGCTCCGTTAATCTCGGTTCGGCAAATATCGGAAAAGGCGGGCCTCGTGCCCG
>NZ_JBEPOL010000026.1:0-1232 GCF_040546795.1 Devosia sp. UYZn731
TTGGACTGCCCCTAGCCCGGTAGACAGGCCCCGCCTATCCTTGGAGCATAGGAGGCAGCTTGTGAGTACACAGAGATTTACGCCGGAATTTAAAGAAGAAGCCGTTCGGCAGGTGGTTGAACGCGGCTATCGCGTTCCGGATGTCGCGGCGCGTTTGGGCGTGTCGGCCCATAGCCTGTATAAATGGGTGAAGGCCGTGTCACCCGACCGATCCGAGCAACAATCGCAGGAGCTTCTCGAAGCCAAGAGCGAGGTTCTTCGCCTGCGTTCGCAACTGCGGCGTACGGAGGAGGAGCGGGATCTCTTAAAAAAAGCCGCGCGGTACTTTGCCAGGGAACCAGAGTGAAGTACCGCTTCATGAACGAGCACCGCCATGACTACGCCATCACGCTGATGTGCCGGATTTTGCAGGTGGCTCGCGCAGGGTTTTACGCCTGGCTGCACGAGCCGGTGAGCGATCACGCCAGGGAAGATGCTCGCCTGCTCGATCTCATCCGGGATTCCTATAGTGCCAGTCATGGCGTTTACGGTGCGCGCCGCATCTTCGGTGACTTGCGAGAAGTTGGCGAAGTCTGCGGCCTCCACCGTGTCGAACGCATCATGGCTGAGAACGGCATCAAGCCAGTGCGCGGCTATAAGAAGCCGCGAGGCATTGCTGGCCGCCCTTCGATCATTGCTCCAAACCGCCTGCAGCGCGTCTTCACGGTTGATGCTCCCAACAAAGTCTGGGTGACGGACATAACCTATATCAGGACCTGGCAGGGCTGGCTCTATCTGGCGGTCGTCGTCGACCTGTTCGCGCGCAAGGTGGTGGGCTGGTCGATGAAGCCCAGCCTCTCCAGAGAGCTGGCCATGGATGCGCTGTTGATGGCCGTCTGGCGCAGAAAGCCTGCCGGCCGCGTCATTGTTCACTCAGATCAGGGCAGCCAATATGGCAGCGATGACTTCAAGCGGTTCTGTCAGGCCAACAACCTCGAACCCAGCATGAGCCGACGCGCTAACTGCTGGGACAATGCCGTGGCCGAGTCATTCTTCTCGAGCCTGAAAAAGGAGCGCATTCGAAAACGCATCTATAAAACACGCGACCTCGCTCGAGCCGACATCTTCGACTATATCGAGGTCTTCTACAACCGAACCCGCCGCCACAGCCATATTGGCGGCGTCAGTCCCGAGGCGTTTGAAAGCGCCGCGGCGTGAGGCTGGGAAATGTCTGCCAAACCGGGGGCAGTCCA
>NZ_JBEPOL010000027.1:0-1095 GCF_040546795.1 Devosia sp. UYZn731
AAAGATGGTGTATCGCGGCGGCTGCGGCGGGATCTGGGATCGGGAAGCTGCAGCCCCTTCATGTACGATGCTTGCGAGGTCACCCCTGACCTCGGGCATCGAAGGAAGGAGCAACGGCGATGGCGCATTTTGTGCGACTGGACGTGTCGGTGCAGGAGACGGCGGTGTGCGTCGTCGATGAGGCCGGTAAGGTGATATGCGAGCGGAAGGTGCCGTCTGAGCCGGACGACATCATCACGCTGCTGACGTCGATCGGCGTGGACTACGGCCGCGTCGGGATTGAGGCTGGGCCGCTTTCGCAGTGGCTGGTCAACGGCATGGCGGAGGCCGGCCTGCCCGTGATCTGCGTCGAGACCCGTCACATGAAGTCGCTGTTGAAGGCGCAGCAAATCAACAAGTCCGACCGACACGACGCGCGCGGCATTGCTCAGATGATGCGCGTCGGCCTGTTCAAGCCGGTGCATGTGAAGACACTGGCAAGCCAGGAGAAGCGGATGCTGCTGACTGCGCGCCAGCTGGTTCAACGCAAGATGCTCGACGTTGATGCCGATCTTCGTGGCACTTTGCGCAACTTCGGCCTGAAGGTCGGCGTAGTCGGGCAAGCGGGGTTCGAAACGCGTATCCGCGAGCTGGTCGAAGGTTTGCCCAGGCTTGCCGCCATCGTCGAGCCGATGCTGACCATCCGTCGCGTCATGCGCCAGGAGTTCACCAGGCTGCACAAGATGCTGCTCGACGTCGTGCGGCATGATCCCGTGTGCCGGCGGCTAATGACGGCGCCGGGTGTCGGCGCTGTTGTTGCGTTGACCTACCGCGCGACTGTCGACCAGCCGCAGCGCTTTGCTCATTCCAGAGGGGTGGGTGCCCATGTCGGGCTGACACCTCGCCGTCACCAGTCGGGTGAAATCGACTACGACGGCGGCATCTCGAAGTGTGGCGACACCATGCTGCGCACGATGCTGTACGAGGCCGCCCAGGTCCTGCTCACCCAACGTGGTCACTGGTCGTGGCTGAAGGCCTGGGGCATGCGGGTTGCGCAACGGCGAGGCCAGCGCCGTGCCATTGTCGCTGTAGCCCGCCGCCTGGCGGTGATCCTGC